>QSCH01000027.1:0-28446 GCA_003462965.1 Collinsella sp. OF03-4AA
GTGGTTTGGGCGCGGAGGGATGGGGTGGGGGTGCCGGTTGCGGCGGGGGTGCCGGCATTGGTGGCGTCGGCACTTTCCGTGTTGGCTGCGCTGGTGCCGGTGGATGTTGCGGTGCCGTCCTCTGCGGTATCTGCTGTCGCATTTGTGTTGGTGCCGTCTTTAGCCTTGCCTGTGTCGCCGTTCGTGGCGTCGGCTTGCTCCTGCTGCTCGGCGGTTTCTTGAGGCTGAATCGCCTCCGCAATGGCTGCCATAGGCATCGTCGCGCTGACCATGGACATGCACGCGATCGCGCAGAGCAGGTAGTAAAGGGGTCGTTTCATAGCGGAGCCTCTCGGTGAGCAGCCAATAGGGTCCGAGGCAGCTCCAGGCCAGCACTCCGCACATATTTAGTTGGGATTATTTTACGGGAACCCCAGTCAACATCAGCGATCTTTCTGGGGAAGGTTGGGGGAGGGAGCCTTAGGAGACGGATTGGTGCATGCAAACAACCTTCTTAGGACTACGCTTATGATTTACAAGCCTCTCGAAGTGGCTGTGCCTCAAGTTCAGTACAACACGAGGCGTGTTAGATTGTTGGAAGCCATAAAACCATAAAGGTCGGGAGGACGCATGAGGATCTCTAAACTGAGGATTGAGAACTATCGGAATCTCGATGGAGTGTCGATTAGTTTTGACGAGGACGTGAGCTATATTGTCGGCGAGAACAACCTCGGCAAAACGAATGTGCTTGACTTGCTCAATACAATTTTCAATCAAGCGACGATTAGCGAAGAGGATTTCGCTGACATTGAAAAGCGCGCAGGAGCTCTAGTAACTTTAAAGTTGGACGAGGACGAGATCGGAATAACGGGGCTCGACATCGATCCTACGACCGGAAACACTATAACCATCTGCGCTTTTGCTGACGACCCGGATTCTCGAATTGAATTTAAGGCCGAAGGGAGCGGGGAAAGTATTCCACCCTCTCTGATGCGATCCGTTCACATGTTCAGGTACTCGACTGCATCCTTTAATAGGGGAGACCTGGCGTTTGATGGTACCCGAGGTGTCGGTAAAGTTCTCTCCAAAGGTATCGCTCTTTATCTAGATAAGGAGGGTAAAGAGGTCTCCGATTTTCTGGATGGGAGCGAGCTCGAAGGTCTGGTTGCAGATCTCGGCGAAATCGTCGGCGACGTCCCGATCCTGTCATCATATGGTGTGAGACCTGGCGTCGATTCATCGGATGGCGGAACGCTTGGAAGTTTGGTTACCTTGCTTGACAAGAGGGGCGTTCATTTTAAAAAGGCAGGGGTAGGCTTGCAGTACCTCGCTATTGCCTCGCTCTCGATAATCGAGAGCATTATGCGTCTTTCGCCTAAACGCCTTCAAGAGAGCCTTTGCTCAGATGATGATGACAGACGCGTGCTGCATGCCGTTCTGGCTTATGACGAACCCGAAGCTCATCTTCATCCGTATATGCAAAGACGGCTCTCGAAAAGCTTACATAGGATTTGCGAAGGGGAGGATGCCAAGTTTAACGCCCTTCTAAAGGAGTATTTCGGAATTGATTCAATCAAAGCTCAGCTGATCATGGTGACGCATTCGCCTAACATTCTGGCTCGCGGCTATAAGAACATTGTGCGATTCGGGCAGGGCGAAAATTCGCCGAAGGTCATATGCGGTAGGGATATTGACCTGTCCGACAAGGTTGAAAAGCATCTTATGCTGAACTTTGAGTCGATACGAGAGGCCTTTTTCGCGCGGTCGGTTTTGGCTTTTGAGGGGCAGACAGAGTCTGGAGCCATTCCGGTCTTCGCTCGCAACCTTGGGATGGATCTGGATGATTATGGAGTTGTGCCTATCAGGGCCGGCGGGAAAAAGAACGTTAAACCACTCTGTGAACTTCTGGGCAAGTTCGAGATTCCAAATTATTCAATTGTTGACAGAGATGAGGATGAGCTGCAAGAAACTTCTGAAGACCATATAACGACAACCGAACGGGATTTCGAAGGTGAGGTCGTTGACTCGTTCTTCGCTAGCGATAACCAGGGTGCGTTTATTGCGCTTCTTGAGTCGATTGATCCTTTTCAGAGGGCAACTTGCATCAAGGGGAATAGTAAAGCTTTGAAAAGCGCCTGTGCTGTCTATGGCGTTAACTTGCGGGACCCTGAATACGATTTCCGGGGATCGGAGTTTGACGGGTTATTCGCAGACACGCCCAAATCACGTGCGCTTATGTATGCATGGCTTTCATCGAACAAGGGCGTCGTGTCTGGCGTCGCCCTCGCGGAGGCTCTTGGTGCTAATGGCGTTCCCACATGTTACAAAAGTATTATTCGCAAGGCCGTGGGGCTCGAATGCTGATGAGTCAGACTGACCTGCGGGATAGTGTTAGAGCCGAGATTGAGGCGCGCTGTGGTGGGGATGCATCGCAGTGCTCCGCAATTTTCTCGCCATCAAAGAGGGTTTTCGTGGAGGCGCCGGCAGGCTACGGGAAGACCATGGTGATGACTGGGCGGGCTTGCTGGCTGCTGGCATCTGGCGAAGTCCATCCGCCAAAAAGGATTTTGGCCCTGACCTTTAGCGTTGCCGCCGCGCGGAGGATGCGTATGGATTTGGGCATCACTATGTCGGCACTTCCTGGTCCCGTGGCCAAGCGTTTTGAGGACAGCGTCATGGCGACCAACTTCCACGGCTTTGCTTGGGCTCTGCTACGCAGATACTGGAAATCGCTCTCGCTCCCAGTGAACGTTGACGAGCTCTCTATGGTTGATGACAACAGCGCCGTTAGCGAGCTGGTTTCGCGAGGTGGCAGGCTGACCTGGGATGAAAAGAATGCCGTTGACGACTTCCTACGCTTCATGAGAAACGGTCAGGAAATGGACTTGAGGCGTGTGATGTTTTCCTTTAATAGGATCATCAAGGAAAGGTTTGCATCGAACGGTCTCTTGCCATACTCCGCAATGATTTCCCTTGCAATTGAATTGCTCGCTCATTTTCCCAAGTTAAGGTCCTATCTGTCGGCAGCATATCCTGTCGTGCTTGTCGACGAGGCGCAGGACACGAATGCGTTGTGTTATGTCTTCCTAAGGGGTCTGATTTCTGATGAGTCGGGGATCTGCATGTTCGGCGACCCCATTCAGCGTGTCTATGGTTTTATTGGCGCAATGGAAGGCTTAAAGACAAAGGCCACTACCGACCTGTGTCTATCGCCGATGGAGCTCGAACATAATCATAGGTTTTCTGGGGGATCTATTGTTGGGGAGCTCGGTGCTGCGATTCGCTCCAACATGAAGGGCGCCATTGCCAGCGGTATGCCCCGACTTCCCATATATGTTGGCGCTGCACAGCAAGACGAAGCGACAGCCATTGTTTCCAAGGTTGCGGCGCTCATCCAAGTCGGTGTCGGGAGGATCGCGATTCTTGTTCGTAAGCGTGGTGCCCTTGCCGATCTCATTATGGAAGAGCTTACTAAAGAAGGCATCTCTTACTTCAACGGACTCTTCTCGGATACAAGTCAGGAGTTCATTGAATTCAATGCGTTTGCTTTATCCAGGGTTACCGATGCAGCGTCTGGAGAAAAGGGCGTCAGCCGGTCTGCTGCGGACAAAATAATCGACTCCATTTCTGATGAACTGCTGACTGGCTCCAGGAGATTCGAGTATGGGCGGTCCTATGCCATGCTTCTTGGAGCGCTTCGGAAACACCTTAAAAATGACTGCGTCGCAATGAGCCCGTCTGAGCGCTTCGACTATATCGTTAGTATCTTTTCCGAGGGCTCCCTGCGACGTTTCTCCGATTACCTTGATGTGGGCATCTCCATGATGACCGTTCACTCCGCTAAGGGGCTCGAGTGGGACACCGTTTTCATTCCGGGCGTTACGCGTTTCGATTGGCCTGGAGGGATTTGCTCTCGTTGCGAAAATGCTGGTATATGCTTACGTTCTGCGCGAGGTTGCCAGATTGCTGATGCGAAGAAAATGCCAGATGGGCTTATTGAGGAAATAGGCCTGCTGTACGTCGGCGTCACTCGCGCCCGCAAAGCGGTATACGTCTCCGCTTCGATGCAGCGCAGAACAAATTACGGGAACTATCAGGTTGCCTGCCCCTCTTGCCTAACGTCTCTTCCGGGCATTGAGCCTGTGAGCTGGACGGTCATGGACGGAGAGGGGTGATTTGTGGCGATATGGGGTGTTCCCGCTATTGGGGCGAGGTCCGGTCAGTGGTCTGACCGGACCTCGCCGGGCGTGAAACGGCCGTTCAGTGCGAAATATAGTGCCTTAGGGCTTCGGAAAGATCGTCTCTCAGGTCGCCTTCCAACAAGGAAATTGCACGATCGACATAGATTTTGTTGTCCATACCAAAATAATGGCCAACGCTTGTTGCAAGAGACTTGTCGTTGAATAGCCCGAGAATCTCATTGTAATCATGGCCTTCAATGGCCTGTTGATATCTGTCGTTAACGTTCTTTTCTATGCTCGCAATATCAATTAAGGATGCTATGCCATCGGCAGTCAACTGCTCATTATCCGAAATAGTTATTCCGGAAAGCACTTCCTTTACGCCTGCTACAAGCGCTTCCGATGTCTGCTTCTTTGCTTGTTTGCTGAGCCTTTCACTTACATATGTCTTAATGCTGGAAAAGGTCTTATCTGCATCGGCGCCGAAACGCTGAGATAGAATCTGCACCGCTTCTTTGGTGAGAAAGAGATTTTCAACTTCTGCGACCTTGAGGTGGAAGATCCCTTTTTCCTTAAGGGCGTTGAGCTGTTGCTCGGTTTTAAAGTCTCTGTCTATGATGCCCCGGGCCTTTATGGCATGAAGGCTTGAGGTACGATTATAAGCCTTCACATTATTGATGACCTGCTCGCATCCGCCGGAAGGGACTACATAACAATCGGGAAAGAGTGCGGAATAGATCCGCTTGTCGTAACTTCCTTCGGTTCCTTCAACGAATAGGACCTCTTTCCGGTTGCCAAGGAGCTCTATTAAGAGCTCCTTTGGAAGGTCGCTATCGGGAAGCGTTTCTAATTCCCATTTGGTGCCATCGAAATTCTTAACCCAGATGATATCCGAGCTTCGGTGTGTTGAAGCGAAGTTAACATCGTGGGTTATGTAGATAAAGAGACAGTCTGGGCGCGACTGCTCTAGGGAAGTCCAGAGTCGCGTCATAAGCGATGGATGCAAATGAACTTCAGGCTCATCCATGATGATTATTTTATCGTTTGGGACACAAAGAACTTGTGCGGCAAGATATAGCACTGAACGCTCGCCGTCACTCATTTGCGTTGCGCTGTAGCGATCCGTTTTACTTTGGGAGTACGCGTAGAAGGCCGCGTCTTCCTGCTCGATCTTTCTTTGAGGAAAGACTTCATCCCAAATTACTTTAAGCTTATCTAGTGCTGTTTTCGGTAGAGGGGGCCTTTCTGCAGAAATAGACTCTGCATACCTGCATTCATCAATAAACCGCTGGTTTTCAAGATTTACTTGTGCGATGAGGGCTGCTAAAACATCGTCAAAATCGTCAAGGAGCTTTGTTGTATAGCTTTCACCCCATTCCCATCGAACTTGTTTGTTCTCCTTATATTGGGAGCCGCCGTATATAACTTTATCTTCTGCTTCTGCGTAGCTCTTTAAAGGAATTCTCTCGGAAAAATTGATATCGCGTTGTGCAGTAATCCGATGGACCCTTTCGAAATCTTGTTGCTCTATCCAAGCACCGAGCTTTGATTTACCGGACCCATTTGGTCCGATAATAACGACGGAGTTGACCTGTGCTTCACAACAGATCTTTATGTTGCTGGCATTGGGTAGCCAGTATTCATATTTTGATTCGTCTTCTGACAATTGTCCCACCTAGTTAATAACGATTATTTATTGGTTTAATAATAGTATTGATAAGTCCCAGTGACCTGCTTGGTTCCAGCTTTGCATTGCCATACTCTTCGATTTTGCGGCCATGGTTGTTCTCGTCAGGCTTAAGGCGCCACTCGACCGGTTGCGATCCGATGTTCGATATTTCCGTTTGTATGCAAAATTGGGCGTTTTGATAGCGAGGTTGAGCGTGACGCCTCGGAGTGCCTCATGGGTTGGGCGTGGAGTTGGGGTGCCATAGAAGACGAGATCGTGCAGAGAAGTATTATTACCAGAAGCACTCTTCCGATTTAGTGGCCGCTCGAGGCAGCTTTACCTCACGATGCCGATTCAGCCATCGGCGCACCTGAACTCTTCGATCATTCGCCCGGTAATCACGACAGTGCTGACAACGATGTCGCTCTCTCGTACCGTGAAAATGTAGTAGGTCGGTAAGGGCCAGTTGGCGTTGATGCTCGTCCCGTTCGCTAAAGACGCTTCCAATGGATCGCCCTGCTCGCCGGGTAGTAGGTTGACGACGCCATCGTTCACGTCCCTGCTACTGCGCGCTGGACATCCTGACTTCGACCATGACGTCCTCTCCGGGTCGCCTCCATGTTATACTTGCGTAAAAACCTTACGGCAAGTATAACATGGAGGTTTCGATGCTAACGCGTTTTGAGGTCGAGGGATTCCGAAACTTCTCCCATAGATTTACCTTCAATTTGACCGATGTTAGGGACTACAGATTCAATACGTCAGCCATCGATGAGGGTATCGTTTCTTGTGGTCTTATCTACGGTAAAAACGCTGTCGGCAAAACAAATTTCTCCAATGCTCTTCTCGATATTTCAGCAAATGTGGGGCGTCGGACCTTCTATTCCAATAAAACTAATTATCTCAGCGCAGTTGATGGGGTCACGTCGGCGTGCTTTGCCTACACGTTTCGCTTTGGGAATGACGAAGTTGCTTATCGTTACGAAAAGACTGGGATAACAGACTATCTTCGTGAGACAGTGGCTGTTAACGGCAAGATTGCATTTGATTACGACCACCGTGCAGGTAAAGTGCTCGATGGCGATTTGGCTTCTATTGGTGCCGATCGATTGAACTGGGAGTTCAAATCTCCCGGCATTTCTGTTTTGGCGTATGTGTGCAATAACATTCCTTTTGAGAGGGCAATGCCTCTTTTTAAGCTTTATACGTTTGCGCGGTCAATGGATGCCATTGGCGACGCACATATGAACGACCGTAACCTTGTCTCTACCATCGCCGAAAACGTTATTTCGAATGACTTGGTTTCTGAGCTTCAGGCTTTTTTGAATGACTTTGGAATTCGAGAACGCCTTACTGCGCGTGAAACGCCATCGGGTGATATCGCTTTGTACTTTGAAAAAAGTCGACTTATTCCGTTTGTAGAAAACTGTTCAAGCGGCACTGTTGCGCTGCTGCGACTGTTTAATTATTTCCATGCTACAAGTGTGCCGTCCTTGCTTTTTGTCGACGAGTTCGATGCGTTCTACCATCACGATCTCGCCGAGAAGGTCGTTGACTATTTTAAGTCCCAGACTGGACGCCAGGTGCTTTGCGCATCTCATAATACGGACTTGTTCAGTAATAAAATCCTTAGGCCAGACTGTCTATTCATTCTTTCGGATCACAATATAATTTCCGCAGCCAATGCAACAGATAGGGAACTAAGGGAGGGGCACAACCTCGAAAAGCTCTATAAGGCTGGCGAATTCGATGTCTAGGAAGCAAGTCCTGCTTATCGTTGAGGGTGAAAAACAAGAGATTAAACTCTTTCATGCCCTCTTTGAGTGCTATGGCCTCGACATTGGCTATGAGATCGTTTCCTATAACACAAATATCTACGAGCTTTACGAAAGGATGTTTTCGGACGGCTTTCAGGATGACTTATCGCTGCTCGGCGTCCTTAAGGAACGTGCTTCTCAAGAGGATAAGTGGCTATTTGACCAGGATTATTCTGATGTTTTGCTGGTCTTTGACTATGAGCTCCAAGATAATAGGTTCTCACCAGCACGGTTGGAGGAAATGCAACGTTACTTTAACGAGAGCACAGACAATGGCAAGCTCTACGTTAATTATCCAATGGTTGAGGCGTGTAAGCATTTTCTGAAAATGCCCGACGTAGAATATCTAAACAGAACTGTTTCCCGTAAAGATGTTTTGAAATACAAGTCAATCGTTGGCAATGCTTCTAGATACCAGAGTTTTGAGCGGCATTTTATTAGGCCTGACGTTGATGAAATGATTGTGCTTACCGCCATCAAGGCGCTTCGGTTGTGCGGCTATAACGGCGAGGCCGGTTATGAGTCTGAGTATAGAGACCTTGACCATGAGACGATCGTGAAGGCGCAAAACGATACTTTGCGTTTGGCTGATGAGGTATGGGTTCTTGGTACCTGTCTGCTATTTATTTTAGATTACTCAACGGGTCTTATTGATTTCGCGGGAATCGAGTCGAAGCTACTTGGCTAGACTTCTGGACGCTGCTAGTTCTGATTAATGTTGTCGATGCGGGGCTGTCATTTCGGAAGTGCGGGGAAAAATCGAAACTCGCCGAGCATAGCCTGATTTTAGGTAACAAAACCGCAGGTCGCTGCTGTCTAAAACCGGGCCTGGTCTGCCGATCTCGGATTTTCGCCCGACTTCCGGATTGGGCGCTCATTTTGCACTCTCGAAGTCCCTGCATTCCCTAAAAAAGTTCTTAAAACAGCCTTAAAGGCGCTCCAGCTCGCGTTGACAGCGTAAAATACGCATGTTTGACTATGACAGAAGTGGATTTTAGGGGAGGGGTGCGCCATGGAGGTGCTGGTTGTTGGCAACACCGCATATGTTGACGATGACTTTTGCGCCAAGGCATTCCCTGGGGACCACGTTAAGGTTGTAGCCGCGCAGGAAGCGCGCCGCGATGAGTCGTCGCCCCATGCCTCGTGGAAAGAGCTGCTTCAGCACTTGGAACAGGCCTACGAGTTCGACCGCGTGGTCTACCTGTCTAATTACCTTACCCCGCATACCGATACCGTGGGCGATATCGAGCTACTGCGCTCGGTCTTTCGTACGTGCGCGGGTCGCCGGGTCCAACTACTTTATGTAGCGGGGCCCGCGGGTGCCGAGGGTGCCGCCGATGCCGCGGGGCGAACGGGCAAGGGCATTATCGCGCACGCAGCCAACGACCTGTGCCGCTACTACGCTGCTCGCGAGGGCGTTCAGACCAAGATCCTGCGCGTGCCGTTCCTGTATACCGCATCTGCCGCGCTGGAGGACCCGTTTTTGGTGCCGATGCTCGACGCATGCTCAACCGGATCGGCCGCTCTGCAGGGCGCGCAGGATGCGGCGTTTCCCCTGCTGTGTGCCGAGGAGCTTTCGGTGCTGGTACGCCGTATCTTCGACAGCTGGGATGGCAACTTTGAGACGCTCGACGTAGCCGATACCTTCCATCACACGGTGGGTGAGGTGGGTGACGCTCTCAAGGCGCTGTTCCCAGGGCTCTCAGTTGCCTATGGCGATTCTGCCGGCTACGCCCTGCCCGCCAGCGACGTCGCTCGCGTGCGCTATGGCTGGTTTCAGCGCTACGACTCGCTGCGTGACCTCTCGACCATTCAGGCTCGCTGGGATGCTGGCCGTGCAAAGAAGGTCAACCCCTTGCGCGCGGCCATCGACCGCATTCAAATGCGCACGCTGCCTGTCAAATGCCTGGAGACGGCAGCCGCCTGGGTGCTCTTTGAAGTGCTGGAGCGCTTGTTCTCCCAATCGACCCAGCTCAACGTGCTCGATTATCGCCTGCTCTACGTGGTGCTCATCGGCACGCTGTATGGCTTGGACTTTGGCCTGGTTGCGGCGCTGCTGGCGTCGGTGGGTTTGGCCGCGAGTTACTTTACTCTGTACGGCTATACCTTCCAGGGCCTGTTCTACGAGCCGTCCAACTGGCTGCCGTTTATTGCGTACTTTGTTGTGGGTGCCGTGTGCGGCTATGTGCAGCTGCGCAATAGCGAAGCCATTAGGGCGGAGCGCGATCAAAACGAGCTCGTGCGCAACCGCAATACGTTCCTTACGCAGCTCTACCACGACGCGATCGAGGACAAGCGCGCGTACAGGCGCCAGATCGTGGGTCGCCACGACAGCTTTGGCAAGATCTTTGCCGTGACGCAGGAGCTTGACGTGCTCAACCCACGCGACATCTATCGCAAGTGCTGCGAGCTTCTGGGCGAGATCCTCGAGAACGATTCGGTGGCGATCTACCATGTTTCTGGCGGAGCATTTGCACGCCTGGTGGCGGCAAGTCCCGCGATTGCCGAAGACGCCGCACGCTCGCTCACGCTTGAGCAGCTTGCACCTCTATTGGGCGACGGGGGTCGTTCGAGCCTGTGGGTGAACCGCGAACTGATGCCGGGGCTTCCCATGTTTGGATACACGATCGAGCGTGACGGGGCGCCCGCCGTGTTGATCTTTGTGCGTCGTGCGGCCGAAAACCAAATGACCCTCTATTATCAAAATCTGTTCCGCATCTTGTGCGGCCTGGTCGAAAGCGCGCTGGGCCGTGCCTTTGACTATGAAGCGGTGGCACAGGATAAGCGTTGCGTTGACGGTACTTGCGTGCTCAAGCAGGCTGCCTTTGGCCAAGAGCTCGCGGCCGAGCAGGCGCTGGCAGATAGCAAGATGGGCAGCTTTTTGCTCCTGCGCGTGGTACCGGGCATGGAGCCTGTCGGCGAGTTGGTGGGCGCAATTGGTCGGCAATCCGCGAGAGCGACGCGGCGGGCTTGGTCGATGGCGACGTGCTCTACCTGCTTATGCGCCAGGCAAAGGCGTGCGATCTGCCCATTATCCGCGAGCGCCTGAGCGCAAAGCAGATTGCGGTGGAGCCCGTCGACGGCGAGGACATCGTGGCGCTGCTGCAGCACATCGCTTACACCGGTGACGGTGAGGGAGGTGCCGCTTGATCTCGCTTGTCGTTGCCGCCGTCTTGCTGCTGATTCATGCGCTGGTTTGCCTGATGCTGTGGACGCTCATGAAGTTGGGCCTGCTGCCGGTGCGCGGGCACATGCTGGCTGTAATAGTGCTGGTGCCGCTGTGGGGCCCGTTGCTGGTGGTTCTGCTATCGGTCCGCAGCGCGGTGTTTGGCGAGGGGCTGAAAGAGTCTGCGCTGGAGTCGCTGCGCTTCAACGACGACCTTCATCGCAGCATCTTAGTGCACGACCGTGAAGCCGATGCGGGCGTGATCCCGCTCGAGGAGGCGCTCATCGTCAACGATCCGGCAGACCGGCGTCGCCTAATGCTCTCCATGCTCACCGAGGAGCCCGAAGCGTACCTGGCGCAGCTGCAGGCGGCTAAGCTTAACGACGACGTTGAGGTGGCTCACTATGCCGCGACGGCGGTGGCGCAGATCTCCAAGGAGTCCGACCTTAAACTGCAGCAGCTGGAGCGTGCCTTTAAGACGGACCCGAGCGCGCAAAACCTCAACGAATACTGCGATTTTCTTGGTGAATACTTGGGCTCGGGTATGGCCGAGGGGCGCGTGGCTCAGATTCAGCGCCAACAGTACGCGCGTTTGCTTGCGCGTCGCTGCGAGCGCGAGGACACCCTTGAGCTTCGCATTCGATACGCGACGGCGCTGGCCGATGTCGGACAGATCGACGAGGCGCAGGCCGTGACCGACCAGCTGGTGCTCGATGTGCCCGAGGAGCAGGAGGTTTGGATGCTTTGTCTGCGCCTTGCGGTGATGCGCCGCGACGGTGACGAGGTCCACCGCGTGATCGATGCGATTGACAAACAGCATGTATACTTGAGCGCCGCCAACCGCGAGGAACTGGCGTTTTGGCGCAACGGAGAGGAGGCCCGATGAGCGTGGTACAGCATATCCGCGACCGTGCGGGCCATTTTCGCTGGATGGGGCTGCTTGTGGTGTGGGCGGTCTTTATTGCCATGGCGGCCGTGCTGCTGGTGGAGCGCGCCGGCGTGCAGTACAGTGCGGGCCAGCATAAGCTGGGGATGCTTGCCGCCAACGATGCGGTTCCGGCCTCCTCGGCAATATTTGGCCAAAAGCCCACGTGCCTGGTCATTACCGATTCCGATCAAGCTGGCGTCGAGGACGTAAAGGAGCAGTTCGATCAGATTCTGCTCGACATGAAGATCGCGCACCGCGACGTGGACCTTGCCCTGGACGGCGCGGATGCCATTCCCTCGCTGACCTCCTACGATCGCGTGATTTTGCTCATGCCGTTGCTCGATGGGCTCGGTACGCACCTGAGCGACATTATGAGTTGGGTGAGTGCCGGCGGTTCGCTTATGCTCGCCATGCCTCCGGATAACTCGGGCTATCTGCAAGTGATTGCTTCCAAGCTTGGCATTGAATCTGCCGGATATGACTATGTAAAAGCCGAGAGCATTGTGCCGAGCGAGGACTTTATGCTGGGCGGGGGAGAGCGCTACGAGCTCTCGGACCCCTTTGATTCGTCGCTTTCGGTTTCGCTGCGCGAGACGGCTCGTGTGTGGGCTAAGACCGGCGATGCGGGCGCCCCGCTCATTTGGTCGAATGACTGCGGTAGCGGTCGCACCGTGGTGTGCAATATCGGTATCTATGACAAGGTCATGCGCGGTTTTTACGCCGCGGCGATCAGCCTGCTGGGCGATGCCACGGCCTACCCCGTCATCAACAGCGCCGTCTTCTATCTGGACGACTTTCCCAGCCCCGTGCCCTCGGGCGACGGCACCTATATCAAGCGCGACTACGGCTTTCTATCGCCGACTTTTATGCCAAGGTCTGGTGGTCCGATCTTCAAAAGCTCGCGCAAAAATATGGCGTTCGCTTTACCGGCGTGATGATCGAAAACTACGAGGACGCGGTCAACCAGACCGAGCCCGCGCGCCAGGCCGATACCACGCAGTTCCGCTACTTTGGCGGTATGCTGCTGCAGATGGGCGGAGAGCTGGGCTTTCACGGCTACAATCATCAGCCGCTGGCGCTTTGGGATACCGATTATGGCACGCTCTACGACTACAAGACGTGGAAGAACAAGGAGGCGCTCGTCGCATCGCTCAACGAGCTTATAGCCTTCCAGGACGAGGTACTGCCCAACGCGCACGGCTCGGTCTATGTGCCACCGTCGAATATCCTTTCGGCCCGCGCGCGCAAGCTTATCGGTACCGATGTCCCGCGCATTAAGACCATCGCCAGTACGTATTTTGAGGATGGCACCGATCTGCCCTACGTTCAGGAGTTTGGCGTGGCGAGCGATGGCATTGTGGAGCAGCCGCGTATTGTCTCGGGCGGCATGGTCAACGATTCCTATATGCGCCTGGCAGCCGTGTCCGAGCTCAACATGCACTACGTGAGTACGCACTTTATGCATCCGGACGACCTTTTGGACCCCGATCGCGGCGCCAGGCAAGGCTGGGAGGTCTACAAGGGCGGCCTGGCCGACTACCTGGACTGGCTTAGCAAGTCTGCGCCCGACCTGCGGCGTCAGACCGGCTCGGAATGCTCGGGCGCCATTCAGCGCTTTTCGTCCGTGACGGTGAGCGTCGATACAAGCACGGACGCCTGGACCATCAGCTTGGGCAATTTCCACGACGAGGCGTGGCTTATGTTCCGCGCTAACAGCGGCCAGCCGGGGACGGTCACGGGAGGCGAGATGACGCATCTGACGGGCGACCTGTATCTGGTTAAAGCCACGGACAAGACGGTGACCATTGCGCGCAAGGAGGGTGGCGACAAATGAGGATCTGCTTGGTACTCGAGGGTTGCTACCCCTATGTGCACGGCGGCGTGTCCACGTGGATGCATGGCTACATTACGGCCATGCCCGAGCACGAGTTTGTGCTGTGGGTGATTGGCGCACATGCCGAGGACCGCGGCAGGTTTGTCTACGAGCTGCCCAAAAACGTGGTCGAGGTGCACGAGGTGTTCCTGGACGATGCCCTGCGCCTTTCGGGCGAGCAGGAAGAAGCCAGCTTTAACGAACACGAGCGCGAGGCGCTACGCCGCCTGGTGTCGCTCTCCAACCCGGACTGGGACGTGCTGTTCGATATCTTCCAGCGCCGTCGCGTGCATCCGCTCTCGTTTTTGCAGAGCCGCACGTTTATGGACATCTTCCGCGACGTCTGCCTGGCCGAGTACCCATACACGCCCTTTGCTGATGCATTCCACACCATGCGCTCCATGCTGCTGCCCGTGCTCTACCTTCTGGGCGGCGAGGTGCCGGTGGCCGATGTGTACCACGCCATCTCGACCGGCTACGGCGGCCTGCTCGCCTGCCTGGGCTCGAGCGTCTGCCATGCGCCGGTGCTGCTGACCGAGCATGGAATCTATACCCGCGAGCGCGAGGAAGAGATCATTCGTGCCGACTGGGTGGTGCCGTCGTTTAAGGACCGCTGGATCCGCTTTTTCTACCTGCTTTCGGAGGAGATCTACCGTCGCGCCTTCCGCGTGACGAGCCTGTTCCATAACGCCCGCAAGACGCAAATCGACATGGGATGCGATGCAGAAAAATGCCTGGTCATCCCCAACGGTATCCAGTTCGACCGCTTTAAGGGCATTCCCGTAAAGCCCGATGACGGCTGGGTGGACATTGGCGCGGTGGTGCGCCTGGCGCCCATCAAGGACGTCAAGACCATGATCTATGCCTTCTTTGAGCTGCACGAGCGCCTGCCCAAGGTGCGCCTGCACATTATGGGCGGCGTGGACGACGAGGAATATGGCGCCGAGTGCCATGCGCTGGTGGAGACATTGGGCGTGCGCGACCTGATCTTTACCGGCCGCGTCAACGTGGTTGAGTACATGGAAAAGCTCGACTTTACCATTTTGACGAGCATCTCCGAGGGCCAGCCGCTCAGCGTGCTGGAGTCGCTTGCTGCACGTCGCCCCTGTGTGACGACCGAGGTCGGCTGCTGCCGTGAGCTGCTCGAGGGCGCCCCGGTGACGACTTGCGTCTCAGGTTTTGTGACGCCGCCCATGTATCGCAAGGGCTTGGCCGATGCCATGGAACGCATGTGCGCGAGCCGTGCCCGCCGTATCGAGATGGGGGAGCGCGGCCAGTGTCGCGTCGCCACGTACTTTTTGCACGAGCAGATGCTCGCCAACTATCGCGCGCTGTACGACGAGACGGCGCGTGCGTTTGACCTGCCCAGAGAGGGGGAGTAGCCGGTGGCCGGAATCGGTTTTGAGCTCAACGCCTGTTTAAGCGCAAGGGTCTGTTTGCCACGATGCGCGCCTATGGCTACGCCGGCATTGTGTGCACGGGCCCCATGCTGCTGGGCGTGCTGCTCCAGGTGGGTATCTTGGTGCTGTGCGGTCTGTGGGACGTGGGCCGCGCCAACCAGGACTTGCTGGTGTGCATGGTGACGTATACGCTGCTGGCGTCGCTTACGCTCACAAGCTTTTTCTCCATGCCGGTCACGCGCTTTTTGGCGGACATGCTGTTTGCCGAGCGCGAAGAAGAGGTCCTGCCTTCGTTTTGGGGTTCCAACGCCATCATGCTCGTTGCGGGCACGGTGCTCTACGGCATCTTTTTGCTGTTCTCGGGCGCCACGCTGTTGCAGGGGCTGCTGTGCCTATGGCTGTTCAACATTATGATCGTCAACTGGAACGGCATGAGCTATCTCACGGCCATCAAGGATTACCGCGGCATTCTGTGCAGCTTTGCGGCCGCCATTGGCGTGGCGTGCCTGTGCGCCCTGGCCGCGCTGGTACTGGGACTGCCGCCGGTCGAGGGCCTGTTGGCGTCAATCGCCCTGGGCTACGGCGTCATGCTCGCCTGGGACATATTTCTGCTGTACCGGTATTTTCCGCAGAGCGACCGCAGCCCCTGGCTCTTTTTGCGCTGGCTCGATCAGTTTATGCCGCTGGCGCTCACGGGCCTGTTTACCAACCTGGGGCTCTTTACACACCTGGTGATTATCTGGGCAGGGCCCATTGGCGTGCAGGTCAAAGGTCTGTTTTACGGTGCTCCCTATCATGATGTGCCGGTGTTGCTTGCGTTTTTGACTATTCTGGTCACGACCGTCAACTTTGTGGTGTCGGTCGAGGTCAACTTCTATCCGCGCTACCGCGACTACTACACCTGTTTAACGACGGCGGCGTGGTGGGCGACATCGTGGTGGCCGAGGAGGAAATGCTCGCCACGCTCAACCGGGAGCTGCGGTTTTGTGCGCTCAAGCAGCTGTTTGTGACGGCGGCAGTCATCTCGCTCGAGACCACGGTGCTCTCGGCCCTGCCACTGGGCTTCAACAACCTGATGCACGGGTATTTCCGTACGCTTTGCGTGGGCTATGGCCTGTATGCCGTGGGCAATACGGTTATGCTCATCTTGCTGTACTTTACCGACTACAAGGGCGCCGTGCTTGCCTCCGGGCTGTTCGCGGGCGTGGCGGGGCTGGCGACCGTCGTCTCGCTGTTCTTTCCGCAGCAGTTTTATGGCTTTGGCTTTTTGCTCGGCGCGGCGGTGTTTTTTGTTGTGGCGCTCATGCGGCTCGATGCCTATACCGACAACTTGCCGTATCGTATTCTGAGCCAGCAGCCCATTGTGGCGACCGACAAGGCGGGGCGCTTTACGGAGCTGGGCCGCTTGCTTGACCGTGCCGAACAGCGCTACGAGGAACTGCGTCTAGAGGGCGAGCCGCATGGTGCGTTTGAGCGCACGGTGGTTCGCGTGTATCGCAATCGTTGGGGAGGTCCTGATGACCGATAGGATGATGTCTCGCCGTCGCCTGTTTGAGGCGGCTGCCGGTGCGCTGCTGCTTTCGGGCTGCTCGTCTCAGGACGAATCCTCGACCAAAAAGACCAAGAAGCAGGGCAAGATTAAAAAGGCCGATGCGTCTAGCGGGACCAAGCACCTGCGCGATAAGGACGAGCTGTACGAGGTCTACGACGACTCGGGCATTGTGACCATGTATCTGACGGTCTCTCGCGGCAACAGCTCCGAGAACACGGACCATAGCTGGGCCGAGATCAACACGTACTCGGTGTATGACTATGCCGACATGGGCGTGACGCGCTATCAGGTTATGGGCCTGCTGCAGGCGGGCGACGAAGACGGCCCGGTGGCCGGCGAGGTTGGCTATGGCGAGGAAGCGCCCAATGCCACCGTGCAGGTGCGCGGCCAGACATCGAGCTCCTACACGCAAAAGAATTACAAGGTGGAGCTCAAAAAGGGCAAGGGTACCTGGCGCCAACAGCGCGCGATTGCGCTCAACAAGCACATGGGCGAGGGTATGCGTTTTCGCAACAAGATGGCCTACGACCTTATCCGCGGGATTCCCCAGATGATGGGCCTGCGCACGCAGTTTGTGCATCTGTGGGTGTGCGACCAGACCGAAAAGTCCAACGATACCTTTGAGGACTACGGCCTGTATACACAGGTGGAGCAGCTCAACAAGACGGCGCTTAAGGCACATGGCCTGGATAAGAGCGGGCACCTGTACAAGGTGAACAGCTTTGATTTCCATCGCTACGAGGACACCATTAAGCTTGCCGACGATCCCGACTACAACCAGGCGAGCTTTGAGGGCATGCTCGAGATTAAGGGCGATTCGGACCACGCCAAGCTCATCGAGATGCTCGATTCGCTCAACGACGATTCGCAAAAGATCGATGACGTGCTCGACACCTACTTTGATACCGAGAACCTGGTCTATTGGCTGGCGTTTCAGATTCTGACGGGCAACTGCGATACGCAGAACCGTAACTGCTATCTGTATAGCCCGCTCAACTCCAATACGTGGTACATCCTCGATTGGGACAACGACGGTATGCTGCGCAAGCTGGAGCTTTCTCTTGCCGGGTTCTCGGACTATGCGAGCTGGGAGCGCGGCGTAAGCAACTACTGGGGCAACGTGCTATTCAATCGTGCGCTGCGCAGTAAATCGTTCCGCAGTGAGCTCGACCGCGCCGTAAAGGACCTGCGCTCGTATATGACCGAGGCACGCCTGGCCAAGATGATTAAACATTATCGTGAGGTTACCGAATCGCTGGTCTTTGCTTTGCCCGATATCGACAACCTGCCTGTCACCAAGGACGAATACGAGCAGATTGCCGCGGCGATTCCCTCCGAGATCGAGGAGAACTATAAGAGCTTTCGCGAGAGCTATAAAAAGCCCATGCCGTTCTACATTGGCGTGCCGCAGATCGATAACGGTAGCTGCGCATTAACTGGGATGCGTCCTACGACTTTGAGGCGCGCGGCATTCGCTATACCGTGGAGCTGGCGCGCGACTATGCCATCAAGGACGTGTTTTTTAAGGCCGAGGACGTGCTACTGCCCGAGGTGACCTGCGATGCGCCCGATACCGGCCAGTATTTTGTGCGCGTGCGCGCCACCAACTCAGACGGCTATATACAAGATGCGTTTGACTACTATGTGACCGACGACGGCAAGCACTACGGCATGAAGTGTTTTTACGTGCAAGACGGCGGTAAGGTCGTGGAGGACACGTATGAGGAGGGCTAGCGCGCTGCTTGAGCGCTTAGCGGCTCCGCCTGTGCGCGCCACGCAGGAGCGCTATCGCCACGAGCTCAAATATCTCATTAACGAGGGCGAGCACGCCGCGCTTGCCTGCCGCATGGCGCCGGTGTTTAAGCTGGACAAGCATGCGCGGGCGGGTGGCTACACCATTCGCAGCCTGTACTTTGACGACTACTGCAACTCGGCCTACGAGGAAAAAGATGCCGGTATTCTCATGCGCAAAAAGTATCGCGTGCGCATTTATAACGGCAGCGACAAGGTGATTAAGCTCGAGCGCAAAAAGAAGTACGGCAGCTGGATCTACAAGGAGGACGCGTCGCTCACGCGTGGCGAGTTTGAGCAGATTCTGGCTGGCGACTACGACTTTTTGCTGAGGAGCCCCTATCCGGTCTGTCGCGAGTTCTACATCGAGTGCATCTGTAATATGATGCGCCCGCGGACCATCGTGGACTACGAGCGCGAGCCGTGGGTGATGGACGAGGGCACCGTGCGCATTACCTTTGATAGCAACGTGCGTGCGGCGGTGGGGAGCTTTGACATCTTTGACGCGACGTTGCCCGCGTTGTCCGTGTTGGAGCCCGGCAAGCTGGTGATGGAGGTCAAGTTTACCGAGTTTTGCCCGCAGCTGGTGCGCGATATGGTGCCGCCAGGTGCGGCCGAGCTTACGGCGGTCTCCAAGTACTGCCTGTGTTACGAAAAGACCGCCTACCTGCGCGGATTTAATTACTGGGAATCGGATTTTGAGAACCGAGGGGATATTTAGACCATGAGCACCAGGGACTTTTTTAAGAACTCCGTCTTGGAGGCGTTTGGTCAGGTCGACCCTGCCAAGATCGGCCTGTCGCTGCTCGTGGCGCTCGCCATGGGCATCCTGATCTATTACGTGTACAAGCGCTTTTTTACCGGCGTGGTGTATTCGCGCAGTTTTGCCGTAACGCTCGTGGGCATGTGCGTGCTCACCTGCATGGTCACGCTCGCGATCTCGACGAATGTGGTCATCTCGCTTGGTATGGTCGGTGCTCTGTCTATCGTCCGCTACCGTACGGCGGTCAAGGACCCGCTCGACCTGCTGTATCTGTTTTGGTCCATTACCACGGGCATTACGGCGGGAGCCGGTATGTATGCGCTCGTGGGGCTCACGGCGGTGGTGATCGTGGTGATGATTGCCGGCTTTGCGAGCCACCAGGACAAGGCGCGCGTGTACATGATGGTCATCCACTACACGGGTCAGACCACCGGCGACGATATCGTGCGTGCATTTGGGCGCACCAAGTTTTCCGTCAAGTCCAAGACCATGCGCGGTGACAAGGTCGAGATGGCCGTCGAGGTGTTCTCGGACGGTGTGGATATGCCCTATGCCGACGCCATCCGCGCGCTCGATGGCGTGGAAGATCTAACGTTGATCCAATACAACGGCGAATATCACGGCTAATTTTGTTCCGGCGTTCTAACGAACGCCGGACCGCTCGACGCTGCTTGCGCTGACGTTTTCTCGACCTGGGTGGGCTGGTCTTGGTTTGGTTTTATGTAAAGGATGGTGCCGCGTGGACGTGCAACAGCTAGAAGAGTCCTGGGCTGCAAGGGCCGGCGCGCGTGAGGCGCGTCTTGTTGCGGCCTCGCACGTGCCGGCGGCGCTGTCGCTGCTGGGGATTGTGCGTCCCAGCGATCGCCTGGTCGTGTTTGCCGATGCCTTTGCCGATGCGTTTGCGCGCGGCTTTGATGCCTGCGACGTTGTGCTCGTGGGGGAGCCGTCGGTTGCGGCGTTTACCGCCGCGTCCGAGGGCTTTGATGCTTCGTTTGATGCTGGCGGGTCGCATCTGTGGTGGTTCGTCAATTCCATCGGCGGGTTTGGCCTACGTGTGCCCGATCTGCGTGCGCTGGGTCGGGCGGCGCGTGAGGCCCGTGCGTTGCTCGTGGTGGATAACACCGTGGCAAGCGTCTTTGGGTGCGATCCGCTGCGTTTGGGTGCCGTCCTGTCGCTCGAGGCACTCGACCGTGTGTGTACCGGCGTTGCGCCGCGCAAGCTCGTCGCCGCTTCGGTGGCGCGCTCGCAGCTTAAGCGCCATCGCGTGGATGCCGCCGCCGAGTGTGCGCATGCGCTTCTTGCGGATTGCGGTGCGTCTGCACTCGACCTTTCTGCTAATGAGGCTTGCATGCTGGAGCGGGGGCTGTCTTCGCTCGACGCTCGCATGCAGGCCCACTTCGATCGCGCCCGTGCGCTGGCCGAGTATCTGGCCGCCAACGAGATGGTACGCAACGTGCGCTATCCCGGGCTGACCTCGCATCCCGACCATGCGGTTGCAACGGGAATCCTCGAGCACGGCTTTGGCCCGGCAGTTGAGTTTGACCTTATCGAGCGAAGTGCGGGTGAGCTGTTCGACACATTGCCGGGGGAGTTCCGCACGTCGCCCGCCGGCGGCGCAACGACACGCCTTTCGGCCCCACGCGGCAAGCAGGGGGGAACCATCCGCCTCTTCGCCGGCACCGACGACCCCCTGCAGGTGGCTGCCACTCTCGATAACGCCCTTCGCAAGTAGCTAATCGGGGTCTGTGTCACGAAAACGGCCTATTTACTACGTTTAAGCAATAGGGGTCGACCACACCCGCCTATTTTGAAAATTACCAAGCTGTTTACCAGCGGTTTTATTTTCATAATGTCCGGTATGGTCGTGGGTATTCAACTAAACGTAGTAGATGGGCCCGTTTTGTGGCGCGAGCCTCAACCCGAGGGCGCTGTGGGCTAAAAACCGCCTAAAAGGACTACTTTGCGTTGATGCTGGCGATGAGGTCGCTGGCTTTGGTGGCGATGACGTTGTTGATGTCGGTCTGCAGCTCCTCGTAGACCGCTATGGCTCGCTCGCCGGCGGGGGTGAGCGATGATCCGCGGGCGCCGTCGCGCTCGATGAGCTTGCAGCCCAGCTGTCCTTCCGCCTCGTTCACAATGCGCCAGGCTTTGGAATACGCCATGCCCATGCTCTTGGCGGCGCGGTTGAGCGAGTGCTCGCGGGCGATGCCCTGCAGCAGCAAGACACAGCCATGGCCGAACACGCCCGGCAGGTCTTTGTCGCACGCTTGAATGACCAGCTTTGCCGTCGTCTTGTACTCCATACGCTCCACGTCTCCCCGCTAAAGTGTTTGCTGGGCAAACGCAAAGCCTGCGTCAAACCCTCGTGTGCTCTTTCTATACCATGCATTGTAGCAGTCAAAGTGCGTTAAGATACTTCCCCAGTATTGGGCGCCCAAGGTTGGGCTGGGTCCTACGAGGCCTGCAGCCGACCGGTCGCATGGAAAAAGGAGAAACATGGCTACGTTCTTTCCCGGTGAGTCCCACACGTTTTCGGAGTATCTGCTGGTCCCTGGTTACTCGTCCTCGCAGTGCATCCCCAACAACGTCTCTCTTAAGACGCCGCTAACCCGCTTCAAGCGCGGTGAGAAGCCGGCAATCACCCTGAACATCCCCATGGTTTCCGCCATCATGCAGTCCGTCTCGGGCGTCGACATGGGTGTCGCGCTCGCTACCGAGGGTGGCCTGTCCTTCATTTACGGTTCTCAGACCCCCGAGTCCGAGGCTGCTATGGTCAAGGCCGTTAAGGATCACAAGGCTGGTTTCGTTCAGTCCGATTCCACGCTGACACCCGACATGACCATGGAGCAGGCCATCGAGCTCAAGGAGAAGACCGGCCACTCCACCATGCCGGTCACCGACGACGGCACTCCCAAGGGCAAGCTCCTGGGCATTGTCACCAGCCGTGACTATCGTCCCAGCCGCGATGACCACCAGAAGAAGGTCTCCGAGTTCATGACCCCGCGCGAGCAGCTCATCGTGGGCGACAAGAACATCAGCCTCAAGGTTGCCAACGACGTCATTTGGGACAACAAGCTCAACGCCCTGCCGATCGTCGACGACAACGATCACCTTATGGGCATCGTCTTCCGCAAGGACTACGACAGCCACAAGACCAACCCCAACGAGCTGCTCGACGGCGATAAGCGCTACATGGTCGGCGCCGGTATCAACACCCGCGACTATGCCGAGCGCGTGCCGCTGCTCATCGAGGCCGGCGCGGATGTCCTGTGCATCGACTCTTCCGAGGGCTTCAGCGAGTGGCAGAAGCGCACCATCGAGTGGATCCGCGCCAACTACGGCGAGGACGTCAAGGTCGGTGCCGGCAACGTCGTCGACGCCGAGGGCTTCCGCTTCCTGGCCGACTGCGGTGCCGACTTCATCAAGGTCGGTATCGGCGGCGGTTCTATCTGCATCACCCGCGAGACCAAGGGCATCGGCCGTGGCCAGGCCACCGCGCTGATCGATGTCTGCCGCGCCCGTGACGAGTACTACGAGGAGACCGGTGTCTACGTGCCCGTGTGCTCCGACGGCGGCATCGTCTACGACTACCACATGACGCTCGCCCTTGCCATGGGTGCCGACTTTATGATGCTGGGCCGCTACTTCGCCCGCTTCGACGAGAGCCCGACCGAGCGCGTCAACGTCAACGGTCAGTACATGAAGGAGTACTGGGGCGAGGGTTCTGCGCGTGCCCGCAACTGGCAGCGCTACGACCTGGGCGGCGCCGCGAAGCTCAGCTTCGTCGAGGGCGTCGACTCCTACGTTCCCTACGCCGGCTCCCTCAAGGACGGCGTGGGCGGCACACTCTACAAGGTCAAGTCCACGATGTGCAACTGCGGTGCCCTCTCGATCCCCGAGCTCCAGGAAAAGGCACGCCTGACCCTGGTGAGCTCGACCTCGATCGTCGAAGGCGGCGCCCACGACGTAGTCGTGAAAGACTCTCAGCAAAGCGTCAGCTACCGCTAAGCGGCTTTCCCAAGCACCGCACCTTGCCGTTCAAACCGTCGCTCGCGTACCAAAGTACGCGTCGCTCCTCTTTCACGGCAATCTGCGGCACTTGGAAAACCCGATCATGTTTGGGCGGGTAACAATTAGCGGTTGATTCCCAACCACGTTATTTAGATAAAGCGAGATGCCCGCAAGTCGCAGGCATCTCGCTTGTTGTATTTGCTATCATCATGCGAGTTAACCTTAGGGTCGGGCGGCTTAGCTTTGTTCGCTACAAGTTCCGCACGCAAAGAAGAGCACTAAATGTGCTCTTCGTCTTGCGCAGGACTGTCCGCAGTAGCGAACAAAGCTAAGCCGACCGACCCCATCTAAGATTAAAGGAGCTGATATGTGCGATTGCACAGATCATAAGGACGAGATCCCTGTCTACGACGCGCAGGCCATTGAGTCCAGGTGGATGAAGGCCTGGGAGGACTCCAACCTCTTTGCCGTCGACACCGACGCCAGCAAGCCCAAGAAGTACGTGCTCGAGATGTTCCCGTATCCGTCGGGCGACCTGCACATGGGCCACGCGCGCAACTACACCATCGGCGATGCCATGGCCCGTCAGGCCCGCATGCGCGGCTTTGACGTGCTGCACCCCATCGGCTTTGACGCCTTTGGCCTGCCCGCCGAGAACGCTGCCATCAAGCACAATACGCAGCTGCCGCCTGGACGTATAAGAACATGGACCAGGCGCTCGCCACGATGAGGCGCATGGGCTTCTCCTACGATCTGAATCGTACCGTTAAGACCTGTAGCCCCGACTACTATCGCTGGGGTCAGTGGATCTTTGAAAAGATGTGGGAAAAGGGTCTGGTCTACCGCAAGAAGAACCCGGTCAACTGGTGCCCCACCTGCAAGACCGTTCTGGCCAACGAGCAGGTCACCGAGGGCAAGTGCTGGCGCTGCGGCACCGAGCCCGAGAAGCGCGACCTTGAGCAGTGGTACTACAAGATCACCGAGTACTCCCAGGAGCTGCTCGACGATCTGGAGAAGCTCCCCGGCTGGCCCGAGCGCGTCAAGCAGATGCAGGCCAACTGGATCGGTCGCTCCGAGGGCGCCGAGGTTGACTTTACCCTGTGCGACGCCGATGGCGAGCCCATCGAGGGCGATGAGGGCAAGATCACCGTCTTCACCACGCGTGCCGATACCCTTTTTGGCGTCTCCTTCTTTGTCCTGGCTCCCGAGTACGCCGGCCTGCACGAGCTCGTCGAGGGCACGGAGTACGAGGAGGCCGTCACCAAGATCGTCGAGGACTCCAAGCATATCTCTGCCGTCGAGCGTGCCCAGGGCACCCTCGAGAAGCACGGTGCCTTCACGGGCCGCTATGTGGTGAACCCCGTCAATGGCGAGAAGGTCCCCGTGTGGGTTGCCGATTATGTCGTTGCCGACTACGGTACCGGTGCCGTCATGGCCGTTCCCTGTGGCGACCAGCGCGACTTTGAGTTTGCCCGTAAGTACGACCTGCCGATCGTGCCGATCATCCTGGACGATGACGATCGCGCTGCCGTCGAGGCCAGCGGCGAGACCATCGATACCTTCCATGCCGAGACCGTCGACTGGGATTGCGCCCACGCTGCCGAGGGCACGCTCGTTCAGTCCGGCAAGTACACCGGCATGCGCGGCGGTAAGCACTCCGAGGGCGAGGCTGCGATCGTGGCCGACCTCGAGGCCATGGGCTGCGGCCGCCGTAAGGTCGAGTTCCGTCTGCGCGACTGGCTCATCAGCCGCCAGCGCTATTGGGGCAACCCCATCCCAGCCATCCACTGCGAGCACTGCGGCATCGTGCCCGTGCCCGAGGATCAGCTGCCGGTGACGCTGCCCGAGAATCTGGACCTGGGCTCAGGCGAGACCCTCGCCGAGTGCAAGGAGTTCTATGAGACCACCTGCCCGGTCTGCGGTCGCCCGGCCAAGCGCGAGACCGATACCATGGACACCTTTACCTGCTCCAGCTGGTACTACCTGCGCTATACCGACCCGCACAACACCGAGCTGCCCTTCTCCAAGGAAGCCGCCGACCGTTGGATGCCCGTCGATAACTACATCGGCGGCATCGAGCACGCCATTCTGCACCTGCTCTACAGCCGTTTCTTCACCAAGGCGCTGCGCGACTTGGGCCTGCTGAGTGTGGACGAGCCCTTCACCAACCTGCTGTGCCAGGGCATGGTCAAGGACGAGAACGGCGACACCATGTCCAAGTCCAAGGGCAATGTCGTGCCTCCGAGCTCGGTCATCGAGCCCTACGGCGCCGACACCATGCGTTTGGCGATCCTGTTTATCGCCCCGCCCGAGAAGGACTTCGACTGGGATCCCAAGGCCGTTGAGGGCGCCAATCGCTTCATCAAGCGCGCCTGGCGTATCGTGTGGCAGCTCGTCCAGTCCGGCGACGCCAACGTGGCCTTTGACAAGTCCGCGCTCGACGAGGTTGCGATGAAGCTCTATCGCGAGCGTCACCGCACCATCGCCAAGTGCACCGAGGACTTCGATCGCGGCCAGTTCAATACCGCGATCTCGGCCGTCATGGAGCTCGTCAACGCGGCGAGCGCCTACCTCAACGCCACCGAGGGCACGTCGCGCGACAAGGCGCTGTGCTACGGCGTGGCCAAGGACATCGTGAGCGTCCTTGCCCCCATTTGCCCGTTCTGGGCCGATGAGCTGTGGCACGAGGCACTCGGCTGCGAGGGCAACGCCTATACCGCCGCCTGGCCCGAGTTCGACCTGGCCGAGTCCGTTGAGGACACGGTGCAGATCGTGGTCAGGTGCTCGGCAAGGTCCGCGGTCGCGTCGACGTTGCCCGCGATGCCTCCAACGAGGAGATGCAGGCTGCCGCCGAGGAAGCCGTTGCCAAGTGGCTTGAGGGCAAGACGGTTGTCAAGGCCATCTGCGTGCCCGGCAAGCTGGTCAACCTGGTGGTCAAGTAAGCACTGCGCGCTTAGCTGACGCATGAAAAACGAGGGGCGATCCGGTTGGGTCGTCCCTCGTTTTGTTTAGCCTGGCCGCGGTCAATTGTCCTATTCTTGTGGAGAAGCTGTGCGCACGCTGACCTGCAGATTCGTACTGTGCTTGCACGTTTCCGCAGCTATTGGTATAGTTTCCTTGCAAATGAAGTTGTAATTGAAAGAAGTGGGGTTTCGGCCCCGCTTCTTTTTTGTATGGATGGAGGTGCCGCAATGGTCAAGACCAAGACCGAGCAGGCGATCATCGACGCGCTCGAGGCTGTCGCTCCCCAGCACGATGTCGACATCGTCGACGTCGAGCTCGTGGGCGCCACCAAGGCCCCCTGCGTGCGCGTGCGTATCGAGGGTGCCGAGGGTCAGAGCCTGTCGCTCAACGACGTCACGGCCAACACCAAGTGGGTCGGCGATGTGATTGAGGAGCTCGACCCTATCTCTTCGAGCTATACGCTTGAGGTGTCGAGCCCGGGCATGGCGCGCCCGCTGCGCCGCCCGTGCGACTTTGCCCGCTTTGTTGGCGAGAACTGTGAGCTCACCTCCACCGCTACCGAGGGCCGTCGCAAGTACGCCGGCAAGATCGCCGCCGCCACCGAGACGAACGTGACCCTCGAGCTCGAGGACGGCGAGTCCGTTACCCTCGATTTCTCTGATGTTAAAAAGTGCAAGTTGAAGCCCACCTATGACTTCAAGCCCGCGAAGGAAGGAAAGTAAGATGGCAGCATCCGACATGATGTCCGCCCTGATGGAGCTTTGCCAGGAGAAGCACATCGACCAGCTCTACCTGATCGACCGCCTGGAGCAGTCGCTCGCCAAGAGCTATGCCGAGATCCTGCATCTTGAGTGGGGTGCCAAGGTGACCATCGACCGCACCACCGGCAAGATCTACGTCTACCGCCTGGAGCCGATCGACGATTCCATGGACGAGGAGGGCAACTTCACCGAGTTCGAGGAGATCGACGTTACCCCCAAGAACACGAGCCGCATCGCTGCCCAGCACGCCAAGGCCGAGATCAACGCTATCGTGCGTAACTCCGCCCGTGAGCAGATCTACGAGGAGTTCTCCGGCCGCATCGGTGACCTCATCAGCGGTACCGTGCTGCAGTCCACGCCCGACTTCACGATCGTCAAGATTCGCGAAGGCGTCGAGGCCGAGCTTCCGCACTTTGATCAGCGCCGTTACGAGAACGAGCGCAACGAGCGTCCGATGGGCGAGCGCTACCTGCACAACCAGCATATCAAGGCCGTGATCATCGACGTTCGCGACCCCAACTCCAACCTGCAGCCGGTTCGTGGCGAGCACAGCCGTCCGCCGATTGTCATCTCCCGTACCCACCCCGAGCTCATGCGTCGTCTGTTTGAGCAGGAGGTGCCCGAGATCTATGAGGGCACCGTCCAGATCAAGTCGATCGCCCGCGAGCCCGGCCAGCGCTCCAAGGTCGCCGTCCACTCGCTCGACGACCGCCTGGATCCCGTGGGCGCCTGCGTCGGCCCCAAGGGCAGCCGTGTTCGCGCTGTTGTGGGCGAGCTCCGTGGCGAGCGCGTCGACGTCATCCTGTGGGATGCCGATCCTGCCGTCTACGTCGCCAACGCCCTGTCGCCCGCTAAGGTCACCCGCGTCCTCATTGACGAGGAGAAGGCCTACGCCGGCGTCATCGTCCCCGACGACCAGCTGTCCCTCGCCATCGGCAAGGAGGGCCAGAACGCCCGCCTCGCCGCGCGCCTGACCGGCTGGCACATCGACATCAAGTCCGAGACGCTTGCCGCCGACATCCTCAAGAACGTTCCCGTTCACGAGGAGCTCGCCGCCGACCTGATCGGTGACGAGGAGGACGAGGACGTCCGTCGCTGCGAGTACGTGTCCGAGGACGGCATCCAGTGCCGCAACCAGGCCCGTCCCGGCTCCCGTTTCTGCGGTGTCCATGACACCGACGCCTTCGATGATGCGGAGGACCTGATCTAGCGCGCGGTCGCGCCGGGCAGGTCCCAGCGCATACCCCACGCTCGTTCAGTCTCTAGGCACCCAAGGTGCCAGAAAGGGTAGGTGAAGTCATATGGCAAAAGTCCGTGTGTCCACCCTGGCCAAAGAGTTCGGCATGACCTCCAAGGAACTGATGGGTCATCTCGCCGAAATGAAGATTCCCGCTAAGTCCGCTTCCTCCACCTTGGAGGACGCCTATGTCGCTATGGTCCGCAAGCAGCTCGCCTCGGTGATCGAGGCCCGCGCTCAGGAAGTCGAGGCCGCCAAGCAGGCCGAGGAGCAGGCAGCTGCCGCCGAGGAGGCAGCACGTGCTGCCGAGGCAGAGCGCGAGCGCATCGCCGCCGAGAAGGCGCGCGAGGAGGA
>QSCH01000028.1:0-23546 GCA_003462965.1 Collinsella sp. OF03-4AA
ACTCGTTCTACTTCATCGAGGCCGGCACGCTCGTGGAAAAGATCAAGTCGTCCTCGCAGACGCTCAAGCAGGAATACCTCGATACATACGAGGGAGGTGAATGACATGATAGGCAAGAGCTACGTAAAGATTGTAATTGTTGGCCTTGCAATCGGTCTTGCAATGGTGCTATGTGCATCATTTGCGAGGTATAGGTCCGAGCAGTCGTTCATCGATGGCGCTGAAAATGGGTTTGGCATAGACGGGATGTATGTCGACGATGGCGCGACCAGGACGTCTATGGCGATTCTTGCAGGCGAAGACATGGAATGGCAAATCTGTAATGACGATGGCTCTTGTCTGAGTGGTCGTTTGGGCGCAACGAGCGACCCGAATTCGTTCGATCTTCTCGACAATGATGGAGCGGATTGCGGTTCTGTTCACCTTTCATATGCATCGCGAGATGGGATGGACGGCATCCTCTACGTCTCCCACGAAACTAACGATTTCAAGATGCGCAGAACTAACCGAGCGCCGGCTTTTATCGAGGAGTGAGAATTCCCGGCGGTCTGCCGATCAGGCCGCCGGGGTATCGAACCCCGCATTCATCCGTACACACACGGATGAATGCGGGAAGTGTCCGGATGAAATTGATAATCAAGGAAACAAAGCCGTTCTGCCTGGGACGGCTTTGGCTTGGACTTTAACTACAACATCGCAATCGACACTTATCAGCTCGCGCAACGCGCATGGCCAAATCTCGGACGCTGGTGCATGGAGGACCTTCGAGATTTACTGGACATCCAAAACGACGACGCGCACCGCGTGCTCGCCGACTGCGAAGACGAGATGGCTGTCTACAATGCGATCAGAAACGGCGTGAAGTCCGGAGAGCTTTCTGTGGAACCGCCGCGCCGTCGCGCGAGCCGACCGGGCAACCCGGGCAATCTGGTCCCGGCTCTCCCGGTCGTATTCCTACGATATCGCCCCTAAATCACCAATGTGTCAGATAAAGAATGATGCAATGGTTATGATCAAGCATACGGCGGATGCGACGACTGCGCCTTTTTTCCTCTCCTTTAGTCCGACGAATAGGGTTGCCGTAAAGTAAAGGGCGGAAAGGCAGTCTATGGCAAGCAAAACGAGTTCCTTGGGCGGTTTCAGCAAAAGGTCGCTAGCAAAGAGTAATGCAAGCAGGGCAAAGCCGATTGTGACCAAGTATCTCGATTGATTTTGCGACAGCATGGCAACCTCCTTTTAGAACATGCAAGTGAAACGTCGGCACGATGTCATTGCGGTTGCAAACAAGCCGCCGCCAGGACCGGTTGTCACGAGACCGGCGATAACTTCAGCGGTGCCAGCAAGGTAGGGATCGCGCAGGCAAGCCTCCTCCTTCGCGTTCAGCTTGACCTTGTGAGGGACGGTGCGGTTATTTGCAAATCCGTGAGAATCGCACCACGCCTTGGAATATGAATCCGTGCAGCGTCCGCGCTCAAAAAGGGATATATCGTAATTTTCGTCGTAGTTGTCTCCGACGTAGATCTCGCTGCTCTCGGCGGGAGACCCCTCGTCGGCATAGGCTGCCGCAACGGGCACAAATGGTGTCATGACAAGGGAGAGGCAAAGAGCTGCTGAGACGATGGAGAGCAGGCATTTCTTCATGGCTGGCTCCTTAATCTGGCCTTTGATAGTTACTTGATGTCGCCTCCTTCCGCTTTATATCCGTTGTATTTGGCGTATTTCTTTAATAAGGCAAGAGGTTCTTCCTCTCCTTCGGATAAGCCGATGATGTTTCCTTGATCATCCAGTATGAATACGGACGGAATATGCTCAAGTTCATATTGGTCATACACGGTCTTATCTTAATCTATGTATATGGGAAAGTCTCCTTCATGGACCGAGGCTTCTTCAATTGTGCTGTCCTCGGAAACAGTGAAAAGGTTCTTCCTTAAGGCTGCGAAAATATCAAGTTGTTGCATATCTTCTATGAGAGATTCGCAGTGCTGACACCACGATGCCCAGAACATCAAGATATTTTCCTCATTAGGTTTTAGCTTGTTAAAATAATTCACGTTTCGGCCGAGGCTGAAATTTTGGCCCATTTTAATGGACAAAGATGAGGGATAAGCATCGTGTTGCGGTTTGATATTGACGGCGATTAAGGCGGCGAAACACGTCAGAGTCGCCAGAGTCAGTAAGGCGATAACGCATTTTCTCGGTTTCCAGCTCATGACAGATCCCTCTCTCATGGTGAAACGCATACGTTTTGAAACGCGAGTATATTCGACACCTGACCTGTAGGCGAGATGCGTATCATGTTCGTAAGCCGCACGTCGCTTAGGTTCGACTGTTCGGTTTGAAACGCCTCCGTCGTTATCTATCATGGGGGCTTCAACGACAATGCTCTGAGCGTAACTGCGCCAAGATGGGCCGAATAGTCCGCTCTGCAGCTGGTACTGCGGTATCGCATGGGGCCCGAGCATTAGTCCGACCCAATGCGATACCTGATTTTTTTAACTACCAGTTCAGAGATTGAACCGAATCACAATGGCGCCTTACAGCTTCGGAAGTTCCGCGTCTATCGTAGACAGGACTGGATTGTCGGAAACGCTGGTTTGAAGCCGCTTGTCCGGCAGCGCCGCCACGATCATCGCGGCACTCGCAGGCGTCGCGAACACGATTATGAAGGCCAATTTCAGTCCTTGGTCCTCATATCCCTTGTCCATTGCCGCTTTGACAATAAGCTGCGCTGAAAAATAGCAAGCTATGCCATAGCAAACGATTAAGGCCAAAATGATTAACCACATGTGTATTCCCTTTCAATTCGGAGGCCTCTTAAAACGCAAAGCGCATGGATGCCGTCGATAAAAGCCGATATCTAGTCATCGGGGGTATGGAATTCAGCCGATGCCGACGTCTCCCCCGTGTCGACGAAGGCATGGACGTAGGAACCCCCCATCGACCACGAACCGATCTAAGTTAGAGACGTCTCGGGGTCATCTGTGCGAATATTCACGATATCCTTCGTACTCACTCTAATTTAGTTCCGAACGCAGCTGGGCGGCATCGCCGTAGCCCGCCTCGACGAGCTCGTCTAGATATTCCAAGCTCAGTAAATCAACGTTGTCATAGTGGTCCTTCACATACTTGTATTCCACCCTTAGGGCGTCGGAGATGCTGCCGGCCTTCTTGTACCACTTGGCAGCCATTTCCAGATCGCCGTCTTTCTCAAGGGCCTCTGCATTGGAAAGTGCGGACTTCACCTCCATCTCCGCCGAGTCGCCGTAGGGGGCAAGCGACTTGAATTCGGTATACGCCTTCCAAAAGTGTCCGCCCTCGTAAAGCGAGGTGGCCTCTCTGTACTTCATCTCGTTTCGTAAGTCTCCGATAGTATTGACCACTAGCGGGCGGCCTGCCGTTAGAAAGAAGATGAAAAGCAAGGCGAGGACCGCGGCGACGCCTAGCAGCTTCTTCCGTCTCTTTTCCGATTTCGGCTCTAGCACGGCCAGCTTTTCCGAGCATTCCTCAGCACGCGCCTCGGCATCCTTCCATCCAAGAACGCTCCCGAAAAGCCTTCTGGCTTCCCTCAGGTTTTCGATTTCCTCCTCGCCTGAAAATAGCGCGTCCGCTTTGTCGTATACGGATTGAGACCATTTATCCGCCGCTTCGCACAGGGATTCTTCGTCTTGCAAGCTCGATAGAATATCTTTATGGCACCCGCACTCGCGACAGGTTTCCCGCCAGACGTTTATGCCGCCGCACGCACACACCCACCATCCCTGATGGAACTGCGCCTTGCCGCCGGCGATTCGACTGTCGGCATGCAGTTCCTTCAGCTGGCGGTCCCTCTCGGTCATCGCCTTCTCGATCATCGAAAGCGGTTCGCGCTCGGGCGCTTCGGCAGGCTCTCCGGTCGAGTGCCACTTCCCTTGCTGGGAGTCGATTTGAAGCAGCTTGATGAAAACGGACTCGACGTCTCCCCTCGGCAGCGCCGTTGCCTTAAGGGCTCCCTGCTCGCATTGCGGCAGGTCTAAGTCTAGTTCCGAAAAGGGGACATAGCCTCTGGACCCATCGGCATAGTCGACATGGGCGATTCCGGAGATGGAGTTCAAGATATCCGCTGAGAGATTCTCGATCTTTATCTGCAGATAAGCCTCAGAGGTGTCGACGTTTCTCGCGACCTGGACGACCGTTACCATCGCCGGGCATCCAGGCTCCCATTTCAGCAGACTCGAATCCCCGGACCAGTCATCCCTGAAGACAACTTTATAGTTACCCAATCACCTTACCTCCTGTATTCGCGGCTTTTGGAACGGCTTAGGCAATAAGACGGTTCCCACCAGCTTTCCAACTCAATTTTACTTACGCTACCTGCGAATTTGTTGAGCAACAAATTTGGATATGCGAGTGGTCGGTTAAGCCGCGCAGGCGTTGGACTAATTATTCTTTGCCGCTGCGGCGAGACCAGCGCAACCTTTTGGGATAGTCCTACGCTCGGCAATGCATCTACAAGCCCTGAGCGAAGGGAGTGTCGCATATGTATGCAGCGGCGCGGAACCTTCGGGGGGGGGTATCTCCTAGGAATACCCGCCCCCGAGGTCAATCTATCATCGAGTACGTCCTGATCATCGCGATTATCGGCCTGGTCATCGTGTTCGCGGGACCCGGCGTGGCCGGTGCCATCCGAAACCAGTTCAACCTGGTCGGCAACACGGTGAACAGCGAGACTAGCGCTGGCACCGAGGGCGGCGGAGCGTCCGGCGGCGGCTCCACAGGCACCGCTTCCACGACCGTCCAGGCGGCCATCGCCAAGGACGCCAAGGACTGGACGCTCGGCGAGCAGAAGGCCGTGGCCGAGGACATCGCCGCGAAGGGCGAGGCGTCGGCCGCCCACGCCAAGGCGAAGGCCGCGATGGATGCACGCACCAAGTTCACGATGAAGCTAACGGACGGACAGACGCTCGAGTACCGAATCATCGGCATCGACCACGATGATTTGGCCGACGGTTCGGGCAAGGCGGGACTCACGTTCCTCACCACCTCGACGGGCATCATGTCCCGCGTGAACGCCACCGACACCAATGCCGGCGGCTGGGAGAAGTCTGAGCTCCGTGCGAAGATGAACTCGGGCGAGATCTGGAACCTGATGCCCTCAGACTTCCAGTCCAAGGTGAAGGCTGTCAGAAAGCTCACGAACAACGTTGATGGAAAGACAAAGGACGCCGCCGTCACCGCAACTACCGACAAGCTGTTTCTCTTGAGCTATTCGGAAATAGTTGATGCTCCCTATAGCCGTTGGGCTCAAACCTATCCCTGGAGTTCTTCTGAGGGAACCCAGTACGAGGCCTTCAAGGGGAAAGATAGTCCTAAAGAAAATGGTGTGACCGAGATATCTGGACTTGCCAACGGCAACATGTTTTATGAGCGTGGGACTTACCCGAGTACTACAGAGGGATTCCTCTTTGTTACTAAATATGGGTCTACAGGTACGGGCGGTTATTATGTTGCCCGCATGGACATGAGCATCTGCCCAGTTTTTTGTTTCTAGTCTGTCTTCTAGCATGTCTATTGAAGAGCCCGCGCGATTCCGCGCGGACTCTTCTTTTGGCAACCGAACGAACGGTTTGAGGCACGTGGCATAGTTAATCGAAGTGAAGAGAAATGGGGTCATACAGCGGCTCTCAGAGCGCCCGCCGCACTCCCCCGCCATTTCCTCAGCTGCGCCCTCGTATAGAGTTCATCCCGCTTGCCGTTTCGTCGCGACTGCCCACTTGTCCACCGATCAAGTGAACTACTGGAATAAATACAGCGACACACTTGTTCGTTACAGTGGCTATATCGGTGTAAATCGCCGCGATAAATGTGGCCCGTTCTCGGCGTGTACCTGTCGCGCGTATGTAATTATATCGCGTTAATAAATCGGCTCATGCGTATACAAAACGCGCAAGTAGCCGCAAAAGGCGATTATCGCGTAGGTAGATTTTTGGCACCCTGTTGCTTAATCATAATTAAGCAATTGCTTAAAACAAAAAAGGTCAGGCACTAGGTGCCTGACCTGCAAACTTCTGGTCGGGACGACTGGATTCGAACCAGCGACCCCTTGACCCCCAGTCAAGTGCGCTACCAAGCTGCGCCACGTCCCGAAGCTTTTATTTGTTGCTCTGCTCTCGCTCGCAACAGGGAGTATATTAACCCGAAACTTTGGACTTGTGCAAGAACTTTTTTAATTATTTTTGAGCAAGTCCAAAATTGTATCTGCGAGCTGGGGTTTTGTTAGCACGGGAAGTTCCTGCGTCCCTGCTGTGCTCACGATCCAAGCCTTATTGGTATCAGTTCCAAAGCCCGAATCGGCGCGCGAAACATCGTTGGCGATGATCGCATCGCAGCCCTTGCGGGCCAATTTACGCTCAGCGTACTCCACAACGTTATCGGTCTCGGCTGCAAAGCCAATCACGCACCGCTCTCCCTTTTGGCGCGAGAGCTCAGCCAAAATATCGACCGTCTCGACCAGTTCGATGCGATCCAGACGCTCGTTGGCCTTTTTGAGCTTATGGTCGGCAGGGGCTGCGGGCGTGTAGTCAGCGACGGCAGCCGCACAAATGGCCGCATCGGCCGTCTGGAAGGCGCTGAGCGCTGCCTGCAGCATCTCTGCGGCGGTTTGCACGCGTACGCACTCCACGCCGTGGGGAACATCGAGCGACGTCGGTCCCAGCACGAGCGTGACCGCAGCACCGCGGCGAGCAGCCTCCCCTGCCAGGGCGATACCCATCTTGCCCGAAGAGCGGTTGCCAATGAAGCGCACCGGGTCGATCGGCTCATGCGTGGGGCCGGCGGTAATCACGATGCGCTTACCCGCCAGGTCCTGAGGCGCGGGGTTGAGCACCTCACAGACAGCCTCGACGATGTCCTCGGGCTCGCTCATGCGTCCCGTGTCCACGTCGCCGCAGGCAAGGTAGCCGCTGCCGGGTCCCACCACATGCACGCCGCGGTCGCGCAACGTGGCCATGTTGGCCTGCGTCGCCGGAGCCTTCCACATGCCGTTATTCATAGCGGGTGCGATCACGATGGGTCGCGGCGTGGCGAGCAGCGTGGTGGAGATGAGGTCGTCGGCGATGCCATTGGCCATCTTGGCGATGATATTGGCCGTCGCGGGCGCACGACCACCAGGTCGGGTTCCTGCGCCAGCGAAATGTGATGGATGGGGTCGGAGGGATCGTCGAATAGGCCCACGGCAACGGGCTCGTTGGTGAGCGCACGGAAGGTGAGTGGGCCCACAAACTCCGTGGCATGCTCGCTCATAACAACCTTGACGCGCGCACCGCGCTTTTGCAGCAGGCGCACGATATTGCACGACTTATAGGCGGCGATCCCGCCGGTAATGCCCAGCAGGATCGTTTTTCCCTCAAGTTGCATTGAATTGTTGGATGCCGCCGTCATCGCTAGGCTTCCTCGCTCGGGAGTACCAGGAGGCGGTGGCAGTACGGGCAGTGCGTAATTGACCTACCGTCGTGGTTGAGGTCGTTCATGGACGAAGCCTGCAGCGCGGTGTGGCAGACCGTGGGGATGTTACCCTGGATGGTCTCGACGGCCAGGCCGCGGAACTGCTTGAGTAGACGCTCGTAGTCGGTGAGCACGTCGGCCGGCAGCGTAGCGGCAAGCGCGGTGCGCTCCTTAGTGGCGGCGTCAATCTGAGCCTGCAGGTCGGCAGCCTTGGCGCGGGCGGCCTTGGTATCGGCCTTCACGCCCTCCTCAAACTTGGCGATGATTGCCTGTGCGCGGGCCTCGCGGTCGAGCGCCTCCTTATGGGCGATAACGACATCCTTGCGGGTGTGCTCAATCTTGTCCAGACGCTTGGCCAGGGTGGCGAGTTCATTCTCCAGGTCCTGAACCTCGCGGTAGTCGGAGCCGTCGACGTGGCGCTTCTTGGCAGCTCGATGGCGTTGTTGGTCTGAATCTCGGTGGTGTTGAGATCGCCCAGCTCAATGTCCAGGTCCTTGCGCTGGCGTAGAGCTTGGTCATCTCGGACTTGAGTTTTACATAGGTCTTACGCTTTGAGGCGAGCTCCTTGAGCTCCGGCATATTGGCAAGTTCGCTCTTGTTGCGGGCGAGCTCCAAATCGATCTGTTGCAGCTTGAGTAGCGTAGCGCCGGCGCTCATAAGTTCTCTCCTTTTGTCACAGTCCACCATTGGCAAGGGTTCAGTATTTTAATCGCATGACGGGGGTCCATCCCGGCGTCAACTGCAGAGTTCATCAAGATATCCACGAACGGCTCCTCAGAGCGGTCGTGGCCGAGCAAGATCACCGGCATTCCGCGCAAGGCAAGGTCTTGCGCCACGTGGTAGCCGGCCTCTCCGGTCACAATAACATCTGCGCCTGCGGCGATGGCAAGCTCACCAAAATCGCCGAGGGAACCGCCCAGAATGGCGACGGTGCGGCACGGGTGCTCGGCTTCGCCCCATACGCGCGGGTCGCTGCCATAGGCTGTGGCGGCACGGTTGGCGAGATCGCGCAGGCTGTAGACGTCGTGGAGGGTCGCGAGTGCGCCCAGACCGGTGAGCTCAGGCTCGCCCACATGCTCCAGCGAGCTCATGGGCTCAGCGCCCAGCAACTCACTCAGGCGAACGCGCACCTCGTGCGATCGGTCCAGGTTGGTGTGAAGCGAGATGATGCTCACGCCGCAACGAGCTGCCTCGTACAACACAGCGCTGCATTGGGGACGCGATATATCCGCCGGGCAAAACGCCTCGGGCGCCTTGATATAAATGGGATGATGCGTCAGCAGCACGTTGGCGCCGGCCTCGAGAGCACGGTGCACGTTGGCCTCGGTAGCGTCAAGTGCACAGGCAACACCGGTGATCTCAGCGGCGGGATCTCCCACAGATAAACCAACATGATCCCAACCCTCGGCGTCCGTCTTGGGATAGCGTGCCAGCAGGGCGCGCTCAAGGTCGGCGACGATCATGCGGCACCCACGATCGACAGCAGCGTCTGGGCAAAGTTGTCCAGGTCGGAAGGGTTCACGCGGTCATCAAACGAGATGCGCAGTGCGCCCAGCGCCTGCTCGCGACCAATGCCCATGGCGCTGAGCACGTGGCTCGGGTCCATGCTGCCGCTCGAGCAAGCTGATCCGGCCGATACCTCAAACCCGGCGGCATCGAGCTTGATGATGAGCTCTTCGGAGTCCATGCCGTCAACGTAGATTGAAACCATGCCTGGCAGACGATCTGCCTGCGCGTAGTCGCCCATCGTGGCGTGAATGCGAGGATGGGCCGTAAGCGTGGCATAGAGATTATCGGACAGGGCCTGCAGTGTCGCTCGCTCCTGGGCCACGTGGGGCGCCAGCGTGTGGGCGGCAGCGGCAAAAGCCAGCTGCGTGCGCAGATCCTGCGTACCGGCGCGACGTCCTGCTTCCTGTCCACCGCCAAAGATGCGCGGACGCAGCGGCGTGCGGTTCTTAAGGTAGAGCGCACCGGATGCCACGGGGCCGCCAATCTTGTGCGCGGCAACGGTCATGGCATCGACGCCCAGCTCGGTGACATCGAGCGGAATATGCAAGTAGCCCTGGATGGCATCGGTGTGAAACAAGGCACCGGCAGCATGTGCGGCGGCGGCCAGCTCGCGGATAGGCTGCACCACGCCGCTCTCGTTGTTGGCGACCATAATGCTCACGAGCGCCACGTCGTCGCCGAGCAGCTCGACAAGCGTGGCGGGCTCAATGTAGCCCGCGCGGCAGGGCTGCACCAGGTCGACGGTAAAGCCGGCGGCACGCAGCAGCGGCAGGTTGTCCAGAATCGAATCGTGCTCGATGGCCGAAACGATTACACGATCGCGCTTGCGATCGCGCTGACGAGCGCCCTCGGCAAGACCGAGCAGCGCCAGCTGGTTGGCCTCGGTGCCGCCGTTGGTAAGGACAATCTCGGACGGGCGAACGCGCGCGCCAAAGCTGCGGGCGATCTCGCGACGCGCCACTTCTAGGCGTGCGGCGGCCTTGCGGCCAAGCGAGTGCAACGAGTTGGGGTTGACGCCGGCGAGCTCGCTGTCGTCATATTCGCGCTGCGCAAGGAGCGCCTCGGCGCGCATGGGCGTCGAGGCGGCATAGTCAAGATTCACGGGTATGCGGTTTTGACCTGCGGTCATAAGGATTTATGCCTCCTGTGCGGCCTCATTGCCCAGCTTCTGCAGCAGCGCAACCTCGGCGGCGGGATCTTGGGACTTAAATACGGCGGAGCCGGCTACGAGCACGTTGGCGCCGGCCTTAACGACCTCGGCGATGTTCTTGGAAGAGATACCGCCATCGACCTCGATCAGCGGCGACACGCCGTGGCGCTCACACATGGCCGTAAGCTCGTGCAGCTTTGCAATGGTGCCCGGGATAAAGCTCTGGCCGCCAAAGCCAGGGTTCACGCTCATGAGCAGTACCATGTCGACAACGTCGATGATGCTTTCGAGCACGCAGACGGGCGTGGCGGGGTTGAGCACCACACCGGCCTTGACGCCGCGCTGCTGCAGATGGGTGAGCGTGCGGTGCAGGTGCGTGGAAGCCTCGTAGTGCACGGTGATCATGTCGGCACCGGCGTCGGCGTACCAATCGACCGTCTCGTCGGGGTTCGACACCATCAGGTGCGCGTCGACCGGCACATCGGTGGAGCGCTTGACGGCCTTAAGGATGTCAACGCCAAAGGTCAGGTTGCCGGTAAAGTGACCGTCCATGACGTCGAAGTGCACGTAGTCGGCACCGGCGATCTTGTCGAGCTCGCCCTTGAGGTTGGCCATGTCGGCCGAAAGGACGGACGGAGCGATTTTGATGGAACCCATGGTAGTAGCCTTTCTGCGCTAGTCGGCGAGTCCATAGAACTCTTGGGAGGGGACGCGGTCGGTAAGGATCTCGAGCGCCCTATCCAAAGTAACACCGTTGTAGAGCGTTTGCTCCACGGCAAAGGTGAGCGGAATGTCTACGCCCAGTGAACGGGCGAGCTCGCTCACGCTGCGGGCCGCGACGGCACCCTCGACCACCATGTGCGTGCGTGCCTGGTACTCGTCGAGCGACACGCCACGAGCGAACTCGTAGCCAAAGGTGCGGTTGCGCGAATGCTCGGAGGTGCAGGTGGCGATAAGGTCACCCATGCCGGCAAGCCCCATGCAGGTCATGGCCTGGCCGCCGCGGGCGTGAACCAGGCGGCTGATCTCGGCCAGGCCGCGCGTCATGATGAGGGCAAGCGTGTTATCGCCCGCACCCGAGCCGGCGGAGATGCCGCACACGATGGCGATGACGTTTTTCATGGCGCCGCAGACCTCGACGCCCGTCATATCCTGCGACAGGTAGATGCGGAAGGCCGTGGAAAGCAGCAGCTCCTTAAAGGTCTCCCCTACCTGTTGGTCTTTGCTGGCGATGACGGCGGCCGAAAGCCCGCCGCGGCAGATTTCCTCGGCATGGTTGGGGCCCGAGAGCGCCGCCACGCGCGCCTCGTTGCCGATCTCGCTGGCGATGACCTCGCTCATGAGTAGGCCGGACTCGGGCTCGATGCCCTTGGTGAGGCACAGAACCGGGGTGTCGGCGGCGATAAAGGGCGCGGCCTGGTGGCACACGCTGCGAAGGTGCGTGGAGGGCACGGCAAAGATGATCGCATCGGAACCGTCGAGCGCCTGGGCCAAGCCCGTCGTGGCGACAACGTTTTCCGGCAGCACGTAGTCCACCAGATAGCGGGGATTACGGTGCTCGCCGTTAATGCCGGCGGCCGTCTGCTCGCTATGGGCCCACATGGTCACGCGCTCGGCGCGCGCGGCGGCAAGGCCGGCGACGGCGGTTCCCCAGGAGCCTGAGCCAATCAGCGCAACATTCATGACTCTCTCCTACTTATCGTCGGGCTCGGTGACGCGCTTGGTAAACGAGAGCTTGGACTCCTTACCGGCCATGAGCTTTTGGATATTCGAGCGATGGGCCCACACCACGGTGATGCCGATCATCGCCATGCAAAACTTGAGTCCCAGGCTGCTGTACGGAAAGACCGCACAAGCGGCGATGGGAAGACCGATGGCGGCGGCAAGCGAGCCCACCGACACGTACTTGGTGATGGCGACGGCCACGATAAACATGCCCAACAGCGACAGGCCAATAGGCCAGTACCAAGCGAGGATGACGCCCAGACCAACTGCGATACCCTTGCCGCCATGGAAGTTGAGATAGGGAGAAAAGATGTGTCCCCACACGGCAGCGAGGCAAATGACGCCGAGCATCCAGTCGCCGGGGGCTCCAGGCGCCATGATGTTCTGCGGAAAACCATAGCCAAGATCGGCGATGAGCGGACGGGCGATAAGGACGCAGATGGCGCCCTTAAAGCAGTCGAGCAGCAGCGTGAGCGCGGCCACCTTGGGGCCGGCCACGCGCAGCGCGTTGGTGGTGCCGATATTGCCGGAGCCCGCCTTGCGAATGTCCGTGTGGTTGAACACGCGGCCCAAGATCAGGCCAAACGGAATCGCTCCGATAAAGAACGAGACCACGGCGCAGATGGCGGTCAGCAGAATCGGATTATGCATCCTTTTGCTCCTTCTTCCTAAAGAAGAGTCGGATGGGCGTGCCGGCAAAGTCGAAGGTCGAGCGCATGCGGTTCTCGACGTAGCGCTGGTAGGTGTCGTTGACCAGGTCACTGTGGTTGACGAAGAACGTAAACGTCGGCGGGTTGACGCCCGTCTGGGTCACGTAGTGCATGCGCAGGCGGCGCTTGCCGTCCACTACGGTGTGGCCAAACTCGCGCAGGTCGGTGAGGAACGTATTGAGGCGCGAGGTGCTGATCTTTTGCGAACGCGTCTTCTCGGCAGCGTCGACCATGGCCCAGATCTTCTCCACGCTGCGGCCGGTCAGGGCAGAGATGCGCAGGTACTGGGCCCAGGGAGCCATGACGCCCAGACGGCGGTCGACGGTCTCCATGCAGGCCACGCGCTTGCGGTCGTCGTCGAGCAGATCCCACTTGTTGAGCAGCACGACGATGGCGCAGCCGCGCTCAATGGCCAAGCCCATGACCTTCTGGTCCTGCTCGGTAACGCCCACAGAAGCGTCGACGACAAGCAGCGCCACGTCGGCGCGGTCGATGGCACGCAGGCCGCGGACCATGGAGTAGTACTCGATATTCTCGTACACGGTGCTCTTCTTGCGAATGCCCGCGGTGTCGACCATGCGGTAGTGCTTGCCGTTGCGCTCCACGACGGTGTCGATGGCGTCGCGCGTAGTGCCGGCGATGTTGGACACGATGGAGCGGTCGGCGCCCAGGATACGGTTGAACAGCGAGGACTTACCGGCGTTGGGGCGGCCGATGATGGCCACGTTGAGCGCATCGGGGAACGCGTCGGCGACCTCGTCCTCCTCCTCGGGCAACAGGGCCACGATGTCGTCGAGCAGGTCTCCCGTGCCGTGGCCGTGCAGGGCCGAGAGCGGCGTGGGCTCACCGATGCCGAGCGAATAGAACTCCCAGATGTTGTCATTCTCGCGATCGGGGTTGTCGAGCTTGTTCACCAGCAGAAAGACCGGCTTGTCGCAGCGCTTGAGCATGCGGGCGACCGACTCGTCCTCCTCGGTGACGCCGGTGCGGCCGTCGACCACAAACAGGATGACAGCGGCTTCCTCGGCGGCGGCAAGGGCCTGGTCGCGGATGGACGTGGCAAAGACGTCATCGCTCTTGAGCGGCTCGATGCCGCCCGTGTCGACGATGGTGAACTCGCGGCCGTTCCAATCGGCCGTGTGATACGAGCGATCGCGCGTGACGCCGCGGGACTCGTGGACGATGGCGTCCGAGGTCTGGGCCAGGCGGTTGACGAGCGTGGACTTGCCCACGTTAGGGCGTCCGACGACGGCGACGATAGGTTTCATCTGCTCTCCTTTAATGGATAGGGTCAGCGGGAATAGTTGAATTGGCGGGCGTTATGCCAAGGATGTGCTCCAGGGTATCGAGCAGCTCATGCGGCATGGTCGATACCACATGAACCTCGGCGCCGCGACCGGTAAGGCTTGCGAGTAATTCGTCACGATGATACTCGTCAAGGGTCATACCGTCGGCGTTGAACATGAGCTTAGGCACAAAGAGCATAACCCCCGACAGGTCCTGCGGCAGCTGCTCCAAGATGTCGCAGGCGACGATGAGGCCGGTCACGTCCACGTTGCCGCCAAAGTAACGGTTTTTGATGGCCGTGACGGTACCGGCAAGGCCCTGCGGCGATTCCACAAAACGTGCTACCGTATCGCGCGCGCTGGCGCCCGAGAGGCACAGCAGGCGCTGGCCACGGGCGGCGATTGCCTCGCGAACGCGGCGCAGGCGCTCGGCATCGGCGGCGAGCACGTTGTCGGTCTCATCCAGATAGGAGCGGATCATGCCGATGCCGTCGTAGTACTGCGGGTAGCCGTCGTAAAAGTCCGCCTCGGGCGGCTCGATGCCGGCGTCTAGGTAGAACTCGTCACTCATCTGGAACGTGTGGCGGCCAAAACGCTCGTAGGCTCGGTCCTGGAAAGGCCGGATCATGGCAATGGTTTCGCGCGCGAGCTCGGGCTTGTCGCTGTAGGACCAACTAAAGCGATTCTGGTGCTTGGTAAATCCAAGGGGCACAATGCCCAGGCTCGTGATCTGCTCATGCTCCTCGCAGAAGCGCAGGGTTTTTTCCAGCTCCTCGCCGTCGTTCATGCCGGGGCACAGCACGATCTGCGCGTGAATCTCGATGCCGGCGGCCATGATGGCCTCGAGCACGTCCATGCCGCGCTGGGCGTTGCGGCCCATCATACGGCGGCGGACGTCGGGGCTCACGGCGTGGACCGATACGTTCATGGGGCTCATGTTGCGGTCGATGACGTTTTGCACGTCCTCGTCGGAAAGGTTCGTGAGCGTGACGAAGTTGCCCTGCAAAAAGCTCAGGCGATAGTCGTCATCGCGGATGTAGAGCGTGGAGCGACCGCCCTTGGGCAGCATCGTCATAAAGCAGAACACGCAAGCGTTTACGCAGGTACGCATGCCGTCGAAGATGGGGCCATCGAACTCCAGACCCCAGTCCTCGCCGGGAAAGCGATCGAGCTCAACGGGGGTGACGGTGCCGTCGCGCGGGTCGAATACCTCCAACTCGACGGTGTCGTCATCTGCCTCCCAGAGCCACACGATCATATCGGTCAGCTGCTCGCCATTGACCGTGAGCACGCGCATGCCCGGCTCGATGCCCACATCCCATGCGGGCGATTCGGGGCGCACGTTTTTAACGAGCGCGCCCTCACCCGGCTCGGGGTCGCGGCTGCGCCCGTAATCGGCCACCTCGGCGGCGTATGCGGGTACGGTCTGGTCCATGATTAGCGGCAAAGCTCCTTGATGCGCTCGACGGCGCGCTCGATGTGTTCTTGCGGGGTGGAAGCTCCGGCGGTGATGCCGATGTGGCGTGCGTTGGCAAACCATGCGGCATCGATCTCGGATGCCTCCTCGATGTGATACGTACGCTCGCAGGCATGGGCGCAGATCTGCGCCAAGCGGCGGGTGTTGCCCGAGTTCTTGCCGCCTACGACGACCATGCAGTCGCAGCGGTTGGCAAGGGATGCCGCCGCCTGCTGTCGCTCGCTTGTGGCGGCGCAAATGGTGTTGATCACGCGCAGTTCCTGCACGCGGGGGGTGATGGCAGCCACGACCTCGGCCAAGTTCTGCGCGGTCTGGGTGGTCTGCACAACGAGGCCCACCTTGCCTTTGAGCGGCAGCGCGTCCGCGTCGGCGGCACAGCTCACGACTTGAGCGTCATCACCGGCGTGGCCCAGAATGCCCTCGACCTCGGGATGGCCCGGCTCGCCAACGACAATCACGCGATAGCCCTCGCGCACCAGGCGCTCGGCCGCCACATGGACCTTCTTCACGTAGGGACAGGTGGCGTCGACCACGGTAAGGCCGCGCCCGCGAGCGGCATCGATGACCTGCGGCACCACGCCGTGCGCGCGAATGATCACGGTTCCCGATGCGGCATCGTCTAGGGTGTCGGCCAGACCGACACCTGCTTCGGCAAGCTCGCGCACCACGATGGGGTTATGGATGAGCGGACCCAGAGTGTGGACCTGAGAGGTCTCTCCCGCCTGCGGGGCGGCCGCCAGGGCCATATCGAGCGCGCGCTGCACGCCGTAGCAGGTGCCGGCGTGGGCGGCGATTTCGATGGTGGGGGCGTCTGCCTTTCCGGCCACAGCCTCGGCAGTGTTCATGACTTCCTCGCCCATGGCTAGAACCTACCCGGGTGCTCGGCGCACAGGTCATCGCGCATGGCGTAGACGCGACTCATGGCTTCGGACTCAAACCAGGCCAGGCGCTCCTTGCGCTTGAGCTCGGCCGGTGCATCGGATAGCGAAATGGCCTTGCCGGCACGGATCCAGCACTTTTTGGGGCGCATGATCTTTTTGCCCGCAGGCGTGATATCGGACCAGCCGCAGATGGCGAGAGGGTTGACGGGCGCCTTACCCATCTGGGCGATAAGTGCAAAGCCGCCGTGGACCTCGGGCTTGATTTCGCGCGAGCGGATGCGCGTGCCCTCGGGGAAGATCAAGACGTCCTCGCCGCGCTGCAGCGCATGCTGAGCGGCGCGCAGGCACTTCATGTCGGCGGTGCCGCGCTCGACGGGAATACCGCCCACACGGCTAAAGGCCCAGCGCACGATCTTGCTCTTGGCAAACTCGGATTTAAAGATGGGACGAATGCGGCGGCCGCCAAAGAACAGTGCCGTTTCCACGGCCAGCAACTCGGCCATCGAGGTGTGGTTGCAGATGACCACGCTGCCGCGGCCTTCTTGTCGCTCAAACAGCAGGTCGGCGTCCTCGACCTTCCAGCGCCACATAAGCTGGAGAAAGCCACAGGATGCCCATGACCACGAAGACGGTGCCGCGGATGAGAGCGGGGAACTCAGCGTAGGGGGCGTTGTAGTAATCCTCGGGCGTCTGTTTAAACAGGCGCATGGGCTACCTCCTTTGGTTGATAAGGTCCTCGATGATCGAGACGACCTCGTCGATGGTGTGGGCGGTGGAGTCGACGTGCACGGCGTCCTCGGCGGGAACGAGCGGTGCGACCTCGCGGCTGCTGTCGAGCTTATCGCGCTGCTTGAGGGCGTCGAGGGTCTCGTCGACCTCGGCCTCGAGCTGCTCGGCAGTAAGCGGCTGAGCGTCGTTTTGGTGGCGCTGCAGCACGCGACGACGGGCGCGCTCGCGCGGGTCGGCAGTCAGGAAGATCTTGACCTGCGCGTTGGGGAACACGACGGTTCCGATGTCGCGACCCTCGGCCACGATATCGCGGTCCTCGGCGGCACGGCGCTGATGGATGAGCATGGCGGCGCGCACGCCCGGGTAGGCCGAGACCTTGGACACATTGGCGTCGACCTGTGGGGTGCGGATGGCAGCCGAGGCGTCCTTGCCGTCGATGGTCAGACGCGTGTCCTCGCCGGTGCCGTTGGTAAAGCGAATCTCGATCTGCTCGGCGAGGGCGTCGATGGCCGCCTCGTCGTCCAGATCGATGCCGCGGTCGAGCGCGGCGAAGGTGACGGCGCGATACATGGCGCCCGTGTCGAGCTTGTTAAAGCCCAGCTGGCGGGCGATCTCCTTGGCGATGGTGGACTTGCCGGAACCGGCGGGGCCGTCGATGGCGACGATCATGCAATGCTTCCTTTCGATGGTTGACGTGCTGGTATGGGACGCGGGCGCTGGGGCTTTGCGATTGCCTAGCTCGTGTAGCGCTCGCGGTAGGTGTTGCGCTTGGGCGCGGAGCCGTGGCTGCCGTGGTGAAGCGTGCGACTCGCGTTGTTGGTCGTGGGCGCGGCGCCGCGCTTGGAGCTGGCCTGCTTGGGCGGGATGCCGCCGGCCTTGAGGATCTGCACCTCGCGGTCGGTGAGCTCTCGCCACGAGCCCTTAGCCACGTCCTTGAGCTCCAGGCCGGCAAAGTTACAGCGGTGCAGGCGGATCACCGGATGGTGGATCTTGCTCAGCATGCGCTTGACCTGGTTCTTGCGGCCTTCGCGGATGATGACTTCAACGGCAGTGGTGCCGGGCTTCACACCTTGCGGTGCCACAGCCTCGGCTTCGCGCGCGTCGATGATGCGGCAGATCGCCGGCTGGCACAGGCCGTCGTCGAGCTCGATGCCGCGACGCAGCGGTGCGAGGTCGCGGTCGGTCAGGTGCCCGTCAACGAGCGCCTGGTAGGTCTTGTAGACGTGCTTGCTGGGGTGCAGCAGGTCCTGCGACAGGTCGCCGTTGGTGGTAAAGAGCAAAAGGCCTGTGGTGTCGCGGTCCAGGCGGCCCACCGGGAACAGGCCCGGAAATCGGTCGCGGGGACCAGATCTGCCACGCAGGGCCGCTCCTGCGGATCGCTCATGGTGGTGAGGTAGCCGGTCGGCTTGTAGAGCATTAGGTACACGGCACCCTGGTTGAGCTTGACAGGCATGCCGTCGACCTCGATATGGTCGCGGTCGACGTCGACCTTGGTCCCCAGCTCGGTTGCGACCTGGCCGTTGACGGTCACGCGGCCAGCGGTCATCAGGTCCTCCGAGCCGCGGCGGCTCGCCACGCCCGCGCGCGCCAAAAAGCGCTGCAGGCGCATGGTGTGCGGGTAGACGGGCTGGGTGCCGCCTGTGGGCGCCGTAGCGCCCGCGACGCGTGCGGTGCGCGTCTCCCCTGCTTCGTTAGTCCTCGTCATGCAAATCCTCCGAGGTGTCACCGGTGGGCAGAAGCTCTGCGTCATCGGTGTCCTCAACATCGGTATCGAGCAGTTCGCGCTCTTCGTCCAGGTCTTCGGCCTGCTCCTCAAGCGTGGACTGAATGCTGCGGCCGCTCAGACGCTCGCGGATAAACTGGCGCGACTGCTCGTCGGGGGCAAACTGTTCCAGATCGGGCAGGTCGCGAGTGGAGCGCAGGCCGAACTTTTCCAAGAAAGCGTTGGTCGTGCCGTAGATGATGGCCTGACCGCGCTCGGGGTCGCGACCGAGCTCGCGCACCAGACCCTTGTCCACGAGCGACGCGATGACGCCGTCGGAGTTGACGCCGCGGATGCCCTTGACCACCTCGCGCGTGACGGGCTGGTGGTAGGCGATGACGGCCAGGGTCTCGAGCGCCGCCTGCGACAGTTTTTGTGTGTCCCAGCTCAGCACGTAGGCCTCGACCACGTCGTGGTAGGCGGGGTGCGTAAACAGGCGCCAGCCACCAGCGACCTCGCGCAGCTGAAAGCCGCGATTGGCCTCCTCGTACTCAACCTTAAGCTCGGCCAACAGCGACGCGCACTCGCCGGGGGCAATATCCAGCGCACTTGCCAGCGCGGGTGCGCTCACGGGGTCGCTCGAGACCAGCAGCAGCGCCTCGAGGGCGCCTTTGAGGCTGTTTGCCTCCAGCGTTGAAAGGGTTGACATGGTTGCCGCTCCTATTCGGTGAGCTCGGGGTCCTCGCCGGGCACGTAAGCCTCGGCGCCCTCGACTCGGTTGATGCAGATGGTTCCAAAGATCTCGTCCTGGCTCAGCGTGAGCGAGCCGCGTTTGGCGAGCTCGAGCATGGCCAGGAAGGTGACGACGAGCTGCTCGGTGGTGGCGTCGCCGTCCAGCAGCTCGCGGAAGGTGCAGGTTTGGTGTGCCATGGTAAAGCGGTCGACCGAGGCCACCGTCAGGTCGAGCGGCACGCGATGCGGCGCCACGTGCTCGGCCTCCAGCAGGAAGGTCTGGCGCTTGCCGTCCAGGTCGGCACAGATGACGGCGAGGCCGCGCAGGGTGATGCCGGCCAGATAGTCGGGCATTAGGCCCAAAAACTCCGGGTCGGGACCGGCCACACGCGGGTGCATACGGCTTTCGGCCTGCATGCGGGCACCGAGGGCCGCCGCCGCGCCCTTAAACTGCTTGTAGGCAATCAGGCGCTGGATCAGGACCTCGCGCAAGGCGTCGCCGTCGAGCGCGCTGAGTTCCTCGAGGTCTTCATCGAACTCGTCATCGTCGTCATCGACTTTGCGCGGGGCCTCATGCGGCACCAGCGAGGCGGCCTTGATGTCCAAAAGGGTTGCCGCAACCAGCAAAAAGTCGCTCGCCACGTCTAGGTCCAGCGCCTCGATGCGCTCGGCCTCGGCAAGGTACTGCTCGGCCACCTCGCTGATCGAGATAGCGCCGATATCTACTTTTTGGCGAGTAACCAGCTGCAGCAGCAGGTCGAACGGTCCGCTGTAGACCTGCGTCGACACGCGATACGACATCTTCGACCTCCTTTGACGGCGCCTTCTCGGCGCGGTTTGGGTGCATGTTACGACCGTTTTGCACGGTCGACCTGTAAGTTTACCTTAGATGCCGGCGATTGCGAAGTTGAGCAGCTGCTCAGCAAGCGGATACACGGTAACGTCGAAATAGCGGCCGATCACGTCGATGCCGGTCCACATGGGCAACAGGTACAGAACCAGGATGAGGATGGGCATAGCGTATTTCTGCAGACGGTAATAGTTGTTGAGCGCCTTGCCTTTGAGGAACGGTACGATGATCGACGAGCCGTCGAGCGGCGGGATCGGGATGAGGTTGAAGAACGCGAGCGACAGGTTGACCACGATAAAGGTGGCGCCGAAGTTCATGACCTGGGACGCCACGGCAAAGGACATGCTGGCGTAGAGGTTGCCGTACATTGCGTGCATGAGGGCGGCCGCGAGGCACGCGAGCGCGATGTTCGATGCGGGGCCGGCTGCGCTCACCAGAACCTCGTCACGCTTGGGGTGCTTGAGGTTGTTAAGGTAGACGGGCACGGGCTTGGCGAAGGCGAACACCGGGCCGCCGGCCGCGAGCATGAGCAGCGGCAGGATGATGGTGCCAAACGGGTCGATATGGTTAAGCGGGTTGAGCGACACGCGGCCGCGCGAACGGGCCGTCTTGTCGCCGAGCGCCCAGGCCGCGGCGGCGTGTGCGCTCTCGTGGATCACGATGCCCACGATGACGGCGACGGCGCTGGCGAGCAGGTTCATGAGGTAGCTGCTGGACATGGCGCTCCCCTAGCGGACGCGACGCGAGGCGCGCGTGAGCAGGTAGTCGATCACAAACAGGATCACGGCGACGATGGCGTAATCCAGGCGGAACACGCCGCCAAATGGCGACGTGATGACGCCGTAGCCGGCGATGACGCTCGGCAGCGCGCGCGAAAGCTCAACGACAAAGCCGACGATCTGCAGCTTGGCGGTGAGGCCGCTAAAGCACAGCAGCACGGTCATCGCGCTCATAAAGATGCCGCAGATGCGACAGGCGATGGCGATGATGCTCATCGCCACGGCGGCGGCTTTACGAGAGTTCACGCGCGGTCTCCTCTTCGATCTGGGTGGAAAGCTCCAGCCATTCGTCCTCGAGCTTGGGCAGCTCTTGCTTAAGGCCGTTATATTCCCCCAGCGCGGCGTTGAACTTGTCTTGATCGGCATAAAGCTCTTCGCTTGCCATCAATTCCATAAGCTCGTCATAGCGGGCACGCTTTTTGTCGAGCTCCGTCTCGATCTTCTTGAGCTGGTTGCGCACGTCCTTGAGCTTTTTGTTGAGCGCAGCGCGGGCCTGGGCCTCGGCGCGCTTTTGCTCCTTGGTCTTTTTACCCTCGGCCGGCTTGGGGGCGGCGGGCGCATCGGACTGGGCCGCGGTGACCTTAGCGGACTTGGTCGCGGCCGGTGCACTCTCCCCCGCCGCCTCGGCGGCGGCGCGGGCTGCGAGGTCCTCGCGCTTGTAGAGATAGTAGTCGTAGTCGCCGTCATAGACCGTGACCTTGCCGTCGCGGATGTCGATGACGCGGTTGGCAACGGCGCGCACCAGGTGCTCGTCGTGGCTGATCAGCACGATGGTGCCAGGGAAGTTTTGCAGGGCGTTCTCGAGCATGTCCACCGAGTCGATGTCTAGGTGGTTGGTGGGCTCGTCCAGGCACAGGAGCGCCTCGGGGGCCACGAGCATCTTGGCGAGTGCCAGACGCGCCTTTTCTCCGCCGGAGAGGACGCGTACCTGCTTCTCGATGGAGTCGTTGTCGCTAAACAGGAAGGCGCCCAGCAGGCTGCGCTGCTGCGGCACGGTCCACTTGGGCGTGACGGTGTCGATCTCTTGCAGGACGGTGTTGGACTCGGTCATGCCTTCGAGTGCGTGCTGGGCGTAGTAGGCTACGCCGACGTTGGTGCCCAGGTCCCGGGTGCCGGTGGTGGGCGGCTCCAGGCCGGCGAGGATCTTCATGAGCGTGGACTTGCCGGCGCCGTTGGGGCCGACGAGCGCCACATGCTCGCCGCGGTAGAGCTTGAGGTCGATGTCGCTGTAGATGTGCTTGTCGCCGTAGGACTTGGATACGCCCTCGAGGCCGACGACCATGTCGCCGGAGCGCGGCGGGTCGGGGAACTTGAAGTCGATGTGCTTGTGGCCCTCGGGCAGGATGACGAGCTCCTTTTTGATCTGCTCGATCTTGCGGATGCGCTCCTGCGCCTGGGCGGCCTTGGTGGGCTTATAGCGGAACTTGTCGACGAAGACCTGCATGTGGGCGATGTCGCGCTCCTGGGCGGCGCGCTTGGCGCGCATCTGCTCCAGGTTGTCCTCGCGCTGCTTGAGGTAGCTGCTGTAGTTGCCGGTGTAGGTGGTCACGCGGCGGTTCTCGAGGGCGGCGACGTGGTCGACGCAGGCGTCCATGAAGGCGCGGTCGTGGCTGACGATGAGGACGGCGCCGTCGTAGTTGGCGATAAAGCCGCGCAGCCACTGGACGCTCTCGAGGTCCAGGTGATTGGTGGGCTCGTCCAGCAGCAGCAGGTCGGGGTGGCGCAGGAAAAGCTTTGCCAGCGCGATACGCATCTGCCAGCCGCCGGAGAACTCGGAGCACGGGCGCTCAAAGTCAGTGACCTTAAAGCCCAGGCCGGACAGGATCTTGCGGGCGTTGCTCTCGAGCTCGTAGCCGCCCAGGTGTTCAAAGCGGTCTTGGACCTGGCCGTACTCGTTAAGGAGTGCGTCGACGTCCTTGCCCTGCTCGGAGAGCTCGGTGATCTGGGCCTGCAGCTCGTTGGCGCGCTCGCCCATGCGGCGGATTTCCTTGGCGGCGGCCATGACCTCGGCTAGGATGGTGGTGTCCTTTTGCTCTAGGTTGGTTTCTTGCTCTAGATAGCCCACGTGGCAGTCCTTGGCGTACTGGACCTGGCCGGCATCTGGACTGTCGATGCCCATGATGATTTTGAGCATGGTGGTTTTGCCGGCGCCGTTGGGTCCCACGAGCGCAAAACGCTCGCCGGGGTTGATCTGGAAGGACGCGCCGCTAAAGAGGACGCGCGCGCCGAAGCTTTTTTCGATCTTGTCGACCAGGAGGATCATGGTGCCGCCTTTGACCTTGTGTGCCTATATGAAAAAAGGCCCCAACTTGCGTTGGAGCCTCATTCAATGCTCGGGTGGAGACGAGGGGGATCGAACCCCTGACCTCTTGACTGCCAGTCAAGCGCTCTCCCAGCTGAGCTACGCCCCCGTGCGAAGAAGTACTATACGGGAACTCCCCCGCCGATGCAAGGACATTTTCGGAAAAACTTTCTGGGGTGCGCGCGGGCACGCATCCGGGGACCGCGATGCCCCGGCACCGCCCGAACCGGCCCGC
>QSCH01000028.1:23646-28152 GCA_003462965.1 Collinsella sp. OF03-4AA
GCCGCCGCCCCGCTCATCCGAGGCCCATCCTGGCCCAGTCCGCCCGTCCCGTGGGCGGCACGCCGCGAAACCGCGCCATCTACGGCCCAGTCCGCCCGTCCCGTGGGCGGCACGCCGCGAAACCGCGCCATCTACTACGTCCGGGCGCCCGCCCCCGCGGAGGCCCGCCACGAAACCCGCCCATCTACTACCTTTGGGCGGCACCGCCCGACCACACCGCCGATGGCAAAACGAAAACCGCAGGTAGACGGCCTGCGGTTTTCGCGAAACGAGAGGCGTGGTCGAGGGGTCGGGTCAAAAAGTAGTAGATGCCCCGCTTTCGTGGCGGAGGCATTTTGAGCGGCTAATCCAGGGTGCCAGCGAGCGAGAAAAACGACCGTCTAGCAATCGATTTGCAGCCAATTGCACATGACGTTGGCTCGTAGCTCCGTTTCCGCCGTCTTTTGAGCCCCAGTTTTGTTCCTATAGCGCAATTCCAGGCGCGAACAAAGACTTCTAACGATCGCATCAAGCTGGTCAGCATCGTTAAGCATGTCGTGCGTAACCAGAAAGACGTCATACCCCATGCTTTGCAGCGCCGTCATGCGCTTGGCATCGTGGTCAAGCACAGCACCCGATCCATGGATAACTTCCCCCTGAAGCTCCACGATGCCCGCCTTCATTATGGTCGGATTAACGATCACGATGTCCCCGTAGCAAACTTTTTGCCCTGCAATGCTCTGTGCCGATGCGGTAAGCGGCGTAAGATCGTTGACATAAACGTCTCGAAAGCCGGCGCCGCCGCGGGAGCGCGGAAGCGACAGCAAAAGAATGCCAGCAACTTCGAGCGGAGACGCTGCTATGCCCGTCACCATCTGCGCGGCGTTGTAGAACTTCGCGCCCCACTTGCGGCTTTTCATCTTCCTTGCGTACTCATGAAGCTCGTGTAATTCGATGAGCGGCTTTCTCATCCAAAGCGATGTGCCCTTTAGCTTTATGGCCTCTTTCGTTTTCTTTTTCCCGTCTGGCCCCTTTGCGTTTGCCGGTTCTTTGACTTTTACGCGCGCATAAACGCGTTTCCACGGCGCTTCGTCTTGGCTTTCATCGAGTTCAAAGAGGGATTCGGTGGTGGCTCCTTTAACGGCGTCATCGGCTTTCCGTAGTTCCGCTTCTATCGCAGCGGTGGGCTTAAAGACGGAGAACCACCCACAGAATTCGTACATGGCAAGGACAAGATCGAATGGAGACATAAAGCGTGCCATGGTAAATAGCGTCGAAAGTGGGTTGGTTACCCTAAAGCCCAATGTGGTTTCCAACGTACTGTCCACCCCCGAAGCGTCTTCGCAGTGGATTGTCGTTCGCAAACCCGAATGGTAGTTAACGCCACCAGGCGCTGTCGTGGTAATGATCGGGGCCTTGAGGACTTCGGTTACGAAAGGGGCTTGGGACAGAGCCCGCCAGCCTTCTTCGGAGTTGGGCAGGCGCGGGTAGAGATCGCGCACCTGAGGCGGGCAACGCCAGTAGCGGAATGCGGTGTTTGCGCAGACGATTTCGTCCATTTGCGCCTCCCCTGGTATCGGCCATATGCCGTGCGGATTACGGACATCGCCGATTATCTACTGGGGCACCATGCGGGTAAGTACCGGAAGCTGACCAAACACTGACCAATAGCTTGACGAGTTCTGCCGAAAATCCCTCGTGTGATAGAAATCAGCTGGAAGGAGTTCTGGGCGTGTGGTCCCTGTCTCCACATTTGCGCATGAATCACATGGGGAATTCAATGAAAATACGCATGCGTTTTATGCAAAACATGCAATGGCGTCGGTAAAAGGGTGCGATAAACAATGACACCTTATACGACTGCGATTCGATTTTGGTGTCAGTTTTGGTGTCACACTTAGTGTCAAAAAGAAAAAGGCCAGAGTTTTAACATCTCTGGCCTGCGCTTTTGATGGTGGGCGATACAAGATTCGAACTTGTGACCCCATCCGTGTGAAGGATATGCTCTACCCCTGAGCCAATCGCCCGTCGCCTTTCGGCAAAAGAGATACTAACATAGCCGCGCGTGGTTTACCAAGAACTTTTTGCCCTCGATTTTAAATTCGTGGGTGCTAGCCAAGCCAAAGTAAGCAAAGCAATCGGCAAAACAGCAGATAAACCTACCTTTACCGCTTAATCCACGAAGTCTCGGGGCGGCAGATCAGTCGCGCGTTGTTGTAAGCTATGTCGAGCGTAAGGCAGGTGCGCGCGGCGTAAAAGCCGTCCTCGCGCTGGATGGTCAGCGCCAGCTCGGGCTTGTCGCCGGTCAGGCACAGCGGTAGCAGCAGCTGGATCCGGCCGCCGTAGAACTGCGGCACGGCGAGCGTGTAGTTGGCGGCGGCGCGGCGGGCGGCCTCGACGACGGCGCCCTCAAAGGCGCGGCGCAGCAGCAGCGAGTTGCCCTCCCCCATCAGGCTGGCAGGAATGCGCGTAAGGTTTTCCTCGTCGCCCAGAATGTGGTCGATGTTGGAACGGATGGGCAGGCGGTAGTCAAAGACCAGCTCGGAGGGGTCCTCGGTAAAGCGCACGCGGCACGGAAGGTACTCAAACGGGACCAGCATGGGGTCGCTTTCCTTAAAGAAGCCCTTCAAAAACCAGCGCTGGCGCGCATCGGGCTTGGTGTTGGGCTCAAATAGACCGTAGATGGTCTCGTAACGGCGTGTGTACAGGCCGGTGTTAAACAGGCAGCGGTCGTCATCGAACACCAGCGGCAGGTTGGACGGTGCGGTCTGGTCCACGTCGCGCTCGGTCAAAAACACCGCGCGGCTAAACGAAAACGACAAGTAGTTTTTAAGGATGCGATTGCTAGGACCCCAGTCCTCGGGATCGGCGAGGTCGGCCAGGCGGTCGTAACAGGGCTCAGGGCAAAACGCAAAGTCGTAGACATTGCTGCACAGGGTGCTGGGGATTTCCATGTGGTGTCCAATCCATTTCATAGCTGTCGCTCGGATGTTTAAATTCTATACGTGCGATGCAATTCCGTGGAGTACAACACAGTGGCACTAGGAGTCGTACTCCAGAGCAATCGGTTGCCAGACGAGTTCTTCAATACTGAGGGGAACGGTCGAACGGATAGGTCTCCCTGCATTCGACGAGGGTCAGTCCCACATGGGCGATAATATCGCGCGCGAGCTCGTCGCCCGCCATGCCGCAGACGACGCGAGGCATACCGCGCTCAAACTGTTTCATCTCAAGAGCGTTCGACAGGATCGCCGTCAACTCGGCTGGAGTCAGCCCTTGGTCACAGAGGGCAAAATCGACCGTCTCGCCGTGTCCGGAAGTGTGCAGCAAAATTCAGACTTGTTGACTAGAGCTGCATTGATAAGATCAGTGCCGTTGTCGAAGCGACCGAACTTCCCCGTCGCAAAGAATGCGTCACCTTTGCGGATGGCCTCGAGGGTCTCCGGATTGGGCTCTTTTGAAGGAATGGATTGAGGGCTGGTATTCACAAGCTCCTCGTCCTGTTTACAGCACTTCATAGACAAGCGCATCTTCCCGCTCGATACTTAACAGTAGAACGTCAGTGAATCATCGCCAAAGGTTTCGCACCACTTGTCACATATGAATTGATGGTTCATGGTGATTAGTTTTGAAGGATCCCTGAGATCCTTAGCCGGAATCTTGCTCTCGTTGTTCGCAAGCTTGCATCCGACGTCTTTCGTCAGCCAAAACTTAGTCGAATTAGCAGCCGCCCTCTTTACGCCAACGTGGATGTGAATTGGTTCTCCGTTTTCCGCAATCCAAAAGAATAGAACGTACTGCCCGAAAATAAGAACTCGAGGCATTATGCCACGGCCGGTCCGGCTTTTTGGCGTTCGGCGAGCTCGAAGATAAACGGGGCGTTTGATCTAACAAATTCTGTCAAGAAATTGAGGTCATCAGCAGTAAATCCTTCGACGTTGAACCATTTGACTGCAGGCAAGAAGCATTCCGCATGGTCAAAGCCAAAGTCAACCGGGCGCTCGACGGCTACGCGAACGGTTCCGTCTTCTCTTGTCTCTGAGTAGGCAAACTGGGTGCCATCATCAAGCTGAACATAGCTCCAAAACATGACTACCTCCTTAGTGTTTGCATTTGAGTATAAAGAACGAAGTGGATTTAACACGAGGTGAATTGAATTAATCCAATAAGACCCGAACCCTGCCGGCCGACTGCATAGGCCGTCTTAATCGACAGTGCCATATGTCTACGAAAAAAGCCCGAGCCAACGAATAGATAGGGGTTGCGCCCCGCTTCATTAATCAAACGAACAACGCTGCTCGCGATGTCATCTCTTCTGACTTTCATATAACCGCCCCTCACCAACTCCTATTTTAAGTATAGAACATATGTTTGCGTATTGCCACAAGCGATAGTCCTTGTTGCGGAAACGCATATGGCTCCTTGATTGGCAACTTCATCCGAACACTTCCCACATTCATCCGCACATGTGCGGGTGAATGTGGGAATCCGATACCCTGAGGGCCGGACCGGCCGGCCCCGGGAGAT
>QSCH01000029.1:0-28097 GCA_003462965.1 Collinsella sp. OF03-4AA
TGCCCCTTTCGTCGTTGATTTGTTGTTTAGCCGCTAGAAATCATATGACGGGGCGCGGGCCGTGTTCCGCTATGCGGTTGTCAATTTGCGAAAGAAATTATGCGTCACCAGGGGGCAATTGACTTATTCGATGGCGATTCTGATTCTATCAATTGTGCTTTGTTCAGAATGAAAACTAATGATGTCTTAGATTGGATTGGGTCCGGAAGGCTTCTTTCTCCTATGGCTGTCTATCCTGTTTTAAAAACCGTCTCCGGTTACCTTGGCGATTCTGGTTTTTGTCAATGGGTAAAGAACATTGAGTCCCAATATTCTTGCTCGGGGGCAATTAAAACTCTCCATTTTTCCAGGGGTAAAACATTCGATGATTTCATGAATCTGATTGGCGGAAACTTGATTAATTATGTTCCGGTAATGGGTCAAAGATGAACGGTAGTTTGAGCTCGCTCAGATGGAAGCACATGTTTTGGGCTGGCTGTAGGTCAAGGGTCGATTTTCGATCTCAGCCGAAATGTTGAGCGAATAGGTTGTTCCCGCAGTTAGCCGAACGCCCCCGCGGCCCCTCCCGGGGCCCGGGGCGCCGTTTTCCCAGTTGAGGGAACGGTGGAGATGTGTTTCGATGGGACCGGTGGCCATGCTCCGCCCGCCGCCTCTTCCCAGACTCAGCCGAACGGTCGGTCCGTCTATTCCGTTTCCCTCTCGGCTGGGACAGCGAGGCTTCGCCCATTTCCGCGCGTGCCCGCGCGATGAGCTTCGGCTCAAGGTCGAGCTCCTCGATGGGTGCGTCCCCCACGCTGTGCGTCTCCATACGCCACCGCGCCGCCGCTGAGCATCGCCCCTCTAAGGTGCTCGGCATCTCTAGCGGATGTCCTCTGACATCCCTTCCGCCCCGGAGGTAACGCGTTTCAGGCCCTCGTCGGGGCAAGGTATTACGACCGTACTGACGCTCGGCTTGCGGACGTCGGTGCAGTCGCAATACTCTGAGAGGGGGAATGGGCCTTATAAATTCGATGCTTCGTTGGATCGTTTAGGAAATAGCGCCGTTCTGCATATAGTTAGATGTGAGAACATCGCTGAACACCCCTTTTCGTAGCAGGCTGATATTAAAACTTTCTGTAGTCCGATATACGAAGAAGAAATAATAGAAATAGACAATGGCATGTTTGCACATGAGATAAGGGACCAGTAGTTCGAACCGTTTGTTAGTTCTTATTAACTAAGTTTGATGAGGCCTTTATAAGATATAGGTATGAGGATTTTCTCAGATGAAAAATGTTGGCTGGTTCACGTTCGAAGGCGTTGAATATTGCTACCTTGATTCAACACGATTCCTTTCTATGACAATTGTTCAAAAGAAGAGATATTTGATGGATAATGTTGCAACATGGATATTCATTTTGACTGGGGATTCAATATGAAAAAGGTTTTACGTGCTGCAACTTCTTTTTCTTTGACTGCTTTTCTGACATTTTCGTCATTGATGAGTCCTGTAGTTGCTGCTTACGGGTTGAACGAGGCGCAGCCCGCTGAAGCTGTGACGAATGTGGCTTCTGCAGATGATGGCGGAGTGGCTGCACGTGGTGACGATGCTGAAAGCAGCGAGGCCACCGTCGACCAATCGCCGGATGAAGGGGATATTGAGGTTATCGACTCGCTGAACCAAGGCACAACTGAAAGCTATGTCAAGGCCGAGCATCAGGTCGATTCGGTCGAGTCGGACTTTCAATACGTTTACTTGGCCTACCCAAGCCTTCCCTCTGGATCCGATCAAGTCATTGCTTTTGCTACGCCTTATGACGGCGAAGTTCTTTCCTCTGCTACGCTTGGCTATGTGAGCGCCAATGGCGTAAAGGGCTCTGTTGACGCTTCTGCTACGGCTGATAATTCTGCCGCCTTTACCTTTGGCTCAAAACTCGAAGCTAATACTTATTTCCTCACTTCGATTTCGTATTATCTAGAGGGAGATGGGACTGAGCATAAGATTGATCTTTCTGATCGAGATTATTCATTCACCGTCGTAGATAGCCCTATGAATTCCGAGGGCACATCTGTTTACTATGCAGATGGGGACGGAAACGCAGTCGAGGCCCAGACTATCCAGCAGGCATTGGAGTGTGCCGATTCGCCGGATGGCGTCTCTACTTATGCGGCGCGTTCTGCGCGTAACGTTGGCGTGATCGCTCTTGATGCTGGCCACGGCGGGTCTGATCCCGGAGCCCAAGGTAATGGTAAAAGTGAGGCCGATCTTACCTGGAAGATTGTGACTGCCTGCAAGAATAGGCTTGAAGCTTATGGTTTCAAGGTTGTTCTTGCTCGCGAGCAATACGGCAATTATTCCGGTGATGATTTTCTTTATCGCGTTCAGCGTTGCATCGATCAAGGCGCTCAGGCTTTTGTGAGTTTCCATATTAATTCTGGTTCCTCTGCTGCTCATGGTGCTGAGGTTTATGCTCCTACTGCAAATGGTACCGATTACACGCAGGTTTCTGTTGAGCTTGCCAATAAGGTTATGAACAACCTTGCCGCTATGGGCCTTACGTATCGCGGTGTATTTCAAATGGAAGTAGGCGATGAATTTGCCGTAATCCGTTGCGCCCGTGAACAGGGAATCCCTGGCATTCTTATTGAACACGGCTTCATTTCGAATTCCAGTGATGTCGCTAACTATTTCTCTGACGACGGCTGCCGTCGCCTTGGCGAGGCTGATGCTGCCGCTATTATTGCGCAGTTCCCTCATCCTTATTCCATTGATGGAATTACCTTTTCGGAAGAATTGGGGCGCGCTGGATCTTCGATTAAAGTTGGAGTGAATGTTACCGGCAAGACCGACGGACTCAAATATAAGTTTGTTTGGCATAGGGCTGGGGCAGATTGGACTGACGCTAACTGGGGCGTGATCGGTCAAGATTTGACCGCCCCGTCAGTTGTTTGGACTTTGCCGCAAGCTGGTGAATACGAAATTTATGCCGATGTTGTTGACTCCAATGGTTACATATCGAGCACCTCCAAATATAAAGTAGTCAATTGGTCCGTCGAGGGCCTCGACGTCTCCGGCGAGGCGCGCTGCGGCAAGCCGCTCGAGCTCAAGGCCAGGGTCTCCGGCGACACCGACGGCCTCAAGTACAAGTTCGTCTGGGAGAAGGGCGGATGGGCCAAGTGGGGCACCGTCGGCGGCTCCTCCAGCTCCTCCGCCTCCTGCGAGTGGACCCCCTCCGAGCCCGGAGAGTACACCCTCTACCTCGACGTGATCGACGGCGAGCAGGCCAAGCACCTCACCCGCAAGGTGACGGTCGACGGTACGCCAATTATGGGTACGTCTACGATATCTGCTGAATCCATGGCTCGTTTGTTTGTTTCTACCGGACATACCTATCCCTCTGTGGTTTATTCGCAAAGGTGTGCTTCTAGCATTACTGAGTTCTGTAATCAGGTTATTTTGGCCGCCTCCTCTGAAGGCGTAAGACCTGAGGTTGTATTTGCCCAAGCGATGCTGGAGACTGGATGGCTTCAGTTTGGGGGTTCGGTATCTGCAGACCAGTGCAACTTCGCGGGCCTAGGCGCTACCGGTCCTCAGGTTGGTGGAGCAAGGTTTGACAACGTATATCAGGGGTTGCTTGCCCAGTCTCAGCATTTAAAAGGCTATGCGGTCCGCATGCCCTTGAACAATGTTTGTGTTGACCCTCGTTATCAAATACTTGTTGATAGGGGATATCTGGGCATCGCTCCGTGTCTAGAGGACCTCAATGGTTTATGGGCTGTCCCTGGGGATGGTTACGGCCAAAGAATCGCGGCGATTATTAACAGAATGATCTAACGATGAGATTTTCCCTTTAGCGCTAGTCGTCTTTAGATTACAGTTATACAGCTTCGTTTGTTAGGATGCCTGATTCCGATGAAGACAGTTTGCCGTAAGCTCATCCTTGCAATATTTGTTGCTTTTTTGATTTTGCCTATGGCCGCTTCGTATTCCTTTGCGGCAGATCATGGCTCTTCATCTCTTTTCGTCGATTCTGCCAAAAATATGTCTGGGCTGGTGAAGGATTTCTCCCTCGACCGCCTCTCCGCGAAGGCTAGCGACGGCGGGTCGCCCCTGCTCGGCGACGAGTGCGAGCTGGGCCTGTCCGTCTCCGGCAATGCGGGCTCGGTCAGGTACAAGTTCGTCTGGGAGCAGGGCGGCTGGTCTCGCTGGGGGTCAATCCGCAAGGGCGAGCCCTCCGCGTCTTGCCCCTGGACCCCCGAGGTGACCGGAGACGTCAACATTTGGGTGGACGCCATCGATTCGGCCGGCCGCGTCACCACGCGCAAGTTCCCCGTGCATGTGGACAATAACTTGTCTAATTTCACTTCGATTTCCGTGGAGCCCTCTGATGGATCAGTTTCCGCTGGGGATACAGTTGCTATTACTCCCAATCTGATTGTTCGTAATAATAGAGGCGTTAAATATAAGTATGTTTGGATGAGAAACAATTGGAATGAATGGGGCGTTATAGAATCTGGAGAGGATAAATCTACATTAAATTGGGTTGTTTCGCGAACAGGAGACATTTCAATCTATGTTGATGTAATTGATACATCAACTGGTCAAACGCTTACATGTAAAATAGACTGCTACTTTGCGCCTGAAGACTGGTTTTATGACGGTATATCTGTTTCCAATACACTTATCAGACCTGGCGATGAGGTATCCGTTACATCGGAGTGCGCAGGGGATACTCGATTCCTGAACTATAAATATGTTTGGAGTAGGAACAACTGGTCAAATTGGGGCATTGCACAGAATGGTTCCGATTCTTCCCTTTCTTGGACTCCTGATAAACCCGGTGAGTATGATATTTATTGTGATGTGAGCGGCTCTGACGGTAAGGTTACCACTCGCAGGATTCATGTCGGTGTTTGGGACTATTCGAGAATTACAGCTATATCTACTGACGGAGATTACTCATGGGGCGTTCGCGCGGATATGGGTACTCTTGATGCGGAGAAATCCGGTCAATTTGAATTTAAATTTGTCTGGGCGAAACCGGATTGGAGTCAATGGGGCGTCCTGAGGGCGAAATCAACTACTAATGATGCCTACTTTAACCCTTCCGATTTGGGCTTGAGTTCGGGTTATTATGTTTTGTACTGTGATGTGACCTATCCTGACGGATCGGTTCATTCCAAGTCTACGCAGGTTTATTACAATCCAATCGGAAGTTCGACCGTTCTTGGGGTTAGTAGAATCAGCCTGCTTACATGGCTTACTTCGCATCAGTATGATTCTTATTATCTGGGCACGCGTTATTCCGGCGGCTTCTCATATGACACATGTCTTTACCCCAACGGAAGTCCAAGATGGGACGGCTATACGGGTATGAACTGCACTGGATTTGTTGCTCATGCTTATGCTGCTGTTGGTGGGGATGTTTCAGCGATAGGCAGGAATAACGCACATTCGCCATGGGCCGGCGGGCCTGGTGGGGGAGGCTATATTAATGCCTGGCGTTGGTATGGTTATGCTTGTGACTCTGGTTGCAAAATGTATGAGTTTAGAACTGTTCGAGATATGCTGAATAGCGGCTATGCGCAGAAAGGCGATATTATCTTCTTCAAGACGAATGGGGCAATTGATTGTCATATAGGCTTTTTCTGGGGTGATACTCCTTATGAGAATAAGATGTGGCACCAGATTCTTCCGGGTAATTTAATTGGTCCCTGCTTTAACAATGCAAATAAAAGTGAATACAACCAGAGCGTTGTTTTGATTAAGTAACCTAAGTAATAGATTTTTTTGGAGCCTCAGTTGAACGAAAACCATATTCCAAAGGTGATTCACTATATTTGGTTCGGAAATAACGATTTGCCTGAAGAGGCAGTCGCGTGCATCGAGTCCTGGAAGAAGTTTTGCCCAGATTATGAGATAAAGCGTTGGGACGAATCGAACTTTGATTTATCTTCTAACAATTATGTTAAACAGGCATATGAAGCTAAGAAATGGGCGTTTGTCAGTGATTATGCCCGCCTATGGATTCTCGTTAATGAGGGCGGTATCTATATGGATACTGACGTTGAAGTCCTTAAATCTCTTGATCCCTTTTTGATCAACCGTGCTTTTTCAGGTTTCGAATCGGATTCTTCTGTGCCAACAGGCATTATGGCTTGCGAAAAGGGATTCCCATTATTCCGGAAGCTTTTGAATGATTACGATGTGCGTTCTTTTATTAAAAGCGATGGATCGTACGACCTAACGACAAATGTTGTAGTGATTACAAAAGCTTGTAAGGCCCTCGGACTAAAGCTTGATAATACAATGCAGACAGTTGATGGATTCACGCTGTACCCAAGCGATTGGTTTTGTCCCAAGAGTCATGAATCTGGTGACATTCATCTTACTGAAAATTCTGTTACTATACATCATTTTAACGGGTCTTGGATCGATGAGGTTGAGCAGGGTCTGCTGAAAGAAAGGCGTTGTTTCCTCACCCGTCATTCTTGGGTCAACCCAATGCTAGCCGGATTTATAGTACGGCTCCAGTATGGATTTAAAACAAATGACTTCAGGCCCTTGACTTCAGCATTGAAAGCTTTTTTTGCAAATCGCAATTGATTCGAGCGACTTCATGAATAGCATTTAATCACTTATTAGAGGCTTATAGGACAGAATGTGTGTCCGCGTTGGGGGCATCGGCGCAGGCCGATGCCCCTTTTTCGGCCGTTTAAATTCCGTGCCCGCTTGTAACCGTTCGTACAGAATGTGTGTCCGGTTGCCCATCGTTCCCGCCGGTAGGCAACCTTTTCCGAAACCGTTAAATACCCTTTCGGAAAAGGTATCCATGAAGGCCGTTTATTGCCCCTACTGCGGCGGTCAGACCAAGCGCAACGGCAGGACTTCCTCGGGATCCCAGCGGTGGAGGTGAACGGCCTGCGGCGCGTCGACGACGCTGAGGTACGACGACACGGCGACAAGGCTGGACGAGTTCCTCGGGTGGCTTCGCTCCAAGGACTCCCAGGCGGCGATGCCGGGCGGTGGGCGGTCCTTTAGGCGCAGGACGGCCGAGTTCTGGGAGGTCTGGCCGACGACCGTCCCCGACGTCGAGCTCTATTGCGTGTTCCACGTCGACGGGATCTGGGTTGCGCCCCTCCCGGAACTGTCCAAATCTGTGTAGCCAATTCAGCAACCACCGGGGGCTGACGTCGGTCAAGCGCGCGAAGGCGGTGTTCTGGTGGTGCCACGCGCACTCGGGGACGCGAGGACGGTGCGCGAGAAGCTCGCCGCGATGCCGACCGACGCTGACATCGACTTCCTGTTCAGCGTCGGTCGGCATCGCCATTGCGCGAGGACGGAGGGCCGGATTGGGGCGACAGGGCCGTGTGGGAGGACCTCCACCATCCACCACAGGGACCCGTGCCCGTTCTGGCTGGGTTAATGGATGGAAACGGCTGTTCTATCGGGACACACATTTTGTCCCATAAGCCTTATTAGATGCTATTCATATATTTTTTAAACAAGGGTTCTAATGCTACAGCAAGTGGTAGCGCTGCGGAGATGGCACCAACGGTCCTTGCTTTTTTTAATGCATAAAGGATGCTGTCTCCGGCAATCTTTGACCACATTAGATAAAGAATAGACTCCTTGAATCTCTGCATGAGTGTGTCACTGAACTCTATGCACTGTTTTTTATATACGGCATAACTGCGCGGATTTTTTAATAATATGCGTTTGTAGTTGGCCGAATAACCATCGGGCAAGTATTCACCTTTACATATTTCCCTATTGCATAGCAGATGGCTATATTTACGGTCAATTTGATCAAATTGATAAACCTCGGGAATGAAGTTTTCTCCTTCGGCTATGTAAAAAGGATGTGACCTTACAACGCTCGTTAATGTAGCAATGCAGGTCTCTCCTTTATAGCCATATTGTTTGTAGAGCGATGATAGCTTTGCTTCGGTCTTGCTGGGAAATTGGTTGTTTCGAGCGAACTGGGGCGTAGCAATACCAATAGCATCTCCTGCGTTTTGCCACGCCGTTAATATGAAGTGGACCGCATCAGGTGTGAGATAATCGTCGGAATCAACACACATGAACAGTTCTGAAGTGCATTTTTCTGCAGCTAAATTGCAGGCTCGTTGTTTTCCGCCATTCGCTACCTTTATATATTCGATTTCGATAGCTGATTCCTTTGCAAATGAATCAAATAAGCTCTGTGTCCCGTCCGTCGAGCCATCATCGACTACCAGCCAATAAAAACGAGAGTCAGTTTGTTTTTTCAGGCTTTCGTATAACCGCTTTAAGGTATGTTCTCTATTATATGTAGGTGTAAAAATGCAAAGCTGTTTCACTTCTATGCCTCTATCTTAATTAAGATCTACGTTTCTCGAATGTGAGTTTGAAAGGTTCCCGTGTGAAGATTGAATCCAGTAGAAAAGCAGGCGTAATTATATCTTATGCCTATTCAATTGTTCAGATTCTTGTTCAGTTGCTATATGTTCCCATCTTATTAAAGGGTATCGGCCAGGCCGAATACGGTCTCTATCAATTCGTTGGCTCTATTATGGCTTACCTTACGGTAATCAATACTGTTCTTGCTTCGAGCGTGACTAAGTTTTATAGCAAGGCATATCTTCAGGACGATTCTGAATTGATGGAAAATACTCTTGCTATAGCAAAAAGGCTGTTCTGGATCATCTCGTTCGTTGCAGTTGTCGTAATTCTATTTGTGGGGATAATAGTCGTCTATTCATACTCAAATTCGTTCAGCACGGCTCAGCTCTTCGAAATGTCATTAATGTTTGTTGTTCTGGCCGCAGATATGGTTGTTGTTATGAATAACATCATTAGCATCGCCGTTATCACCGCTCATGAGAAATTCGTTTTTCTGCGTCTGTCCCAATTGATTACAGCCATTCTTCAGCCTTTGCTAGTAGTTGTGTTTATGCATTTCTGGCCTTCTGCACTGCTGGTTACTTGCATGACCTTTCTTGCAAATCTACTCTGTGCTTTAATCCAGCGATTGTTTGTTTCCAGCATTCTTAAAGCAAAAGCTACTTTCCACGGAATGGATTGGAAGCTCGCTAAGGAGATGCTGCTGTTTTCTTCGGCGGTAATATTGGTTGCCTTTTCCGATCAAGTTTTCTGGAAATCAGGCCAACTAATTCTAGGATATTTTTATGGTGCCGACTTAATTGCTGTATTTGCGATCGGTGCACAAATTTACTCTGTTTACATGGTTTTAGGAACATCTATATCTACTGTATTTCTTCCAAAGGTTACTGATATTGTGCTTCATTCGGTTGATTCAGCTGCTGATCTTTCTCAGCTTTTCATCAAAGTTGGAAGAATTTCCTTTTATGTTGCATTTCTTGTTCTCAGTGGTTTTGCGATTTTTGGTCAAGATTTTATTACCCTCTGGGCGGGGCACGAGTTCGCTGATGCTTATTGGGTTGCCATGATAGTTATGGTGCCATTTACAGTTGATATCATTCAAAATCTGGGTCTTATAATTATGCAGGTCAAGGATGTATACCAATTTCGAGGCTACATGAATGCCGCGATTGCTGTAATTAACGTATTTATTTCTATATTTCTATGCAGGTTGTTCGGAGTAACAGGTTCAGCCATATCAACAGCTGTTTCAATTGCCATAGGAAATGGCCTTATTATGAACTGGTATTATGCAAGAAAGTTAGATATGGATATTCTTCAGTTTTGGAAGAATATTCTATCGATTTTAGTACCTCTTTTAATTACCTCTTTTGGGTTTAATGCTATTTGGACTTATTTTGATTGGCATGGTTGGTCGGCACTGGTTACTGGAGGTTTGATCTATTCACTTCTATATATGGTGGTTTCTATTAATTTTTGCTTCGATGCTTATGAAAGAGAATTCGCTAGAAAATTTGTGGGCCCAATTATTCGTAATATTTAGTCTTTCTAAGCACTAAGGATTATTTCGTGAATTCATTTACTGCGAATCCGATCAAGACGGTCAAACCGATTCGTTGGATTGCGGCACTGCAGTGTCTACGAGCGATTGCGTTTTTTGCATTTTATCTTTCTTACTTGTGGCGTAAATTATCTACTAATTTACAGTTTGATTTGGATGTCATTGCTATTCGATCGAGTTAGACAGGGGAAATAAATGATACGTAAAAAAAGGGTTCTGTTAGTTTTTGGAACACGCCCCGAGGCGATCAAGATGTGCCCACTTGTCAATGAGCTTAAGCGTCGTTTCGACAAATTTGATACTACCGTCGTTGTTACGGGGCAGCATCGTGAGATGCTTGATCAGGTCCTGCGCGTTTTCAATGTTAAGCCGGATTATGACCTTGCTATTATGAGACCGGGGCAGACTCTGTTTGATGTGACAAGTGATGTCTTATTGAGACTTAAGGCTATTCTTGAGAATGAAAAACCTGATGTCGTGCTTGTTCACGGAGATACTTCTACTAGTTTTGCTGCCGCGCTTGCTTGTTTCTACTTGCAGATTCCTATCGGACATGTAGAAGCTGGTCTTCGTACGCATGATATCTATAGTCCTTGGCCTGAGGAATTTAATCGACAGGCAGTTGACATCATAAGTGAATATTACTTTGCGCCTACGGAGAAGAGTAAGCAGAATCTGATTGATGAAGGGAAGTCGACGCAGAAGATTTGGGTCACAGGTAATACTGGTATTGATGCCCTGAGAACGACTGTCTGCGGTACATATTCTCATCCCGAACTAGATTGGGCGAATGGATCTCGTCTAATACTAATTACCGCACACCGTCGTGAGAATCTGGGCGAACCCATGCATAGGATGTTTCGCGCAATACGTCGTGTGATGGAAGAGCATCCAGATACTAAGGCTATCTATCCGATTCATATGAATCCTCTTGTGCGTAAAGCTGCACACGAAGAGCTCGATGGTTTTGAAAGACTCCATATTATTGATCCGCTTGAAGTGCTTGATTTTCATAACTTCATGGCGGCAAGCTATCTTATCCTTACCGATTCTGGCGGTATTCAGGAAGAAGCGCCTGGTCTTGGCAAGCCGGTTCTTGTCATGCGAGACACTACTGAGCGTCCTGAGGCATAGAGGCCGGAACTTTAAAACTTGTTGGAACAAAGGAAGATGTCATTTATCGCGAGTTTAGTCGCCTGCTTTCTGATGAAACAGAATATGCGGCAATGAGCAATGCGTCTAACCCCTACGGTGATGGTCATGCGAGTGAATATATCGCGAATGTGCTGGAAAATCGTTGATTAATTATTAAATGATTTCGAGTTATCGTTTGATGTTGGCTGGTTCAAGGTGATATGTGCTGAATAATGCAGATTCCATGATTAAGAACATCATCGTCACGGGCGGCTGCGGCTTTATCGGCAGCAACTTCGTCCATTACGTGGTCGATAACTACCCTTGGGCGCACGTGACCGTCCTGGACAAGCTGACCTACGCCGGCAACCCCGAGAACATCGCGGGGCTCCCCGCCGACCGCGTGGAGCTCGTCGTGGGCGACATCTGCGACGCCGGACTGCTCGATGAGCTGGTGCCGGGTCACGACGCGATCGTGCACTACGCGGCCGAGAGCCACAATGACAACTCCATCGCCAACCCGGAGCCCTTCCTCCGCACCAACGTCGAGGGCACCTTCTGCCTGCTGGAGGCTGTTAGGAAGTACGGCGTCCGCTACCACCACGTCTCCACCGACGAGGTTTACGGCGACCTGGTGCTCGACGACCCCGCCAAGTTCACCGAGGAGACTCCGTACCACCCGTCCTCGCCGTACAGCTCGACCAAGGCGTCCTCCGATATGCTCGTGCGCGCCTGGACCCGCACCTACGGCCTGCGCACCACGATCTCCAACTGCTCCAACAACTACGGACCCTACCAGCACGTGGAGAAGTTCATCCCCAGGCAGATCACCAACATCATCGACGGCGTGCGCCCCAAGCTCTACGGCCGCGGCGAGAACGTCCGCGACTGGATCCACACCGAGGACCACTCCTCGGCCGTCTGGGACATCCTGACCAAGGGCCGCATGGGGGAGACCTACCTCATCGGCGCCGACGGCGAGAGGAACAACATCACGGTCCTGCGCATGATCCTCGAGGCGATGGGGAAGGACCCCGAGGACTTCGACTGGGTCGCCGACCGCCCCGGCCACGACCGCCGCTACGCCATCGACTCGACCAAGCTCCAGCGCGAGCTCGGCTGGAGGCCGGCCCACACCGACTTCGCCGGGGGCCTCAAGGCCACCATCGACTGGTACGTCGCCAACGAGTCATGGTGGCGCCCTAACAAGGAGGCCACCGAGGCCCGCTACAGGGCACAGGGGCAGTAGCGTGCCCTGTAGTATCATGGTTTTGATGGGTTGAGGGCAACGGGGGATTAAATAGCCGCCTGATGCCCTCAATTATTGTTAGCAGACAACGTATCTAGGACATTTGTGCATAGATTGAAGGCAGTCTGACTCCATGTGAATCGCGAGCAGACTAAGTCATGAACATTATGAGAGTGCTCAAAAAGTAAATCCGGGTTTTCGAAATATACTAGGACAGCCTTTTGAATAGAGCCAATTGCGCAGTCTTTCAAAACTGTACCGAAATTGCTTTCGGGGATGATATCGGATGCGCCTGCACAATTACTAACTACGATTGCGCATTTTTGAGCTGCAGCTTCAAGAAGAACGGTTGGCATGCCCTCTGGATATTCACTAGGCATAAGAAAACAGCTCGCATAGCGTAGCAAGGATGACATGTCAGATTCATTCAATCTTCCGACAAAATGGATTCTTTCATTTTGCGCGTTGGATACCGCTGTATTTAATGGGCCGCTGCCAGCAATAATCAAATGAATGTTTTTGCCATGAATGCCGTCGATTGCTTCTATTGCCTTCATAACGCCTTTTTCCTCAATTAGGCGACCGGCATATGCAACAACAAATGCATCGGGAGATATATTAAGCTCAGAATTCCAGTCTCTTTTTGATGCAGATGAGCAGTATGCATCAGCATCAATCGAGTTGGGTATTACGGAATGGGGCGAAAACCCCAAGCTTTTTATCCACTGTAAACTTCGATTCGAAACTGCGCATGCAACCGGCTTGCTTCTGGAAATGATTTTTGTTGACAGTCCTTCATATAATCGCATGAGATAACCCATTGGACTTATTTCTGTAGACAAGTATCCAGAGCTATGATCAATTAAAACTGGCCGTATGTGCTTTTTCTCGGCAACCCTGCATGCAAAATGGCAAATCGGATAATAACGAGTATTAATAATAATATCGCTGATGGGAAATTCCATTATTTGACGGAAAGCCCGAAATGTGCTCGGTATCGGCTTAATTATAGGAAATCTGTCATTCATAAGAGACACTGAGGGTATCTCAATTAGAGAGACGTTGTTTTCGCTTACAAAGCTGCCAGTTCTTTCCGAATCTGAAGAGGTGACAACAACAACTTCGTTGCCAAGCTCAGCCAATTTCTTGGCGAGGTTTTCAGTGTATCGCTCCACACCTCCCATATGAGGGGCGTAATATGCGCTGGCAATTAGTATTCGTCGCACGGTTATCCTTTGCGTCAAGTGGTTGTCGTTGTTAAGGGCAATTACAGTTTAGAAATGATGTAGTATGCAGGCCAGTCAAGGTGAAATTTCTGCAAACCAAGCAGCACCCCTACTCCTAGGCGAATTTTTAAGGTCTGGCCTTTTGGTTTTAGAATACCTATATGAGGATTCTTTAGATAGTTCGGAAAATGCTTACGTGCGTGCGAGAAAACGAAGTCATATTTTGATTTCATCAGCTCTGGACCGCAACCCCTATTAAAAACAACCAAGGCATTGATCATGTTTGCTAAATAGGTGTATTCAATAACATCGAATCTGCTTTTCGGAAGTTTTGAGAGATCGTGGCTTTCAAGGAAAAGGTCAAACATTTCCGCCATGATTTGCTCATGATTTTTCTTGTAGCTCATTGAACCGGTGATGGATTGGCGATTGAAGTAGTAATAATAGCCCTCGTATGGAATGATTTTCACTTTCGCGTTGCAGTAAAAGGCGCAGAGGCTAAAGTAGATATCCTCACCGCAGGGGACACCGGTAAAGCCCAGTTTGTTTTCTTCGATAAAGGACTTTTTAAAGAGTTTTGCCCATGCAATCGCATAGGTTGTCGTACTCCATACGCTGTTTGATATGCGATGCCTTTTCAGTTTGCCATCAATATCCCTTATAAAACCTCCTGCGATGATGTCGTAGTCGCCATCTTCGGCTGCCTGAAGATAAGTTTCGATGTAATCGGGGGCGACATAGTCGTCGCTGTCTACAAAGAGGACATATTCACTATGAACATACTTGAGGGCTCTTTCTCTCGTGCGACCAAGGCCTAAATTGATTTCGTTATCTAGGACCCGAATTTTAGAAGGGTATTTCTTCTGGTATTCCGCGAGAACGAGACTACTGTTGTCGGGACTGCAGTCATTTACGCAGATCACTTCATAATCAGAGATAGTTTGATTAATGAGGCTGTCAAGACAGCGACCGAGATATTTTTCAACGTTGTAAACAGGGACAATGACCGTCGCTTTCATTTGAGTTCCTTATCGCCATGGTAAATATTGCCGGGTATATGTAAGGGGATATGCTCGTGCGCTTCCTATCCTGCAAGCCAATAGAAAGAGCATATATATAATAATGGTATGATTCAACTGCTCATAGGATATATTGAATGGTTGTTCAGGTTCTACTGATGTGTCACGAGAGAATGGTGTTCGATTGTCGTCTAGGTCGAATGTGCTTGTTGCGATTCCTGCGTACAACGAAGAGGAATGCATTGAAGGCACCGTAAAAGAGCTCCGTTCGATTGCTCCAGAGTTTGACTTCATTATTATTAATGATGGTTCACACGATCGAACGGGGGAGATTTGCGATTCATTGGGCTGTAATGTCATCACTATGCCAATAAACTGCGGCTTGACTGTTGGTTTTCAGACAGCGGCTCGATATGCTGTTGATCATGGATACGACTATATGATCCAGTTTGATGCTGACGGGCAACATCGCCCAGAGTATTTGGCTGGTCTTGTTGAGAAAGCGGTAAATACTGGTTCCGACATTGTTATCGGTTCTAGGTTTCTGACTGTTCGCAAAGATAAATCGATGCGCATGGTTGGTTCACGCATGATTACCGTCTTGATTAAGATGTTGACCGGTCATCGCATTAGTGATCCCACATCTGGCTTCAGGCTGTTTAGCCGCCCTGTACTCGAAAGATATTATTACGACAACACTCTTAATCCCGAGCCAGAGTCACTTGCTTTGTTTTTAAAACAAGGATACTCGGTTTCCGAAGTTCAGGTTTCAATGCGTGAACGTCAAGGTGGAGAGAGCTACTTAAATCCGGTTAAATCTATGCAGTATATGCTCCGGGTATTCGTAACGCTTCTTATTGTTCAGTGGTTTAGGTGATGGTTATGTCTATATCACTTCGCGTGTTGCTAATTGTTAGCGCTGCTGTTGTTTTGTTATTTGTAGTCCGAAAGCTTAAGAAGTCCCAGATGCAAGTTCTGGATTCGCTTTTTTGGCTGTTGTTTAGCTTGAGCTTTGTGATACTAGGCATTTTTCCTGAAATAGCAGTCGCTTGTTCGGCGCTATTTGGTTTTGTTTCGCCTTCAAACTTAGTGTTTTTGTATGTGATTGCCGTTCTCGTTGTTCGCGATTTCTGCAATTCTCTTAGGTTGGCCAGGCTAGAGGAAAGATTGAATTCTCTCGTTCAAGCGGTGGCTTTAGATAAATAGCATCTGCAGTTTGATATTGGTGCGTTCGTTACCATACTGCTTGTTTTGTTATGTTAATTTGACGAGGCGTAGACTGCGCTCACGCTAGTCATTTTGGCTGTTCACGCCCTCGCACGCCATGCGTGCTTCGATAGATGGGATTCAATAGGCATCAAGTATTTCGGATCAAGAAATTAAGCACAGGGTCGAGTTTATTGACGTTGCCAAGACACTTGCAATTATCGCGGTCATCGCAGGCCGTACCGCGATTCGCTTTTTGGGTTTAGGCGCCGGATCACAGCTCATTTTCGCTTTGGCGTTTACTTTTCACCTCCCAGTCTTCTTCGTAACGAGTGGTTATTTCTTACATGTCGATAGACGTTATGAACTTGCAAAGGAGGTCAGGGCGTTGGTCATTCCTTATGCGGTTTCTTCAATTCTCATAATCACTTTTGTGAGCGCATAAAACGTCTTTCTGCATGATATGGGATCAACGAAGCAACTCTTCAAGGATTGGTACTCTGCTAGTGTGTATGGCGCGGGGGATGTCCCCTCGACTGAACTTGCAGTTTGCCCTTTACATGTGCGTATCGGTGGAACATGGTTCCTTCTTGCACTATTATGAGCGAGAATGATTGCAGTCAAACTGTTTAAGATAAAACGACCAATATTGCTTTCCCTCCTGTGTTTCTTTTTAGGACTACTCTCTGCTCACGTAGTCTTCGTTCCTTTCGATATTCAAACTGGATTGTGCGCCGTTCCCTTTGTAATGCTGGGAACTTATGAAAATAAACATGGCTGGTTTACGGAGAAAATCGGTGCTGAATTCGTAATTCCTACGTTGTTTGCCGTCTGGCTCTGGGCTGTTGTTGGTTTTAATGGATTCTCGATGGCTATGTGTGATTACGGAAGGTCAGTTTTTGATTTTGTTCGCAATATCGTTGGCGCAATCGCAAGCCTCTGTGCCTCATTTTATTTTTGGCGTTGATCGAACAGGGAGGGCATAATTTATCAAAATTATGGTAAACACTTAGCCGGTTGGGCTCTCTTACGCTGTATGTACCGATGGTTCATGTTGCAGAAGATGACATATTAAGGTGGGGGCAAATCGTAGAAGCGGTTGGCGCTCTTAGCCAAGGGCTGGCGTGGCTTGGTGTGCTTGTTGTTCGAATACTTGCTGACGTCTGCATCGCTATGTTATTGCAACGTTTGATTCAGTTTCTGATGTCTAAAGTCCAAAGCTGATAAATAGCCGGTACTATCAAGAATCTTTCGTAAATTGGTCGATCCGACTCCGTGCGATTCCCAGATTTCCTTTTCGACCTTCAACCCGTCCCTCATCTCTGGCTTCTGTGCTGTCAAAGGATCGTGTACAGCGCGGTCTGGGTTGCATGGGCTAGACAAACATTAGACAGCGCTGCGAGATCGGCCGTTAGCAATAAAGGGCACCGGGGCCAATGATAGGCCCGGTGCCTTAGCACAATAACAACGGTGCTTTTTCGCGATATTCGGCAGTGTTCAAGCGAGTAAATACTCACTATAGGCTATTGAAAATTAATTCTATATAGTTTCATATCGTCTTTTGCTAAGACAAGACTAAAACCGGGTGTGTTTTCGTTAATCGATGTTATGCCGCTCCAATCATTTTCGTTATAACCAGCAAAGTACCTTTCCGGTTCACCTTCAGATTCGCCGATATCAAGCATCAAAACATATTCAATATGATCATTCTTGAGGGCATCCCTGATTTGTTGACAATCAAGATAATTGGATAATTGTTTTCTATAGAGCCAGCTGTGCTCTGTCTCCGTTGAATTTTTTGATCCGCTGATATGAGGATCTCGATAATATGTATTCAAATCTTGAATGTCATAAGCAAGGCAGCTTCCATCAAATGGAATGTTGATGACTTTTGCTCCAGGTTTTATGAGCTTGTTGGATTCGTTGACAAAGTCTATTTCATCCGATGAGTAAACACTCGGGGACTCTTTGTCAAACTTGTAATCAAGGAGCCTCTTGTAGTCTTGAAAAGTTGTTGGATAGCCCAGTAAATTATCAACGAAAAACGGGAAGCAAACTAGCAGGATAATCAAAACCGATGCGACCAGTTTTAATATTGGCGTTTCTTTGGCTATTATGTTGTGACAATTCGATATCTTATCATCCAATAACGAAAATAATGAAGCTAATCCAATGCAGATTAGGGGCATAGCTGCTAAAGATGTGCAGGCTGCGATTCTATTGTGATCGCAGTACCAAAAACCACAAAGATATTGTTTTACTGCTCCATCGCTGCTTACTGCAATAATAAACATGAATGCGGTTAGCAGATAAGAGGCAACTATCCAGCGAATTTCTTTTTTTCGCAGTGTGTGAGCTAATCCGATGCAAAGTAAAATCAATAAAATGGGTTCATTTGAATCTCGGGTAAAACCAAAAAGTAAAAGGGAATTAACCGCCTTAATTAAGGATTGGTTTGCTGGCCATGTGTAGTTTACAACGCCTTGAAATGATGGATGCAAAAAACAGATGGTCCATATGGTCATGATGCAGGTAAAGAGGCCAAGCATGGAAAGTGCTGGGATGAGTTTGCCTTTGTTATAGGCTTTGACCTTACTAACTAGGGTGTCAGATAATAATGGAATACTAAGCACCCCTAGCGTAAAGAGTCCATTTGGATGTGATCCGCTTATTGCAATTATTGTCAGTAAAAACAAAATGACTTGGTGCAAATTTAGCTTGTTCTCTTTAATTGCATTGCAGATTTCAATCTCTACTGAGAGCGCCGCGGGAATTAAAGAAAGAGACAATAAATTGGGGTATAACGGGCCCCATACAATGAACCTCCAAGGAAATCCGACAATTAGTAGGCAGCCTACGGCTCCGGTGATTGATAAGTTTCTATTGTTTGGGTCAATTGCTCTGAATAGCGCGTAACAACCCGTGGTATATACCGTTGCGATGATTACTGCGGCTGTTAAGTTTTCAGCCACCTGGACAGCTACTCCAGAAGAGAAAATCGAAAGAGCTGCGATTATATGAAATATAGAAGGGTAAAAGGTGCCCGCAGTGTTTACTTCAGGGCTGACTGAGGTATCAAAATAAGCGCTTGTGGATAACACTGATAAGATTTTACTCGATGCCATGTTCTTAATAATGGCTAAATGAGTCGCGTTGTCATTGTCTGGCTGGAATGCTTCAAATCCATGCTGGTGCCTAAATAGAACAAAAAGAACCAATAGAACACCAATAAGCACGTAAAAACTCAGGATGAAAAGTTGATCAGCTTTGTTGTTAAAGGAACCGTATCTATGTTTTATGAGTGAATAGATTATAAGCAAAACGACCGTTGGAATCAGGAGCATTGATACAACGCCTGCATTAATGCTGAGTGTATGAAGAATTACTCCTAAAGATAAGAGAATGCAGCAACTAACAGGAGGTGCTATCGCTATCGATTTTGCATTGTCGTATCCGAGGCATTTTGTTAGTAAACAGCCAGGTACGAATATAGAAAATACAATTGCAATTATAGCGATAGCGATAGTCACGAAATTCCAATCAGCTAGAAGATCAGCATAGACGACAGATTTAGATTCCTAGATACCTTTTCCAGAACTCGTCTGATGTAACGATCGGCCTGCTCCGAGAATAGGCTTTAGAGAGTTCTTTCTCACATCTCTTGTATTGTTTAACATCGGCTTTGTAACGCTTTAGGATCTTGGCGTACTCCTCGGTATCTTTTGTCCTAATACAGCCCATTCGGTTGTACCAGTCAATAACAATAATGTACTTTTTCCCTCGGATTGCTCCGGCGGGATATTCCCAACCGTGTACGGGGATGACTGCAAATCCAGAACCATCTCCTGTTAGAAATCTTTGCTTATTATCGGTAATAAAATCGACCAGTCTTTGCGAAATCGATCTCGGCTTGTCTCCAGCAATTAATTGTCTGTCAATATTATCAATGGAAAAGCCTTCAATTCCAATCTTGCGAGCTTGTCTCTCTAGCTCGCTGAATGGAACCATTGCTTCCTTCTTCTTATTTGCCTCCATGAACGTTTTCTCGGCAATTCCGATTTCGCTATAGTAATCGGGTCCTTTCATGAAGTCCTCGAATGCATCAAGAACTAAGCTGGCATTTTTATAACCATACTTTTTGAGTTCGAGTCGAACGTTATTTTTTAATTCGTACATGAAATCAGAGTTTGCTCCGAATCCAGTGGTGAATTTTGCAATAAGTGTGTTCCTCGTTGTTTGGTAGCGCTCAACTGCCGCGTTGTATCTAACGTGGAAACTTTCATGCCAGATGCAGATGCTGTTCATCGTCATAAAAGGTTTATTGCATCGAACGCCGTATTCCGCATCATCGCACCTAACAAAATAGGGAAGAGGCAATCCGTTTTCTTCTATAGTGCTCATCGGTATACAGCAATACCACCATGCCGCGTAGCGGGCGTTGGTGTCACGAATGTTTTTTGGGATTCTAAACGTCTCGTTATAAACAATGTCTTCAAAACGGGATAGGTATAAGGGCGGTTTAGCGGGGGAGAAAGAGCCGAGAGGGGTCATATAGCCAGTGTCTTCCCACTGTTGATCAGCAATGCCGTAATTTAGCATTGCGCCGCTAATCATCGCTTCGTTATAGTCGTTGTTTACTATCCTTAGCAGGTTATAAGTTCTTTTGATGCTCTCTGGAGATACAGCTACGTCGTCGTCCATAAGCAGAACGTGCGTTGCTTTCGGTTTCTGCTCTTTGGCAAGAATCATCCCGTAAGTGAAGCCGCCTGCGCCGCCAACGTTCTGGTTAGGATGAATATGGACATGGCCGTTTTCCAGGGCTGATGAATCGAGCGTTCTGCCATTATCTATTACGTGCATATTAAAGTGGTCGGCGATTGGGTCGGCGCTATCAAGGATTGCCGTTTTGACGAGCTCGATATTGGACTTAATGTACTGTTCTTTTTTGAAGGTTGTAGTAGCCAAAACAAGCTCAACGTCTTTTAGGGGCTGATCCGTCAAGACTGAGTAGTAGCTGTTTCGAATTTGTACGGGTCCTGTAGTACGAATGATAAAACCGACCAGAATTGTGTCATCGCTCGTTACCAGTTCGGTATCTAGAACAACAAAGGAGTCGGATTGCTCTATGCATCTTTTCGTGGCATCAAGAACAATTGGACATGATGAAAATCTATCAGAGGTTGTTTGCAACACCTCGCACGAAGCACCCTTTAGTTCGAGGTGAAGATAATACTTTTGTGCGTTTGTATAAGTATTAAGTTTATTAATCGAAAGCGCGTTGAAATAAGTGCTGAAGTCAAATTCGCCTTCGCCGTTGAGTTCCCAGGCATCACTATCGGGAAGAAAGACAACGGGTTCAGTTGAACGACAATACAAAGAGGGATAATTGACCGCGCGTGCGCTGTGCTCCAAGAGTACATTTGCGAACTTCATCAGGGGCATTTAAATCTCCATTTCTTGTAAATAATCCTGATTCATTATATAGATATACGCGATGTTTCACATTATTCATAAGGTGTTGTAGATGCCTGCAGAGGTGCGCGACTTACAGTCAATTTAGGCGATAATGTTATTGCTTGTATCTTCTCGAAGGTAAGTATGGGAGTTTATTTTGAAACTTAATTATAAGTTAGCCAACATAGTGTGCTGCGTTGATGACCACGCGATTTCCCACTCGGAGCTCTATTATCGGATTGAACGTGGCAGTATTGTGCATGCCCTTCCCGGGAATCGCTTGCAGATTAACGGAACCGTTGACTTTATGACGTATGTCAACGGATTTTCCGCTTTGAAATGGAGTCAATACGCGCAGCTCGATGAGGTCTGTCTGAATTTGGTTCTTGATGGATCGGGGCTTGTGCACATTTATGGCGTAGAACATGGGTCACTCGATCCAGTGCAAATTAAACAGGTTCCTTTTTCTCCTGAGACTGGATTGGGCTCGTTGGCCATTAGTGTCTGTCTGGAGAATTTTGACCTTATTGGGTTCTCTATATCCTCCGAGGAATCGACTACCGCGACTTTGGTTAAGGGCTGTTATACCGCAACGGTGGATGGGGACGAGGTAAATCGTGTTGACCTCGCTTTGTCTACGACAACGTTTAAAAATGAGAGATATATCATTCCCAACATCGATCTTGTTAAAGAGGGCATCTCCAAAGAGGACGGTCCGATTCGCGACCACTTCCACATGTTTGTCGTCGACAATGGGCAGACGCTCGATTTTGCATCGCTTTCCGATGATCTGGTCACCGTGCTCCCGAACCCCAACACGGGCGGTTCGGGAGGATTCGCACGTGGAATGATGGCGGCCACTGAAACTCCTGATCAGTACACTCACATCATTTTGATGGATGACGATGTCTCTATTATGCCCGAGAGTTTGATCCGCACGTTCAATCTCCTCTCTCTTGCTAAAGGCAAGTATAAGGATGCCTTTATTAACGGCGCCATGCTCTCAATGGAGGACCCTACTCGTCAGTTCGAGGATGTTTCGTATGTGGCGACCACTGGTGCCTATCGTCGCGTAAAAGAGGACTTGAATGTTGGCAAGCTGGCTGACATCCTCGAAAATGAACGCACAAACGTCGAGGTTGACCAGGCTTACGGAGCCTGGTGGTATAGCTGTATTCCGGTGAAGGCTATCGAAAAGAACGGTCTTCCCATGCCTTTCTTTATCCGCTGTGACGACGTTGAGTTTGGCATGCGCAATAAGCCTGTCTACATGACCATGAATTGCATTTGTGTGTGGCATGCAAGCTTTGAGGGGCGTTTCAGGGCTTCGGTGGATTGTTATCAATATTTCCGCAACTTCTGTGCCATGATTGCTCTCGATGATTGTGCTGATGAGAAGATGTTTGTCCTTCGTATTCAGCGAGGGGTACGTCAGAATTTGCGCGATATGGATTATCAGGCTGCCGAGTTTATTCTTGATGGCTTTGAGGACTATCTGCGCGGCCCTGAGTATCTCCAGAAGCTTGATGGCGCTGCAACTATGATCGGTAAGGGTAAGCTAAACGAAAAGCTGATTCCTGTTTCCGAGATGGACCCAGAGCTTCTACGCAAGGCCGGGGTTACGAAGCAAGTGCTCGCTAATGCTAATCTGGAATTCCATCCTTCGAAGTTTATGAAGTATTGGAGATCTATTCCTTACGACAAGCATTATCTTCCCGATGCGCTGCTGTGCGGGAAACCTGGCTATGTAGTAAAGAACGGCAGCTGTACGCTTGAGGGCAACTCGACGCGCTGCAAGACGCTGGTCTTTCTTGATCCGACCCGCGAGAAGGGATCGGTTCGTACGATGGACCGAGCGCGGTTCAAGAGCGTTCGCTGCCGAGAGCGCGAGCTGATGGCGCGCTATCGCAAAGAAGGCAAGAGCGTCAGGGGGGCATGGAAAGATGCCATGCCGTACATGACTTCGCGAGAGTTTTGGGAACAGTATTTAGGTCTGAAATAAGAAGAGGTCCGGATTAAGTCCGGACCTCTTCTTATTTTGAATAGGTTTTATAGGCTTGTAGCTCCCATTGTTTTCTTTCGACCTTCGCAACCGAGTCGAGGATTAGTCCCGTTGCTAGGCTCAACCCACACAGGAACATGAATGAGGCCGCAAGTATGGCCGTGGGGAAGCGGGGGACTAAGCCGGTTTGGAAGTACTCCGCAACAATTGGAATTCCGAGGGCAAGGCCTATGATGGCGAAGATGAGCGCTATAAGGGTAAAGAACTTGAGCGGACGATAGTCTTTAAAGAGCGTTCCAATCATTGCGATGACCTTGATGCCGTCGCTAACGGTGTTGAGCTTGGACTCGGAGCCTGCGGGCCGATCGCGATACTCCACCGGCACGTCTTTAATTCGCCAGCGGTGATCGACAGCGTGGATGGAGAGCTCGGTTTCGATCTGGAAGCCCTCGCTCAAAACGGGGAAGGTCTTGACGAAGGGTCTGCTCATGGCTCGGTAGCCGGTCATCACGTCGTCAAAGCTGTAGCCGTAAATCCACTTGATCATGGCGCGAACAAGATTGTTGCCAAAGCCGTGGAAGGCCCTCTTGTTCTCTTCGGCATAGGTGCCGTTTGACAGGCGATCGCCAACGGTCATATCGGCTTCGCCGTTAAGGATGGGATCGCAAAGCGCCTTTGCCGCCTCGGCGGGGTAAGTGTCGTCTCCATCAACCATTAGATAGCATTCGGCGTCGACATCACGGAACATTTGGCGGCACACGTTGCCTTTGCCCTGCCTAGGCTCGTGGCGCACCGTAGCCCCGTGCTGCTTGGCGACCTGTGAAGTGTCATCGGACGAGTTGTTGTCGTAAACATAGACAGTTGCGCCGGGCAGCTCTCGATGAAAATCGTCGACAACTTTGCCAATCGTCAACGCTTCGTTGTAACAGGGGATTATGACGGCGGTACTCGAATAGTCCATGTAGGACCTCCTTTAATGACTCATCTGGTCGAAAGTATACCTATCGCCTGCCCCTTTGCTTAGATATGGGTTAGTTCTCCAGATTTGTTGCGGTGGGTTATCGCCTGCGCGGGAGGGCTATACTTTCCACTGTTATGTTATACGAGACAAGGAGTTGGTCCGTGGCTGACAACGTAGAGAGTCAGAAAGCGGTGGCTAAACCGGCCTCTCACGCTAAAAATGATTTTGAAAAGGACAAGTTCATTCTTAAACAGCTTGTCACCAAAGATTTTAAGATCAAATATCGTCGCAGTGTACTGGGAGTGGCATGGTCTGTGCTTAACCCGCTGCTGATGATGGTTGTTATGTCGATAGTGTTTTCGACGATTTTTGGGCAGAGCCGCAATGGATCGATTACGCCCGAGATGTATCCGTTGTATCTGATTGTCGGTAACATAACGTTCTCCGTCATGTCTGAGTCGACAAATCAGGCGCTTATGTCCATCATTTGGGCGTCTTCTCTGCTCAAGAAGGTTAAGGTCCATCGCTGGGTATTCCCGGTGCAGAAGGTACTGTTCTCTCTTGTCAACTTTTCCTTCTCTTTGGTTGCCGTCGCCCTTGTTATGCTCTTTTTCCGTGTTGTCCCTACCTGGCATTTAATTTTGCTGCCGGTTTGCTTGCTGTTGCTTATGTGCTTCTGCATGGGCTTGGGCATGATGCTGTCGGCACTGGCGGTCTTTTTCCGCGACGTTATGCACCTGTGGACCGTTGTTATCACGGCCTGGATGTATCTGACGCCTATTTTCTGGACGACCGATTACATCAGCCAGATGGCACACTGGATTCAGGTGCTCGTGGTTGTCAATCCCATGTACAACTACCTCCAGTTTATGCGTGACATCTTCCTGTTTAATACCGTGCCCTCTGCGCTTACCTTTGGGCTGTGTGTTGCTTGGGCTGTTATCGCCCTTGCTGCTGGCTATACCGTGTTCCACAAGACCGAGCACAAGTTTATTCTCTACATCTAAGGAGTGCTGTTCATGACTGAATCTGCTATTGATTACAGCAAGCAGCCCCTTGCTGTTGAGGTCAAAGACGTCACCATGATCTTTAATATGGCGTCTGAGTCGCTTACAAACCTCAAGGAGTACTTTATTAAGCTCGCAAAGCACGAGCTGTTCTTTGAGGAATTCCGCGCGCTTAAACACATTTCGTTTGATGTGCATCGCGGCGAGGTCGTTGGCCTTGTTGGCACCAACGGTTCCGGCAAGTCTACGATGCTCAAGATTATCGCTGGCGTTTTGGAGCCGAGCGAGGGCGAGGTTAAGGTTCACGGCAATATTGCACCGTTGATTGAGCTTGGCGCCGGTTTCGATCCCGAGCTTACCGCTCGAGAGAATATTTACCTTAACGGTGCGCTGCTTGGCTATACCAAGGAGTTTATCGACGCTAGTTTTGACGAGATCATCGAGTTCGCTGAGCTTAAAGACTTCGTTGACATGCCGCTGAAGAACTTCTCTTCGGGTATGGTTGCGCGTATTGCCTTTGCTATCGCCACGATTACCGAGCCCGATATCCTCATCGTTGATGAGACGCTTTCTGTTGGCGATGTCTTTTTCCAGCAGAAATGCGAGCGCCGTATTCAGCACTTTATTGAGAGCGGCGACGTCACGGTCTTGTTCGTTTCTCACTCCATGGAGCAGGTTGAGCGTATTTGCCAGCGTGCCGTATGGATCGAGAAGGGTGACCTGCGCATGGATGGTCCCGTGGACGAGGTCTGCAAGGCGTACCACGACCAGTTCAAGTAGGTTATAATTTATTAGCCGCGTGAACTCGCACTCGCCTGGATACGCGACTTTATGCTCCATTAGCTCAGTTGGATAGAGCAGGGGACTTCTAATCCCAAGGTCGACGGTTCGAATCCGCCATGGAGCACCAGAGAGTTTTTGAAGACCCGGTTATTGTGCCGGGTCTTTGCTTTGCGCATGTTCTTTCGTGCAATTGTTTAAACGTGGGCTGCAAGACATGGGGATGACTTGCAGCCCGTTTTCTCAAATGGAAATGGTGCGTTTCGATCGCTCCATAAATAGGTCCGGCACAGCAATGAGCTGTGCCGGACTTCCTGCTTGTGCGTTTATGACCGCCTTGTTTACGCCTCCGTCGGCTCCACGCCCAGCTCGTTGCGGACGAGCTCGAAGGCGGCGGCGATGGCCTTGTCCATGTCGTAGTACTTGTAGCCGCCCAGGCGACCGGCGAAGATCACATCGCCCTCCTGTGCCGCCAGCTCCTCGTACTGCCTGTACAGGGCCTCGTTCTTGGCGTCGTTGATGGGGTAGTAGGGCTCGTCGCCGGGCTTCCAGTCGGCCGGGTACTCGCGCGTGATGACGGTCTTCTCCTGCGTGCCGAACTCGAAGTGCTTGTGCTCGATGATGCGCGTGTAGGGGATCTCGCGCTCGGTGTAGTTGACCACGGCCACGCCCTGGTGGTCCTGCTCGTCGAGGGTCTCGGTCTCGAAGCGCAGGCTGCGGTACTCGAGCGTGCCCAGCTTGAAGTCGTAGAACGCGTCGATGGGGCCGCAGTAGATCGTCCTGGCGGCGATGTCGGGCTCGGCGGCGGCCAGCTCCTTGTACTCCACGCCGCAGCGCACCTCGACGCCCTCGAGCATGTTGGCGACCATCTTGGTGTAGCCGCCCATGGGGATGCCCTGGTAGCGGTCGTTGAAGTAGTTGTTGTCGTAGGTGAAGCGGCAGGGGAGGCGCCTGATGATGCTCGCGGGCAGGTCGCGGCAGTCGCGGCCCCACTGCTTCTCGGTGTAGCCCTTCACGAGCGTCTCGAAGATGTCGCGGCCGACGAGCGACAGCGCCTGCTCCTCGAGGTTTGCCGGCTCTCCGATGTTCTCGGCGGCCACCTGCTCGGCGATCTTGGCGCGGGCGTCCGCAGGCGTGACGACGCCCGGCCACATCTTGGCGAAGGTGTTCATGTTGAAGGGCATGTTGTACATGTTGCCGTGGAAGTTGGCGACCGGCGAGTTGACGTAGTTGTTGAACTCGGCGAAGCGGTTGACGTAGCCCCAGACGTCCCTCATGGAGGTGTGGAAGATGTGCGCGCCGTAGCGGTGGACCTGGATGCCCTCGACGTCCTCGGTGTAGACGTTGCCGGCGATGTGGTCGCGGCGGTCGATGACCAGGACCGACTTGCCGGCGCGCTTGGCGGCATTGGCGAAGACGGCGCCCGAAAGGCCGGCGCCGACGACGAGGTAATCGTACTGGGACATGGATAAGCTCCTTTGTATGTCAATTGGACAGTTACTTTAGTTTAGAGACAAACATACTTGATGTGTTCGTCCCTGGGGTTAGTGTAACAGACGTTCCCTCAGCAGCTCCAGCGCGTGTGCGTAGCCCTGCAGGCCCTCGCCAGTGATGGTGGCGAAGCAGGCCAGGCGTGCATAGCTCACCTGGCGGAAGTCCTCGCGGGTCTCGACAGCGCTGATGTGCACCTCGACGGCAGGGATGGCGACGGCCTTGAGGGCGTCGAGGATCGCGACGCTCGTGTGCGTGTAAGCCGCCGGGTTGATGACGATGCCGTCGACCTTGCCGTAGGCCTCCTGGATCTTGTCGACGATGCTGCCCTCGTGGTTGGACTGGAAAACCTCGACCTCGTCGAAGCCCTGTGCGGCGCCTGCTTCCTGGCAGATCTGCACTAAGCGGTCGTAGTTGTCGCTGCCATAGATGCCCGGCTCGCGAATGCCGAGCATGTTGAGGTTGGGGCCGTTGATGACGAGTGCTTTCATGGTTGCTTCCTTTGCGATTGGAAAACCACCACAAAGGTGCCCGTGAACTGCCTCCCATTTCTTGGACATCGGGAAATGGGAGGTTTTCCATGAGTATAGATCTCAGGTCGAAGCACGATCTGGAGTCCAGGAGGCGGGCCGTCGAGCTCTT
>QSCH01000003.1:0-102641 GCA_003462965.1 Collinsella sp. OF03-4AA
GATTCCGGCCCCTCTGGGGTTGCCTACCCGGATTCGCGCCTCAGGACTCAGCGCAACGCGTTGCGCTGAGTCCTGAGGCTGTTGCAATGAAAATGAGAATCAAGGAGAATCAAGGGAGGTGCAGTGACAGAAAAAATTTATCTTAACAGGATTGCTTTTGGGAATTTGATATGCTATACTATAAAAATCCAAGCAAAGGAGTTTATCAATATGCGGCAAGGTATTCTTAAATAAAATTTGATAATGGGAACAAAGACAAACGTCCTCAAGGAGAGGGCTTGGTTTTTGTACCCAATTTAAGAATACTTTTGCCTTTTCATTTCATATCGTGATAGACAACGGCCAGCCTTGGCCGCAGTTTTCATGTGTGTCCTACCTATCATCCCCAGCGGTAAAAGTATTTGTCGCTGGGGATTTTTGCGCCCTTCTGGGCCTTGTATGGAGGACAATCATATGAAAATCATCAATATTGGCATTCTTGCTCATGTAGACGCAGGTAAGACGACCTTGACGGAGAGCCTGTTATATACCAGCGGAGCAATCGAGGCGCTCGAGCCGTGGGAACAGCGCGAGATCATGCGCTTGGTCGGTAAGTTCTCCCATGTTCTTAACGAAGAGTGCAAGGCATTTAAACGGCAAGTGGCCGCCGAGAACGAGGCTGACGACAAGGGCGAAGGGGAGACATGCGACTCTTAATGAGATTTATGAGGCCGTATCGCGGGCTGATTGCGGTGACGCTGTTTGTACTGCTGATAGATAACGTCGGCACGCTGCTGGTGCCTACAATGTTGGCGAATATGGTCAATACTGGTATCACGACGGGTGATATCGACTACATCTTGCGCAACGGCGTGTATATGCTCATCGCGACCGGCATGGCCAGTGGCGGCGCGGTGCTGGGCTGCTATCTTTCGGCCCGTCTGGCGGCCAATGTGGCCTGCGACATTCGCAACGCCGTCTACGATAAGTCGCTCGAGCTGTCCGCCAGCGACTTTGAGCGCTTTGGTACGGGTTCGATGATCACGCGCTCTCTCAACGACATCAACGTGATCCAGCAAGCGATCCTGCAGACGATTCAGCTGGTGTTACCGGTACCGTTCTTGGCCGTGGCGGGCATCATCTTTGCCTGGTTTATCGATCCTGCCATGGGCACGCTGCTGGGCGTAGTCGTTGCGATCGTGCTGGTGGCGGCGGTCTTTACCGTTGCCAACGCCGCGCCGATCTTTATGCGCCTGCAGAGCTTTATCGACCGCATGAACGTGGTGCTGCGCGAGAACATCGTGGGCGTGCGCGTCATCCGCGCATTTAACAAGGAGCGCCACGAGGAGCAGCGCCTGGACGAGGTGTTTAGCGATTATGCAGCCAATGCCATCAAGGTCAACCACCTGTTTGTGGGTCTCGATAGCTCCAGCTTCTTTTTGATGAATATCGCCGAGGTGGCGGTGCTGTGGGTGGGCGGCAACCGCGTGGGCGTCCATGCCATGCAAATCGGCAGCATCTCGGCCGTGTTGGAGTACGCGATCCTGATCCTGTTCTTTGTGATGATGGCGCAGATGGTGGTGCTGACGCTTCCGCGCGCCGCGGCGTGCCTCAACCGTGCGCAGCAGGTGCTCGAAATCGAGCCGAGCATCGTGGACGGCAAGGCTACGCTGGGCGACGGGGCGCCCGAGTCCGCAGATGGAGCCGACGCGGTGGCCGTGTTCGACCATATGTCATTCCGTTTTGACGATGCCGACGAGGACACCCTGTGCAACCTGAGTTTTGCCTGCCGCCGTGGACAGACGACCGCGATCGTGGGCTCGACGGGCTCGGGCAAGTCAACGGTGGCCAAGCTCTTGCTTCGCTTCCACGATGCCACGAAGGGCACCATTCGCCTAAACGGCGTCGATCTGCGCGACCTTTCGCAAGACGATATCCGCGGGCGTATCGCCTATGTGCCGCAGAAGGCATGGCTGTTCTCGGGTACGGTGGCGAGCAACCTGCGCTTTGGCAACGAGGGCGCGACCGAGGCTGACATGCTCCATGCGCTGGAGGTTGCCCAGAGCACCTTTGTGCTCGACCAGCCCCAGGGGCTCGATACGCCGGTGGCCCAGGGCGGCACGAACTTCTCGGGTGGTCAGCGCCAGCGCCTGGCGATTGCCCGCGCACTCATGAAGCACGCCGACCTGTATATCTTCGACGATAGCTTTTCGGCCCTGGACTTTAAGACCGATGCGGCACTGCGCCATGCGCTACAGGACGAGACGCGCGATGCCGCGGTGCTCATCATCGCCCAGCGCATCTCGACTATTTTGCATGCCGATCAGATTGTGGTGCTCAAGGACGGTGAGGTCGTGGGCCTAGGCACGCACGACGAGCTCATGAAAACCTGTGAGGTGTACCGCGCTATCGCGGAATCGCAGATGAAGGGAGGTGAGTAGCATGACCGAGGAGCTCAAGAAGTGGAGCATCGCCGATGACGCCGCGGCTGCAGAAACAGTCGAGGAGACGGGCGCCACGTCCGACCTGGAGGAAGACGCCAAGGCAGCGGCGGAGCGCGAGGCTCGCCGCCAGGCACTCTACGAGGAAAACGAGCGCGCCGAGGACGAGCGCGCCCGCGCCGAGGCGGAGCGCATGCGCGACGTTGACGACGAGGACGAGGACGAGACGCCCCGCGACACCTGGGCGACGGTGCGCCGCCTGTGGAGCGAGGCCGCCGGCGACCATTGGCGCTTCTATATCGTGTTCGCGAGTATCGTGTTCTATGCCATCTTTAACACCGCGGCGCCGGCTTACAGCGCCCGCGTGATCGATGAGCTGTGGGGGCACATGAAGCTGGCGTTTGCCAACAACACTACCTTCAGCATTACCTGGGAGAACTGTGGCAGGACCATCTTTATCTACTTTATGATCTGGACCGCCGCCGCCTCGTTCTACGCACTCCAGAGCTTTTTGATGTCGAGCGTTGCCGAGCGCCTCAACCTGCGCCTGCGCAACCGCATCGCACAAAAGCTCAACCGTCTGCCACTTGCCTACTTTGACGCGCATCGTCCCGGCGAGGTCGTCAGCCGTGCGACCAACGACTTGGACAAGATGTCCGAAAGCATGCAGCGCGGACTGCTGCAGCTTCTGGTGTCGATCGGTACCGTGGTGGGCGCCGTGAGCGTGATGTTCGTGTTTAGCGTGCCGCTCACGCTCGTCTTTTTGTTCTTTACGGCGCTTTCGCTGCTGGTGACGAAGGTCGTGTCGCGCCGCACGCACGATGTGACGGGCGAGCGCCAGGAGTGGGTGTCCAAGATTACGAGCGCGGTCGAGGAGGGCTACTCGGGCCGTCTGGTGATCCGTGCGTTTAACCGCGAGCGCCAGAGCTCTGCCGAGGTGCACGAGGCTTCGAAGGAGCTGGCGCGCGTGAGCACCAAGCCGACTTTATGATTAACGCCGTCGGCCCCGCGGTGCGCTTTATCGGCCGTTTGGCGCAGATCGTGATCGCGCTGGTGGGCTGCAGCATGCTGGTTGCCGGGCATATGACCGTCGGCGTGTTCCAGGCGTTCCTCCAGTTTATCTACGAGGCGTCCGAACCCATGACGGAGCTGTCGTTTACCTTTAACTCGCTGCAGAGTGCGCTGGCGAGCGCCGAGCGCGTGTTCGACCTGCTCGACGAGCCCGAGATGGAGGCCGATCCGTTGCCGGTGGCCGCCGCCAAGCTGCCGGGCAAAGTGGAAGGCCGCATCGCTTTTGAGCATGTGCGCTTTGGCTATTCGCCCGACAAGCCGCTTATGCGAGACGTGTCGTTTACCGCCGAGCCGGGTCAGAAGATCGCCGTGGTGGGAACCACGGGCGCGGGTAAGACCACGCTCATCAACCTGCTCATGCGCTTTTACGAGATCGACGGCGGCCGCATTACCCTCGACGGCGTGGACACGAGCCGCATGGACCGCGGCGAGCTGCGCCAGCAGTTTGGCATGGTGTTGCAGGACGCTTGGCTATTTGATGGCACCATTGCCGAGAACATCGCCTACGGCTGTCCCGAGGCGACGCGCGAGGAGATTGTCGCGGCCGCACGTGCCGCACGGGTCGACTTCTTTGTGCGCACTATGCCACAGGGCTACGACACGCGTGTGGCTAACGATGCCGAGAGCATCAGCCAGGGCCAACGTCAGCTGCTGACCATCGCGCGCGTGCTGCTCAACAACCCGGCGATCCTCATCCTGGACGAGGCGACGTCGAGCGTGGACACACGCACCGAGCTCGCCATCGGCCGTGCTATGGATGCGCTCATGCGCGGGCGCACGAGTTTTGTGATCGCGCACCGTCTGTCGACGATCGTCGATGCCGACCTCATCCTGGTCATGGATCACGGCAATATCATCGAGCAGGGTACGCACAAAGAGTTGCTGGCTGCCGAGGGCGCTTATGCCGACCTCTACCTAAGCCAGTTCGCATAAGGTGACAAAGGGGCAGTCCCGCATGTCACATTGGAAACAAGGCGCGCCGGGGCGGATTCCCTGGCGCGCCTTTTGTGTTGGCGTTCATGCTGTGGCGGTTGCCCGCGACCCTAGCGCTCGTCCACGAACTTGGCGACGAGGGCCTTGAGCTCGGCCACCTCTTGCTCGAGTTCCTTAACGCGACGGGCGTTTTCGGCGATGCCCTGACGGTTGAGGGCGCTCTGCTCGGCGGCATCGTCGGGCATGTACTCGCGATGCTGCTTGGCGTCGAAGCTCTCCTCGAACACGCGGCAGCCGTTGCGCTTGATGATGCGCCCAGGCACGCCCACGACGGTGCAGTTGTCGGGTACGTCCTTGACGACGACCGAGTTGCCGCCGATCTTGACGTTGTTGCCGATGTGGATGTTGCCAAGCACCTTGGCGCCCGTGCCCACGGTGACATTGTTGCCCAGGGTGGGGTGGCGTTTGCCGGTCTCGTTGCCGGTGCCGCCGAGCGTGACGCCCTGGTAGAGCACACAGTTGTCGCCCACGATGGTAGTCTCGCCAATAACGACGCCCATGGCGTGGTCGATAAAGAAGTGCTTGCCGATCTGCGCGGCGGGATGAATCTCGACGCCGGTGATATGGCGGGTTAACTGCGAGAGCACACGGGCAAGCGATCGATGGCCGTGTTCCCACAGCCAGTGTTCGGGCACATGATTCCACTTGGCGTGCAGGCCGGGGTAGGACAGGAAGATGACCAGGCCATTTTGCGCGGCAGGGTCCTGCGCCTGGACGGTCTTGATGTCCTCGCGAATGGTATTGATAAAGCTCACCGGCCGCCCTCCCTTAGCGCCATGGCAATGCGATTCAATAAAGTATAGCGATTCGCTAGGGATTAGGAAGGGTAATCTTGGCGGCTTTGCGCGACAGGTGTCAGTTATGCAAACTTGCTGGTAATGAAGTAAGACTTTTGAGGGGTTTGGCCCGTGCTCGCGCCGCAACCGTATACTGGTCAACTTGGACGTGTCCGCGCCCACAACTGAGAGGTTTTACTTCATGGGTTTCATCAATTTTATCGCCGAGCTGCTTAAGGATCCGCGCACTGCGATCGCCAGCTGGATCGCCGCCGGCCCGCTCATGGCCTACGGCTGCGTGTTCCTGATCATCTTTATCGAGACGGGCGTGGTGTTCTTCCCGTTCCTTCCCGGCGACTCGCTGCTGTTTGCCTCGGGCTTCTTTGCCCATAACGGCGGCTTTAACATCGTGGCGCTTCTGGCCACCGCATGGGCCGCAGCCATCCTGGGCGATCAGTGCAACTTTATGATCGGCCACTTCTTTGGCCGCAAGATCATCGCCTCGGGCAAGGTAAAGGCCATGACGCCCGAGCGTATCAAAAAGTCCGAGGATTTCCTGGATAAGTGGGGCCATCTGGCCATCTTCCTCGGTCGCTTCTTCCCGTTCATCCGCACCTTTGTGCCTTTTATCGCCGGCATGGGCGGTATGCACTGGCGCAACTTTGTCATCTTTAACGTGCTGGGTGGCATTACCTGGTCGACGGTCTTTACGCTGCTTGGTTACTTCTTTGGTGGCATTCCGTTTGTGCAGGAGCACTTTGAGCTGCTGATCGTGGGCATTGTCGCCGTGTCGATCATCCCGACCGTGGTCGGTCTGGTTAAGGCTAAGCTGGGCAAATAGAACGCGTAGATCGAGCCAACGCGCAAACCGTGCCGTTGAGGCCCGTCACCGCTTACGGTGGCGGGCCTTTTTTGCTTCGGTCAAATGAAAATACTTTAGTTAGTTAAAGAAAAACGTTTTATCCAACGCATGCGGGGAGTACAATCTCGTGCATGCGAATCGACGTGCCATCGGCTTTGATGCTGTTCGCGTGTCCCGTCCGGCTCTACGCTCCGGGCGTGCGACGTTGCGACGCGGGCGGCCTCGGTCCTTGCGTGCGGGTTCGCGAGTATGCAACTGTGTATGTAAGGAGCGACATATGACTGTCGAGAAGAAGGATATCGATTGGGGTAGCCTCGGCTTTGGCTACATGAAGACCGATTACAGCTACGAGGCCCATTGGAAGGACGGCGAGTGGGACGAGGGCGGCCTGACCACCGACCACACCCTGCATGTCTCCGAGTGCGGTGGCATCTTCCATTACTGCCAGGAGGTCTTTGAGGGCCTGAAGGCCTATACCGCCGAGGACGGCAGCATCGTCTGCTTCCGTCCCGACATGAACGCCGAGCGTATGTATAACTCTGCCCAGCGCCTCGAGATGCCCCCGTTCCCCAAGGACAAGTTTGTTGAGGCCGTCAAGCAGGTCGTTTCTGCCAACGCCGCCTGGGTTCCGCCCTTCGGCTCCGGTGCAACCCTGTACGTGCGTCCGTTTATGATCGGCTCCGGTGACGTGATCGGCGTGGCTCCCGCTCCTGAGTACACGTTCCGCATTCTCGTGACCCCGGTCGGTCCGTACTTTAAGGGTGGCCTCAAGCCCGTCAAGCTGCGCGTTTCCGAGTACGACCGTGCGGCACCGCACGGCACCGGCAACATCAAGGCCGGCCTGAACTACGCCATGTCCCTCAAGCCCACGATGGAGGCCCATCGCGAGGGATATGCCGAGAACCTGTATCTCGACTCCGAGTCCCGCACCTATGTCGAGGAGACCGGTGGCGCTAACGTCCTGTTCGTGAAGGAGGATGGCACCCTCGTCGTTCCGCAGTCGCACACCGACTCCATCCTGCCCTCCATCACCCGCCGTTCGCTCGTTCAGGTTGCTCAGGACCTGGGCATGACCGTCGACCAGCGTCCCGTCGAGTGGGCCGAGGTCAAGGCCGGCGCCTTTGTTGAGTGCGGTCTGTGCGGCACCGCTGCCGTCATTTCCCCGGTGGGCGAGATCGACAACAAGGTCTATGGTGCCGATGAGACCGTGACCTTCCCGGCTGGCTACACCGAGATTGGCCCCGTGATGAAGAAGCTCCGCGAGACCCTGACCGGCATCCAGTCTGGTGCTGTCGAGGACAAGCACAACTGGGTTTACACCGTCGCGTAACCTGGCTTCGTAATTCCCATCAAGCCCTGACCGAGGCGGACCGGCCTATCTCCCGGCGCGTCCTCGGACATGAAAGAACCTCCGCTGCGCACTACGTGCGGCGGAGGTTCTTTCCTCCTGTGGAATGCGCCGGGAGATAGGCCGGTCCGCCTCGGTCGAGTGCTCTGCATTCCTTGCCAGGAGGTTACTGGGCTGTAGGGGAGAAGGTGCGCGGCCTATTGGCCGCGCCTTTTATTCAAGACTTTAGTCTGCTGGCCGCGCAGCGGCCAGCTTTAACCACCCGCTACGCGGGTGGAGACAAACGGCTTTACAAAGCCACCCCTCCGACCGATATTGACGATTGTTCAGGCCGTCAAGAATTCGAGTCGAAGGGGTGGTCGCCATGGCCCAGAAGGCCTACAGCCTTTCCCACACGAAGTGGATGTGCAAGTACCACATCGTGTTCACGCCGAAGTATAGGCGCAAAGTGATCTACAACCAAATCAGGAGCGACATAGGGGAGATCCTCAGGAAGCTGTGCGAGTACAAGGGGATCGAGATAATCGAGGGGCACCTGATGCCCGACCACGTGCACGTGCTGCTGGCGATCCCGCCGAAGTACAGCGTCGCGAGCGTCATGGGCTACCTGAAGGGGAAGAGCTCGCTGATGATATTCGACAGGCACGCCAGCCTCAAGTACAAGTTCGGCAACAGGAAGTTCTGGGCGGAGGGCTACTACGTGTCCACCGTCGGCCTGAACGAGGCGACGATCGCCAAGTACATCAGGGAGCAGGAGTCCCACGACATCGCGCTGGACAAGCTGAGCGTGAAGGAGTACGAGGACCCCTTCAAGAGGGGGTGATGCTGCCGGTTCGACCGGCGCGCCACGGGTCAAGATGCACTAGGCCTGGACGAAGTCCGGGCCCGCGCCTTTAGACGCGAGCCCGGGGCCCGTGGGTTATACCCTAAGAGCAAACCACCCTTTTTAAGGGTGGTTCTGATTTGGCTGTTAGGCTTTGCCGTAGTTGCAGCCGAAGAGGGGACGTGCACGTTTTTTCGGTTGCCGCTCGCCTGGGGTGGGGCGGGGCGTGCATTTTTGGGAGTTTTCAGCAGTCGAGGGTGCCTGCATACTGGTTTTTGGACAAAAGTCAGGCGCCATGAGCCGCATCCTGTAAAAAAATGAGCGATCTCTGAGGCGCTGAGGGCTCAGAATCAGGGTTTTCAACGCGGTTCTGTGGGCACGTTCCTGCCCTGTGGGTTCCGGGATGCTGAAAACTCCAAAATTTGCACGCCGCCCCTGGGGGTACCTTCGGGCAAAAAGCAACCGCCCCGTCGAAGTATGCATTCGACGGGGCGGTTTATGCAAAAACGGTTGTGGATGCGTCAACGGCTCACTAGAACTTGACGGTTGGTGCCTGGCGGGCGCCTCGGCGGCCTCGAAGCCCTGGCGCTCCTTAAACTGGAAGATGCCGGCAAAGATAACAGCCGGGAACGTCTGGATGGCGTTGTTGTAGCTGAGCACGCAATCGTTGTAGCTCTGGCGTGCGTAGCTCACCTTGTTCTCGGTGTCCTCGAGCGTGGACTGGAGCTGCGTAAAGTTGGTGTTCGCCTTAAGGTCGGGGTAGGCCTCGGCGACGGCAAAGAGCTGGCGCAGCGCACCGGTCAGCACGTTGTCGGCTTCCATCTTGGCCTCGGGGGTGGTGGCGTTCACGGCGGCGTTGCGCGCGTTGACCACGGCGGCGAGCGTGTCCTGCTCGTGTTTTGCGTAGCCCTTGACGGTCTCGACCAAGTTGGGGATCAGGTCGTTGCGGCGCTGCAGCTGCGTGTCGATGTTCTGCCAGGCATTATCGATGCGATTGCGCTTGGTGACCATATTGTTGTAGATGCCGGCGATGGCGCAGGCAATCACAACGACAACAACGATACCGATGATGATGGTAGGCATGATGTCTCCGTTTCGAATGGCCGCGGCGTTTCGCGCCAGCTGCCGTTGGTGTAACGGTATTTAGTATACCCGCAACCTTTGGCGGTGCCGAACTTTCCGGTAAGCGTTGTGTTTCAACCAGGGAGGGGGCGCCAATATCGAACGGGCAGTACAGGTGTAAGATATGCGACAAATTAAGGAATGCTGTCTACGCCTTGAGGATGGCGATACGGATGGACCTTCGCATCAAGAAAACCTATCGTGCCCTGTTCGATGCCTTTACCGAGCTTTTGGAAGAGTATCGGTTTGAGGATTTGACGGTTGCTATGCTTTGCGACCGGGCCATGATTCGTCGCACGACGTTCTATAAGCACTTTCGCGATAAAAACGATTACTTCGCCTTTTATATCGATGAGCTCATGTCGGGCTTGCCGCAAAAACAGCCCGATGAGGCCGGCGCAGTGTCTGCCGAGGACGTACGCGCGCTTCGACACGCGATTTTGGACGATGCCATGGATTTGATTCTGGCGCACGAGCAGCTCATGGATAACATTTTGGCAAGCAGCATGTCGGGCATGTTGACCAACGTTATTTGCGACCGCATTGCCCGCTCCATCCGCGAGCGTGTGATGAACGTGCTTGCCGAGGATGCCCTGGCGCCCGTTTCGCTCGAGACAACATCGGAGTTTATCGCCGGTGGCATTATTCGATTGTTCACAAACTGGTGGGAATCGGGCCACGATCTTGAGCGTCGACCCGAGATGGCCGACGTGGTCGATGCGCTGTTTGAGCGGACCATGACACCGGTGCATCACTAAAAGTGGCGGAGAGAGGGGGATTCGAACCCCCGGAACGCTCTCGCGCTCAACGGTTTTCAAGACCGCCGCATTCAACCGCTCTGCCATCTCTCCGTGAGTCGTAATGATAGCATCGTTTTGAATTTGCAACAGGGAAGGCGAACGATGACGATCACCGAAATCGACGAGAAGTTCATGCGCGAGGCGTTGGCGGAGGCGCGAGCCGCCGCGGCGGTGGGCGAGGTTCCCATCGGAGCTGTAGTGGTGCGCGACGGCGAGATCGTCGCGAGGGCGCATAATCGTCGCGAGCTCGACCAGGACCCTTCGGCGCATGCCGAGTTTGCGGCCCTGTGCGCCGCTGCCCAGGCGCTTGGCCGCTGGCGCCTTTCCGACTGTACGGTCTACGTGACGCTTGAACCTGCTGCATGTGTGCGGGGCTTATGGTCAACGCGCGCGTGGGGCGCTGCGTGTATGGCGCGAGCGACGCCAAGGCGGGCGCGTTGGGATCCCTATACGATTTGAATGCCGACTCGCGCCTGAATCATCGGTTTAATGTGACCGCCGGCGTGCTGGCAGACGAGTGTCGTGAGGTGTTGAGCAGCTATTTTAGTGGGCTGCGTGGCACCGATGGTGCTGGCTGCGGTTGTGGGGCCGATCTTGAGGCGCATGCCGCTCATGCCGAGGCGCTCGCGTGTGCCGAAGATATTGCCGTTGAGGCGGTCGATTTTGGTGCCGCGTGCCGCCGGCCCCGCCGTGTGCTGTTGGCGATCGATTCCTTTAAGGGTAGCGTGTCGAGTGCACAGGCGGAGGCGGCGGTTGCCGGAGGCGTGCGACGCGTTTGGCCCGATGCCGAGGCGTGCACATTGCCGCTGGCAGATGGCGGCGAGGGAACGCTCGATGCCGTTGCCGCGTGCGGCGGTGAGATAGTGACCTGCGAGGTGGCAGGTCCCTTGGGCAAGCGTGTGCCTGCCCGGATGCTGGTTGATGTCGAGCGCGAGTCCGCGGTCATCGAGATGGCCGAGGCGGCCGGCATTGGGTATTCGCCTTGCACGGAGTCGGCGGCGTTGGCGGCCACAACCTATGGCGTGGGCGAGCTCATGCTTCGCGCGGTTCGCGCGGGCGCAAAGACACTCTATATTGGTCTGGGCGGCAGTGCCACCAACGATGGTGGCGCCGGTATGCTGCAGGCGCTTGGCGCCCGCCTGGTCGATGAGTGTGGCTGCAATATCGCGCCGGGGCTCGCGGGCCTTGAACACGTGGCGAGTATCGATTTGGCACCGGCGCTTCGGGCACTGAATGGCGCGCGTGTCGTGGTGCTTTCCGATGTCGAGAATCCGCTCGTGGGACGTCGCGGGGCACTTGCGGTGTTTGGCGGGCAAAAGGGCCTGCCGACAGACGATGTCGAAACACTGGGCGGGTACGACGGCTGGATGGTCGGCTACGGTCGCCTGCTCGATACGGCGATTGCCGAGGCTCGGGCTCGGGGATTGCTGCGCGTGCCCGAGGGCGCGCGGACGTTTGGCTCGGTGCTCGGCGTGCCGGCGCCGGTGCTGCTGGCGGTCTGGGCGCCGCGCTGCTAGCACTCGGTGCAGAGCTATGCTCGGGCGTGGAGACGGTGCTCGACCTCGTGGGGTTTGACGAGCGCGTGCGCGATGTCGATCTGGTCATAACGGGCGAGGGCAACATGGATGAGCAGTCTGCCGCCGGCAAGGCGCCGGTGGGTGTGGCCCGCCGCGCCAAGCGATATGGCAAGCCGGTGGCCGCTGTCGTGGGCGGTCGCGCCGACTATCTGGACGCGGTGTATGGGCAGGGCATCGACTTGGTGCTTCCGATCTGCCGCAAGCCCATGCCCCTCGACCAGGCGCTCGGTGTGCAAGAGGCCACAACCAACCTCATCTGCGCCGGCGAGGCAGCTGCCCAAGCCTATGACCTCGCTCGCCTCTAAAACCCATCCCCTCGATAAGTTGCGGTGAAATACGGAGTGTTTTTGCCTTTAAGGTGCCAATTCAGTCCGTATTCCACCGCAACTTCGTGAATGGTCATGCGAGGCTGGTCGCCTTGGTCCTTGGGTCGGACCGTCCGCCACGAAATGCGGCCATCTACTACGTTTAACCGACCACCCTCGACCATCTCGGAATTTGCAAAAATAAAACCGCAGGTAGAGAGCTTGCCGGTTTTCGAAAAAACCGGCTATGGTTGACCCCTGCGGCCTAAACGTAGTAGATAGGCCACTTTCGTGGCACAGCGTCAGACCAGTCTTTTTGGAACGGGGCTATTATGACTACTTGCCGATTCGATTGCCCGAGTAGTCAAAAAAGCTTCGTCCCAAATTAGCTACCTTGCCCCATCGGGCGGGAGCGGGTAAGATATATCGAGCGCCTAGCGCGTTCGATGGGTTCGGATGACGACATGTTCCGAATCTGGTCAGGTCCGGAAGGAAGCAGCCATAAGGAGCCTCTGTCGGGCATCCGAATCCATCGAGCGCGCTTTTTTGCGCGGTTTTCCAAACCGCGCAATGTTCGACGCTGCGCGCCACCCAGAGCGACAATTTGTCATTCAAAAGGCAAGGCATGACCGGAAGGTCTATGCCTTGCCTTTTGAATGACAAATTGTCGCTCTGGGTGGCGCTCGCTGGCTTTGCCAAAACATCGACGGCTACGTGCTTCAAGAGGCGATGAAGTGTTTGGTGTCTCGCTGGTCCTCGGCTTCGCCTGCGGGATCGCTCGACTACCAAGCGCCCTGCCGGCACTCGCGGGTAGCCGACCAAAACTGCCTGAAGGGTCACATTTATCTGATAATTGAATCCCTGGCGTTATGTCGCTCGCTGACTGCGCCAAAACAGTGGCGTTTTTTACCACCGCTCAAGACTCTTCTGTAACGAGTTGCTTACGCATCTTCAGGGTTCGCCGTACTATCATGAACCAGATTGAAGAGAGATGATGATAGGGAGCGCCTTTTTATGATTGAGCTGCTCAGGCGTTTTGGTGGTAAGTTTCGCCGGTATATGGTGATTGGCCCTGCGTGCAAGCTGATCGAAGTGATCTTTGACCTGCTTACGCCGCTGGTGATTGCCCAGATGATCGATAAGGGCATCGGCGCACACGATGTCAACGCCGTCGTCCGTTACGGCGCGGTGCTCGCCGCCATGGCTGTAATCGGCATCTCGTTTACGCTCGTCTGCCAAAAGATGGCGGCGCTGACCTCGCAGGGCATGGGCACCGACATCCGCGGTGCGCTCTACGGGCACATTAATAAGCTGAGCTATGCCGAGCTCGACCGCTTTGGCACGCCGTCGCTTATCACCCGCATCACCAACGACGTCAACCAGGTGCAGCTCGCTGTGGCGCTGGGCGTGCGCATGCTCATCCGCTGGCCCTTCCTGGCGGTGGGCTCCATGGTCGCGGCCCTTGCCATCGACCTTAAGCTCGGCATTATCTTTTTGATTTGCACGCCCGCCATCGGCCTGGTGTTTTGGTTTGTCATGGCGCGCTGTATCCCGTACTACAAGCAGCTGCAGGCAAAGCTTGACCGCATCGCGCTTATCTGCCGCGAGGGCCTTTCGGGCGCCCGCGTGGTTCGCGCCTTCGTGCGCGAGGACCATGAGCGCGAGCGCTTTGCCCAGGCAGCCGACGACCAGGCCAATACTGCCATCGCGGTGGGCAAGCTCTCGTCGATTCTCAACCCCGTCACGTTTCTTGTGATGAACCTGGGCGTGTGCGCCATCCTGTGGGTGGGCGGTATCCAGGTCAACGTGGGCGAGCTCACGCAGGGCCAGGTCATGGCGTTTGTGAACTACATGACGCAGACGCTCACCTCCATCGTGTACGTCGCCAACCTGGTTGTGGTCTTTACCAAGGCGAGCGCCAGCGCGTCGCGCATCAACGAGGTGCTCAATTGCATGCCGAGCATCACCGACGAGGACAACGAGACGGTCGCACTGCCCGAGCCGGGCAATGTCGCTCCCGTTCCTGCGCTGAGCTTTGACCATACGAGCTTCTCGTTTGGCGCCGGCGCGGCCAATGCTGTCAACGATGTGACGCTGGAGCTCCCGCTGGGCAAGACGCTCGGTATTATCGGCGGCACGGGTAGCGGCAAGTCCACGCTCGTTTCGCTTATTCCGCGCCTCTACGATGCGAGCACCGGCAGCGTGAGCGTGATGGGTGCCGACGTGCGCACCTGGCCGCTCGACCAGCTGCGCCACGTGGTCGCGACCGTACCGCAGCGCGCGTCGCTGGTGAGCGGCACGATCCGCAGCAACCTGACCTGGCGTGACGAGTCGGCAACCGACGAGGAGCTCTGGGCGGCGCTCGACATGGCGCAGGCGAGCGAGTTCGTGCGCAACAAACCGCAGGGGCTCGATGCCCCGGTCGAGGCGGGCGGCAAGAACTTTAGCGGTGGCCAGCGCCAGCGCCTGACCATCGCGCGCGCTTGGTGGGTTCGCCTCGGATATTGATCATGGACGATTCTGCCTCGGCGCTCGACTTTAAGACCGACGCGGCGCTTCGCCATGCCATTCGCGAGCGCAGCGTGCGCGGTGCCGCCGAGGGCGGGCTGCCGCTGACGACCGTCATCGTAAGCCAGCGCGTCTCGACCGTGCGCGACGCCGACATGATCTGCGTACTCGACCACGGCTCGGTTGCGGGCCTGGGCACGCACGATGAGCTGTACACGACCTGCCAGCTCTATCGCGAGATTTGCCAGTCGCAGCTGCGCCGCGAGGAACTCGAGGGCCAGCAGGGGAGCACGACGCCCGCGTCCGCTCCGACCGCCCCCGCATCCGTCTGCGCAAAGGAGGGCTGCTAAATGAATCCGTATACATCTTCCGGTTCGGTCGCCACGATGACGGCCAACGTGTCCGGCAACGATAGCCTCAACGACTTGGGTGACGGCCCACGCCAGCCCGGCGACCCTGAGCGCTATCCCGTGGGCGCGGTGACCCGCCGCCTGATGGGTTACGTCCGTCCGCACCGTATTTCGTTTACGGCGTCGTTTGTGAGCGCCGCCATCTCGGTGATTCTGCAGCTCTACACGCCTATCCTTATCGGCGAGGGCATCGACCTTATCGCCGCCGCCGGGCAGGTGGACTTCGAAGCACTGCTGCCGCTCGTTACCAAGCTCGCGATTGTCGTTGTAGGTGCTGCGGCCTTCCAGTGGCTGCAGGGCTATTGCGTCAACCGCCTGTCCTACGAAACGGTGCGCGACATGCGCGTGGAGGCGAGCGACAAGCTCAGCCGTATGCCGCTCAGCTTTATCGACAGTCACGCCCACGGCGACCTTATGAGCCGCGTGGTCAACGACGTCGATCAGGTGGGCGACGGTCTGCTGCAGGGCTTCACGCAGCTCTTCACCGGCGTTATCACCATCGTGGGCACGCTCGCGTTTATGCTTTCCATTAACCTGACCATGACGCTCGTGGTGGTGCTCGTCACGCCGCTTTCCATCTTTGCCGCCGGCGCCATCGCCAAGCTCTCCAACAAGAGCTTTACGGCACAGCAGCGTATTCAAGGGCAGCTCGGTGGTCATATCGAGGAGTACGTAGGCGAGCAAAAGCTTGTCGACGCCTTTGCCTATGGTCCCAACGCCCAGCAGCGCTTCGATGCCCTCAACGCTGAGCTCTACACCGCGGGCGAGCGCGCGCAGTTTATGGGTTCGCTCTCCAACCCCGGCACGCGCTTTATCAATAACATCATCTATGCCGTGGTCGCTGTGATCGGCTGCGTGGGCGTGATCACGGGCGTGCCCGCGGCGCTTACGGTGGGCGGCGTGCAGATTTTCCTGTCCTACGCCAACCAGTACACTAAGCCGTTTAACGAGGTCACCAACGTCATTACGCAGATCCAGACGGCGTATGCCTCGGCGCGCCGCATGTTCGCGCTGCTCGATGCGCGCGAGCAGGAGCCCGATGCGACGGATGCCGCGGAGCTTGCCGCCCCGCAGGGCGAGGTGACTTTTGAGCATGTGGACTTTAGCTACGTGCCCGACCGCAAGCTGCTGCAGGATATCTGCATCGAGGCCATGCCCGGCATGCGCTTTGCCCTGGTCGGCCCCACGGGCTGCGGCAAGACGACGCTCATCAACTTGCTGCTGCGGTTTTACGATATCGATGCCGGACGCATCATGGTCGATGGCCGGTCTTCGCGTGATTACACGCGTGCAAGCCTGCGCCGCGCCTTTGGCATGGTGCTGCAGGACACTTGGCTGTTCGAGGGCACGGTGGCGGAAAACATCGCTTACGGCTGTCCCGACGCCACGCGCGAGCAGGTTATCGAGGCGGCCAAGCGCGCTCATGCGCATAAGTTTATCGTGCAGCTGCCAGGCGGCTACGATACGGTCATCGGCGAGGATGGCGGCACGTTTAGCCAGGGCCAAAAACAGCTGCTGTGCATCGCGCGCGTCATGCTCACCGATCCGGCGATTCTGCTGCTGGACGAGGCGACGTCGAGCATCGATACGCGTACCGAGCTGCAGGTGCAGGCGGCATTCGACGAGCTCATGGCCGGTCGCACGAGCTTTGTCGTGGCGCACCGTCTGTCGACGATTCGAAACGCCGATTGCATTCTGGTCATGCGCGACGGCCAGATTATCGAGCACGGCACACACGACGAGCTGCTGGCGGCAGGCGGCTTCTACGCCGAACTCTACCGCAGCCAATTCGCCCAGTGAGCAAGCCCGTGGGGCATGTAATGCAGCGCTAGGGCGCGAGTGTGTCAACGGGGGCAACGATAATGCCCTCGGGCGTTGTATGGGCTGGCATGCCGAACCCGATGACGATGAGCTTGGCCGCGGGTGGTCTCTCGCCACGCTCGACAAGTTTGCGCTCGAGTCGAAGCAGGTTTGCAGATGCCTCGGGGATCTGCGGACTTCCGAGTTTTACTTCCACGGCAATCCAAGTTCCATCGCGCCTGTGTATAACGGCATCGACCTCGAGATCGTCGGCGTCATGGTAGTGGGACACCGATGAGTCATTTACGGCTGCATAGACCTTAAGGTCGTGCAGGACGAGGGATTCGAAGAGCAGTCCCAGCGTCTTCGGGTCGGATGCCAATGACTCCGGATTTGCTCCGAGCAGTGCGACGGCAAGCGAAGGGTCGGCGAGGTGCCTTTTCGCACTTTGCCGCAGCTTTACCGGAGACCTGAGCGCCGGATGCCAAGCCGGGATATCATCGATGATATTGATTCGTCTCAGAGCATCCATGTATCTGGAGACCGAATTCTTCGAAACGCCGGTACCGATATCTTTGTCGATGGACTTCGATCCGGCAAGCGTCGACTCATTTCGCGCAAGCGATGTCAAAAGGGACCTGACCTTGACCGGATCACGCTTAACGCCGTCAGTTCTAGAAACATCCGATTCGCATACGCCATCAACATAAGCAGCGGCAATCCGCATGGCATTTTCAGTTGTTTTCCCCATCGCTTGAGGCCAACCGCCACGACACAGCAAATCGGCGATACCGGAGATGCCGGCAATCGATCCGACTGCCTGCTTAGCAGGATGACCTGAAAGCAGCGCTCCGATAGTGACTAAGCCAGAAGAAACGCCAAGCTCGAACAGCGTCATGGTATCCATTCGCAACCTTGCTATTCGTCCAACGCCACTATGCATCGGCTGCTTCGAATCTCGCGGCGTTGCTGAGCCCGTAAGAATAAACTGTCCGGATTCTCCCTGTCTTGCGTCACACTCGAAACGTACGGCATCCCACAGCTTTGGCTCTTCCTGCCATTCATCGATGAGCCTAGGAGAGGGTCCTGCTATTGCCTGTGCTGGATCGATCTGAGCCAGCTGGAGGGCGGCAAAATTACCAGTTGGATCGGAAAGAGACAAGGATGATCTAGCAAAACGTTTTGCCGTAGTGGTCTTTCCGCACCACTTTGGGCCTTGAATGAGAACCGCACCGAAGATATCGAGATTATGCCTGATTACCTTATCGATGCATCTGTCTACATATCTATTCATACTGCCTCCTTCTTTAATTGCTTTGATTATGTATTCTACCAGCAACGTGGTGACGATTAACGGTAATTTGAGGTGATGATTAATGGAGAATTATGGTGATGATTGATGGCATATTATGGTGACGATTGTCATTGATTCGTGGGCAGAGCCGCTTGACTGTCCCAAATTTTAAAAAGTATGGGGCTTGCGCTGCGGGCTTTTGTCCAAAGATGTCGTCTGCGTCGCCAATCGACAGACGGTGGTTTACATCTGTCACGTTAGTACTAAGATATTCATCTAATAAATTGCATTAGTGGCTTTAGTTTTGGGGGAAACGAGGCAACGTGACTATGACGTGCTCTTTGGTGGTTAACAGCAAGAGCGGTAATACCAGGATGGTTTCGGGCGCGATCAAGCGCACTCTGCAGGCTGCGGGCGTTGAGTTTGTCCACGCCGCGGCGTTGAGCGACGATGCGGATGCAGATCAGGTTGCGCTCGAGGCGCAGGGCGCCTGCGCGGCCGACACGGTGCTCGTCGGTTTTTGGTGCGACAAGGGCGCGTGCACGCCTTCGGTCGCGGCGTTTCTCTCCGCCTTGCACGGCAAGCGCGTCTTTCTGTTTGGCACCTGCGGCTTTGGGGCCGACCAGAGCTATTACCAGCAGATTATTGATCGCGTAACTTCCAATTTGGCTGGGGATGCCGAGCTTGCGGGCTGGGCGATGTGCCAGGGCAAGATGGGCCCCGCGGTCAAGCAGCGCTACGAGGCCATGCTCGAGCAAGATCCCGAAAACGCCCGATTTAAGATGCTGCTCGACAACTGGGTTGCCGCGAAGGACCATCCCACCAAGGAAGACCTGGACAACATGGCTGCAGCCGCCAAGAAGGCCGTGCTGGGAGAGTAGCTTCGCCGTTCGTGGTCCTTCGTGCAAAACAATACAAATGTGAAAGCCTCGAAGTTCTCGAGGCTTTTTTCGTGACACGAGGGCGCCCCTTTATTGATGGAAGGCCTAATAAGCTGATTGCTCTATGCCCGGATGTGTGCGGAGTGGGATGGGATTTCCGGATGGATGGAGTTGCGGAAGCTGCGTCCCGGAATTTGCCTTTGGAATGGGATGCGGTTTCCCGGTGAAGGGCTCTGTGGAAACTACATCCCAGCATTCGGTCGAGAAATGGGATGTAGTTTCCGGTTGAGGGTCTTGGCGGAAAGTGCGACCCGGAATTTGTGATCGAAGCGGGATACGGCTTCCCAACGGGGCCACAAGCGGAAGCTGCATTCCACTCCGGACGGGAATTCTGGGACACGGTTTTCAGAGGGTTATGGGCTGCGAACTACATGAGGTTGTCATAAAACTCTAGTAAAAGGGGTCGGAAATAAATGGCGCTTCCAGCAGTTTGTTTTAATGTGGGGGGGGGTACCATTATTTTAGTTTCGCAAAAAATGATCCCTCTATGGGGAAGTTGCGTAGGGGGTTAGTCACAGATATTGGATAAAACAGACTAATTTGGTGATAAATGACCACTTACGCCAAAATAGGTAGTATTTAGCGACAAAACATTGAAAAATGTGTAGCACATCGCTATGTTTTTATTACGAAAAGATTCCAAATTGGCTTATTTCGGACTCACTTTTCAAGCGCCTTGCGGTTCCTGTTGAAACTTGCTGACCTTTGGATGGGTCGAATAGGTCCTCAAGGGGGATGAATTATCACTTTGGCTGCGCGTAGACTCAAACGATTTATTGCACTTTTGAGTAGCTTGGCGTTCGCGCTTGTCATAGCCCTTGCCGTTGTTTCTTTTGTGCCTCGCGCATTTGGATACATGCCCTTTGCTGTGCTTTCGGGCTCTATGGAACCCGATCTTCCCGTTGGCTCCATGGTGTTTGTCCGCCAGGTTGAGCCAACGGATATTACCGTGGGCGACAATGCAACCTTTTACCGATCGGACGGCGCCGTGGTGACGCACCAGGTGTACGAGATCGACCCTGCCGCGCAGACGATCGGCACGCAGGGAATCGCAAACAAAAATGCAGATGGAACCATCATGCACGATGCCGAGCAGACGCCTTTTTCACGCGTGATCGGCACTGTCTCTTTTTGTGTCCCTTACCTGGGCTTCGTTAACGCATATTGCACGACGATGCCCGGTTTGCTTGTTGTGGTGGCCGTTCTGGCGCTGCTGGTCGCGGCGTCGATAGTGCTCGATCGGGTGGTTCCCGACGAGCCTGCGGGCAAGCATGCCCGCGCGCATGCGAGGGAGCGGCGTTCATAGCGGCAGGGGAGAGGTGTCGGCAACGGCAAGGGCCGTTGCCGGGGAAGTCGATTTTCGAAAGGAAGAGAACGATGGAAAACAAGAAGAAAAAGCGCTACGGCATCATTGCCGCCCTGCTGCTGTTGGTGATGGCCGCCGGTGTGGGTACCTATGCATGGCTGACGGCGCAGGAGCACATTGACAACGTGTTCACGGTGGGTAGCTTTGGCCACCCGGAAAACAAGCCTGATCCGACCGATCCCGAGAAACCGGACCCCGATAATCCGAACACTGAAAAGGCCTACCTGTTCGAGACCCAGTGGGTTGCCAACTCCAAGATGGTTCCTGGCGCCACTGTGGCCAAGAACCCCAATGTCGGCATCAAGGCTGGCTCTGATGATGCATACGTATTCATTTACGTAAAGAATGCCATCGTCAAGCCTGGCACCAGCCTTGAAAAGACCCCGTACTTTACGCTCAAAAATACGAATTGGAAGCCCGTTGAGGGTCAAGTCAAGACCAACCAATCTGACAACTCTGGCAACCAGTACGTGAGCGGTCTGTTTATGTACTCCAAGAACTCTGCCGCAGAGAACCTGCCTGCAAAGCTCGAAGCCAACAAAGCAGCGCAGGACGTTTATACCGATGAGCTTTTCACTGCCGTGACGATTCCCTCTGCCATGAACAACACCGATGTTGTCGAGACTACTACTGACCCGAAACAGGCTCCCACGATGACGGTCTTTGCCTACATCTTTGGCGCGGGCCAGAATGGCACCGAGCAGGGTGAAAATGCTGACGCGCAGAATGCCCTTAAGCAGGCCAAGGAATGGGCTAAGACTCAGGCTCAGGCTTAATCCCCCCACTGAGATCCCGGCCCGCCCCCACCCCTATATTCGGGCTGGGATCTCGGTCCCCCTTTTTATCGACGATTGGCGAACGTAATGCTCAACAATCTTTCCGACAATCAGAAACGCACCTTGGCGCTTGCCGCGATTGCGCTGTTGGCCCTGGCGTGCATGTGTGGCACGCTGGCTTTTACCGTTGATATGGTTCCGGCGAACAACGTCCTATCGTTTGGCAGCGTGAAGGTACGAGTCTGCGAATACACCCTCAACGAGCGGGGCGAGGAGATTCCGTTTGAGGCCAACGAGCGCGGGGACTATCCCGACACCAAGGCCGGGGGCTCTGACATCAGCCGCATTGTACGCGTGGAGAACGCCGGCGCGCAGCCTGAGTACGTTCGCGCGCGCCTGCGTATGGCGTCGGTGGCGCCCGACGGTTCGAGCGCGAACGCCTCGGGCAACGTTGCCTTTCACGTGAACGCGGGCGAGGGGTCCCCGTGGATCGATGGCGGCGATGGGTGGTACTACTACCGCGGATTGGATGGGCGTGGCGGCGTGCTCGACCCCAGCGCCATGACGGAAAGCCTCATGGACTCGCTGCACTTTGTGGGCGACTACCACGATGCCGCGCGCGGCGGCTCATACAGGCTCGATATCGACGTTCAGGCCGTGCAGGCCAAAAACCAGCAGGCAAACGATACCGTCCTCGACGTGCTCGACGTCGTGGGCTGGCCGGAGGCGAACTAGCCCATGGAGATTAAGAACATGAACCGAGGCGTGCTCGGCAGGCTGATCGCTGTGGTGGCAATCGCCCTTTGCTGCGTTGTAGCGCTGCCGGCGGCAGCGTATGCCGAGGATGTGCCCGAGGACAAGACCGAATTCCATATCACAAACAGGAACGACTTCCTGGCGTGTGTCGCGCTGTCGCGACAGCGCGACACGTCGCAGTGGCGCGTCTATCTCGATAACGATATCGTTCTTAACGATGATGATATGAACGCCATTGTTGAGGATACGGTCAAGCACCTCTCCTTTGGCAACAAAGAACATCCCTTTAAGGGCGTCTTTGACGGTCAAAACCATACCGTGAAGGGCCTGAACTACGAGAATAAGGTCTTGGATCCCGAGCGCGATACGGGCTTTTTTGCCGAGACCGATGGCGCCACCATTAAGAACTTCCTGGTCAAGGATGCCAACATTTGGGCTGACTTCCGCGGCGGCATTATCGTGGGCAGGGCGATCAACACCCACTTCGAAAACGTTATGGTCATGGAGAGCACCCTGCACGTTACGTGTGCCAACAACATGCTCAATGTGATTACCAATGCGGGTTTTGAGGGGGGCCTGATTGCTGGCGAGCTCGACGGCTGTACCCTCTATAACTGCGAGGTACGTGGTGGCCGCGCCGTTAACAACACGACTTCGGGCGTGCAGGCGCTCGGCGGTGAGGGTCTGTATATGGCGGCGTTTGCCGGCTACGTTGAGAAATCGACTATCGAGTACTGCCGCGTGACGCCGACGCGTAAGGACGACGGCTCGATTGCCGAGAAGGGCATGACCGACGTCACCAATAAGTACGACGTGGCCATTGGCGCCCTGGGCGGCAACAACGTGTACGCCTCGGGCTTTGTGGGCTGCATGGCAGGTGACGCCAAGATCATCGACTGCTTCTCGACGGCCCAGTGCTACAGCTATGCCGCGTCGTACGTGGGCGTTGTCGCCGTGACGCGCGCGTGGGCGGGTGGCCTGGCGGGTCGTATTTTAACCAAAGAAGGCAATGAGCTCGTCCGCAGCCACTTTGCAGGTGACCTGAGCTCGCGTCAATACAACCCCATCGCCGTGATCCCCATCATCCAAAACGACGTGAACCTGGGCGGTATTGCTGCGCGCGCCAACAAGGGCGACGCCACGGTCACCGAGTGCTACTTTAAGCCGAGCGTGAGCCTAAACGGCAGCAGCCAGGGTACCGCGGCTAAGAAGAAGATCCCCTCTTTTGGCGGCGACGGTACCACCAAGGGCGACGGCTATGGCCCGTGGGACGACGAGCGCTATACCACGCGTGAGCTATGGGAAGAGCACGACTACGACTTCTGTGCCGGCACCATGCGCTCGACTGCCAATAACGATTATCTGGGCGGCGACCATGCAAACGAATGGGCGATGGATTACAAGCTGAATATCCCCGTGCATGGCCAAAGCGTTAAGGCGACGATCGATTTTCCCGGTGCGGGTACCGCGACTATTACGGCAACCAAACTCGGTATTGATCAGGCGACCTCGGATCCGTATGCCTTTGCCGTGAGTGCCGTGCTGGCGGGAACTGCTCAGGGCTTGGCCCAGGGCGATACCTCGGTAACGTTTAAGCAGGAGACCTCTGCAAAGCCTGCCGACCTGAGCGAGGCGAACGGCGGCTACCGCTTTATGGGCTGGTTCCGCGAGCCCGATGTGCGTGTGAACCGAATTGGACAAGATAACAGCTGGTTTGACGGCAAGACCGATGCCGATGCTGTGGCTGCTGGCAAGCAGGTCCAGAAGAACGAGGCAAACGACAAAACGTCGACCTATACTGCCGATAACGCGAAGGGGGCCGAGGCCTTTAAGGGCAACGACCTCTTTATGCTTCGTACGAGGCGCAGGTGCTGTTCTATAACGTCAAGGGTGAGATGCTCTCGTGGCAGAGCGGCGAGGCGCACGACAAGTCGACGGATTGGTACCGCTATGGTGTCGGTTTAACGCCGGTTGCCCCTGCGGACCGCGGCACTCTATCTGCCAGCGCCACCTTTATTGGTTGGACGACGCAGCCGAGCGGCGAGGCCGGGATGCATGGCGGTTACGCGGCCATCACCTCGCCTAAGCTTGCCGAGCTAAAAAACGCCGGTGCGTTCTATCCTGCCGGCGCTGAGATCACTGTGCTTGGCCCTACCGATTTTTATCCGGTGTACACCGACTATGTGTCGAACATCATGACGGTGTTTGAGGGCAATGAGCAGGATGCAATCGACGATCAGACTCGGCGCGATGGTGTGGGCAAAACTGACGTTAAGGTTGAGACTGCCGAGGATGGCACCGGTGTGTACACGGTGCGGGTGTGCGACGTGGACAACAAGCCTTTATCAGAGGACGGTGCGCTGCCCGACGGCTACCGTTTCCTGGGTTGGTATGAAAACAAGGGAACCGAGGATGCCCCGCTTGAGGTGCGCGTAAGCCGCGATCCCAGCTATACGCTCCCCACCGATGTCGATTTAACCGCGCCGCATACCTACATCGCCCGCTTTGAGTACCGAGTGGATTATTACGTTCGGGCTTATACCAACCATGAGTTTACGGACAGCAAGCTACTTTGTTCCGTTTGGAATCGCTATCAAACGCCCTTTGAGGAAAACGTCGGTAGTACCTTCGTGCGTGAAAACGTCGTCCACTGGGGCCCGGAGCATGTTGACCACGGTATAAAGGATAGTTATGAAACGTGTGGCACACGCTTCACGAAGGAAACCCTTGTCGTGAGTCCCCTTAACGCGTACTCGCACAACGTTAAAAACGATACGGGAGCCGATACTCTAAAAAACCTCTATGCCGATACCGATTTTCCAGGCGCTGCAACGCTAAGCGATACTTGGACTTCGGCTTCGCTGAACGTAACGGTCAAACCGGTGAATGATCGCTATCGCCTGAATTTCTGGACGCTTGAGCGCGATGGTGAATATTGGACATATGTGAAAAATCCCATCGAGAGCATGGTGCGTACAGATAAGAAGTACTACGTTCGCGCGATGATTACCACGGACGTTAATTTCTACAACAAGGGCGATAATGTCGTGAGGACTGCCACGCGGCGCTATGAGAGTAACTTGCTGCAGACCAAGGTGAACGGGGCGGATCCGACGTTCACGTATTACTACCCGCATGTTAATAAGTCGGTTAAAGTGGCCGAAAAGCCAGAAGATGGTGAGAAGGGATCGTATGAGAGCCCCCTGACCCTCGAGTCTTCTCCGACCGATACTGAAATGGCCGTGCGGAATCCTAAGGGCGAGCCGGATCCGAGATATAAGTTCTTGGGTTGGATTTCGACCGCCGAGGTCCAGAAGGATTCTCCCGTCTGGAACTATATCTATGATGTCGCCAACGACCCCTATGTGACGAGCGATCCGGAAAAGGCGGCGCCATACTTGGCGACGGATGACTTCAAGGTCACCAAGTGTCAGGATGCCTATCCCGTCTACGCAAAGTTCGACGTCAACTACACCACCAACCTGCACCGCGCCGGTTTTAATGGCACTTCCGAGGTGAATGTTCCTAGGTATGACATCACCCCTAATCTCAATGCGGACAACGATCCCGCCACGGCAACGGTGACTCCTGATATCGAAACGACGGTATACAAGTCCGGCGGCGAGTTATACAAGCTGAATAAGGTCGAAATCGAACTCCCGAACGGTGAGGTTAAAAAGCTCGAACCTAACGGCGATAACTCGTATTCCTATCAGGTGGAACCCGGCGGAGCTATACATTTGTGGCGTACTATTCGCCGTTGGCGGTCGTGTACCATCTCAATGCCAAAGATGTGGATGGCAAGGTAGCCCAGCAGGGCGATACGCTCGGCAGCCTTAAGGACGGCATCCCGCTGCCGACGTATAACGTTGGCGACATCGATGATGCAACGAACGCATACAATGCCTTCGTAGGCTGGACGGAAACTAAACCGGCATCCGGCAACTGTTATGTCGTTTGGTCGGACGGCCTTCCCATGGTGAATACAAACACTGTGGTTAACGCCCCCATGGAGCTGTACCCGGTCTACCGTGCCAGCGCGGTAATTGTCCAATCGAATATCGATGCCAATCTGGATAACCCCGATTCCGTGCGTTCTCTTTCGCGCACCGACTCTGGCGATCAAATTTCGCTGGAAGTAAGAGCTACAGCTGAGGTTGTCGGCATTGACGGCACCAAGTACGACTTTGTCGGCTGGTCGCGCGACTATGAACCCGATGGCAAATACACCCTGTTGACCGAAGACGATAAGTATCCCCTCGAGGGTAGTGAACCCTTTAAGGGCGCGACGTATACCGCGGTGCACAAGGTCACGCCGTATAAGGTGCGCTATCACAGCGTCGACGGGGCGGTCATCTTTACGGCGACGGTCGACTCGGGCGACGAGCGCGCGCAGGACGGTAAGCCTGGCTTTGTCTACACGGTCGATGTTCCCAAAATGGACGAGAGCGGCAACCCTTTCTACGACAACGACGGCAATCCTGTGATGGAGCAAAAATCCGTGGCGTACGATCCGGACGCCCACTCCAAGATCGTCGCGCTGCTCGATGAACAGGCTGCTGCCAATGGCGATAAGCGCGAGCTCTTCTTGGAGTGGCGATATGTGGGTGCCGATGGCACTGCAAAGTCTTGGGATGAGTTCAAGGGCGAGCCAGTCAAGGGCGACATGGACCTGTATCCCGTGACGTATCGCGTGGTTGCCAACGATACGTCTGATCCCGCGAAACCCGTAACCATGACCGCGCAGCTTAAATGGCTGCTCGATCCCGCCGCCGCCAACACCGTCGATGACGGTGCCGACCAGGCGCCGTTTAAGGTCTGCTTTGCCGAGCCGTTTATGGGAACACAACTGACCGTTACGGTAACGCAGGCAAGCTACGGCCCTGGTGCAGAGGGCGTTTCTGCGGCGGAAAAGCCTGTGAACGGCAAGTTTGTCTCGCTCTACAGTCTGGGTTCGGGTGGCGGCTCGTTCGACCTGGCCAACCGTCTGGAGTCCAAGAAGACGGGCGAGGGCGATCAGGGCCCCGGCAAAGCCGTGTTCAACTTTGCCCAGACTCATGCGCTGACGATCGTTAAAAAGACGACCGATGCCAGCGCTATGGGGCAAACGTTCCGCTTTAAGGTAACGCGAAAGATGTCGCAGGATTCTCCTGCCGAGACGCGCATGGTCGAGGTGAAAGTCGATAAGCAGCAGCCGGAAAACGGTGAGACCTGGTATGTCGGCAGCGTGCAGTTCGCCGCTCCGGCGGGCATCTATACCGTCGAGGAAGATACGGCTTGGGCATGGCGCTACCGGGGCGAGCTGAGCACGCCGGGCAAGGCGCCCGGTAAAACTGCCGAGCTGACGATTTCGTCTGCTTCGAGCGCAGGCGACGCCGTGGTGACGTGCGTTAACACGCGCGCGAAGGACAAATGGGTCGATGGTGGCTCGCGTGCCAAGAATGTTTGGGAAAACGGCACGCTAAGGAGGGAGGACTAGGATGGGTAAGCGCAAGCAGATCGTTGCCCTCCTTGTCGGCGTTCTTCTTTTGGCTGGCGTTGCCGGCACCTTTGCGTGGCTTTCGGTTACGGGCGTGCTGGTCAACGAGTTTGGCTTTGGTTCGGTGGCGCCCTCGGTAGACGAGAAGCTCAATGGCAACGTGAAGAGTGACGTCACGATTACAAACAAGGGCTCGGCTCCGGCATACCTGCGTGCTGCGGTGGATATCTACTGGCAGGACCAGGATGGCGCGCGCCTGTGGGATGAGCCGGTCGAGGGTACCGACTACGCCATTGTGTGGGGCAACGTGTCCAATGCCTCAACTACTGGCAGCGCCTCGTCTTGGGTTCGCTCGGCCGACGGGTTCTACTACTGGACGTCTCCTGTTGCGCCGCTCGACAAGACGGGCGCGCTCATCAAGGGCGTGTCCGAGAAGAAGGCAGATGGTAAAAACCTAGTTGTTGACATCTCGACCCAAGCGATTCAGTCTACGCCCGACGATGCGGTCACCGAGGCATGGAACTGTACGGTCAAAGATGGCGTGCTGGTGCCGCCGCACGGAGGTGCGTAAGCATGGCTTTACCGATTTTCAAAGACGTTGCGCGTTCCTTGCGTTGTGTGGTCGCGGCCATTTTCTGCGTGGTCGCGCTCGCCGTTCCTGCCCGTGCGTTCGCCGATACGCCCTCGATTGCCTATGACGGAAATGCACGCCAGCTAACGGTATCGGGAGCGACGGACTCCTCGGGGGAGCCCGATCTGTTTCCAGCCTTTAAAGATCTAATGCCCGGCGATGTACGCGAGCAACAGATTGGGGTTCGTGCCACGGGTGTAAAGTCCCAGGTACGTGTGTTTGTGCGGGCTGTTGTCGATCACGAGACGGCACATCTGCTGTCGCCCATTACCCTAACGGCGTCGGCGGCCGATGCGTCTGCCGGTTGGCTCCAGACGGGAACGCCGGGCAGCGTGTTTGCCTATCCCACGCAGGTCGCAACGTTTACGAGCGATGGCAGCACGGTACTCAATTTGCAACTAAGTGTCCCGACGTCGGTGGGCAACGAGCTTGCCGACGCAAACAAGGCAATTCGCTGGGAAATCACCGCCGAAGACGATGGCGAGAAGATCCCCGTACAACCTGCTGGCAGCAAGAAGCCCGGCTTGCTTGGTCTGGCGGCAACGGGCGACAACACGCCCGCTTTGCTTTTGGTGTTGCTGGCGCTTGCCATCATCGCTTTTATAGCCGCGCTTCTCTTGTCCCGGAGGAACAAGCGCTAGGTCCATCTTCTAAACGCAACGCCCTCCTGGGCGGCGGGCACGAAGTTCCCAGCTCTACAGTCCTGCGCAAGACGAGGGCCACATTAAGTGGTCTTCTTTGCGTGCGGAACTCGCGATGAACTTCGTGCCCGCCGCCCGGGAGGGTGTCTCTTTATTGATAGAAGGCCTAATAAGCTGATGATTTCATGCCTGGATGTATACGGAGTGGGACGGGCTTTCCGGATGGGCGGGGTTTCGGAAAGTGTGTCCCAGAATCGGCGCTCAGAGTGGTCCCCACTTTCCGGTTGATGTCTTGTCCGGAAACTATGTCCCGGAATTAAGGCTTGGAATGGGATGCACTTTCCGGTTGAGAGCCTTAGCGGAAAGTGCGACCCGGAATTTTCTCTTGAAGTGGGATGCGCTTTCCCAACAGGCCCTCAAGCGGAAACTGCGTCCCATTCCGAAGGCAGATTCCGGGACACACTTTCCGAATATAAAGAAGGCCACTTAATGTGGCCTTCAACTTATATATGTTGCGGATGCTTTCATGACAAGCCGCGCTTCAACACCGAGGCGTCTGCCTGGCGGCGCGGAATGTAAGGTTCATCGCGAGTTCCGCACGAGCCGGAGAGCACTTAATGTGCTCTCCGTGCGAGCAGGACTGTCCGAGCAGGGAACCTTACATTCCGCGCCGCCAGGCAGACGAACCAGTTAAGACGTGTCGCTACTTGATCTTGGTCGTGCCCGGTGCCAGGTTGGGGTCGGTCTCGTTGGCCTCGGTCTGGAAGTGCTCGGTATACACGTTCTTGCCGTCGCGGAACATCTCGTAGTACTGCATCTTGGCGTAATCCTCGCGCGCCTTGGTGGCGGCTGCTGCGGCGGCGTCGTCACCGGTGACGTTGGAGGAAAGCGCCCAACGCAGGCTGGCGTCCTCGTAGCCACGGAGTTGATAGCGGGCAGCGACTCGCGCAGCGTCATGTGCGCTTTCTGGTAGTCGGTCAGCGGGGCGCCGATCAGCTGCATGAGCTGGGTGGACAGGTAGTTGGTGGACAGGTCGTCGACCTCGCTCGTCTGGTCGCAGCCGGCGACGTCGTAGTTAGCCCAGATGATGTAGTCGGTCTGCCACAAGCGCTCCTGGTGGGTGGCGTCGTCCTCGCCGGTAAACCACTTATCGTTGAACTTGGACGGGAAGAACGGCTGGTGGTCGCCCCAGAACACCACGACCACCTTGCGGTCGAGCTTGCTCAGGGCGTTGAGGAAGTAGCGAAGCGCCTGGTCGGACTGCTCGATGCACGAGACGTACTCGTCGACATCGGAGAGCGTGCCGTCCTCGACGGTCTTGGCGTCCAGGTCGGTCGTGTCGATGTTGAGATGTATCTGCTTGTCGACCGGCAGCAGGCCCGTGTCGTAGCCCGAGTGGTTCTGCATGGTCACGTCGAAGATAAACTGCGGATCGGCGTTCTGGTCGAGCAGCTCAAGAATCTTGTCGTAGGTCGCCTGGTCGGTCACCATACCGCGCAGGGTGTCGGCGCCCTGGAAGTCGTTGATGGACAGGAACTGGTCAAAGCCAAAGTCCTTGTAGACGTTCTCGCGGTTCCAGTTGGTTGCGTGGTTGGGGTGCATGGCCGTGGTGGAATATCCGAGCGACTTGAACTGCTCTGCCAGGTTCCCAGTCGTTTCCATGTTGTAGATGGTGTAGGGGTACACGCCCGAGCCAAGGTTGGCCATGGAGTTGCCGGTCATAAACTCAAACTCGGTATTGGCGGTACCGCCGCCGTAGGCGCTCACATAGAGCTTGCCGCGGCTGAGGCAGTTGGACAGGCTCTTAAAGTACTGCGGACCCTCGTAGCCGGCGCGCATGTTCTGGTAGATCGACAGATCCGAGAACGTCTCGTTCATGATGGCGATGACCGTGGGCTTCTCGCTGTCGAACTGCTCCTTTGCGGCGGTGCGCTCGTCGCTCTTGGCGGCGTCGGACTTGTCGTAGGCCTTGGCGTACTTTTTGAGCGTGGCCTTGGCATCGTCGACGGAGTAGTCGGCGGGTTTGGGCGGCTTGATGGACTGCGCCGCGCTAATGAAAGCGGGCAGGTAGCCCTCGCGCCAGTAGCTCTCGAGCGGACGCCAGGTGTAGACGGTGATGCCGAGAGTGTTGTAGTAGTCGATGAGCGTGACATGCGCGGTCACACCGCCCAGGCATAGCACTGCCACGAGCAGGTTGGTGAGCAGCATGCGCTTGGCGTTGGCGGCACCCTTCTGACGGTGCGGTGCCACCAGGCCGGCGTACTCGCACAGCAGCATGGCGATGGCGGTAAAGCCCATGGACAGCACGCAGAACAGCGAGATCGAGAAGGTGTAGCCGTTGCCGGCGACCGCGGCGGCGGTGGAGATGGCCGAAAGGTCGCCCGGCTGGATGGGCATGGATTTAAACGTGATGACGAAGAACTCGGCAATGCCCAGGACAAAGAGGGCAAAGGCCAGGACCGCGGGAGCTGCGCCGTGGCGCTGGAATAGGAAGAACAGGCCGGTCATGAGCACGGTGATGATGGCCCACTCGAGCAGGATGCACAGGGGGTAGACCCAGGTAAAGTCGTGGTTGGACGAGACCTCCATGCCCAGCAGCGCAAAGACGCCGGCGAGCAGCAGGCACAGGACGGCGGCGACGAGCGGTTTGCCCACAAAGGCGCCGCGCAGGCGGGCGAGCTTGCCAGTGGGGGCGGGAGCGTCGGCCGAGGCGAACGCAAAGACGCGCGGGGCGATGCGGTCGCGGGCGATGCTGGCCCAAGCGCAGCCGGTGAGGATGGCGTTGGTCAGGATGAGCATCACAAAGGCGAGCGGCTCGTTTTGCGCGACGAGACCAATAGCGCCCCAGACAGTCAAAAAGAGCTGGAACAGGCCAAAGGCGACGCTCCACCCAAGAGCGCTTTTGGCAACGGTGCCCGACTTTGCGCAAACGGCCTTGGCCTCGCGCAAGACAAGGTAGACGGTCGCCGCAAGACCGACGAGCGAGATGGCGGCAGCGAACATGCTGAGACTCCTCACAAACTAAAACCTACGAAAGCGGGGATTTACCCGATTGTTACCAAGATATGCGCAGCAATTGGTGGCTGCGCACAACAACCAGCCATATTAACGCGCGCGTGTGGCGGTGTGGCGCAATGTAGTGGCGACCTGCGCGATAATGGACGGGAATTACACGGAAACGTAAAGGCTTCTTAAAGAAATGGCGAGGGTAGGGCGATGAGCGAGCAGGTTTGCGAGGCGGGCATGGGCGGCGACGGAGCTGCGGGCGTGGATACGTACGGCTATCCGGTCGAGACTACGGGCAACGCGGTACTGGACATTTTGGAGCACCGCTCGTCCACGCGCGCTTTTGCGCGCGATGACGACGGCCGTCCCGTGGCGGTGACCGACGAGCAGCGGGCGGCGATCTTGCATGCGGCGAGTCGCGCGCCGTCGGCGGGCGCCATGATGATGTATTCCATCGTGAGCATTCGCGAGCAGGCTACGCTGGACCGTCTGGCCGACCTGTGCGATCACCAGCCCATGATCGCCAAGGCGCCCTGGGCGCTCATATTTGTGGTCGATTATGCCAAGTGGATCGATCTGTTTGAGCACGTGGGCTGCTTTGAGCCCGAGTTTGTCGAGCGCACGGGCAAGGCGCCCCGCCCCGCGCCGGGTTTGGGCGACTTTGCCATCGCGGCGCAGGATGCCGTAATCGCCGCGCAAAACGCCGTGGTTGCCGCCGAGGCCCTGGGGCTGGGGAGCTGCTACATCGGTGATATCGTCGAGAACGCCGAGGAAGTTGCCGCACTGCTGGACTTGCCTGCCTATACCATGCCGCTGTCGATGCTCATCATCGGCACGCCCCGTAAGGAGCGCCCGGCAATCGCGCATCCCGTGGTGAACCTGGTGCACGAGGAGCACTACTGCCGCGCCGATACCGCGACCATGGATGCGCAGGTGGCCGAGATGGATGCGATGTTTCGCCCGCACGCCCGCGAGGTGGGCGAGCGCGTCATCGACATCTACACCCGTAAGCACACGAGCCCCTTTATGGCCGAGATGAGCCGCTCTATGGAGTGGTGGTTCAAAAACTGGCTCGGAAAATGACGAATGTGACAAAGGGGGCGTCCCTTTGTCACATTCCATATCGCCGCGGTGGCCTAAAGGCCGCATAAATGTTTATCTAGCTGGGAAAACGGTGCCATTAAAATATGGGCTGATTACATATAATCCCGTCGAACGTTAAAATTGGGAGGAAACCGGCTTATGGAACAAAAGGCAAAGGAAGTAGCCTCGCACGCTGCGATTCCTGTGAGCATCTCGGCGATGCTCGTCACGCTGGGCGTGGTGTATGGCGATATCGGCACCAGCCCCATGTATGTAACCAAGGCGCTCGTTGCCGGCAACGGCGGCATCGGAAGCGTCACGCAGGAGTTCGTGCTCGGCGCGCTCTCCCTTGTCGTGTGGACGGTCACGCTGCTGACGACCGTCAAGTACGTGCTGATCTCGCTGCGCGCCGACAACCACGGCGAGGGCGGCATCTTTGCCCTGTACAGCCTGGTCAAGCGCTGCGGCAAGTGGCTCATCATCCCCGCCATGCTGGGCGGCGCGGCGCTCCTCGCCGACGGCATCCTGACGCCTGCCGTTACCGTCACCACGGCCATCGAGGGCCTGCGCACCATCCCGGCGGTCCATGCCGTGCTCGGTGACGACCAGGGTCGTGTCGTCGCCATCACGCTTGCCATCATCATCGCGCTCTTCTTGGTGCAGCGCATCGGCACGGCCAAGATCGGTCACGCCTTCGGCCCCATCATGACGCTGTGGTTTTTGTTCCTGGGCGGCACGGGCCTGTTCTTTGTCTGCCAGTATCCCGCGGTGCTGCTGTGCCTCAACCCGTTGCGTGGCATCGCTTTTCTGCTGAGCCCCAACAACCATGCGGGCATCATGATTTTGGGCAGCTGCTTCCTCGCTACCACCGGTGCCGAGGCGCTCTATTCCGACATGGGCCATGTGGGCCGCGGCAACATCTATGCCACCTGGCCGTTCGTTAAGTGCTGCCTGCTGCTGTCCTACATGGGCCAGGGCGCGTGGCTTATCAACAACGCCGGCAACCCGGAGCTCATGGGCATCGCCGACCTCAACCCCTTCTACCAGATGCTCGCCCCGGGCCTGCGTCCCTTTGCCGTCGGCCTTTCCACCGTCGCGGCCATCATCGCCTCGCAGGCGCTCATCACCGGCGCATTCTCGCTGGTGTCCGAGGCCAGCCGCCTGGACCTCATGCCGCATATGCAGGTCTTCTATCCTGCCGAGACCAAGGGCCAGCTCTACATCCCCATGGTCAACAACGTCATGCTCGTGGGCTGCGTCGTCGTGGTGCTGCTGTTCCAGAACTCGGCGCACATGGAGGCCGCGTACGGCCTGGCCATTACCCTGACCATGATGTGCACGACAATGCTGCTCTTCTTCTATCTGCACGTGGAGCGCAATCTCAAGGTCGCGCCGTGGATCTTTGCCGCCTTCTTCCTTATGCTCGAGGGCTTCTTCTTTGTGAGCTCGCTCACCAAGTTCTTCCACGGCGGCTACTTCACCATCCTCATGGCCGCGCTCATCATGGGCATTATGGTGTGCTGGTACAACGGCACGGCGGTCGAGCAACGTCAGTTTACGCTGCTGCCGCTGCGCAGCTATCTGCCGCAGCTCAAACGCCTGCGCGACGACGATCGCTACGAGCTCATGAGCGACAACATCGTGTACCTGACCAAGGACACCAACACCGACTATATCGACCGCGATATCGTCTACTCCATCCTGGATAAGCACCCCAAGCGCGCTCGCGCCTGGTGGTTCGTGAATGTCGAGACCATGGAGGAGCCGCATACCTTTGCCTACTCGGTCGAGACGTTCGGCACCGACTACGTATTCCGCGTGCATCTGTACCTGGGCTATAAGATCAACCAGCGCGTCAATGCTTACCTGCGCCAGGTTGTTCAGGACCTGGCTGCCAGCGGCGAGCTGCCGGCGCAGACGCACGATTACTCGGTCTACAAGGATCCGGGCAACATTGGTACGTTTAAGTTCGTCATGATCCGCAAGCTGCTGGCGCCCGAAAGCGACGTGGAGCCCAGCGAGCGTACGGCCATCACGCTCAAGTACATCATCCGCCGCGCCGCCGGCACGCCTGCGCGCTGGTACGGCCTGGAGAACTCCAACGTGAGCTTTGAGTACGTGCCGCTGTTCACCAAGTTTAAGGCCGTGAGCAAGATGCAGCGCCTGGCTCCCGACGAGCGTCCGTAGTCGACGTCTGCTGTTTGTCTAGCGACCGCAGGCTGCAAAGGCTATACACTTGAAACCACCACAAGGAGGCCACCACCGCAAAGGTGCCAGTCCCCTTTGTGGTGGTTTTTGTTTTTGAGAGAGGGGCGGGGCGCTGATGGACGTCCGTGCGGACGGCGATATTGCCGAGAACTTTTGGTGGCGGCGTACAACGCTGACGCGTCGCAGCCCTCTGTATGACGCCTGCGTATCGGCGGGGCTGCTAGCCGCGGCGACGATTGTGGGCGCGCTGCTCGACCATCCGGGGCTCGCGCCGAGCATCATGATCGTCTATGTGTTCGCCGTGCAGCTGTGCGCTTTCTTTACCTGGAGCCGCCTGTACTGCCTGCTGAGCTCGGCTGCCGCCGTGGCGCTCTACAACTTCTTGTTTGTCGACCCGCGCTACGCGCTGTCGTTTATCGACCGCGTTTATCCCGGCATGTTCTTTATCATGTTTGCGGTCTCGCTCGTATCGAGCTCGATCGCGCTGGCCCTGCGCCGCGCCTTGGCGCAGGCTGCCGCCAGCGACCGTCGCACGCAGATGGTGCTCGAGACCAACCGCATGCTGCAGCGGTGTGGCGATCAGCAACAGATTGTGCACGCTATGGCAACGCAGCTGGCGCGTCTTTCGGACTGTCCGGTCGTGTGGTATAGCGCCGATGCCGATAACGATGACCTGCTGCCGCGCACGACGTACACGGCCGTGGGCGATGCCGCGCCGGTACACCAGCTGGCGCCCCAGATGCCGCCGCGGCTCTCGGCGTCCGCCTATGTGGGAACGCCACTCGATGCCACCTATGGCGCCTCGGCGTTCTACGGCATATACCTGACCGTGCGCTCGGGCGACACCATGGTGCGCGCGGGCGATCCCGCCTCGGTGGTGGGGGTGTTCGCCATTGTCGCCGAGCCCGATGCGCTGACGCCCGAGGAGCGGACGCTTGCCGATGCCATCGTGAGCGAAGGCGAGCTGGCGCTCGATCGCGCCCGCGCCATGGAGGCTCGCGAGGAGGCGGCGGTGCTCGCCAAAAACGAGCAGCTGCGCGCCAACTTGCTGCGCTCCATCTCGCACGACCTGCGCACGCCGCTTACCAGTATTTCGGGTAATGCCGATGTGCTGCTCGACCAGGGCTCGACCGGTACGGCCGTGCTCGACGACCAGACGCGCCGCGGCATGCTCCTATCCATTCGCTCGGACGCGCAATGGCTCAACGCCACTGTCGAGAATCTGCTCGCCATCACCAAGCTCGAGGGCGACGGAATGCATCTGTCGACTACGCTCGAGCTCATGGACGATATCGTCGAGGAGGCGCTGCGTCACGTAAATCCGGCTGTGCGCGAGCATGACCTTAAGGTAGTGGCGTGCGATGAGCCGGCGCTCGTCAACGTCGACGCGCGCCTGATGGTGCAGCTGGTGGTCAATCTGGTGAACAACGCCATCGCCTATACGCCTGCGGGCTCGCATATCGTAATCTCGATTGGCGTCCATGATGGATGCGTGGCGTGCTCGGTTGCTGATGATGGCCCGGGCATTGCGCCCGAGGACCGCGAGCGAATCTTTGAGTCGTTCTACACCGCCAACCATGGCCTGGCCGACAGCTGCCGCAGTGTGGGCTTGGGGCTTTCGCTCTGCCGCTCCATTGCGCTGGCACATGGCGGTAGCATAGAGGTTACCGCGGCGGACCCGCACGGTTCGGTCTTTACGATTGAGCTTCCCGCCGCCGACGTTTCGTTTGATAAGGAGTAGCGCTGTGCCGAACTCTGCCGTGAAACCGCTCATCTTGGTCGTTGAGGACGATCCCGCCGTCCGCAACCTTATCGTCGCCGCGCTCGAGGCGCACGGTTTGCGCCATATGGCTGTGGAGACCGCCCACGCCGCCATCGCCGCCGCTTCGTCGCAGGCGCCGAGCATTGTTCTGCTCGATCTGGGCCTGCCCGATATGGACGGCGTCAAGGTGGTGGAGTCGGTGCGCGCGTGGTCGGGCATGCCGATCATCGTGGTTTCGGCGCGCAGCGAGGACGCGGACAAGATCCGAGCGCTCGATGCCGGCGCCGATGACTACCTGACTAAGCCGTTTTCGGTCGAGGAGCTGCTCGCGCGCATTCGCACCACGCTCAGGCGCCTTTCGTATGCGCAGGCGGGCGGTGTTGTCTCCGAGGGCTCGTTCGATACCGGCGAGTTGCATATCGATTTTGATGCCGGCATCGCCACGATGGATGGCGAGGAACTGCATCTGACGCCGATCGAGTACAAGCTCTTGTGCCTGCTGGCACACAACGCCGACAAGGTGCTGACGCACCAATTTATCCTGCACGAGATTTGGGGTACGGCGACCAAGAGCGACCTGGCGAGCCTGCGTGTCTTTATGGGCACGTTGCGCAAGAAGATCGAATCCGACCCCGCGCATCCGCGCTATATCCAAACGCACGTGGGCATCGGTTACCGACTGGTCACCCAAGGCTAGATCGCCAACCACCATCCCAATATGAGTTGCGGTGAAATAGTTCCTGTTTGGTCCTTTACCAGGCATTTTTAGGAACTATTCCACCGCAACTTTGTTATTTGCCCTTGGGCTTGCTGGCGTAGAACTTCTTCTTTTTTGGCTTGCCGGCAGGGGAGGGTTTGGCGGCAAAGTTCGACTTGCCGTTGCCGGCCTGCGCGTGCGCGGGTGTTGCTACGCGAGGCTTGCGGGCGTCGGGGTTGCGCAGTTCCTCGGTTCGCTCGGCAATCTCCTCGGCACTAAAGCCGACTTCGGCCATGGCGTCCTCGATGGGCAGGCGGCGCACGATATAGCAATGATGCACCTTTTGGTTGCGCGCGAAGTCCTCGGGGATGGTCTGCGCCGTAATGTCCTCCAGCACGACGCCCGCGCGTGCGAGCTTGCGCGTCTCGGGACGGAAGCCGCGCAGGTTGCAGCTAAAGATGGCGTGGCCGCCCTGTGTGAGCAGGCGCGATACGCCGGCCAAAAGCTCAACATGGTCGCGCTGAACATCCCAGGTGCGGCGGCCCATCTTGGACGAGTTCGAAAACGTGGGCGGATCGACAAAGATCAGGTCCCAGCGGTTGCGCGTCTGGCGCTGGTCGCGAATCCAGGCGAGCACGTCGTCGCGCACAAAGTGGTGCTGCGGCCCCACAAAGCCGTTCTGGCGCATGTTGCGCTCGGCCCAGTCCAGGTAGGTGTTGGAAAGGTCGACCGTCACGGTCTCCTCGACGCCGCCGTCTGCCGCATAGCAGGTGGCGGTGCCGGTGTAGGCGAACAGGTTGAGGAAGCGGCGCGCCTGCTTGGCGTGCTCACGCACCAGGTTGCGGGTGACGCGGTGGTCCAGGAAGATGCCCACATCCAAATAGTCGTCAAAGTTGACGGCAAAGGTAAGGCCGCCCTCTTCGATGAGCGGCAGGCGACGGCGCGCGATGTTGGCGCGCTCGCCCGAGCCGCCCTTGCCGGCGCCCTGCTTGCCGTACTGCGAGCCGCCGCGCGAACGCATGCGGGCCTTGGCGTGCACATGCTCGGCGGGAACATCTAGGATGCGCGGCGCGATGGCCAAGATGTCGAGCATACGGGCCTGGGCCAGCGCGGGGTCGATGGTCTTAGGCGCGGCGTATTCGGCGATGACGAGCCAGCGGCCCGGCGTCTGCGGGCAACCTTCGTACAGGTCGATGGCGGCAGAGTAGTCGGGCAGGTCGGCATCGTAGACGCGGTAGCAGGTAACGCCCTCGCGCTTGGCCCACTTGCGGCGCAGACGGGCATTCTTGCGCAGGCGGTTGGCGAACTGCTCGGACTCGGGGATGAGCACGGGCAGCGGCTTGCCGTCGCCCAGGTCGAGTGTAGCGGCAGGCTCGGGCATGGGGGTGTTGGCGACTTCGCCTTCGGTATCCGAGGCCTGCTCCTCGGCATCCGCGCTGGTCGCAGCTTCAAATGCTGCGGCGGCATGGTCGAGCGAGGGCCAAACCTCAATAGTCGCTTCTTCGTTGTTGGGCATGACGGCGATGGAGTGCGCGGGCTCGGCATGGAGTGCGCGGGCCATAAGGCCGTCGCGGGTGAGGGCGGCGACCGGCGCGGCGGTAAGCTCGGACGCGCGACGCAGCTCGCCGACCAGCGTCATGGCGTCGTGCATGAGCGAAAGCGGGGTCTCGGTGGTGTCTGCGACCACGGCTGCGCCGGCGACAGCGCCCGCGTGGTCCAGCACGGTAGCGGGCTTGGCGGCGCAAAAATCGACAAAGCGCTTGTAACCGGCGCTCTTGACCATGCGCTCGGCAGTCTTGCGGGCGGCGGGGTCGATGTCTACGGCCACGATGCGCGCCTGGCGCTCACGCGCTGCGGTCTCGCGCTCGCGCGCCTCGGCAAGCAACTGCTCCCACAGGGCGGCGTCGTGCAGCTGCCAGCCTCAAAGCCCCAGTGCTCGCGGGCGGCGCCCGGAGCGCGGTCGGTCAGAATGTTCACGGCCTCCAGCAGCAGGCCGCCGCCGGCACACGAGGCGTCGATCAGCGTGGGCAGGGCTTCGTTCTCGTAATCGTCGGCCGTCAGCTCGCGCTCGCATAGCGCGGTCCAGCCGACCTGCGCCAGCACCAGAGCGGCGTAGTCGGGGCGTAGCACGTGCGCGCCTCGCCGGCACGGGTAGCCGCGGGCGGCAGGCGCTTGAACAGCGGGTCGCCCGAAAGGTCTAGGCTTATGCTCGCGCGGCGCTGACGCAACGAAAGCAGTAGATGAACATCGGGGTCGGCGGCATCGACATCGGCGCGACGGCCTGTGGTCTCGGCCAGGCGGTCGCACAGCGCGTCCTTGGCGCGCAGGGCCGAGAAGCGCGTGTTGCGCAGCTGCTCGGTCACGCCGCGGGCGGTGATGGCGATGGTGGCGCCGGGGCGGATGATGCTCTCCCAGGCGATGTCGTAAACGCCATCGTACAGTTCGTCGGCATCCTGCGCTTCAAAGCGCCCGAGCACCACGAACACGCGGCTCGCCAGGCGCGACCACAGACAGGCGCGGTAGCCTTCTTCGAGCTCGCCCTCAAACGTAGCGCGGCCCTTCAGGCGGCGGACATGCGAAAGCCCGAGGCGTTTAAGCTCATCGGCGAGTGCGGACTCAAAGCCCTCGGGGCAGCTTGCATAAAATTCCATGGGTGACCTCTCTGGTTGTGTCGCTTCATTATATGATGGATGCTTCGTTTGCCATCGCCCTCGAAAGGAACCCATATGATTGATGCGTGCCCCTTGATTCCCATTTTCATTGCAACAGCCTCAGGACTCGGGGCCTCGCACAGGCTCCCGCCGCCTTACAGAACTGAAAGCTGGGCGTAGGGCAAATCTATGGCACGTGACCTGCGATTGCTCGGCCATAGATGGCGTAATCGAGGCTAAGGGAGGGCATCATGCGCAAGGGAAACGAGAGCTGGTTCTGGCACGCGAACGACACGGTGGTGACGGGCGACATGAACCCCGTGGTCCGCGTCCTGTGGGTCGCGCTCATCGTAGGCATCGGCGTCGCGACGATGGCCACGCTCTGGATCGTCACGAGGTAGCGCGCCACGAACGGATGACGAGGCACGCGGCGCATGCCACGCTGGCGGAACCCTAGCCTCGCTACTGGACAATCTGTTCGATGAGCTTCGCGACGGAGTCCTCGGCTGCGTCCCCGATCAGGTGATGGGCCGCGGCCTTCGCCTCTGGCATCGCGCCCGCGACTGCGTAGGAGTTCGGCACCTTTTCGAGGAGCGTCGCGTCGTTTTCCGAGTCTCCGATAAAAGCGACCTCGTCCAGCGTGACCCCAAGGCTGCCGAGAAGCGCGTCGAGTCCGTTTACTTTGCTCCAGCCAGCCGGAACAACATCGAGGAAGAATGGGACGGGCGAGGGGAAATCAAGCTCTGGGCAGGCTTCCTTGCATCGACTCCGAACGACTTCCGTCGGGGCGGAGCTGACGTTGACGAAGATGCCGGCGGTGATGACGTCACGGTTCGTGGGCACGTCTCCGAGCGCCATGTCTCTTCCGGAGTCCTTAACGATTTCCAGGGCGAATTCGTCGCCAGGCTCGACGGCGCAGAGGAACTGCTCGCAGCGTTTGCCTGTCTCATCGATATCGGCGACTAGCCAGAGTGACGTCCCCGCGTAGGGGCGTACGGCGCTATCGAGCTTGACGAGGGCCTCCGTCGAGAGCGTCTTTTTGAACACGAGTTCGCCGCTGGAGAAGACCTTCTTTCCGTTGGCCATGATGCCGGTCGAGAAACAGCGCGCGTCGCCGTCAAAGGCATCGGCCAGGTCGGCGTAGTCGCGGCCGCTTGCGGGGCCGAACGCGATGCCCGCATCAAGCGCCGAAAGAATCGCGCTGTGCGTGCGCTCCGATACGACCCTTGAGCCAAACGGCAGCAGGGTCCCGTCCATGTCTGCGAGGATGAGCTTTATCAAGGGGTCCTCCCGTTTCGGTCTGGGCGTCGGTGCGCCGGTGTGCGTCGTCCTAGCTGTATTGCCTGTCTCCCAAGAGATTCTTCGAGATGATCCTGTTAAGCTCTACCGGGTCATCCCAGCAAGAGGTCAGGAAGAGGAACAGCAGCTCGATGACGAAGTTGATCGAGCTGTGCGAGAAGGCGACCTCGGTTCCGGTGATGGCCTGATCTCGCGAGATGGCTCGGATGATATACGTGGCACGCTTCGCGAGCGGCGTATCTGGGTTGTCTGTGATCATGATGATGGGGGTGTTCGAATCCTCGGCAGAGTCGAATATGTTGACGAGGCGCTTCGAGTATCCGGACGTCGAAATGACGAGCAGGATGTCATTCTCCTTGAGGCTGGTTGCGGCGGAGACCATGGCATCGGTGGTACTGGGGCAAAACGCCCTGACTCCAACCTGTGAGAGCTTGAACGCCGCGTTTACGCCCATGCTAATCGAGTTGCCGACGCCCGCAATCAGGACGAGGTTGGCGTTGTGGAGCAGATTGACGACTGCCGAAAAGTCATCGGAGTCAATGAGCGAGGCGGTTTGGGAGAGCTCCTTGACCTTGTGAGACAGGACGTACCTAATGGAGCCCTCGACGTCGTCCAGAGTAACCTTGCCGCCCGTGGCCTTTTCCTCGCCGGAGGCCCTGCTGATGGATATGCCGAGCGCCAGACGCATGTCCGAATAGGTTCGGTAGTCAAGCGTCCTTGCGAACCTCGAAACAGACGCCGGTGACGTACCGGTTTCTGCGGCGAGTTCGCGGACGGTCATCGTTGCGACGTCCGACGGGTGGTCGAGCACATACGTTGCGATTGCCTTCTCCGAGGGGGATAGGCTGCTCATGACCGCGCAGATGTGGCTGAGCACATCCCCTGTCTTATCCATGGTTACTCCTTGGCCCTAGTTTGCTTTGTATCTTAGGTCAAGAGAGGTGAAAATAAAGCAAAATATTTCATAAGCGGTGAAATAGCGTTTCACCGCTTATTTCCTACCGTTCACGGTAAATCGGTGCTTCCCCGGCACAATCTCATCTTGAGCTGCTATCTTATGAGCCGTGAAACAACGGCACAAAAACGATGAAACAACAGAACATTGTTCCAACGCCTCACAACTTCGTTTCACGCTAGATGGCGAATCACTTCGAAGCCCAGACAGGCACCCGGCGAGCAAGAAGGGAGAAGCACGATGCACAACGCCAGGACAAACGCAAGCATGACTTCGCTGTTCTTCGCGAACGTCCTCTACTGGGTCTGCGCGGGCGTGTACTCGCCGTTCCTCTCCGCTCACTACACGAGCCTCGGCCTCAGCGCAGCCCAGACCGGCATCCTCCTCGCGGCGACCCCGGTGTGTGCGCTCGCCATCCAGCCGCTCTGGTCGACGATCGCCGACAAGCTCGGGCGCCGCCGCGCGGTCATCGTGATCCTCTGCCTTGCGGCGGCGGTACTCGCTCCGCTGTATTACCTGGCGTCGACGTTCGTCCCGGTCCTTCTCGTAACCTTTGCGTTCTCGGCGTTTTTCTCGGGGCTCCTGCCCCTGAGCGACTCCCTCGTCATCGAGCTCGCGGATCGCTCTGGCCTGGACTTTTCTCGCATTCGCATGGGTGGCACTATCGGCTATGCCATCGTCGTCCTGATCGTCGGTCGGCTGCTCGACATGGCTCCTCAAATCCAGTTCGCGGTGGTCTCTGCCGCGCTGGTGGTCTTCGCGGCTCACATGTGGCGCCTCCCCGAGGCGGGAATTCGCGCCAATGCCGCGGACGATCCCAAGGTCTCCCACGGAAAGGGCCTCCTCTCGCTGTTCACCAGCAATGAGATCGCCTTCGTCTTGGTCTTCGCCTTCATCAGTTCGGCCGCGATTGGCTTCATCGGGGCGTTCTTGGGCCGCTACGCGGTCGAGCTTGGCGAGGGTCAGAACCTCGTGGGCGTCCTGAGTGCGGTCTCCGCTGCGAGCGAGATCCCCATCCTGCTCGTTTCCTCCAAGCTGGTCAGGCGCTTCGGCGAGATGAACCTCCTGATCTTTTCCTGCTTCATGGCGGCGCTCAGGCTCGTGCTCGTGGGCACCGGCATCGTCCCGGTCATGATCTGCGGCCAGCTGCTGCAGAGCGTGAGTTACATGACCGTCTACTACTCCTGCGTTACCTACATTGCCAACCACACTTACGAGGATTGTCGCGCTCGAGGTCAGAGCGCCTTCGCGATGGTTCAGAGCGGTCTGTCCGTCGTGGTTGCGAACCTGTTTGGCGGTTGGGCGTGCGACGCGCTCGGCACGCACACGGGTTTTCTGGCCTTCGCCCTCGCTTCAACGATTGCTGCGGTCGTTGCTCTTGTGGCGTACGTACTGTGGCGTCGAAGCGCAGCGCCACAGCCTGAGGGCCAGTCGGCCGCATAGGCTCCACCGCGTTTTGCAAGCGCCTGCCTGCCTCGCGCTTCTCTTCGTGTTCAACCAGCTGACGAGCTGAGAACTGTCCAATCCAATGGTTATCCAAGTGAAAGGAAGACAAAGATGTCTCTCATCAAGGTCAACGAGCTTCTTCAACATGCGACCGAGCACCACTATGGCGTGCCCGCGATCAACGTCATCAACACGGAGACCATCCGTTATGCGATCCAGGCCGCCGAGGATGAGCACATGCCTATCATCATCCAGTACTGGCCCGGCTTCGAGGACCACTGTGCCCTCGACATCATCGCCTTCGCAGCCCGCTATTACGCCGAGCGCGCGAGCGTGCCCGTCGCCGTCCACCAGGATCACTCCGCTGGTTACGAGATCGCCGTCAAGGGCGTCAAGGCCGGTTTCCCCTCCGTCATGGTCGACGGCTCCTCGCTTCCCTATGAGGAGAACTTCCAGCTCACGAAGGACGTCGTCCAGGTCGCCAAGATCTTCGACGTTGACATCGAGGCCGAGCTCGGCCACGTCGGCAACGGCTCCGACGCCAACGACTTCGTGAACAGCGACCACTATACCGACCCGAACCTCGCCGAGGAGTTCGTCGAGGGCACCGGCTGTGGTTCGCTCGCCATCGCCGTCGGCAACGCCCACGGTCCCTACGTCAAGGTCCCGAACCTCGACATGGAGCGCATCAAGGCCTGCAGGGAGGCCGTCAGCGTTCCCCTCGTCATGCACGGATGCTCCGACATCCCCGACGAGCAGCTCCAGGAGGCCGTGAACCTCGGCATGAGCAAGTTCAACATCGCCACGGAGTACTTCCGCTCCATGTACCGCGCCTTCGAGAAGGACATCAACTCCGGCAAGAACGACGGCAACGGCGTTGGCCTCCTGATGGACGCCGCCCCCGACATGCGCGCGTTCGTCGCAAGCAAGATCCAGCTTCTGAACCCCAACCACTATTCGCTCTAGGAGAGACTCGATGAAGAAAGTTCTTGTCGCGTCGCACGGTCACCTCGCAAGCGGAATCAGGAGCTCGATCGAGATCCTGACCGGTATGGCGGACATGGTGGAAGCAGTTGACTGCTACGTGGACGACTCCGATTTCACCCCTCGCATCCAGGCGTTTATTGACTCGGTGGGCCCTGAGGACGAGGCCATCATCTTCACCGACATCTACGGTGGCTCCGTCTTCCAGAAGGTCGTCCTCATGGAGCCGGAGAAGCGCGGGATCGTCCATGTTACCGGTATGAACCTCGGCCTCGTGATCGAGGCGCTCCTCGGCGCTGAGCCGGTCACGGCAGATTCGATCAAGCAGAGCGTCGAGCTGGCGAGGGCGACGATGCAGGTCGTCGAGCCTCCGAGCAAGGCCGCGGACAACGAGGGGTCCGACGGAGACTTCTTCGATTAGAGAGCACTAATAAGTAAGGAGAGGAAACAATGATTGTTCAGGTTCGAGTCGATGACCGTCTGATTCACGGGCAGGTCGCCCTGGTGTGGACCAAGGAGCTCAACACCACCAGGATCATCGTCGCCAACAAGCACGCCGTGGAGAGCGATGCCCTTCGCATGACGCTTTCCATGGGTACGCCGGCGGGCCAGAAGCTCCTCGTCAAGGATGTTCCGGATGCTTGCCGCATCGCGAACGATCCGCGTGCGGACTCCATGCGCATCTTCGCGCTCACCAACTGCGTGCGTGACGTGCTTGAGCTCGTTAAAGGCGCACCGGGCAAGATCGAGGGCGTGAACGTTGCCAATGTCGGCCGCTTCGACAAGTCCGATCCGGATAGCAAGGTCGCCCTCAACTCCACGATCATGCTCAACCCGGATGAGCTCGAGGCCGCGAAGGAGCTTTGCGAGCAGGGTATTCCGGTTTTCCATCAGCTTATCCCGTCCAATCCCAAGACTCCTCTCAAGAGTCTGATCGAGGCGGCGGAGAAATAAGGGGATTTGGCCAGGCGGTCAAATGAAATGAGAGAAAGGAAGTCAAATGATTGGGTTAGCAGTAATGGCCTGGTTGACCGTGCTGATTTGCTACGGCGGCAACTGGGTTCTCGGTCAGTGTATGATCGAGCGTCCTCTCGTGGTCGGCCTCGTTGCGGGCCTTCTGATGGGCGACGTCAAGACCGGTGTCATCATCGGTGCCTCTCTCGAGGCAATCTTCATGGGCGCGGTTAACATCGGTGGCGCCATCTCCGCCGAGCCCGTTACCGCGACCGCCCTCGCCGTCGCCTTCACCGTTGGCGCCGGCATCGACCAAGGCGCCGCCATCACGCTGGCCGTTCCCGTTGGCGTCGTCACCGCGTTCCTCTCGATCTTCATGAACAACGTGTTCCTCGCGTTCTTCGCCGCCACCTTTGACAAGATGGCCGCCGAGGGCAACGAGAAGGGCCTCGCGCTTCAGCACTTCGTTCTCTGGTTCGTTAAGTACGCCGCCTTTGGCCTCATCGCCTTCCTCGGCGTTTACCTTGGCGCTGAGCCCGTTGCCGCTATCGTCAACCAGATTCCGGCCAATGTCATGAGCGGCCTCAACGCCGTGGGCGCCCTCCTGCCCGCCGTTGGTATGGCGCTCCTGCTCCAGATGCTGTGGAGCACCGAGCTCAGCATCTACTTCTTCCTGGGCTTCACGCTCTACCAGTACCTCGGCCTCCCGATGATCGCCATCGCGGTTCTCGGCGTCATCATCGCGGTTGCCTCCGCCCTCCGCGACAAGGAGATTTTCGATCTCACCAAGAAGGGCTTGGCCACCCAGGCCGTTTCCAACGACTCTGTAACCAGCGACGAGGAGGATTTCTTCGCATGAGCAACCTGACCAAGAATGTGAGCCCTGAAGACAAGAAGATGCTCAACAGCATTTTCCTGCGCTCTTTCTCCGTGTTCGCCTCCTGCGCTGGCGGTTCCGTCAAGGCTGGCGCCGACGGCTGGCTGTACTCCGTCCAGCCCGCGCTTAACCGCTACTACGCCGATGACCCCGAGGCCCGTGCCGAAGCCATGAAGCGTCACACGACTTGGTACAACATTACCCAGAACGTCGGCACGTTCGCCATGGGCCTCGTCGCCTCCATGGAGAGGGAGAACTCGCAGCACGAAGACTTCGACACCGAGTCCATCGACGGCATCAAGGTTTCCCTGATGGGCCCGATGTCCGGCATCGGTGACGCAATCTTCTGGGGCGTCCTGCGCGTCATCGCCGCCGGCATTGGCATCAACCTCGCCATGAGCGGCTCGCCCCTCGGCGCGATCATGTTCCTGCTGATCTACAACATCCCGTCGATCCTCTGCCGATACTTCATGACCTACCTCGGCTTCAGCATGGGCACCAACTTCATTTCCGAGATGTACGAGGGTGGTCTCATGAAGCTCATCACCAAGGCGACCTCCACGGTTGGCCTCGTGATGATCGGTGCCATGACTGCGGCGAACGTCCAATTCAACACGATCCTGTCCATTCCGGTTCAGGACTCTGACCCCGTCATGATCCAGACCTACCTCGACTCGATCTTCAAGGGCATCGTGCCCCTGGGGCTTACGCTCGTCGTCCTCTGGCTCCTGCGCAAGAAGAACGTGAACGTCAACATCATCCTGGTTGGCATCATGATTCTGGCGCTCGTCCTCGGCCTCGTGGGCATCGTGTAAGGCGGCTTTCGGATCATTAGAAGCTTGTTCAAGGCAATTCCCGGCGGCACGCGATCGAGGACATTCGACGCGTGCCGCCCCATTAGAAGGAGAGAACATGCGCTACACGCACCTCAAGAACTCCGACGTCGACGTCTCCCAGCTCGCTGTGGGCACCTGGGCGATCGGCGGCGACTCCTTTGGTGAGAACGATGACGCCGCTAGCATGTCCGCCATCCGCACCATGCTCGATCACGGCGTCAACCTCATCGACACCGCGCCGTGCTATGGCAACGGCACGTCCGAGAAGGTCGTCGGCAACGCGCTCAGGGGCGTCGACAGAGAGAGCTACCTGCTCTCGACCAAGGTTGGCCTGATCACCAGCGCCGCCGGCTATGACCGCGACTCCTCGTTCAAGAACATCATGAGGGAGGTCGAGAGCTCGCTGCGCAACCTCCGCACCGACTACATCGACTTCTACTTCGTGCACTGGCCCGACGCCAAGACCCCGTTCTCCGAGACGATGTGCGCCCTCCAGCTCCTCAAGGAGCAGGGCAAGATTCGCCACATCGGCGTCTCCAACTTCACGACCGAGATGATCGAGGAGTGCGAGAAGGTCGCTCAGGTCGACGTCCAGCAGCCGCCCTACTCTATGGTTGACCGCTCCTCCGAGGACCTCATCAAGTGGGGCTACGAGCGTGGCATCGACTCCTTCACCTATGGCTCCCTTGGTGCGGGCATCCTGTCGGGCAAGTTCCGCGAGCTGCCGAAGTTCGAGGAGGGCGATGTTCGCGGCGGCTTCTACGACTACTTCCAGGAGCCCAAGTTCTCGCGCGTCCAGGAGCTGCTCAAGGTCATGGACGAGATCGCCGGGGCTCATGACAAGCCCGTGGCACAGGTCGCCGTGAACTGGAGCACCCAGAAGGAGTACGTGGGCACCGCGCTCGTTGGCGTGCGCACGGACGCCCATGCGATTCAGAACTGCGAGACGTTCGAGTGGGAGCTTTCCGCCGATGAGATGGCCAAGCTTGACGCCAAGCTTGACGAGCTGAAGATCGGCTAGCCATGGGCACCGAGGAGAGGAAGTACCCCACTTCCGAGCTTGAAGTGCTTGAGCGTGGAGCTAGGGAGGTCATCGAGCCCAACGGGCTGAAGCTCCTACTGAAGCCCGTGCCGGGAGATGAGCGCGAGCACGTGCTCGATCCGCGCGTCTATGCGCGCGCCCATGCGAAGCTCGCCGCCGGTCCGGCGCCGGCGGGGCCGGTGGACGTGATCGCGTGGCGTTCCGCTCCCAACAAGGAGACCCATGTCGTGAGGGGCGTGGGCGTTGCCAAGAAGACCGTCGTCATGAATTTTGGCGACAGGGGCATTCCCCTGCACGTCTTCACGCCCGAGAGCCACGAGAGCGGATCTGCCGCGCTCGTGTTCATCCATGGCGGCGGCTTTATGGTTGGCAACATCGGCCAGTACGAGAACTGCCTGCGCGACATCGCGGAGCGAACGGGCTGTGTTGCGGTCTACCCCGAGTACCGCCTGTCTCCCGAAACGATGTTTCCCGGTGGCGTCGAGGACTGCGTGAAGACGCTCGGCTGGCTTGTCGAGCATGCGGATGAGCTGGGTGTTGACGCGACGCGGATCGCCGTGGCTGGCGACTCCGCGGGCGGAAGCCTGACCAACGCCGTCGTCCTCGACGGGTCCCATGTGGACAGGATCAAGCTCGTGGCCGAGCTGTATCCGCTCGTCGACGGCGGCCCCGTTCCGGAGGAATGGTCCTATGACCTCTATGAGATTGTGAACGACCAGAGGATCGAGGCTTTGAGCAGGGTGGATCGCATTCGCAATGCCAATGATGACCTGCCGCTGATGTACACCAACGGCAATGCGGAGGAGATGCTCGACCCGAGGGTGTCTGCCCTGTTCGCGGAGGACGTGAGCGCGTTCCCCCGCACGGTCATCATCTCTTCCGAGTATGACTACCTGCGCTATCAGGATGAGCTGTTCGCGAAGAGGCTGCAGGATGCGGGCGTTGATGTCACCGCGATTCGCTATCGCGCTGCGACCACGGCTTCTTCGAGATGTACGGCGTGATGCCTCAGGCTGAGGACGTCTGCCGCGTCATCTCCGAGGAGCTTGCGAAGATCTAGAGGTTCGTCGCGGTGGCCTCCTGGACGAGTGACGGTCCGGCGGGATGCTAGGTGCGTCCCGCCGGACCTTTGCGTTGGCGGGCGCGTGTGGGGTTTGCCTCGGCGGTGCCGGATTGACTGGGAGACGCGTTTACCGCCGAGCTTCCAAGCGAGCCCAGCAAGCAAATCGCGAGCTGAGCCCCAAGGGCATTGACAAGGGTGCGGGCGTGACACGAGCGCTGGCGTATCTGGGCCGCGAGGGAAATGCGCGCACCTTTGGCTTTGGCGATTCGGGCAACGACCTGGGCATGCTCGCCGCCGTCGAGACGGCTGTTGCCATGGGCAACGCCATGCCCGAGGTCAAGGCGGTCGCCGACTACGTGACCGACGACGTCGCGAACGACGGCACCGTCACAGCGATGCAGTATTTTGGGTTGATTTAATAAATGGCCGGGTCGCCCGCAGTGGGGGCGACCCGGCATTTGAGCTATTTTGCAATATAGAGCTTGGGATGACTGCGACTGCTCTCGATCGCCGCCGTCATGATGCCCTCGTTGTCTCCATCAACGATGATGCCGTCGAGGTCATCGATCTGCGCGGACTGATAAAAACTGGTCTTGTTGAACTTTCCCTGGTCAACCATCATGTAGCCCTGGTTTGAGTTGGTAAGGTACATATGCTTGATCATGGCCGAGAAGTCGTGCTCGACGGTAAAACCGTGGTCGGGGTGGAATCCGTCGGCACTGACAAACGCCTTGTCGGCATGTAGTTTGCTCATGCAGTCGAGCGTTAGTGCGCCCGCGAGATAGAGGTGACCCTTGCGCACGGAGCCGCCCAGCAGCACTACCGAAGCATTGGGGAGATTGAAGCTGGCGTAGTTCGCGATTGCAAGATCGCCGGTGATAATGGTGATCTCACGCTTGTCCATGAGGGCCTTAGCGAAGTAAAAGCCTGTGGTGCCGATATCAATTACCAGAACATCGCCATCATCAACAAGAGTTGCTGCGGTTGCGGCGATGGCCTCCTTGGCCTCGACTTGGACATTGATGCGCTCCTCGGGATACGAGATTGCGTTGGAGCGAGAAAGCGATACCGCTCCGCCGCGTACGCGACGCAGCTTGCCTTCGGATTCCAGCGAGATGAGGTCGTGCCGTGCGGTGACTTCCGAAACCGAAAAACGGCGAACGATGTCGGATACCGAGATATTTGGCTTTTCGGCCAGCCAATTCATGATAAATCGCTGACGCTCGGCCGGTGAAAGGTCTGAAGTAGATGCCATATGCCGCTCCTTTTGAACAAAAGGTAAAAGATGCGCCTTTCGTAATCGAAATATAACGTATCAATATGAAAAGAACAAGGCAAATTCGAATGAATCAAAAGAACGGAATGGCATGTCACAAATGCATATGTAGCAGATAGTTCGCACGTAAACGGGCTATAAAGAGTCTCATTCTGAAGGTGCCGCCCAAAAGAAGTACGTTCACGCCCGATATTCGACCGTTCACGGAAAGTTGACAATTGAGCTTTCGATAGCTTTTGAAATAGTTTATAAAAGAAAACCGAAAAGCTTTTGAAACAAAGAAGAAGGCTTTCGATAGCAATAGTGTTAGATGAGAAAGGACCGAACATGGCGATCAAGGTGTTTGCCGACGGCGCTAACCTCGAGGGCATGCTTGACATGCATGACAATGGCAACGTTCAGGGCTTCACGACCAATCCTTCCCTTATGAAGGCCGGCGGCGTGACCGACTACCGCGCTTTTGCCAAGACGGTTCTTGAGCACATTACTGATGTGTCGGTCTCTTTTGAGGTATTCGCCGACGACGAGGCGGGTATGGAAGCCGAGGCTCGCGAGATCGCAACCTGGGCAGACAACGTCTACGTTAAGATCCCGGCGCTCAACACCAAGGGTGAGTCCACTGCCGCGCTGGTCAAGCGCCTTTCTGCCGACGGCATCAAGGTGAATGTCACCACTATCTTCACGCCCGAGCAGGTCGACGAGTTTGTCGATGCCGTCTCTGCTGAGACCCCCTCTATTCTGTCCATCTTTGCCGGTCGCATTGCCGATACCGGCGTCGATCCGCTGCCCCTCATGGCGGAGTCCGTAAAGAAGGCTGCCGTTAAGCCTGCTGCCGAGGTTCTCTGGGCGTCTACGCGCGAGGTCCTCAATATCTTCCAGGCGGAGTCCGTTGGATGCCAGATCATTACGGTCCCCAATGCCCTTCTTGCCAAACGCAAGAATTTCGGGAAAGATTTGCTTGAGTACTCGCTTGATACGGTCAAGGGCTTTGCCCGCGACATTCAGGCGCTTGGTTTTCATATCCTGCCCGAGGAGTAGGGGACGAGCATGCTGACCGATCTTCTTAAGCCCGAGCTTGTTGCCTGCCACGTCGAGGCCTCCGACTGGGAGGAAGCGATCAGGGCATGCGGTAAGTTGCTCGTAGACGCTGGCAAATGCGACCAGAGCTATGTTGACGCCATGATTTCATCGGTTCACAAATTCGGCCCCTATATGGTCTTGGAAGAGGGCATCGCTATGCCCCATGCTCAGGCAGATGGCAATGTGAGTGAAGCGGGGATCTGTATCGTCACACTTGACCCTGCCATTGCGTTTGGACACGAGGATTTCGATCCGGTTCACGTGCTCGTGGGTATTTGCGCACCCGACCCCAAGGCTCATCTTGGCTGCTTGGCGGAGCTTTCGCAGATGTTCGAGGACGAGGACTGCGTTGCCAAGCTCAGCGCATGCGATACGCCCGAGCAGGTTTTGGAGACCATGCGTTCATTCTTTTAGGCCTTAATGGCACGGCGATGCGTCGCCGCTTTTGGATAGACGGAAAACCGTCACGTGTAGGAGAGGAAGGTTGCCATGCATATCATCACCGTATGCGGAAACGGCATCGGGTCCAGCCTGATGCTCGCTGGCAAAGTCGAGGAGCTTTGCGAGGAGGAGGGCATCAAGGCCGACGTTGAGTCTATGGATCTGAACGGTGCTTCTTCCGCAAATCCGGATCTGTTCATCACCGTTAAGGAACTCGCCCCCGAGCTCCACGGCAACGTTGTGATCGTTCGCAGCTATGTGAACAAGAAGAAGATCCGCGAAGACGCCCTCGAGGCAATCAAGGCGGCCGCCGCTAACGCCTAAAGCGGCACAAAAAAGGGCGGTTCCCTGTGGAAGAGGGAAACGCGCCCACGTTAGAGAGAAAGGAAGCGCAGATGCAAGCCATCCTTCCCATACTTGAGTTTATCCAATCGATTCTGACCAAGCCAGCGTGGATTATGGGTCTATTTGCCTTTGTGGGCCTTGTCGCGCTTAAGCGTCCTGCCCACAAGGTGATGACGGGCACCCTGAAGCCCATTCTTGGTTACATCATGCTGTCCGCCGGCGCCGCTGTTGTTCAGGAGAACCTTGCTCCGCTGGGTACCTTCATCGAGACCGGTTTCCACATCACCGGCGTCGTGCCCAACAACGAGGTCGTTGTTTCGATGGCTCAGAGCGTCCTCGGCGTTCAGACCATGATGATCCTGATTCTCGGCTATGTCGTGAACATTATCATTGCCCGCTTTACCAAGTTTAAGTACATCTTCCTGACGGGCCATCACAGCATGTTTATGGCCTGCCTGCTGTCTGCCGTTCTGCAGGCATCTGGCTTCCAGGATGTCCAGCTTGTCATCGTGGGCGGCATGTTCCTGGGCCTCGTGAGCGCTATGCTTCCCGCCGTTGGTCAGCGTTTCACCGAGAAGGTTACCGATGGCGATGAAATCGCCATGGGCCACTTCGGTTCACTCGCCTATTACATCTCCGCTGCAGTCGGTACGCTTTTTGCTAAGGACGCCGAGGAGAACAGCACCGAGAAGATCGAGGTTCCCGAGAAGTTCGCCTTCCTGCGCGACACTACCATCTCCACGGCTCTTACCATGGCCTTCTTCTACCTGGTTACCGCTTTCGCCGCTTATATCGCAGATCCTGCGGTCGTTACCAAGACCGCTGGCGGCGACAACGTGATTGTCTATGCCCTGACCTGTGCCCTGTCCTTTGCCGTTGGTGTCACCATCGTCTATAACGGCGTTCGTATGATCCTTGCCGACCTGGTCCCGGCTTTCCAGGGCATCTCCAACAAGCTGATCCCCGGTGCCATCCCCGCCGTCGACTGCGCCGTCTTCTTCCCCTATGCTCCCACCGCCGTCATCCTCGGCTTTGTCGCATCCTTCATCGGTGGCGTGGTCGGTATGTTCATCGTGGGCGCTACCCTGGGCATCTTCATCATCCCGGGCATGGTTCCCCACTTCTTCTGCGGTGCTACCGCAGGCATCTACGGCAATGCTACCGGCGGTCGCAAGGGCGCAGCTCTTGGCGCTTTCGTCAACGGCCTGCTCATCACCTTCGCCCCGGCCCTGCTCCTGCCCGTTCTTGACGTCTTTGGCTTCAAGAACACTACGTTCGGCGACTTCGATTTCTCCGTCATTGGTATTACGCTTGGCCGCGCTGCCGAGGCCTTCGGTACCACCGGTGTCTACGCGATTCTTGCTGTCCTTCTGATCGTCGCCTTCGTCCCCAACTTCATCCACACCAAGGGTGCTGTGATCAATCACGTTGAGGAAGAGTAATCCAGGCATACGTTAAGCCCTAATCGGGCGGAGCTCCGATAACCGGCTCCTACACGGAAGCGGTGACGTCTCAAATGAGGCGTCACCGCTTTTTGTTTTGGACTGGTTGTGATAACGCACCGGTGAAGCGCTGTCTCTGCGCCGCGAACGGAATCAACCGCGATGATCAGCAAAAACGTTTTGCCGCTGGGGTGTCGATATAAAAATGGTAAAACAGCAAAACCGTTCGCCGAGAAGATGAAAACCCGCAGCTCACGCCTTGATAAACGTAGGTAAAGTGTTTAGCAGTTTATCGGCCGTATGCTAACGAAAGGAATCAGGCAGATGGCAATCAAGGTGTTCGCTGACGGTGCAAACCTCGAGGGCATGCTCGACATGTACGAGAACGGCAACGTTCAGGGTTTCACGACCAACCCGTCCCTTATGAAGAAGGGCGGCGTGACGGATTACCGCGCGTTTGCCAAGGAGGTCCTGGCCCACATCACCGATGTGTCCGTCTCGTTTGAGGTCTTTGCCGACGACGTCGAGACCATGGAGGTCGAGGCCCGCGAGATCGCTACCTGGGCCGAGAACGTCTACGTCAAGATTCCGTGCGTGACTACCAAGGGCGAGTCCACCGCCGAGCTGGTGCGCAAGCTTTCGGCCGATGGCATCAAGGTCAACGTCACCACCATCTTTACTCCCGAGCAGGTCGATGAGATGGTCGAGGCCGTTGACGCCGAGACGCCGTCTATCATCTCGCTCTTTGCCGGCCGTATCGCCGACACCGGCGTTGACCCCATTCCGTTTATGACGGAGTCGGTTAAGAAGCCGCCGCCAAGCCCAACTGCGAGGTCCTGTGGGCGTCCACGCGCGAGCTCATCAACATTTACCAGGCGCAGGCCTGCGGTTGCCAGATCATCACGGTGCCCAACGGCATCCTGGCCAAGCGCAAGAACATCGGTCGCGATCCGTACGAGGTCTCGCTCGATACCGTGCGTGGCTTTGCCAAGGATATCGCCGCTTTGGGCTTCCATATCTTGCCGTAACGCGAACACTGGCTGCGCCGCGGGTTGTTCGCCCCGGCCTTTCCTTTCCCTATCGCTCACGCGCTTCGCGAGGGTCGCGCTAGGCAAAGGAAAGGCCGGGGCTGCCGACACGAGCTTGCCGGCAAGTTAGCACTCGGCTTCCATATCCTGCCGTAGGCAAAGGTACCCCCGCCTGCGACGTGCAAAATTGAGAGTATTCATCAAGGTAAAGGCTTTTACCAGCTGGTTGAAGCACGGAACAGCCCCCGTTTTGGCTCTGACGACGCTAAAACGGGGGCTGTTTGTGACTTTATTGCCTCTGAGGGGCGTTCGGAGCGGCGGAAATTGCAGAATACTCGCGATTTTGCACGTCGCCGGAGGGGGTACCCTTGCTTTGGCGGTTTACTTCCCCTGCACCATGGTGAGGGAGATTTTCTTGCGGTCGCGATCGACCTTTTCGACCCACACCTTTACCGTGTCGCCGACGCGCACCACGTCGCTGGGGTGCTTGACGAAGCGGCTGGCCAGCTTGGAGATGTGCACGAGGCCGTCCTGGTGCACGCCCACGTCGACAAAGGCGCCAAAGTCGACGACGTTGCGCACCGTGCCCTTGAGTTCCATGCCGGGTTCCAGGTCATCGATGGAAAGCGCCGAGCGGCTAAAGACCACCTCGGGCGCGTCGTCGCGCGGGTCGCGCCCGGGCTTCTTGAGCTCGTTGACGATGTCGATGAGCGTTAAGGTGCCGCAGTCCAGGTCGCTTGCCAGCGCCGAGATGCTGCCCAGACGGCGCTCGATGTCGGGCACGTCGCCGCGGCTGAGCTCGCTTGCCGCAACGCCGGCGCGTTCCAGGACGGCCGTGGCCACCTCGTAGCTTTCGGGGTGGACGCTCGTCGCGTCGAGCGGGTTCTTGCCGCCGCTAATGCGCAGGAAGCCCGCGGCGTTGAGGTATGCCTTGGGTCCCAGCTTGGGGACCTTCTTGAGCTGGCGGCGATCGGTAAAGGCTCCGTTTTCCTCGCGGTAGGCCACAATATTCTTGGCCACGCTCGGCGTGATGCCCGATACGTATCCCAGCAGGCTCGCGCTTGCGGTGTTGACGTCGACGCCCACGCGGTTGACGACGTCTTCCACCACGTGGCCCAGGGTGCGCGAAAGCTCGGCCTGGTCAAGGTCGTGCTGGTACTGGCCCACGCCGATGGACTGGGGCGGAATCTTGACGAGCTCTGCCAACGGGTCCTGCAGACGGCGGCCCAGGCTCATGGCGCCGCGCACGGTGACGTCCAGGTCGGGGTATTCCTGACTGGCGAGCTCGGAGGCGGAGTACACCGACGCGCCGGCTTCGTTGACGATGGTGTATCGCAGCCCGGGCGCCTGCTCGGCAATGAACTCCGAGACGACTTCCTCGGTCTCGCGGCTGGCGGTGCCGTTGCCGATGACGATGGTGTTGACGCTGTCCTTCTTGACGAGGCGGGCGAGCTCGCGCTTGGTGCCGGCGACGTCGTGGCGCGGCTTGGTGGGGTAGACCACGCCGTGGTCGAGCAGCTTGCCGGTCTCGTCCATGACGGCGACCTTGCAGCCGGTGCGGTAGCCCGGATCGAGCGCGAGCACGCGGGCACCGCGCACGGGGCGTGCCGAGAGCAAACCCTCGAGATTCTTGGCAAAGACATTGATGGCCTCGGTCTGAGCGCGGACGGTGAGTTTGGCGCGGGCCTCACGCTCCAGCGAGGGGGCCATGAGGCGCTTGTAACCGTCAGCGATGGCGGCATCGAAGATGGGAGCAAACACGCCCTGGCGTCGGGGCCAGCGGCTGCCGAGGCGCGCCGTGGCGGCAGCGCCGTCGACGTTCACGCGCACGCGGAGCTTGCCCTCGCGCTCACCGCGGTCGATAGCCAGCACGCGGTGGTTGGGAATACGGCGCAGCGGCTCGTCAAAGTTGTAGTAGGGCTCGTAGGGGGTCTTCTCGGCGGGGTCGGTTGCCTCGACGACGATGTCGGCGGTGTTTTGCGTAAAGGCGCGCAGGTCGGCGACGTTCTCGGGGTCCTCGGCCACCGTCTCGGCCACGATGTCCGCCGCGCCGGCGAGCGCCTTCTCGGGCGTGTCGAAGCCGGCTTCCTCGTTGACGTATGTTGCGGCGGTGTCGAGCGCGCTGCCCTTGGCCGAAGCCTGCATGATGATCATGTTGGCAAGCGGCTCCAGACCTGCCTCGCGGGCCTTCTGCGCGCGGGTCATGCGCTTTTTACGGTAGGGCTTGTAGAGGTCTTCGACGCGCTGGAGCTGTGTGGCCTCGCGAATCTGCTGCTCGAGCTCGGGCGTGAGTTTGCCCTGGGCGTCGATGAGCAGGATGACGTCCTCTTTACGCTGTTCAAGATTGCGCAGGTAGGACAGGCGCTCGTCGAGCGCGCGCAGGGCAACGTCGTCCATGCCGCCCGTTGCTTCCTTGCGGTAGCGCGAGATAAAGGGGATGGTGTTGCCCTCGTCGATGAGCTTGACGGCTGCCTCGACGTTGGCGGCCTTAAGGTTGAGCTCGCGGGCGAGCTGGGCGATAAGATCCATGGAACTTCCTGTCTGTGAGTACGTTACAGGTGCATGAGCCACCCAGTCTACCACCCGCCCGCGCCGCGGCTGCAAAGAAAGCCCCGCGGGCAGGAGGCTGCTCGCGGGGCAAAGAAGAGGGGCTTATTTGTGGCGGACCGAGGGACTCGGCATGGGGGTTCTGCCGCGGCCGCTCTTAAGGCATTACAGCTCGACGAGCTGGCCGGTCTCGGCGGCCTCCTTGACGGCGTTGAGAAGCGTGAGCGTCTTGACGTTGTCGGCGGGGGTCACGACGGGCTCGACCTCGCGGCGGACAACCTTCACAAAGTGCTTGAGCTGCATCTTGTGCGGCAGCGCCGGGTCCACAGCCGGGATCTCCATCTGCAGCGGCTTGTGCCAGTTGGAGGCACCGTCGTAGGAGAATTGGTGCAGGCGGGGCAGCGAAAGGGCGCCCTTGGTACCGCCAATAAAGTAGGCATCGGCGTCGAAGGGGCGGTACTGCGGGTCCTCGCGAGCAGTCGCCTCCCAGTTCCAGGGGCTGGCGGTGGCATCGGAGATGGTCATGCTTGCGAGCGCGCCATCGGCAAAACGGACGTTGACCACGGCGGAGTCCTCGGTCTCAAAACCGCGGGCGGCGCTGGACTGCATGCCCTGGACGGCGACGGGCTCGCCCAGCAGGTAGCGGAGCAGGTCCACGTCGTGAACCAGGTTGACCAAGATCGGTCCGGCACCCTTCTTGCGGCGCCACTCGACATCGAAGTACTCGTCGTTCTTATAGATCATGTAGTGGAAGCTCGACACGGTGAGCTTGCCCAGCTCGCCGGACTCGATGATCTCCTTGGCCTTGTTGACGAAGGGGTTGTGGCGACGGTGCTGACCCACGAGCACGGGCACGCCGGCGGTCTCGGCCTCGGCGGCGAAAGCTGGGCATCCTCGAGGTCGTTGGAGATCGGCTTTTCGACCAGCGGCACGATGTTGCGCTTGATGGCCTCGCGGGCAACGCCCAAGTGCAGGTCGTTGGGGGTGGCGATGATGACGGCCTCGGGCTTGACCTCGTCCATCATCTGGGCGGGATCGGTGAAGAACGGCACGCCGGCGGCCTCGGCCGTGGCGCGGGCGCCCTCAAAGGCGTCGGCGATGGCGACGAGCTCGGCCTCGGGCTCCTCGGTGACAAAGCGGATGTGGTTGCGGCCCATGGCGCCGGCGCCGATGACGGCAATGCGGACGGGGTTGAGCTCAGACATTTCGACTCCTTAATGCTGGTGGCTGGTGGAATGTGACAAAGGGACAGTCCCTTTGTCACATCGGCAAAACTAGGCGGACTTCTTCTTGCTGTCGGAGACCATCATGTAGAGGGTGAGCACGACGGCGATGGCGGCGATCACGATGGCGCCGTAGAAGGACTGCTGGTAGGCGGCGCTGCCGGCCTCGGCGTGATACAGCACGGCAGTGATGGGCTGGCTGATCCAGGTAGAGGCGGCGTAGCCCAAGAACATGATGCCGTAGTTGACGCCGATGTTGCTGGTACCGAAGGCGCCACCGGTGAGCGGCGGGTAGATGACGAGCAGGGCGCCAAAGCTAAAGCCGAGCAGGGCGAGCGCCACAAAGAACATGCTCTGCGTAAAGCTCATCGACATGATGACGAGTGCGACGATGGTGACGACCAGGCTGATGAGCAGCGACTTGTAGGCGCCGAGCTTGTCGATGATCTGGCCAAAGGACAGACGGCCGACCAGGTTGGCGCAGGTGTTGACGGAGACCACCACACCGCCGAGGGCGACGGCCGCGGCGCACGTGGGGTCGGCGAAGAGCTGGACGGCGGCGATGGAGGCAACCTTGCCCACGAGCAGGGTGCCTGCAGTGGCAGCAAAGGCGAAGGTGATGATGAGGACCCAGAAGCGCGGGGTCTTGACCATCTCGCCCGGGGTGAGGTCGCCGAAGGTACCGGCATGTGCGCCGCCCTTGGGGGCCTCGAAGCCCTCGGGCAGCCAGCCGGCTTCGGGAGCCTTCAGGAACAGGGCGGAGGCGGCGATCATCACAAAGAAGATGACGCCGAGCGCCTTAAGGGCGCCAAAGATGCCCAGGCTCGGGATGAGCAGCGAGGCGAGTACCGGGGACAGCACGGCGGGGCCGGCGGTCGAAGCGGCAAGGGTGATGCCGGAGGCGAGACCCTTCTTGTCGATGAACCACTTTTGGCCGGTGGTGAGCGCCGGGTTGTAACCCAGGCCGTTGCCGATGGCGGCGACGAGCGAGAACCACAGGTAGAACTGCCACGGCTCGGTGACGGTGCCGGACATGAACCAGCCCAAGCCGTAGCACACGGCGGCGGCGATCACGACGTTGCGCGGGCCGATCTTATCGGAGATGCGGCCGGCGAAGATGCCTGTCACGGCCATGATGGTCTGAAAGACCGGGAAAGCCAGGTAAGGGCGCTGGACCACTCGGGGTAGACGGCGAGCAGGTTCTTGCTCACAACGGAATACAGCGCGATGGAGCTGATGAAGAACATGGTGACGCACGCGGCGGAAAGCACGACGGCGCGACCCTTGTTGGAGTTGGTGGAAGCCATTGGACTCTTTCTAATCGATATGGGGGAGGAACGGTCGTGTCCGCGGAGCCTCCCTGTCGGGTTGGTTTACTGGTCGGTCGGCTTGGCGACGCCGGACTCGTCAGACCAAAGCTCGACACCCTTGTTCTTGAGGTAGTTGTCGGCAAAGGCTCGGCGGCCGCCGGGCTTGGCGGTGAGGTCGCCCATCATATTGGAGAAGCCGCCATCGACCTTGATGGCGTCGCCGGTGGTAAAGTCCGAGCGCTTGGACGCCAGGAACATGACGGCGTTGGCGATATCGCTGACCTCGCCGATGCGGCGCGTGGCGATGAGACGGCTGCGGCTCTTCTCGACCTCGGGGTCGGCGTAAAAGCTCGCCGACATGGGGGTCTTAACAAAGCAGGGCTCGACGCAATTGGAACGCACGCCGTAGGGACCCCACTCGGCAGCCAGCATCTTGGACATCATGTTGACGCCCGCCTTGGTGGAGCTGTACACGCCCGAGAACGTCTCGGGGGAGTGGCTGGCAACGGTCGAGATGTGCACCAGGCGACCCTGACCAGCCTTGATCATCTCGCGACCAAAGCGCTGCGAGGTGATGAAGTAGCCGGTAAGGTTGACGTTGAGGACCTCGTTCCAGTCACTCAGCGGCAGGTCCTCCATGGCGGCGAAGCGCAGGATGCCGGCGGTGTTGACGAGGACGTCGACGCGGCCGAAGTCGGCGATGGTGGCATCGACGGCGGCCTGAACCTCGTCCTCGTCGGTGGCGTTCATCTTGTAGCCCTCGGCGTGGATGCCAAACTCGGCGGCGAGGTCGGCGGCAGCGGCCTTGACCTTCTCCTCGTCCAGGTCGAGCAGGACGACGTTGGCGCCGTTGCGGGCGAACTCGCGGCAAATCTCGACGCCCATGCCGCCGAGCGCGCCGGTAACGGCGCATACATCGCCCTCGAGCTTAAGCCAATTGCTCATAGGAACTTCCCTTCTTGTGCCTCCTGTGGGCCGCTCCCATTAATCGACCCACGTGGTTTTCGCTGGTTATCGTATGCTTTGCATTTGCGCAGGTGAATTGCATATTTGTTAGAATGGCGTAAACCTATGGTTTATAGTTCGCAAGGTGAGTAGCCCTTATTGAGTGTGTGACCTGCCAAAACACCTCCCCCCTCGGCGGCGCACGGCCATACGTCTGGAAACGGGAGATTGACGTGTACGATCGACGACTTGAGGCCATATCGGCCGCCGCGGAGCTGGGAAGTTTCTCGCGTGCGGCGGCAAAATTACGCGTGTCGACCCCGGCGCTCGTCAAGCAGGTGTCGGGTTTCGAGGCCGAGTTCGGCATCACGCTGTTCGAACGCTCGCACTCGGGCGTCAAGGTGACGCCGGCCGGCGCACTGCTGGTGGACGACGCGCGCTCGATCATGCGGCAGTCCGAGGACGCGCTGCGCCGTGCCGACGCGCGGCGGGCGATGGCGGTGCCGTGCGCCTGGGCGTGTCGATGATGTGCCCGGGGCGCCAGACGCTGTCGATGTGGTCGGGCATCCACGATCTGGAACCGTCGCTGCGCTTTGAGATCGTGCCGGTAAGCGACCTCTATGACGAGCGCGAGACCGTCATGCGCAGCTTGGGCCGCGAGGTCGATGTGGTGCAGTCGAGTTTTTCGACCCCGCGCTGGGGTGACGCCTGCCAAAAGCTCCGCATTGTCAACGTGCCGTTTTATATCGACCTGCCGCGCACAAGCCCGCTGGCGCGCAAGAATCGCATTACGGTCGCCGACTTGGAGGGCATGCGCCTGCGCGTGCTCCGTCACGGCAACGATGCCATGGACAGCCTGCGTATCGATCTTTTGGCCGACGGCGGCGTGGACGTGATCGACGTGGACAGCTTTGACTTTGCGCTCTTTAACGAGGCGGAGGAAAAGGGTGACGCGGTGCTCACCTGCGGAGCATGGTCGGGCGTGCATCCGGCCTTTGTGGGCGTACCGTTCCTGTGCGGCCGCGAGGTGCCGGTCTATTTGCACTACCCGCTCGAGCCCACCCTCCAAGTCCAAAAATTCGTCAACGCCATGGCCCAACTCCTCAACTAGCTCATTTCGCGCGGGGCTTTTTAACTACTCTCGCTGTCCTAGAAAAATCTCAGCAAACAAATGAGGTCCCGGCCATAAGGCCGAGACCTCACATGCTTCACCTTCAGTTTTACGTTTCGAGCGGAGCAGCGCAGGAGGCTGGGGCCACGGGGTATAACCTCCGCGCGCAGTTTCGCAACGAAGCGAGAATGTTTGAGCACGGAGGTTATACCCCGTGGCCCCAGCCTCCGGTGGGAGCTACTCCAGCTCTACACCGGAGCGTTTGAGCTAGAGTAGCTCCCACCGGAGGACCCCCCCCGTCAAAACACGACAGCTTTTTCTAATGACATGAAAGATGCCGCTCGGGACATATAAGATGCCGCTCGGTAAACTCACCGCAGAGCACGGTTGTCTTTTCGGGGGGGGGATACCATTTCTTCTACACGTACGTAGAAAAGGAGTGTCTATGCAGTGCTATTCAAGACGGCAGATCGTTAAACATATGGGATTGGCTGCAGGATGTTTGCTGCTATCCCCCTTGAGTGGCTGCTCAACAAACGACAGGCCAATCGATTCCGCAGATAACACTGCATCAGATAAGGAGCAGTTCGATTGGCTTGAAGCGACGGGGACGTATACGCCCTCCGACGCTTTCAAACAAAAGGGGCTTTGGTTCACTTTTGGTAATGACTATGCAGACGGACGTGAGAGCGTTGCTAAAGACACATCGATAACGGCAATCTTTGAATTTTACGGAGACGGAACGGTTACATGCTGGAATGTATACGACGAAACGGGCTCTTCGGTGATTCGATTTAGGGACCTTGAAGGTCTTTCGGATAAAGAAGTTCTCTCGATGGCTAAAGAACATTGGCCCATATCGCAGGACGAATTTGAAAGCAAAAAGCAAAATGTGATCGATGAGCTCTCTTCTAGTTACGAGGACCTAAAGGCAGAGGCAGCGGATAATCCTGACTTGAATGTTGAAAATGCCTACTTCTCGCGTTTTTTTGAAGACCTTAAATCTATGTCGTTGCCAAAGGAACCAGAGGGTAAATCCTATTCGCTTAAGGTTCAAACAGACGACACAGGCAACAACACGGAATATGAGAAAGTATGCTTGCCGACATGTGGATATCCTGGGGTGCTTAGCCTTAGCGGGGGAGGTGCCGCAGCATGGGGCAGAAAGGAGCTCTGGTATTTACTCCTTAGAGCCGATGACGATACTAAGTACGAATCCATATCTAACCAGTACCTCAGCTGCTACGTCAATCGAGAGGTTAATCTCATCGAAAGCGACACCAGCGATGATGTATACAGCTCAACTTATCAAGGTTTTGGCGGAATAGTTACCCGAACAGGTGGCTCAGCATCTTTTGTTCTTGATGAGCCAACTTCCGATGAGGTCGAAGCTGACTGATTATAGGCATTTCCTCTTTGCTCAAGCAGCTCCAGGGTTTCACGTTAGAACTAATATTTAATCTACGTCAATTAGTGCTCATTGCCACACAGGCAATGAGCACTTTGATTTCCAAAGACTTTGCATGACAAAGGGGCGTTCCTTTGGTGCGTCCACTGTTGACGGCTACACTCAGAGAGCGTCCCAAATTAGCTATCATTTTATTCGGCAAGTAGCACCTGCAGGTAATCGCGCTTTCTGTGGAGGACGCGGTCGATATAGACCTTCTGGTGAAAACGGTAAAACGCGAGATGGTTGTCACAGACCACGAACCGGTAATCGGAGCGTAGGGGATAGATCGAGGAGAGTGGCGTACCAGACTCGGGGAAGCTGGAGAGCAGGTCTATCCGAGCGAGAATGCCCCCTACGATCCTATCAGCTGCTGCGGGATTGTCCTTTTCGACGGCAATGTAGTCCCAGATGTCGTCGAGATCTTGCAGAGCCAGCGGAGAGTAGACGACCTCGCAGCTATGCATGGTTTGCGGCCTTGCGGCGGAAGTGTGCGGCGACGTTGTCCGACGAGACCCATCCGCTCTCATCACCCGAGCTGCGCCCGCGCTCAAGCTCCGACATCAGCGTACTGATGGCGCAAAACCGGTCGTAATCTTTCATGTCGAGCACCGCGTAGCAACCGTGCCCGTTTTTGGTCAGGAACACCGGGGAGCCCTCGTGGACATCGGAGAGCACCTCGTTGTAATTGCGCAAATCGGAAACAGGTTTAATGGCGGGCATGTAAGGCTCCAATCGATGTACGGGAACTTACGATAAATTATACGAATAATATGCAGCACCTGCCAGTCAAAACACCCACATAAAACGAGCCCTAGTCCCCTGGTAAAAAAGAAGGCCCACAACGGATGCGTGAGAAAATAGCCACAGAAAGCCCGCTTTCCCTATGAAAACTGCCATGTTTTCTTACCTTTTCCCTATGAAAACTGCCAAAACCCACAGGGGCGCGTGCGGTTCCCGTCGAGGTGAAGTCGGGGACCAACCTTAAGGCGAAGAGCCTGGCGGCGAGTATTAAGCGATTTGGTTATGATTTGGCCATTCGTTTCTCGGCGGGTAAGCCATCTCGGGACGGTGCAATCATCGACTTGCCCCTCTACGCGGTGGAATCGCTCCCAAAGCTCCGCCCCAACGACTGCATCACGTTTGAGGCTCTCGGTCCGTCATGGTAGAGTTGTCCGCGCGTGAATTTCGGTACACTGCGCGCTATCTGCGCTTTTACTGTTTGGAGGAGTGAGCTTGTGAATGCTTCTGTCGCCAAAAAGGCCAGCCGGGCGATGCGTCTGCTCATGATGGTGCTCACGGCAGTTCTCATCTTCTTCTTCATCAATGTTATGCTGCTCGTCTCCGACATCCAGGGCACGGCGCGCGTGGTCAACTACGCCGGTCTGGTGCGCGGCACCACGCAGCGAATCGTTAAGCTCGAGGACGCAGGCCAGCCACAAGACGACCTGCTCAAGGCCGTTGATTCATACATTAATGGTTTGCGCTACGGAAGCGACGACCTCAATCTCGTCCGTCTGGATGACGATGAGTATCAGGCAAAGATGACCGAACTCGCGAGCTATTTTGACGAGCTTCGAACCGAGATTGCCCGCGTGCGCGAAGTCGGCTACGAGAACACCGACATCATTGCCATGAGCGAGGAGTTCTTTGGTATTTGTGACGATGCCACGAGGCTCGCTGAGGACTACTCCCAGGAGAAGGCTACGGCGCTCAACTATCTCGAGGGCTTGGTGATCATCGACATCGTGGGCTTGGTGACGACCTTTGCGGTCGAACTTGTTCGCGCGGTGCGCACTGCCGCACTCAATCGCGAGCTGCAGAGCAAAGTTTATCTCGACGAAGCTACGGGACTGCCCAACAAGAACAAGTGCGAGGAAATCTTGGGCCAGGAGCATCCCGTTTCCGCTGAAGCGCCCGTTGCGCTGTGTGTCTTCGATCTAAATAATCTGCATACGGTCAATAACCGCTTTGGCCACGAGAAAGGCGACGAATACATTCGTTCTTTTGCCCATCAGCTGGGGCGTGTGGCGTCAGAGGCCTGCTTTGTGGGTCGCGACGGCGGCGATGAGTTTATCGCGGTGCTGTGGGATGCCGATCGGTCTGCCGTGGAGTCCTGTCTCGCTCGGATTAGTGTGAGCGTGAACGAGTATTCCGAGGCCCACCCCGACATGCCTATCAGCTATGCGGTGGGTTATGCGCTTTCTAGTGATTATGATGAACCGCCCACGATGCGCGAGCTCTTTTCCCAGGCCGACAAAAACATGTACATCGACAAGAACCGAATAAAGACAGCCGAGGCAGCCGGTCCGCAACGCGAGGACCGCTAAGCCCACAAAACGAGGCCCTGGCCAAACGGCCAGGGCCTCACTAACTTTCATTCCGCTCCAAACGACGGACTGATTGCGCGCAGGAGGGTGCCCCGGGGTCGGCGGGGTATTTCCTCCGCGCGCAGTTTCGCAGTGCAGCGAGAATGTTTGAGCACGGAGGAATTACCCCGCCGACCCCGGGGCACCCTCCGTCAGTAGCCGGTCCTACTCGAGCTCAAACGCACCGGTATACAGCTGGTAGTAGTATCCGCGCTTGGCGATCAGCTCGTCGTGGTTACCACGCTCGATAATGCGGCCGTGGTCCAGGCAGATGATCGCGTCGGAATTGCGCACGGTGGACAAGCGGTGCGCGATGACAAACGTCGTGCGGCCCTCCATGAGCTTGTCCATGCCCTCCTGCACGATGGCCTCGGTGCGGGTGTCGATGGAGCTCGTGGCCTCGTCCAGGATCATTGCCGGCGGGTCGGCGACGGCGGCGCGTGCGATCGAGATCAGCTGGCGCTGACCCTGCGACAGCTGTGCGCCGTTGCCGGTGAGTATCGTGTCGTAGCCGTCGGGCAGGCGGGTGATAAAGTCGTCCGCCCCCGCGAGCTTGGCCGCCGCGATGCACTCCTCGTCGGTCGCATCCAGGTTGCCGTAGCGGATATTATCCATCACGGTGCCGGTGAACAGGTTCACGTCCTGCAGCACGACGCCCAGCGAGCGGCGCAGATCTGCCTTGCGGATCTTGTTGACGTTGATGCCGTCGTAGCGGATCTTGCCGTCGGCGATGTCGTAGAAGCGGTTGATGAGGTTGGTGATGGTCGTCTTACCGGCACCGGTGGCGCCGACAAACGCGACCTTCTGGCCCGGCTTGGCAAACACGGACACGCCGTGCAGCACCTCGTGGTCGGGCGTGTAGCCAAAGTCGACGTTGTCCATGACCAGGTCGCCGCGCAGCGGCACATATTCGATCTCGCCGGTTGCGCGGTGCGGATGTTTCCACGCCCACATGCCGGTGTGGTGGTCGGCCTCCTCGAACTCCCAAGTCTCGGGGTTCACCTGCGCGTTGACGAGCGTCACGTAGCCTTCGTCGGCCTCGGGCTTCTCGTCGATGAGCTCAAAGATGCGGTCGGCGCCGGCGAGGCCCATGACCACGGCGTTGATCTGCTGCGAGATCTGGCCGATCTGTCCGCAGAACTGCTTGGTCATGTTGAGGAACGGCACCACGACGGCGATGGACAGCGCCATGCCCGAGATGCTCAGGTTGGGCACGCCCAGCGCCAAGAAAATGCCGCCGGCCAGTGCGACCAGCACGTAGAGCAGGTTGCCCAGGTTCATAAGGATGGGCATGAGGATGTTGGCGTACATGTTGGCCTTCTGGGAGACCTCAAAGAGCTTTTCGTTGCGCTCGTCAAAATCAGCCTCGGCGGCAGACTCGTGGCAGAACGCCTTGACGACCTTCTGGCCGTTCATGACCTCCTCGATATGGCCCTCGACCACGCCGAGCTCGGTCTGCTGTGCGATAAAGAAGCGCGCGGAGTTGGAGCCGAGCAGCTTGGTCATAAAGGTCATAAAGGCGACGCCGGCGATGATGACCAGGCACATCCACACGCTGTAGTACAGCATGATAAAGAACACCGTGACGATGATGATGATCGTCATGAGCAGGTTGGGCAGCGACTGGCTGATCATCTGGCGCAGCGTGTCGATGTCGTTGGTGTAGTGGCTCATGATATCGCCGCGCTGGTGCGTGTCGAAGTAGCGGATCGGCAGGTCCTGCATGCGGTTGAACATCATCTCGCGCAGCTTCTCCAGCGAGCCCTGCGTGACGATAGCCATGGCGCGGTTCCAGAAGAGCGAGGACAGGACGCCGACGCCGTAGATGCAGGCGAGGGTGGTCACGAGCTGTGCGATCTTGGGCTGCGCGGCTTCCCAATCGCCCGACTGCCACGATTCGCTAATAATCTGCAGGGCGCTCTGCAGGAAGGTCGCGCCGATGGAGTTGATGATGGCGCAGAGCACCACGCCGGCGACGACAAGGGGCAAAAGCACGGGATAGAAGCCAAAGAGCGTCTTGATGAGGCGCGACATGGTGCCGCCCTTACGGTTGAGCGCGCGCTCGGCGGTCGTTGCCTTACTCATGTGCCTCGCCTCCTTCCTGGGTCTGAGCTTGCGTTGCGGATGCCTCGGTGTCGGCCTCGACGGCCCCTTCGCCCTCGGCAGACATCTTGTTTTGCGAGGTAAAGGTCTCTCGGTAGATCTCACTCGTCTTGAGCAGCTCTTCGTGGTTGCCGATCTGTGCGATGCGGCCGCCCTCCATGACAATGATGCGGTCTGCGTCCTGCACGGAGCTGATGCGCTGGGCGATGATGATCTTGGTCGTGTTGGGCAGATAGCTTGCCAGCCTGCGCGGATCTTAGCGTCGGTCTTGGTGTCGACGGCGCTGGTGGAGTCGTCCAGGATCAAGATCTTGGGGCGACGCAGCAGGGCGCGTGCAATGCACAGGCGCTGCTTCTGACCGCCCGAAACATTAGAGCCGCCCTGTTCGATCCAGGTGTCGTAGCCCTTGGGGAAGCCGTCGACAAACTCATCGGCGCAGGCCAGATGTGCCGCCTCGCGGACTTCCTCGTCGGTGGCGTTCGGGTCGCCCCAGCGCAGATTCTCGGCGATGGTGCCGCTAAACAGCACGTTTTTCTGCAGCACCATGGCGACCTGGTGACGCAGCGCGTCCAGGTCGTAGTCGCGCACGTCCACGCCGCCCACGCGCACAGCGCCTTCGGTGGTGTCGTACAGGCGGGCGATGAGGTTAACGAGCGTGGACTTGGCCGAGCCGGTGCCGCCGATGATGCCGATGGTCTCGCCGCTCGTAATGTGCAGGTCGATATCGTCGAGCGCCTGGCGCTTCGCATGCTTGGAATACTTAAAGCTCACGTGGTCAAAGTCGATGGAACCGTCGGCAACCTCGAGCACGGGCTCGGCGGGATCGGCGATCGTGGGCTCGGCGGCCAGCACCTCGGCAATGCGGTGTGCCGATTCGTCGGCCATGGTCACCATGACAAAGATCATCGACAGCTGCATCAGGCTCATGAGAATCTGGAAACCATAGGTAAAGGTCGAGGAGAGCTGGCCCACGTCGAACAGCGTGCCCTGGCTCGTGATGATGAGCTTGGAGCCCAGGTAGATGATGACGACGAACGCGCCGTTGACGCAGATGTTCATCATGGGGTTGTTAAAGGCGAGCAGCTTCTCGGCGCGGGTGAAGTCCATCTGGACGTCGCGTGCGGCGGTCGCGAACTTCTCCTTCTCAAAGTCTTCGCGCACATAGCTCTTGACCACGCGCATGCCGGTGACGTTTTCCTCGACGGACTCGTTAAGGGCGTCGTACTTGTGGAACACGCGCGAGAAGATGGGACGCACCTTAAAGATGATAAAGAACAGTCCAAAGCCCAGCAGCGGAATGATGACCAGGTAGACCATGGCGACGCTGCCGCCCATGATAAATGCCATGGTAAAGGCGAAGATCAAGACCAGCGGCGCGCGCACGGCGATACGGATGATCATCATAAAGGCCTGCTGAACGTTGTTGATATCGGTGGTCAGGCGCGTGACGAGCGAGGAGCTCGAGAACTCATCGATGTTGGCAAAGCTGAACGTCTGGATCTTGTAGAACAGGTCGTGACGCAGGTTCTTGGCGAACCCGCAGCTCGCATGGCTGCAGGTGACGCCGGCAGCGGCACCAAAAGCAAGCGACGTCAGCGCGATGAGCACCAAAAAGCCTGCGGTGGGAAGCATCTCGGCTACGGTGGCGCCGTCTTTGATGGCGTCGATCAGGTTGGCAGTGATAAATGGAATCAGCATCTCGCAGAGCACCTCGCCAAGCACAAGCAACGGCGTAGCAACGGTGACTTTCATATAGTCGCGGATGCTGCCCATGAGGGTTTTAATCATCCAGTTCCTCCCAGGTTACGCGGATTTTATCGAGCATTTCGGCGAGGTCCTCGCGCTCGTCGTGGGTGAGCGCGCTAAAGGCCCGTTCTCTAAAGCGGATGCGGGCTGCCTGGTCGATGCGGGCGTTTTCCCGGCCGGTTTCGGTCAGGCGAATGGTGAGTTGCCGTCGATCCTTGGGGTTACGGCTGCGCTCGATGAGGCCGTTGAGCTCGAGCTTGGACAGGATCTCGGAAAGCGACCCCGGTTTGAGGTCAAAGTGCATGCCGAGTTCCTGCTGCGACATCTCACCGTTTGGCTGCTTGGCCAGCAGGCAAATGATGGGCGCCTTGCCGGATACGCCTCCGCCATGAAAGTGCATGTAATGGCCGCAAAAGCCCAGATTATTGAGGATGCGCTTGGCAAGCTTGTCTTCGGCGCTGACCGCTTCGGGTACATCCGCAGGCTGTGACGGGTCGCCGCCGGGCTCATGCGAACAAAGGTTAAGAGGTTCATCGCACATGAATTAGTGTTGCTCCTTTCTTTAGTTAGGTAGTGGAATTGTTTTGTGCCTAACCAATCTAGGAGCATGAGAAATGAATGTCAAGGTACCAAACTTATAGTTACGGCGTTTTGCCAAACGCCGTAACCGCTCGACGCTGCAAACGCTCCTAAGCGGCAATCTGGCGTTCAATCGTCGGGCATGGCCACAAGGCCTATGCCCTCCTCTTTCACGCCACCTTGCTCGCTTAGGAGCGTTTTCGCTGTCCGTCCTCAACATGTGATTCCGCCACGGTCCGCTTCGGTGCATGTGATCCCTTGGGGACGGAGGAAAAGGGATTACTTTGGGCCGCGATGATGCCTTTCGAAGCGGCCTTGCCAAAAACTATGCCTAATTACTACGATGAATCCAGCATCGCTGACCACAACAGCTGTTTCTGAAAAAACGCAAGCTATCTACCTGCGGTTTTGTTGGAGAGAAATTCGTTGTGGTTAGAGGCGGGCGGTTAAACGTAGTAAATAGGCATAGTTTTTGGCAAGGCCGCTATATGAGTAGCATTAACTAGGCCGCCATGGAGCAAACAGCCCCCATTTCCGAAACCTTTCCGCAACAATTTGCACTTCGCACCGCTCGCCTCCGCTCACAACGTTCCCTGCGCTACACTTGGTTGCACTGTGGTGCCGTCGCGCCATGCCCGACCCAAGGGGGACATTCATGAAGAACACTCAGCTGCTGCTGATTAACGATATGTGCGGCTACGGCAAGGTCGCGCTTTCCGCCATGCTGCCGGTGCTGTCGCACATGGGCTACCGTATCCATAACTTGCCGACGGCGCTCGTTTCCGACACGCTCAACTACCCCAAGTTCTACATCCACGACACCACCGAGTACGTGCGTCAAAGCCTCGCTATCTGGGAGGAGCTCGGCTTTGAGTTCGACGCCATCTCGACCGGCTTTATCGTGACCGAGGAAGAGACGCGCATCATCTCGGACTTTTGCCACCGCCGTGCGCAAAAGGGCACCAAGGTGTTCGTCGATCCCATCATGGGTGACAACGGCAAGCTCTATGCCGGCGTGCCCGAGTCCACGATTGGCCTCATGCGGCACCTGCTGGAGTGCGCAGACTACGCGGTGCCCAACTACACCGAGGCCTGTCTGCTCGCCGATACGCCTATTGCAGAGCAGATCACGCCCGATGAGGCCCGCGCCCTTGTGGACGCCGTGCGCGAGTTGGGTGCCAAGTCGGTGGTCATTACGAGCGCCGTGGTCAATGGCACGAACGCGGTTATCGGTTACGACCATGTAGCGGGGGAGTACTTCACGATTCCCTTTGAGCTCATTCCGGTCTATTTCCCGGGTACGGGCGACACGTTCTCGGCAGTGCTCGTCGGCCGCGTTATGGCAGGTTGGAGTCTGCAGCGCGCGACGTCCGATGCCATGCGCGTGGTGGCTGAGCTTATCGAGCGCAATGCCGATCAAGAGGACAAGTCGGCCGGCCTGCCCATCGAGGCCTGCTTGGACGTGATCGACCATGAGTAATGCTGGCGAGGGCGGCGTCAAGCTGCGGGCGAGAACAAGCCGCTCGGCGCGCCGCGTGGCAAGCGTCCGCGTATCCGCGTGAGCTGCGTGGACCAGCTAGGTGCGTGCCGCTGCCACCATGGTCACAAGCCGGGCGACGTTTTTGACTTCGACCGAGACCGCGGCAAGATGTGCGCCATGGCCTGCCATGTGGGCTTTCCCTATATCGATATCCTGCGCTATGGCGGAACCGTGCCTGGCAACGAGCCTGGTACGGCAAAGTTCTGCTGCCCCGAGGTCGACACCCTCAACGTCTGGCTTGCCGAGATCGTCGACGAATAGGTGAGCGTGGATTTCTCCCGTTTAGAGCGCACTTGAATGCTCAAAGTGGGAGAAAATCCACGCTCATTTTTCATGCGGGAGATTATCCACGCTCGTTTCGCGCCGAAGGCGTGGCCTGCGACCTCGCTTTCCTACAGCTGCTCGAGCATAGCGGCGCAACCGGCGAGCACGTCGCGGTAGGTGGCATCGAAATTGCCGGTGTACCAGGGATCGGCCACGTCGCCGGGGCGCCCGGTCCAATCGAGCAAGCGCGTAATCTTGCCGTCGGGGTCGTCGCCAAAGATGCGACGCAGGCCACGCGCGTTCTCAGCATCCATATAGACAATGTGGTCCCAGTTGCCATACTCTGCTCGACGCACCTGGCGGGCACGGTGCGCAACGACGGGAATCCCGACTTCGCGCAGCTTGGCGACCGTGCCATGATGCGGCGGGTTGCCGATCTCCTCAGTTGAGGTCGCTGCGGAATCGATGACAAACTCCGCCTCGCGCCCAGCGCGGCGCACGAGCTCGGTAAACACCGACTCAGCCATCGTCGAGCGGCAGATGTTCCCATGGCAGATAAACAGTACACGTTGCATATGCGGTTTCCTTTCGATCGCCATCATCGAGCTCGAGTATCGCATCTGCGCTTACGCCCTCGCCCGCTTGCGCTCCCAGCGAGCCAGCTTAATCGTCACCAGCGTAAGCGCCCAGGCCACAAGCGAGAACGCGGCACCAACCGCGCCAACGTAGGCAATGCCAACGCTGCTCACCACGGCGCCGCCCACTGCGGTGCCAAACGAAATGCCGACGTTAAACGCCATGGGTTCTACCGAGCTCGCGAGTACCATCGATTTGGGATGGCGGCTGCGCGCCACGTCCATAAAGTGCGTGATGCATGACACCGAGAACAGGTACATGAGCAGCGCTAGGCTAAAGACAAAGACCAGCGCGAGCGGCATGGTGTCGCCCACGGCAAACAGCCCGAGTAACGCCGCAGCTTGCAGCACAAACGTCACAAGCAGCGCCTTCATGCCAAAGCGCGCGTCGATCCATCCGCCCAAGATGTTCGAGACCAGGCAGAACACGCCGTAGGCCATAAGCGTGGTGCTCGCCTGAACAGTGCCCATGCCCAGCACCTGCTCAAGATAAGGCGTCACGTAGCCGTAGAACACATAGACTGATCCCACGCCAAACAAAAAGATGAGCATGCCGGTGATGATGCTCGGTTCGCGTAGCAGACCCGCCTGCTCGCGGAAGGTAGCGGGTTCGTCGGTCTGTCCGGCGCGCGGCATAAACGCCACGAGCGCTCCGCAGATCAAAACGGCAAAGGTCAGCGTACCGTACATGGCCACGTGCCAGTCGAGCGTGTCGGCCACAAACTTGCCAATCGAGGTCACAAAGACCATCGCCACGGAAAACGCGCCGTACACGACCGAGATGGCAAGCGAAGTTTGCTGCGGGGACAGCAGCTCGGGGATGTACGTCACGCCCACGGCGAGCAGTGCGCCCGAGACGGATCCCAGGACAATGCGCGAGATAAACAGTACCTGGAAGTTGGGCGCCAACGCCATGACCAGATTGCCGAGCACAAAGATAATGCTGTAGCACACGAGCAGCTGGTAACGACGGAAGCGCCCCGTGCTGAGCGCAAGCACCGGCGTCGCGATGGCGTAGACCAGTGCAAAAACGCTGATGAGCTGGCCCGCAGCGGCAAGCGATATGCCGAGTTCCGTCGCCAAGTCACTTTCGATGCCGATGACCACGAACTCGGAGCAGCCGAGCGAGAATCCCAGCAGCACGAGCAGCGCTAGGCAGAGCCTGGTGCGCGCGGGGGAGAGCGCGGCGGCGGTTGACTTACTTTTAGGCGTGGTTGCGGCGGTCAAGGTTGTCACTCCAATGTCGCATGAATAAGCGGGATTCAATCCCTGCAACTCTAACAGAATGCGACAAAGGGGCAGTCCCTTTGTCGCATTGCGCTGCCAGCCAGTCGACCAAACCGTCACAACATTCGATGAAAATCTCGAAAACGAGGAAAAGCCTCGAATGTTGTGACGCTTTTCCTGTCTGTGCCGGCGAGCTCCCGTGTCATCTGGGGGTATAAGGCTAGCAAGTGTTTATTTGCGAGGCCAAGGGGGCGCCCCGTATGGATATCGATAACTTTGAATGGTGGTATAGCGAGGGCGAGGCTCCGGACGAAGAGTGGGACGAGCCCGCGCCGTGTGACGTGTCGAGCGACGAGGGCGAGACCGGCAACGATGCCGGTGTCGAGCCTGAAGCCGCCTCCGATGCCGCCGAACCCCTAACCTTTGAACAGGCTTGGGCCCAGGCCGAGGCCGACGAGGCGAAGGCCGATGCCACGGCCACGCTCGGCGAGCCGGCTGATATGTCGATCTCGCCGGCAAAGACCCCACAGCCGCGCCATACCATCGACCCCGGCAGCACGGCATCCTTCAGCATACTCGACGTGCCCGCGCAGGGTGCCCAGGCGCCCGCCCCCACCCATCGCCCCAACCTGGCTCGCGAGGAAGACGCGGGCCGTCGCTCTCCGCTCGGCCCCATTCTCATCGCCTTTATGGCCGGCGTTATCGCTTGCTCGGCGATCGGCAGCATCTGGGGTCATGTCGAGCAGCAGCGCCAAGACGCCGCCAAGGTCGAGATGTCTGTCGAGCAATCGCTCAGCCGCACGCGCTCGGTGCATGTGTCGGTCGAGGTTAAGGACGGTGCGACATGGGACACCGCCCGCGGCGACAGCCAGATGCTCGTCCATATCGTGGGTCGCACGCTCAAGGGACAAGCAATCGACGAGTATCAATACGTCAATTCCGAAGGTGACGGTATCGAGCTCAAGCCCGGCGACTACGAGCTCACGGTCGATGAGCCGCCCGTCGCCACCGACGGCACGCGTTACCGCGCCTCAAAGCGCATGGTTCCGGTGAGCTTTAATTCACAGGCGCCCGATACGGTCGATAGCACGCCACAGGGCGGGTTTGACCTTTACGCTATTGCTCAATAACTGCGCCTGACGCTCAACCCCGCCGCCAAGAGTGGGACAATAGCCCTCGACACTGTTGTTTACTTTTGGAGGAAGTAGCATGTCTACCGTCACCACCATCAAGCGCGGCGGCCTTACCGCGGCCATCGATTCCATGGGCGCCCAGCTCACGAGCCTTGCCCTCAACGGCAACGAGTATCTGTGGCAGGGCGACCCGGCCTTTTGGGGCAAGCACGCGCCCATTCTGTTCCCCATTGTGGGCTCGCTGCGCAACAACACGGCGACGTCTGCGGCCGGCACCTGCGAGATGCCGCGCCACGGACTCGCGCGCATCGTCGAGCACAAGCTGGTCGAGGTCTCCGAGGACGGCTCGTCCGTCACCTACGAGATCACCGATACGCCCGAGTCGCTCAAGGCTTTCCCCTTCCACTTTAAGCTCAACATGACCTATGCCCTAACCGGCGACGCCACGCTTACCCAGACTTTTGCCGTCACCAACACCGGCGACGTGGACCTGCCGTTCTCGGTGGGCGGCCACCCCGCATTTAACGTGCCTGCCCCCGGTGCCGAGGACGAGGCATTCGAGGATTACGAGCTGGCGTTTACCGAGGCTTGGACTAACGAGGCCCCCATCATCACGCCCGACGGTCTTATGACGTTCGAGGGTAGCTACAAGGCTCCCGATAACTCGGACGTGCTGCCCATTACGCACCGCAGCTTCGATAACGATGCCATCATGTTCACCGATGCCCCGGGCTCCACGCTCACGCTGCGCGGTCGCAAGTCGGGCCACGGCGTCAAGATCGACTTTGAGGGCTTTAAGTACATCGGCGTGTGGTCTACCGCCAACGACGCTCCGTTTGTGGCGCTCGAGCCTGGACCGGTCATACCACCATGGACACCGAGGACGACGTCTTTGAGCACAAGGTCAACACCATCACCTTGGCTCCCGGCGCTACCGATAAACGTAGCTTTAGCGTCACCTTGCTCTAGATGTGACAAAGGGACAGTCCCTTTGTCCCTTCCCGCCCGCTAAGCCTCCCTGCCACATCCGGCAGGGAGGCTTTTTGGTAGGTAGCCATTGGGGATGTTCTTAAACGACTACTGTGTGTCTATTAATTTTTCGCGCACATGCCGCGTTGCTGGTTGCGGGCGTATATCCTGTCTTATTGTCAGCAAAGCAAAACAGGAAGGCATCAGATGCAACCTCGACTACAGCGCGACGCGCAGGCCCAGCCGGTGTGCAGTCGTCGCATCTTCTTGGGTAGCGCCCTCGCTGCGAGCGCAACCGTTGTCGCCGGCGCGCTTGCCGGCTGCCAGCGTCCGTCCACACTCAAGGTGGTCCAGCCCACGACGGGCGGCGGTCGCGATGACCTGTCCGATTCCGTTATCGGCAAGGATAAGATCCGCATTGGCATGGAGGCGGCCTACGCCCCGTACAACTGGCAGGTTTCCGAGGCCAGCGAGTTCACCATTCCCATCGACAACGTGCAGGGCGCCTATGCCGATGGCTACGACGTGCAGATCGCCAAGATCGTCTGCAAGGCCCTCGGTGGCGAGCCCGTTGCCGTCAAGCAGAGCTTCTCGGGCCTTATCGATTCGCTCAACAACGGCCAGATCGACCTCATCATCGCCGGCATGAGCGCTACGCCCGAGCGTGAGGAGTCGGTCGGCTTCTCCGACCCGTACTTCATTGGCTACTTTGGCCTGTTCGTAAAAGAGGGCTCGCCCTACCAGAACGCCACCAAGCTCAGCGACTTCAGTGGCGCCACGGTGCTCGGCCAAAAGGACACGATGCTCGATACCGTCATCGACGAGATTCCGGGCGTTGTGCACAAAAACCCGGTCGATTCGGTCCCCACGGTGTTCTCGAATCTGCTGCAGGGCACGTGCGACGCCGTGACCTACAACACCGAGAACGAGAAGGGCTATATGGCCCAAAACCCGGGCATTGTCCCCATTCATTTTGCCGAGGGCGAGGGCTTTAAGCAGGAGGTCGCGGCAAACGTCGGCTGCCGCAAGGGATCGGACAAACTGCTCAAACTTATCGATAAGACGCTCAAGGGCATCAGCCAGGAGGAGCGCGACCAAATGTGGGACGCGTGCCTCGACCGTCAGCCGGCATAGGGAGGCAGCATGAAAACCATCAATCGTCTGGCCTCCTTTATCAAGGCCGACCACCGTTATGTGTATCTGGGCACGAGCGCTATCGCGGCGCTCGGTCTGGCGTTTAGTCAGCGCAACCCCACGCCGCTGAGCTTCTTGGCGCCCACGGGTGTTTTCCAGGACTGCCTCTGGGCGATTCTGTGGGCTTGGATTGTCGTATCGGCGGCAGCGCTCGTCACCAAGCTCATGCATTGGAATGACTATCGCCAAAAGTCGCCGTTTGCATCCGAGCGTTGCCGTCGCGGCGCGCGCCTGGGCAGCTATGTCGTGGTTGCCATCGCGGCGATCTTCTTCATCGACCGCTGCGTCATGTCGTTTATCGACCTGGTACAGGTGAGCATTGTCTCGGACTCCAACCCCAGCGACTTTTTGTCGAGCCTGGTCTACATGACCTACAAGAGCGGCGACTTCTTCATTCGCGGTATCGAGATCACCATCGCGCTTGCCACCTTCGGCACGGTCATCGCCTTCTTCTTGGCGCTGCTCTTTGTGTTCCTGCGCATTCAGACGTTTGACCGCGTGGATAACGATCTGGTGCGCTTCTTTAAGAGCATCGGCCGCGGCTTTGCGACCGTTTACTCCACCATCGTGCGCGGAACGCCCATGATGGTCCAGGGCCTGCTCATCTATTACGCGGGCTTCACCGTTTTGCGCGGCATGGGCTTCGAGACCGCCCAGGCCAACCAGATTTGGAGTACCTTCACTGCCGGCCTCGTCACCATCTCGCTCAACTCCACCGCCTATATGATGGAGGTCCTGCGTGGCGGCATCGAGTCCATCGATCCCGGCCAGGCCGAGGCGGCGCGCTCGCTGGGTCTGTCGCAGTGGCAGGCCATGCGCAAGGTCGTGTTCCCCCAGGGTATTAAAAACGCGATCCCGGCGCTCACCAACGAGCTCATCATCAACATCAAGGATTCGTCGGTGCTCTCGGTCATCGGCGTGTTCGACCTCATGTACGCTACTACCACGGTCGCCGGCGTGTACTACCGCCAGATGGAGGTCTACTGCGTGGCGCTCGTGGTCTACCTGATCCTGACGCTCGTGGCGAGCCGCCTGCTCGAGGCCTTTGGCAAAAAGCTCGGCGCCGAGGCTCCTGCCACGCTGCCCAGCTCTAACTAGGCTTAAGACGAGGAGAATCATCATGGCAGATACCGCCATTACCGGCACTGCAGCAGCCGTGCAAAACCAAGAGCCGCTTATCTGCGTCGAGGGCCTGCGCAAGAGCTTTGGCTCACTCGAGGTACTCAAGGGTATCGACTTGTCCGTCAATCCCGGCGAGGTCGTCACCATTATCGGCGCCTCGGGCTCGGGCAAGTCGACGTTTCTGCGCTGCCTCAACCTGCTCGAGACCCCGGACGCGGGCCACATCTGGTTCCATGGCCAGGACCTCACGGCCGAGCGCTGCAACATCAACAAGCTGCGCGAGGACATCGGCATGGTGTTCCAGGGCTTTAACCTGTTCAATAACATGAACGTGCTCGACAACTGCACACTCGCGCCCGTCACGCTCAAAAAGATGAGCAAGGCCGAGGCTGAAAAAATTGCGATGGAGCATCTGACGAGTGTGGGACTCGAAAAGTTCGCGCACGCCGCCGTGGGTCGCCTGTCCGGCGGCCAAAAGCAGCGCGTTGCCATCGCTCGTGCCCTATGCATGAATCCGCAGATCATGCTGTTCGACGAGCCGACCTCCGCACTCGACCCCGAGATCGTGGGAGAGGTGCTCGAGGTCATGCGCAAGCTCGCTGCCGACGGCATGACCATGGTGGTCGTCACGCACGAGATGGCTTTTGCCCGCACGGTGTCCGACCGCGTGGTCTTTATGGACAAGGGCGTGGTGCACGAGGATGCCGCGCCGGCCGAGCTCTTCGGCAACCCCAAACACCAGCGCACCCGCGAGTTCCTCTCGCGCTATCTCGAGGATAAATAGCCGACCGCAAACGCTTACGTGGCAGGGCCGCTCCGGTGGGGCGGCCCTCGTCATCACAATCGAAAGGATGTCATGGCCGAGGTTTGGCGCTTCTTTGCGCATGAGGACGATTTTGCCGATATAGACGAGGCTGGTGCGTGCGAGCGCTTGGGCCGCGTGCTGTCGTTTCCGACCATTTCGAGCATGGATGCCGAGGCGGTGGACTGGCAGCCCTTCGACGACCTGCGCGCCTATATGCAGCAGGCCTGGCCGCACGTGTTCGCGGCGGGCGAGGTCGAGCTTATCGACCACTCGCTGTTGGTGACGCTTGGCGGTTCCGACTCCGCCCTCAAACCCGTCATGCTCATGGGCCACATGGACGTGGTCCCCGTGGTGCCGGGTACCGAGGCCGACTGGACGCACGCCCCCTTTAGCGGACAGGTGGACGACACCTACATTTGGGGTCGCGGCGCTATCGACATGAAGGATCAGGTCGCAGGCATTCTCGAGGCGGTTGAGTATGCGTTGGCGCACGGCTGGGAGCACAAGCGTTCGCTGTTGCTCGCCTTTGGCCAGGACGAGGAAACCACGCAGTACGGCGCTGGAGCTATCGGCCGCGTGCTCGAGGAGCGCGGTGTTGAACTTGAATATCTGATCGACGAGGGTGACTACCGTATTGTTTCGGCTGCCGAGTACAACGCGGGCGAGGGTTGGCTCATGCACGCCGACCTGGCTGAGAAGGGTTATGCCGACATTGTGCTCAAGACAAAGAGCGCGGGTGGGCATTCTTCCAACCCCTACGGCGGCACGTCGCTCGAGGTGTTGAGCCGTGCCATCACCGCAATCTGCGATATCGAGTGGCCGACGCGCGTCACGGACCTGCTTGCCGCACAGCTCGTCGAGCTGGAGCTCTACACGGCCGATGAAATTGCCGCCAACAAGGACACCATCGTGCGCGAGTGCCTCGCCAGCAAGAAGCTCTATCCGCTCGTGACCACCACCTGTGCACCGACCCAAATCGAGGGCGGTAGCACCGGTGCTAACGTGATGCCGCAGGATATGTGGGCCAACATCAACTTCCGCATGCTCGAGGGCACGAGCGTGGCCGACGTTGTGGCGCGCTGCCGTGAGGCGGTTGCCGGGGCGGACCTTGCCGGTCGTGTCGAAGTGGAGCTGGGCCCCGGCAGCTCCGAACCCTCGCCGTCCCCGCGCATCGGTGGTCCCGGCCTCGAGGCGGTTCGCTCCATCGCCGCCCGCTATTTCCGTGATCCAAAGGGGACGGAGGAAAACGGATCATTCGAGCCAGTGGCAATTGTGCCCTCGACTGTGATTGGCGCGACCGACGCTGCCAACTACCAGAGCATTTGCCCTGAGTGCATTCGCTTCTCGGCCTTTGTGGTCGACGATGACGAGTGCGACCGCGGCGTCCACGGCACCAACGAGCGCATCACCCGCCGAGCCTACCTCCAGGGCATCCGTTTTCTCATCTCCCTGCTCCAAACGCTCTAGAATTCGACAAAGCGACAGTCCCTTTGTTAGCCGTTGGGGACGTTCTTAAACGACTAGTCGTAAAGGAACGCTCCTACGGCTACGTCCGCTCATTCCGTGCGGGTTATATGCAGGTTTGCCTGCGCACGCTATCATGTATGGGTTAGACCGCAACTATGTACCCCATACGCGAAGGGATGCGCATGTATCTGAAGATCGACATGTTCTAGCCGGGCTTACCCCCGCATCGGCGCCCCGCGCCCCATCAATTCTGCCGATTTTCACCTTCACGCATATAAAGGAGTCCCGCCATGCGCGACAAGCTCGAAAAGATTATCAAGGCCTACGAGGAGCTCGAGAAGAAGCTCTCCGACCCGGCCGTCGCCTCCGATATTAAGGAGTTCACGCGTCTCAACAAGGAGTACGCGCACCAGTCCGACCTCATCGCCGCCTCGCGCGAGTACATCGGCGCGCTCGATGACATCGAGGCTGCCAAGGAAATGCTCCACGATACCACCGATGCCGATGAGAAGGAGATGCTCCAGATGGACATCTCCGAAAACGAGGCCAAGCTTCCCCAGCTCGAGGAAGACATTAAGTACATGCTCATCCCGAGCGACCCCAACGACGACAAGAACACCATCGTCGAGATTCGCTCCGCCGCCGGTGGCGATGAGGCAGCCATCTTTGCCGGCGACCTGTACAAGATGTATCAGCGTTTCTGCGAATCGCGCGGCTGGAAGACCACTGTGCTCGATTCCAGCCCCAGCGAGGCCGGCGGCTTTAAGTCCATCGAGTTCAAGGTCGAGGGCGACCGCGTCTACTCCGTCATGAAGTTCGAGTCCGGCGTGCACCGCGTCCAGCGCGTCCCCAAGACCGAGTCCCAGGGCCGCATTCAGACCTCCACGGCTACCGTCGCCGTACTTCCCGAGGCCGAGGAAATCGACGTTCAGATCAACCAGTCCGACTTGCGCATCGATACCTACTGCGCCTCCGGCCCTGGTGGTCAGTGCGTTAACACCACGTATTCCGCCGTGCGCATTACCCACCTGCCCACCAACACCGTGGTGCAGTCGCAGGAACAGCGCTCCCAGATCCAGAACCGCGAAGTCTGCATGCAGATGCTGCGCGCCCGTCTGTACGAGATGGAGCTCGAGAAGCAGCAGGCGGAGCTCGGTGCCGAGCGCCAGAGCCAGATCGGCCACGGCAACCGTTCCGAGAAGATCCGTACCTACAACCAGCCCCAGGACCGCGTGACCGATCACCGCATCGGCTTCAACTCCACCTACAACGGCGTCCTCCTGGGCGACCAGCTCGGCACCGTCATCGAGGCGCTCGCCGCCGCCGAGCGTGCCGAGAAGCTGGCACAGGCCGTGTAGGTTACGCGGTTTTACAAACCGCGTAACGACTCGACGCTGCGCGCCGCCCAGAGCGACAATTTGTCATTCAAAAGGCAAGGCATGACCAGAAGGTCTATGCCTTGCCTTTTTCATGCCAACTTGTTCGCTCTGGGCGGCGCTCGCTGACATTGCCAAAACATCGGCGTTTTCCTTGGTTGTCAAATGATCCGTAGGGAGTCATTGGTGACATTGCCTTGATATTTTATTCAGTCGGCTGTGATGTCATTTGAGCTGCTTACCTGCTTAAGGTAATTGACGGCATAAGTCCGCTATCGAAAATATTGCTCAAAATATCGTTCAAGAAGTCGCGGAGCGATTTTTGATGGGTCGTGCGTCAAGCGATGTGGCAAGTTCTTGGTTAGATATTGGTCAGTTTTGGGGCAACCTTGCCAAAAGCTTGACGAATGCAAATCTAGACGTCGACGAACGAACACTTTGAGCGAGCTCGGTACAAAATTCTGGCTGATTCTCGATAATCGCCTTCAATCGTCCCTTGCCAAGCGCTGGCCTCGCTTACAATCTGCTCCGACATTCGCGCGCCGCCCGGCGCTTAAGAGGGGAGGACCCCATGGCAAACGAGATCTGGACCATCAAGCGTTGTCTCGAGTGGACCAAGGAGTACCTGGCCGAGCGCGGCGAGGAGCACCCCCGTCTTTCTGCCGAGTGGCTGCTGTGCGCCGCCACGGGCCTGGCGCGCATTGACCTATATATGCGTATGGACGAGACGCTTAACGCGGCCCAGCTCGAGACCATGCATGCGGCCGTCGTTCGTCGCGCCAAAGGCGAGCCGCTACAGTACATTACCGGCAGCACGCAGTTTCGCATGATTGACGTCGCGTGCGCTCCCGGTGTGCTCATTCCGCGCCCCGAAACCGAGATGCTCGTCGAGGAAGTCCTCAATTATCTGGATGCCGAGGTGCTGAGCCCCGAGGCTGCTGCCCGTCAGCGTGTTGAGCTGCCTTGGAACGATGAGGTCGAGGAGGCACGCAAGGCCGAGGCCGCGCTGGCAGACGAACGGGCGACTGCCGAGCGCCGTGCCGCTAACCTGACGGCTGCCGATGAGGCGGCGCTAGGCGGCGACGTACTGGGCAGCCGTGCCTATGCCGAGGAACTGGCCGATCGCGAGGCCGAGGAAGCCGCCGCGCAAGCAGCAGAAGCCGAAGCCGCGGAAGCCGCCGAGCCCGAGCTCGACGAATGCGGCATCGCCATCGAGGGTGCCGACCAGGAGACGGTTTCAGCTCAGGATGCCGCTGCGCCTGCCCCAGCCGAGCCCCGCACTGCCCGCGTTCTCGAGGTCGGCTGCGGCACGGGCTGTATCTCGCTCTCGATCGCCTGGGAGCGTCGCGGCCACGTCACCTGCACTGCTACCGATATCGAGCCGCGCGCCATCGACCTTGCTACCAAAAACCGCGATGCGCTTGGCCTCACGTCCGATGAGGTCGCCTTCAGCCTCACGAACCTGGTGAGCTCCATTCCCCGTGAAGAGTGGGGCACCTTTGACGTACTCGTCTCCAACCCGCCCTACATCCCCACCGATGTCATGCGCTCGCTGCCGCACGAGGTCAAGGACTTTGAGCCCGATCTGGCGCTCGAGGGTGGCGCCGACGGCCTCGATATCTTCCGTCGCCTGCTCAACGCGGCGCCCTACATGTTGCGCGCCGGCGGCCTCTTTGCCTGCGAGCTCTACGAGGGCGCGCTCGACGCTGCGGCCGAGCTCTGCCGCCAAGCGGGTCTGTCGGACGTGCGCATCGTCCACGACCTCACCGATCGCCCCCGCATCGTCCGAGCCATCGTCACCGAGCCCAAACAGCGCCAGTAATATTTATTAACTGGTTAGCAAAAACTATAAATTAGTTTATAATTAGGACGGCTGAAAGAGGTCGGCCCATGCAACCTCCTACCTTTCGGGAAATCATTGCCCTACTCAAGCACGATGGATTCGTGAAGGTCGCGCAAGTCGGTAGTCATGCTAAGTATGTTTCTGGTGACCGTGTTGTCACCGTGAACGGCTCTGGTGGTGATCGACCAAAGAAGGGCACGTGGGCAAGTATTCGTCGCCAAGCTGGATGGTAGTTGGAGGCAAAATGAGGCAGCGATTTACCTATGACTGCGTTCTCATAAAAGAAGACGACGGTTACTGCGCTAGCTTCCCGCAGATTCCCGGCGCCTTTGCCGATGGCGATACGCGCGAAGAAGCGATTGCCCATGCTACCGAGGCACTGATGGCGTTTTTGGCCGACGACCTCAACAACGGTTTGACTCCGGCAGGGTACGAACGCTCGGCCGAGGTCGTGGCCCTTTCAGTCGAAATCGACCACGAGGACGCTCGGGAAGCGGCGTGCCGAACATTTAAAGACGCAGCGCTGGACCTCAAAGTCTCCGCTCCGCGGATTACCGCGCTGGTCAAAGCCGGCAAACTCGATGTTGAACTCGTCGACGGCCGTCGGATGATAACGATAGACAGTATCGAGCGTTACGCCGCCCAAGAACGTCACGCCGGAAGACCAAAGAAGTTCGTAGCCGTCCAATAACCCCCTTACTTTCACCGACTACTAGAGCCGCTCACCAAACCAACATGCGCTCTGGGCAAATAGATTGAACGTTTCGTGCGAGAATGCCCCACAGTAAACAAACTTGCACCAGAGCGTAAGGGGCTGGCATACACATGCAGACGGTCTATCGGGTATACGAGGGAGCGCGCGAGCCGCATCGGCTTGCCGTCGAGCACACGGCCGAGGTGCTCGGCTGTGGCGGTCTGGCCCTGATCCCGACCGAGACCGTCTATGGTGTCGCTGTGGCAGTTAACGCCTTTTCGGACGCCGCACCCCAAGACACAAGCGAATCCCCCTCGTGGCCGCGCGACCCGCAAGCCACCGTCAATGGCGCCGCGGTCCCTGCGCTCGGTACCGGCTACCGCCGCATCTTCACTCTCAAGCAACGTGAACTCACGCAAACCGTCGCTTGGCTGGTCGATGGCGTCGAAGCGCTCGACCGCTATGGCGTGGATATCCCTAACGAGGCCCGCGTGCTCGCCCGACGATGCTGGCCGGGCGCCCTGACTATCGTGGTCAAGGCGGCCCCCTGCGTGCCGACCTTTATGCGCGCCGCCGACGACACGGTGGCACTTCGCGCTTCGGCCTCGCCCGTGGTGCAGGCGCTCATTCGCGCCTGTGGCAGCCCCCTTGCCTGCACCAGCGCCAACACGCACGGTGCGCCCTCGCCGGCAAGCTTTGCCGCCGTCGAGGGTCGCATCCTGGAGGGGGTCGATGTTGCCGTCGACGCCGGTGAGACCCCGTGTCGCGACGCCTCGACCATCGTGTCGTTCCAGCACGGCGGGCTCCAGATCCTGCGCCAAGGCGCACTTCCCGCATCAGAGATCGAACGGGTCCTGTCCGACCCGATGCAATAGAAAGGTGTAAGCGATGTCGTTGAATCTGGGCAGCCTGGGCATGGAAGATGCCTCGTTTAACTTTGGCGGTTCCTACATCATGGCGCTCGACTGCGGCACCACCTCGGTACTTGCGACCATCGTCGACGAGTACGGATGCATCGTCGCGCAGGCACGTCGCAGCGTCAAAACCAGCTTCCCACGTCCCGGTTGGGTAGAGCAAGACCCCATGGCGGTCCTTGCCAGCCAGATCGCCGTCATGATGGAAGTCCAGTTTAAGAGCGGTATCCACTCCGACCGCATTGCCGCCATCGGCATCTCCAACCAGCGCGAGACCACGGTGGTCTGGGACCGCGTGAGCGGTCAGCCGATCTATAACGCCATCGTATGGCAGTGCCGCCGTACCGCGCCGGCAATCGACGCGTTGGTTGAACAGGGTTGCGAGGAGCTGGTGCGCTCCCGCACGGGACTCACGCTCGACCCGTATTTCTCGGCCTCCAAGGTACAGTGGATTCTCGACAACGTCGACGGCGCACGCGAGAGCGCGGCGGCGGGCGACCTCATGTTTGGCACCATCGACACCTGGCTCATCTACAACCTCACCGGCGGCCAGGTCTTTGCCACCGACTACACCAATGCCAGCCGCACGGCACTCTTTAATATCTATACGCTCGATTGGGACGACGACCTGCTGGCGCTCTTTGACGTTCCACGTTCCATGATGCCCGAGGTTCGCTGGAGCTCGGGTGACTACGGCCGCGTCGCGAGCGACATCATGACCAACATGCCGCCCATCATGGGTGTGGCGGGCGACCAGCAGGCGTCGCTGTTCGGTCACTGCTGCTTCCATCCCGGCCAGACCAAAAACACCTATGGCACGGGCTGCTTTATGCTCATGAACACCGGCGACGAGATCGTCGAATCCAAGAACGGTCTGGTCTCCACCATCGGTATCGCTGCGAACGGGAAGATCAGCTATGCGCTCGAGGGCTCCATCTTTGCTGCCGGTTCCACCATGAACTGGCTTCGCAACAACATGGGCATCATCTCGAGCGTGAGCGAGTCGGCACAACTCGCCGCTTCGATTAGCGACAACGAGGGCTGCTACTTCGTTCCCGCCTTTGCGGGTCTGGGCGCTCCCTGGTGGGACCCGCATGCCCGCGGTATCGTGTGCGGTCTGACCGGCGCCTCGAGCCGTGCGACCATCGTACGTGCCGCCTGCGAATCCATGGCATATCAGAGCTACGACGTGCTGCGCGCCATGGAGCAGGACGTGGGGCTTTCGATCGAGCGCCTGTCTGTCGATGGCGGTGCCTCGCGCAACGAGTTCATCATGCAATTCCAGGCCGACCTGCTGGATATTCCCGTGCTGCAATGCGAGACGGTGGAGACCACGGCAATCGGTGCCGCGTACTTGGCGGGTCTTGCCGTCGGCTATTGGGAAGACCTGGAAGAGCTGGAGCAAAATGCCAGATCGTTAGGACCTTCCTTCCCCACATGTCCGCCGAGCGCCGCGAACAAAACCTTGCGGGCTGGTGTGATGCAGTCAGGCGCTCGCTCAGTACCGCACAGTAGGGCTGCGATGGGCTGCTCGATACAACAAACCGCTAAACTAATGCATGGCGTGCGGCGGCAACATTGCTGCGCGCCTTGTCAGCAAGGCCGTTTTGCGGCCGCAACGAAAGGGGCAATCAACCCATGACCGTCACCTACGATGCGTCCCGTGTGACGCTTGTCGATCACCCGCTCGTCCAGCACAAGCTGTCGATCCTGCGCGACAAAAACACCGGCACCAACCAGTTCCGTCAGCTCGTGCGCGAACTCGCGCTTTTTGACGGCTACGAGGCCATGCGCGACCTGCCTATGGAAGACGTCGAGGTCGAGACCCCTATCACCACCGCAACGTTTAAGCAGCTCGCCGGCAAGAAACTCGCCATCGTGCCCATCCTGCGTGCGGGCCTTGGCATGGTCGACGGCATCCTCGACCTGGTGCCCTCCGCTCGCGTGGGCCACATCGGCATGGAGCGCGACGAGGTCACCCACGAGCCGCACGAGTATTACTGCAAGATGCCCAAGGATATCGACCAGCGCATCTGCCTGGTCGTCGACCCCATGCTCGCCACGGGCGGTTCGGCCGAGATGGCCATCAGCTACCTGCGCGGGCGCGGTGTCAAGGACATCCGCATGCTGTGCATCGTCGCGGCCCCCGAGGGCCTCAAGTCGCTGACCGAGAAGGATCCCGATGTACATATCTATACCTGCGCCATCGACGACCATCTCAACGAGGCTGCCTACATCGTTCCCGGCCTCGGCGACGCCGGCGACCGCATCTACGGCACGCTCTAGTCGCTGGGCTAAACGGCCGCGGCTGCAAATACGAAGAAACGGTGCGCGCGGACGAACAAAAGGCGACCGCGCGCACTCCTGTTAACGGACGTTTTGCCCTGCAGGGTTCGAGAAAAACGTATTACCGTACCTGCGGCATAAAGAAGGTCTTAAGAAAACGAACAGGTGCGTATTAACCGATGCTTTTTCGGTTGTACTTTAGCGATTGGCTCGTACAATAGTCACCAATGTTTGGCGGGAACTGTTCTGTGAAGCGTTAAAAAGGAAAGTGAGGACGCCAGTGTTTCAGATAGCCGATCTGCTCGCTATCGTTGCAGGCGCCATCGCGGGCGCAATTGCCTTCCTTCCCTTTGTCTTTACGCTCAAGCCGGTTCTTGACGATAAACAGAATGCGGACATGCTCAAGGGTATGGTGAGTCTTGCGGTCTCGGCAATCGCCCTGCTCGTCTTTACCTTGGTTGTGTTTGTGTTGTTCGGAGAGGCATTTCGCATGTTCCTCCTGGGCGAGGCGATCGGCTTCGTGGCCTTTATGGCTGCCTGCACGGTTCGTGTCGTCAAGGCGCTGCGAGATCCTCATGAGGTCGAAAGGTAAGTCGTGGAAATTTTTGAAAAGCTGCCTGATGAGATTAATCATCTGGTCAGCGAGTTCAGCTCCACCCCTGTCGTGGGCGATCTGAGCTGCGGCATCACGCAGTACTCGTTTTGGCTGATCGTCTCCACGATCGTGCTCCTGATCGTCCTGGCCGTGTTCAAGAAGAAGCAGACCCTGGTCCCCAAGGGCTTCTTCGTCAACGGTTTCGAGTACATCATCGAGTACGTCGAGAACGATATCGGCAAGGGCGTCGTGGGTGAGAACTGGAAGAAGCACTTCCCGTTCCTGTGCTCGCTTTTCCTGTTCATCCTGATCAATAACATGATCGGCCTGATTCCGGGAATGAAGCCCGGCACCGGCGCAATCGGCTCCACCGCCGCGCTCGCCATCTTCGCCTTCGTGTATTTCATCTACTACGGATGCAAGGCTCACGGCGTGATCGGCTACATCAAGAGCCTCGCCCCGCAGGGCGTAAGCTTCCCGATGAACGTGCTTGTGTGGGTCGTCGAGCTTTTCTCGACCTTCCTGCGTCTCATCACGCTTGCCGTCCGTCTGTTCTGCAACATGTTCGCAGGACACGTGGTCATGGGCTCGTTCGCCATCATGGCGAGCATGTTCATGCAGCCGCTGCTTCAGCAGGTTTCCGCGGCCCACGCCGTTGGCGCCCTGCCTTCGCTAGCCTGGCTTGCCATCCTCATCCTGATCTATGCGATCGAGCTTGTGGTCGGCGCCATCCAGGCTTACGTCTTCACGGTCCTTACCGCCGTGTATGTCTCCGAGGCAGAGGAGGTCGCGGAGGAGGAGTAGCCTTCCGCTCGCGCCTTAAAGGTAAGCAATTCGTTAAACCGCCGGTGCCCGTACCCATGGAGCCCGGCAGTTATAAAAAAGGTTATCCTGCGTGAAATAAGACACGCACGACAAAGGAGGAATCGTGGGAGTTATCGGTTACGGTCTCGGTGTTATCGGCGCTGGTCTTGCTATCGGCCTGTCTGCTCTGGGTGCTACGGGTGCTATGGCCCGTCAGCCTGAGGTCCAGGGCCGCGTGTTCACCGTCTTCATCATGGGCTCCGCCTTCGGCGAGGCTCTGGCTCTGATCGGCTTCGTTGTCGCGCTGATCGTTAAATAGCACGGAGCGTCAAGTATGAATCTTTCATCCCAGAAGAGCGCGATCGCACTCTCCGCGTCCGCGGCCGCGCTGCTCATGCCGGTTTCCGCGTTCGCCGAGGACGGCGCTGCCGGTGCGGACATCCTCATCCCTAAGATGGCGGAGTTCATCCCGGCGCTTATCGCCTTCCTGATCATCTGGATCGTGCTGGCCAAGGTCGCCCTGCCGGGCATCATGAAAACCATGGAGGAGCGCGGCAAGAAGATCGGGGAGAGCCTCGACGAGGCCGAGAAGACCAAGCAGGAGGCTATCGCCAAGCGCGCTGAGTCCGACTCGATCGTTACCGACGCCCGTCGTCAGGCTGCCGACATCGTTCTCGAGGCCCGTAAGGACGCCGAGTCCGAGCGCGCCCGTATCATCGAGGCTGCTCACAAGGAGGCCGAGGAGATCATCGCCAAGGCCCACACGACCGTCGAGGACGAGCGCAAGTCCATCTACGCCGGTGCCGCGAGCTCTATCGCCGACCTGTCCGTTGCCGTCGCCACCAAGATCGTGGGCGAGGCACTCGAGGACGAGGCCGAGCAGAAGAAGCTCATCGAGCGCTACATCCAGGAAGCAGGTAGCCTGAATGCCGACTAGCCGCTATCAGGACAAGGTGCTCGAGACCTACGCGCGCTCCCTTTTGGAAGCCGCCAAGGCCGAGAACCATGTATTCGAGGACCTCGAGATGATCGAGCGTCTGGCTAGCGCCAGCCCCGAGATCATCGCTGTGCTCGACACCATGTCCAAGCGCGACCAGCTCGACCTTCTTCCCAAGGTGGCAGCTGCCTTTAAGTATGTTGCCGAGGAAGACGAGGATGTAGTGGGCGTGACCGTCACCACGGCGATCCCGCTCGACGACGAGCTGCGTCAAACCATCACTAAGAAATGCGAGCAGGACTTCGGCCGCAAGGTATTCCTTATCGAGCAGGTCGACCCGTCTATCGTGGGCGGCCTGGTGCTCGAGGCCCGCGGCGAGCGTCGTGACATTTCCGTCAAGACGCAGCTGCGCATCGCGCAGGAGACCCTCGCAAACTCTGCTAATTCGTACGGAGGTGAAGCCTAATGTCCGAAACCCTCAATGCCCAGGATATCGCCAAGAAACTGCAGGAGCAGCTCACGAGCCTCTCCGCGACGGTCGATACGCATGAGGTTTCAACGGTCGACGAGGTAGGCGACGGTATCGCGCGCGTCTCCGGCCTCAAGAGCGCCATGGCAGGCGAGCTTCTGGAGTTCAAGAGCTCCGATACCGGTGAGACCGTCTTCGGCCTTGCCCAGAACCTTGACCGTGACGAGGTCGGCGCCGTTCTGTTCGGTGCCGTCGACGCCATCAAGGAAGGCGACGAGTGCCGCACCACTGGCCGCATTATGGATATCCCTGTGAGCCGCGCCATGCTCGGCCGCGTCGTCAATCCGCTCGGCCAGCCTATCGACGGTTTGGGTGACATCGTCGCCACGCACCGTCGCCCCATCGAGTTCAAGGCCCCCGGTGTCATCGACCGTACCCCGGTGTGCGAGCCGGTTCAGACCGGCCTGCTGGCCATCGACTCCATGGTGCCTATCGGCCGCGGTCAGCGTGAGCTCATCATCGGCGACCGTAAGACCGGTAAGACCGCCATCGCCATCGACGCTATCCTCAACCAGCGCGGCAAGGGCATGGTCTGCATCTATGTCGCCATCGGCCAGAAGGCCTCCACGGTTGCCAACATCCGCGAGACCCTCGCTCAGCACGGTGCGCTCGACTACACCATCATCGTTTCGGCCACCGCTGCCGATTCCGCCCCTATGCAGTACATCGCGCCTATGGCCGGTGCCGCTATCGGCGAGTTCTTCATGTACAACGGCGAGGACGGCAAGCCCGCCAGCGAGACCAACCCCGGCGGCCACGTGCTCGTCATCTACGACGACCTGTCCAAGCAGGCTGTGGCCTACCGTCAGATGTCGCTGACGCTGCATCGTCCGCCCGGACGCGAGGCCTATCCTGGCGACATCTTCTACCTGCACTCTCGTCTGCTCGAGCGTGCCGTCAAGATGTCCAAGAAGAACGGTTACGGCTCCATGACGGCACTGCCGATCATCGAGACCCAGGACGGCGACGTCTCGGCCTACATTCCGACCAACGTCATTTCCATTACCGATGGTCAGATCTACCTGCAGTCCGAGCTCTTCTTCCAGGGTCAGCGCCCGGCAGTCGACGTGGGCATCTCCGTGTCCCGCGTCGGTGGCGATGCGCAGACCAAGGCCATGAAGCAGGTCGCCGGCAACCTCCGTCTGGACCTCGCTTCGTACCAGGAGCTCGCTGGCTTTACGCAGTTCGGCTCCGACCTCGACGAGGCTACTCAGAAGCAGCTGACCCATGGTGCTCGCATGACCGAGCTCCTGAAGCAGCCGCGTTACAAGCCGTTTGAGGTTGGCGAGCAGATCGTTACGCTGTTCGCTGGCAACGAGGGCTTCCTGGATGACCTGGAGATCGCCGACGTGCTGCCCTTCCGTGCCGAGCTCATCGAGTACATGGACAATGGCTTTGGCTCGCTGCTCGACAAGGTTCGCGCCAAGAAGATCGATGATGACACCAAGGCTGAGCTCTTGCGCGTCATCGGCGACTTCAAGCAGCAGTTCATGGCCAAGCACCATTCGGATGTTTCTGGATCAGAGGAGAACTAAGCCCCATGGCCAACCTTCGCGACATTAAGAAGCGAATCTCCTCGGTTACCACGACCAAGCAGATCACGCGCACGATGGAGATGGTCTCTACGGCCAAGATCCGTCGTGCCCTCGATCGCTCCAAGCAGGCCGAGCCCTATAAGGAGGCGCTGACCGACGTCATGTTGACGGTCGCCGGCGACGCCTCCTGTTCGGGCACCGATCCCATGCTGCAGAAGCATGAGAGCGTCAAGCATGGCCTGATTGTCGTTATTGCCTCGGACCGCGGCCTTGCCGGCGGTTTCAATACGACGGTGGAGCGCACGGCCGAAAAGCTCGCCGCTTCTTGGGCGAACGACGGCATCGAGTGCGAGATCATCGCGTGCGGGCGTAAGCCGGTCACGTATTTCCGTGACCGCGCAAACGTTGTCATGCACTTTGAGGGCAACTCCTCTGAGCCCGATTTCAATCAGGCCCGCATGATTTCCTCTCATATCTGCGATGCGTATCGTGCCGGTGAGCTTGACCGTGTCGAGCTTGTCTACCACCACGCCAAGAACCGCGTGGATCAGGAGCTTCGCGTCGAGCATCTGTTGCCGCTCGACCCCGAGATGATCGCTATGGCCCACGGTCCGCGTAAGAACGAGACCGACGCCCCTAAGCGCATCTCGTCCACGTTCGAGTTCGTGCCCTCTCCCGAGCATGTTCTCGGCAAGCTTGTGCCGTCTTATATCCTGACGGTCATCTACCAGGCCCTGATCGATTCGGCGGCTGCCGAGCAGGGTGCACGCCGCAAGGCCATGCACTCCGCGACGGAAAACGCCACCGCGATCATCTCGACCCTTACCCGCACGTATAGTCGCGTGCGCCAGGCTTCGATCACGACCGAGATCAACGAGATCGTCGGCGGAGCCTCAGCATTGGAGGAACAGTAATGGCTAATAACACCGTAAAGCTTGCGGTCGAGGAAGCCACCAAGAAGACGACTGCCGGTGATGGTCGCATCGTGCGAATCATCGGCCCTGTCGTCGACGTCAAGTTTGACGGCGCGGTGCCCCCGATCTACAACGCGCTCACGGTCGAGGCCGAGACCCCGATCGGTCATCTGAGCACGATCCTTGAGGTCGAGAGCCAGCTTCCGGGCGGCGTCGTCCGCACGGTCGCCATGTCCTCGACCGACGGCCTGCAGCGCGGCCTCATCGCCACCGATACCGGTGAGCCCATGAAGATGCCCGTTGGTCCCAAGACGCTCGGTCGCATTTGGAACGTCATGGGCAAGCCCGTCGACGGCAAGCCCATGCCCGAGGTGGAGGAGTTCTACCCCATCCACCATGCAGCGCCCCGCTTTGACGAGCTCACCACCAAGACCGAGATCTTCGAGACCGGCATCAAGGCCGTCGACCTGCTCGAGCCCTACATCCGTGGCGGCAAGACCGGCCTGTTCGGCGGCGCCGGCGTCGGCAAGACCGTTCTGATTCAGGAGCTTATCAACAACCTCGCCCAGGAGCACGGCGGCACCTCGGTGTTCACCGGTGTCGGCGAGCGTACCCGCGAGGGCACCGACCTGTTCCTCGAGATGAGCGAGTCTGGCGTTATCGACAAGACCTGCTTGGTTTATGGTCAGATGAACGAGCCGCCTGGAGCGCGTCTGCGCATCGGTCTGGCCGGCCTTACCACCGCTGAGTACTTCCGCGATCGCGGCCAGGACGTCCTGCTGTTCATCGACAACATCTTCCGCTTCTCCCAGGCGGGTTCCGAGGTTTCCGCACTGCTGGGCCGTATGCCGTCCGCCGTTGGTTACCAGCCCACACTGGCTACCGAGATGGGTGACCTCCAGGAGCGCATTACCTCGACCAAGACGGGATCCATTACCTCCGTCCAGGCTGTCTACGTCCCCGCAGACGACCTGACCGACCCGGCGCCTGCCACGACGTTTACGCACCTCGACGCTACCACGGTTCTTTCGCGTAGCATTTCGTCGCTCGGCCTGTTCCCGGCTATCGACCCGCTCGCGTCTTCCTCCGACGCTCTCGATCCCTCGATCGTCGGCGAGGAGCACTACCGTGTCGCCGTCAAGGTCCAGGAGCTCCTGCAGGAGTACTCCGACCTTCAGGACATCATCGCCATTCTGGGTATGGACGAGCTGTCCGAGGAACAGCGCCTTACGGTCAACCGTGCCCGTAAGATTCAGCAGTTCCTCTCGCAGTCCTTCCACGTCGCCGAGAAGTTCACCGGTAACCCCGGTGTCTACGTCCGCGTCGAGGATACCGTCCGCTCTTTCGCCGAGATTGTCGACGGCAAGGCCGATGACCTGCCCGAGCAGGCTTTCCGCTATGCTTCCACGATTGAGGACGTGCGCGAGCGCGCCCGCAAGATGGGGGAGAAGTAGGTTATGCGTATCCGCATCGTGTGCCCCGTGAGCTGCGCCTATGAGGGCGACGCTGCGTTTGTGTCGATTCCGTCCACGGATGGCGAGTTTGGCGTTCTGCCTGCTCACTCCAGCGAGATCTGCACGATCGACCGCGGTTACGTTCGCGTTTCCGATAAGGCCATGGGCACTGTCGACCACACGTTTGCCGTGGCCGGCGGCTATGCCCAGGTTGCGGACGATGTCGTGACCGTTCTCGCCGAGCGCGCTTGCGATTTGGCGACCGTCGATGCCGACAAGCTTAAAGCTGATATTCAAGGTTTTGAAGAGAAGCTGGGTAATTTGTCGGAGGATGATGCACGCCGCGCCTACCTCTATAATGAAATCGCATGGTGTAAGCTCAAGCTTGCCCAATAGTCAAACGATTTAGCGTTCGACCATTTGCGAACACATCATGCCCGGGATGGCTTGGCCACCCCGGGCATGCTTTTTGAAAGGGTAGACCTTGGATATTATCCGCGTTGAGGGTGGCCACGCCATCGGAGGCTCCGTGCCCGTCTCGGGTGCTAAGAACTCCGCGCTCAAACTCATGGCGGCAACGCTTCTGGCGCCGGGCAAGACGACGCTGCAGAACGTGCCCGATATTTCCGATGTCCACGTGATGGGCAAGGTGCTCAAGGGCATGGGCGCTACGATCGATGTTCTCGACGAGCACACGCTCGAGATCGATACCTCTCAGGTCGATTCCTGGGAGGCTCCCTATGAGCTCGTCGCTAAGATGCGTGCTTCCACCGCCGTCATGGGGCCCTGCTGGGTCGCTTCCATCGCGCCAAGATCGCCATGCCGGGCGGCTGCAACCTAGGTGCCCGCAAGATCGACATGCATATTCTGGGTCTCGAGGCCCTGGGCGTCGAGTTTGATACCGCCCACGGCTACATCAACGCCAGCGCGCCTCAGGGCCTGCGCGGTACCACCGTCACGCTCGAGTTTGCCAGTGTCGGTGCGACCGAGAACCTCATTATGGCATCCGTGCGCGCGCAGGGCACCACGGTTATCGACAATGCCGCCCGCGAGCCCGAGATCGTCGATCTCGCCAACATGCTCAACGAAATGGGTGCCAAGATTGTTGGCGCCGGTACGCCTGTCGTGACCATCGAGGGCGTGGAAGAGCTGCATCCTGTTACCCATCGCGTAGTGGGCGACCGCATCGAGGCCGGTACCTTTATCGTCGCCGGTGCGTTGATGGCAGACGATCGCGGTGTCGATGTCACGGGCTTTTGTCCCATTCACTTGGGTATGGTGCTCAAGAAGATGGAGCTCATGGGTATCGACTGCGAGCGCGTCGAGGATGGCGTCCATGTGAACCGTGCCGAGCGTATCAAGCCTGTCGACATCCAGACGCTTCCGTTCCCCGGCTTCCCGACCGACATGCAGGCACAAATTATGGTGCTCTCCGCCCTCTCCGGCGGCAGTTCCGTTATTACCGAGAACATCTTCGAGAATCGCTTTATGTTTGCCTCTGAGCTGGTGCGCATGGGTGCCGACATTCGTATCGAGAGCCATCATGCCATGATTCATGGCGTCAAGGGCTTCTCGGGTGCACAGGTTACCTCGCCCGATCTGCGCGGCGGAGCGGCCCTCGTCGTAGCGGGCTTGATCGCCGACGGGACGACCGAGGTTTCGGCTATCCATCACATCAAGCGCGGCTACGAGCAGTTTGTCGAAAAGCTGCAGGCGCTTGGCGCGCATGTCGAGCATGCTACCGTCCCCGATCCCGTCATCTACTAATACAGGTTGCCTATGTTTAATAAAAAGCCCCTCGCGGATACCACCACCCGAAGACCCTCAACTGGTGCGCAGGCCAAGATCTACAGTCGCGATAACGTGGCTCGCTATTCCGAGCGCGCTCGTCAACGTCGCCGTAGCCACACGATTCGTCACGTCGCGCTCATTGTCGTGCTTGGCGTGCTGCTGAGTGCCACTACCGCTGCCGGCCTGTGGTTTGCCACCATTATGGGCAAGCTCGGCGATTCTAATGTCATTACTGACAATCTGCGTCGGGTTCTGGTTGACACCGATGAGGCAAAGGATCCGTTCTACGTGCTGCTTCTTGGCACCGACGGCCGTCCGGGCGAGGATACGTATCGTGCCGACTCGATTATCCTGGCACGCATCGACCCCACGCAAAAGCAGGCGACGCTCATTTCCGTTCCGCGCGACACCAAGGTCGAGTACAAGGGCGAGACCATGAAGATCAACGCCTGCCATACCGTTGGCGGCGCCGAGGCCATGGTCGAGGCGGTCAACGAGCTGTGCGGTGTTCAGATTTCCCACTATGCCGAGGTTAGCTTCGACGGTATGCAGGCGCTGATTGATTCGGTTGGCGGTATCGACATTAACGCAACCGATGATGTTGACGACCCCGAGCACCTGGATATTAAGATTACCGCTGGCCAGCAGCATATGGACGGTGCCACCGCCCTTACCTATGCCCGCTGCCGCTACACCTATGCCGACGGCGATTACACGCGCATGCGCCACCAGCGTCAGGTGCTTGGCGCCCTTGCCAACCAGATTCTCAATAACTTCGATGCCACGAAGATCTTTGGCCTGGTTAATTCGCTGTCCGATATGCTCGTGACCGATATGAGCGTTCAGGATATCGTCTCTACGGTCAACGCCATGCGCGGTATGGATGTCGACGGTATCTACTCGGCCAACCTGCCTTCGTACGCCGACGACAGCACCATGATTGACGGTGTGAGCTACGTCTTTGTCTACGAGGACGAGCTCAAGGAAATGATGGAGCGCGTCGATGCCGGCAAGGATCCCAAGGGTCCCAACACCATGGGTCTTTCCGACGGCTCCAGCTCTACGATCGGCGACCTCAGCAACAACACGTCTGACGACTACGCAAACGGCACCGCAACCTCATCGGTCAGCTCTGACGATTCCGATGGCTCAAGCGATTCGAGCGATTCGGACTACTACGAACAGCCCACCGGCGACGGCAACGGTTACGAGGCCAACTACTAAGTTACGGCGTTTTACCAAACGCCGTAACGACTCGACGCTGCGCGACGTCCAAGGCGACAATTTGTCATTCAAAAGGCAGGGCATGACCAGAAGGTCAATGCCCTGCCTTTTTCATGCCAACTTGTTCGCCTTGGACGTCGCTCGCTGACGTTGGCTCAACCTGCGATGTTGACTACTCCCCTTGTATCAAAAACCGCCCCGTTCTCTGTAGAGGACGGGGCGATTCGTCTTTTGGGCTTATGCAGCCAGGCTTATGCGAAACGGGCGACGAGCTCCTGCAGGACGTCGGTCATCTTGACGAGCGAACTGACCGGGACAAACTCGTTGACGCCGTGGTAGCAATAGCCGCCGGTGGAAAGGTTGGGGCAGGGCAGACCGCGGAACGACAGCTGCGCGCCGTCGGTGCCGCCGCGAATCGGCAGCACTTGGGCTCAACGCCGCAGGCAAGGTAGGCTTCCTTGGCAACATCAATAAGCTCGGGATAGTCACGAACGATCTCGGCCATATTTCGATACTGCTGCTTAATCTCGACCGTCACGCGCTTGTCACCCAAGCGCTGGTTGAGCATCGAGGCGGCGGCATCAATAAGGTCGAGTTTCTGCTGGAACTTGGCTGCGTCATGGTCGCGGACGATATAGCGCGCTGTGGCGTGATCGACGGTTGCAGATACACCCTCAAGGTGATAAAAGCCCTCGTAGCCTTCCGTATACTCCGGGCGCTGCACGTAGGGGAGCAACGCGTTGAAGTCGCAGAACAGATTGCCTGCGTTAACCATACGGCCTTTGGCGTCGCCCGGGTGGATGGACTGGCCCTCAAAGCAGACGGTCGCCTCAGCGGCATTAAAGCACTCCCACTCCAGCTCGCCGATGGGGCCACCGTCGACCGTGTAGGCATACTTGCAGCCAAAGGTATCGATATCCAACAGCTCGGCTCCGTGGCCGATCTCCTCGTCAGGGCAGAAGCAAATGCCGAGTGCGGGATGGGGCAGAGAAGGGTCCTGAGCGATACGCGCGACAAGCGACATGATCTCGCGACGCCTGCCTTGTCGTCCGCGCCCAGCAGCGTGGTGCCATCGCTGCAGACCAGGTCCTCACCCGCGAGGTCGTTCAGGGCGGGAAGCTTGGCGGTACTCATGGCAACGGGCTTACCGTCAACCGTGCCGCAGACCAGGTCGCCGCCTTCGTAGTGCACGATGTGCGGCTTCACGCCGGCGCCCGGTGCAACTTCGGTGGTGTCGAGATGGGCGATCAGGCCCAGGGCGGGCTTGTCCTCAGCGCCCACACTTGCGGGGATATGCGCGCAGACATAGGCGTGCTCGGTCACGTGGGCATCTTCCGCACCAAGCTCGCGCAGCTCTTCAGCCAGCACGTTGGCAAGGTCAAACTGAACGGCGCTCGAGGGTACCTGGTCGCAGTTTGCATCCTCGGACTGCGTGTTGATCTGGACGTAGCGCAAAAAGCGCTCGAGGACATCGGGGTTCGTGGTGGTGTTTTCCATAAAGACCGCTCCAATCTTGGTCGTCGTGTGCAACAAGAACTCTAGCACGGTATGCCACGGCATACCGCGACGCTTGGATGGGGTAGAATCAGCCAATGAATGCAGAAGGGACGGAAGATCATGGATACGACAAATAGCTCGCGCGAACTACATCTGACGGTGGCGAACGAAGACTACTTGGAGTGCATGGTTCGCATTGAAAGCGAAGAGGGGGAAACCAACGGCGTGCGATCGGTCGACATCGCGCAGCGCCTTGGCGTCTCCAAGGCATCGGTCAATAAAGCGGTTTCGGCGCTCAAAGCATCCGAACTTGTCGAGCAATCGCACTACGGCAAGGTAGTCCTGACCGATCGCGGCCGCGAGGTTGGTACGGCTATCTGGTACCGTCATCGCCTCATCCGCACGTTTTTGGTTCAGGAGCTTGGTGTCGAATTTGAGCGAGCCGATTCCGAGGCCTGCATGATGGAGCATGCGCTATCCGAGGACACGATGAACCGCTGGCTCGCCTATCTCGAAAAGCAGGGAATCAGCGTCGAGGAATAGCGGGATATATATGGATACGAGTTATTACAACCGCTTTGGTGCCGAGGAACTTACGCGCCGCTTGTCGAGCGAGACCTTGTTGGCGCAGGGCCCCATGGGCAGTGTTCTGTTGAGTGAGTACGATGCCGCCGACATTCCACCGGCGTTTTGGAATCTGGCAGAGCCGCAGACCGTTTCTCGTATTCATCGCTTGTATGTCGCCGCCGGCGCGCAGGTGCTCATTACCAACACCTTTCAGGCATCGAGCTATGCCCTCAAGCACGATCAGATTGCGCCGTCCGTGGCGGAGGTCAATCGCGGGGCCGTCGACGATGCCCGCCAGGCGCACCCTCAGCTGCTACTGGGCTCGATGGGCCCGATCGGTATTGAGTGGTTTGCCGAAGACTCTGTCGAGTATCGTGAAATCCGAGGCATTGCGCGCGAACAGGCGCACGCCTTGCTCAATGCTGGTGTTGACGGTCTGCTGATCGAGACGGTGACGTCTATCCGTAATTTGCAGCCCACGCTTGCCGGCGCCCGAGATGCCGCCGACGGCATGCCTGTCCTGGTGAGTTTTGTCGTTGACGATAAAGGCGACCTGTTGGGCGATGGCCTCAACATCGAGGCAGCCGTTTTGTACGCCGAAAAACACGGCGCAAACTCGGTTGGTGTTAATTGCTGTTCGCTTGCGGCCGCGAACGCGGCGGTGCCCAGGATGGTTGCATCGGCGACTACTCCCGTCACGGTGCGTCCCAACGTAGGCGATCCGGTCCAGACTCAGGATGGCCCCGTATGGCACGAGAACCCCGAAGCTTTCGCGCGCGCATGCATCGAATGGAGACATGCCGGTGCCGCAATGGTGGGCAGTTGCTGTGGAACCACGGCAATCACTACGGCAGCGATGGCCGAGGCGCTCGATATATAAAGGGCAAAACCGCTCCATACGGGGCGGTTTTTTTATTGCCTGCATGTCCTCGGCAGCATTTGCCCAAATGGTGAATGCTGGTACCGGCAGGTTGCCGGGTGCGTGCTGCGGGTATACCTCATGCGTACCATGATCCAAACACTGCGAGGTGTCTGCGCGTGTGCGCGATAATTCATTTTGGAACTGACGGTTGGCGCGCTCGCGTCGATGAGGACTTCACTGCCGATAACGTTGCCCGTATCGCCGATGCCGTCGGCGAGTTGTGGCAAAAGACCAATCCGGGCAAAACGGTATATATAGGGTTCGACACTCGGCCCTTAGCGCGCGAGTTCGCTGAGCTTGCGGCAGGCGTGCTTGCCGCTCACGGATTGGACGCAGTGCTCGCATCTCGGCCTGTTCCGACCCCCGCCCTTACGTGGGCGGCGGCGTATGACGGCGAGGCCTGCGGTGCGCTCATGGTGACGGGATCCCATCATCCGCAGGGGTATCTGTGCCTTAAGCTGCGCATGGGAGATGGCTCGACGGCCAATCAGGATGTCATCGAAGAGCTCGAAGAGACTATGGCCCCCGAGCCGATGGGGATCGAGGAACGCTATCGCACCGCGGATATTATTCCTGACTATATGCAGGCGGTGGCATCGTTTGTCGATGCCGAGGCCATTCGAGCCGCTCACCTGCGTGTGGTAGTTGACCCCATGGGCGGCGCGGCCCAGGGATATCTTGCCGACCTGCTGCGGGAGCTAGGCGTCGAGGTGCACGAGATTCATGCCGGACAGTCGTCCGATCAAGAGGACATTTGCCCCGACCCTGTTGAGCCGTGGGTGGACGCTTGCGAGCGTGCGGTTGTCGAGGACGGGGCGTGCGCAGGCCTGGTGACCGACGGCGATGCCGACCGTATCGGTGCGGTCGACGAACGCGGTAGATATATTCATCCGCATCAAATCATGGCGCTTGTTTTGGGCGACCTCGTTCAATTCCGCAATTTGGAGGGGCGTGTCGTCGTCAATCTCTCGTGCTCGACGCTAGTGCGTCGCATTGCCGAGGCGCTTGGCTGTCGTGTGACCGTTAAGCCGGTCGGTTTCAAATATATAGCTGCAGAGATGAAGAAGGGCGGCGTCCTCATGGGAGGCGAGGAGGCCGGCGGTATCGGCATCGCCGCGCATATGCCTGAGCGTGATGGAATCCTTGCTTGTCTGATTCTGTGTGAGCTTATGGCAAAGACGGGCGCGCCTTTGGGCGTTTTGGTCGATCAGCTCGAGGCCAGTTTTGGTAAGACGAGCTATGGGCGTCGCGATTTGCGCCTTGAGGCCGAAGACGCCGAATCGCTGCGAACGCTGCTTCCTGGCATGAATCCTAAATCGATTTGCGGCAAGGCGCCGCAGGCTGTAAGCCATATGGATGGTTTACGTTTGGCATTCGAGGATGACACCTGGCTGCTGATCCGCCCCAGCGGGACCGAACCGGTGGTTCGCGTATACGCCGAGGGGTTCTCGGTGGAAGAACGTGATGAGTTGCTCGATGCTGGCTGTGCTTTAGCTAGGGGAACGTATCCGCTTTAACCATGAGGCTGCCTTATATAAAGAGATGCTCGGCGAGCGGTAGTTAACGGCTGGCAAACGTTAGTCGGATCCCAAATTGTGTAGGAAATGTGTACGCCCAGATTCCCGCCCCCGGCGCCCCTCCGGTCTGGCAATATATCTCCTTGCCGCGCGGCCCGGTCGGACCGGATCAGCCGCCAGGCGTGCACCTTGAGAACCGGATACTGCGAGGATGGACACTTACTTCAGTGTCGCATCCGGGCAGACATCGAACCATTTGAAATGGTCTAACTTGGATTTGTTTTTCGCAAGGCCGCCGAGAGGCGGCCCCGAGAAATTCCTTTTCCTATACA
>QSCH01000030.1:0-27590 GCA_003462965.1 Collinsella sp. OF03-4AA
ACCTGCGGAAACGATGCGACGGCCAGGTGCCGGGAGCTATTCCCGCGTTGCGCTAGCTGCGGAAACGCGGGACCCGTTCAGGCTGTTGCGTTGAGATTGAAAATCAACCTTGATTTTCTACGGACACGCTCTCGTCAGACCGCCCATCGTCGTGAGATAACCTTTCGTACAATGCTGTGATTTTACCCTTTTGCTCCTGCTTCCTCATGTGTGTAACCTCCTGTTTTGTATTTTCACGACCTTTCTATCCTTATTATAGTGACCCTTTCGGGTCAGTAATCACGAATGAGGTCGGGTAGTCCTTGGACACGCACTGCATAAGGTTAGGCTTCACAAAGAACCGGGTCTTGCCGCTGCCGGAACCGCCGATCACCAGCACATTTTTGTTCCGGGCGGTCTTGGGGTCTTTGGGCCGGTTGTTCATGGTGAGGCGTTCCGTCTGGGTCAGGAGAATGTTGTTGTCAAACACCGGGTCGATGTACGGGGCTATATCTTTGGGGCCTCCCCAACGGGCGCTGCCGTACTCGACGCCCCGGCGGTATTTCTTGGCGTTCTTGCTCTTGCAGTACACCATCAGCCGCAGTGCCACCGCACCGGCCACGCCCACCGCCAGATCGAACAGGTGGAAGCTGGGGGCGGCGCTTTCAAAGGCAAGGGAAAAGCCGTCCGCAAGGTGCAATAGCTTTTCCGACAAGTCCGCCCCAGCCGCCAGCCGGTAGGTCTGTCCCAGCTTGACGAACAGGTAAACAAACAGCAGGTAGGGCAGGTTTGCGATGATCAGCTTTTTCATTTCCGGCTTCATCGTGACAGCCCCCTTTCCTTGATTTTCTCCTTGGCCTGCTGGCTGCTTCTGGCAGCTGCCTTCTCTTTCAGGACGGCAAGGGTCTTTCGGATGGAGGGGCGTTCCTGCTGTTGGAGCTTCTTGGCTGTAAACTCCTTAAACGCCTGTTCCAGATTGTCCGCCTGCTTGGATTTGAAGATCACGATATACCGGGGCGGATGGGTAGTGCGGTCTTTCCGCAGGGTAAAATCAATGTCGTATTTCTTGGCGCAGGGCTTAAATAAGCCAATGTTGGCGTCGGTGATCTCAATGTTGGACAGGGCGGAACCGTCCTTTTTGAGCTGCCGTAAGCTCTGCTGGCCGTGATGGGCCTTGCCCGTCCCTTTCTGCCGGGCGGCCAGATATTTTCGGATGGCCGCTTGCAGCACTTGGGCGGTGAGCTTGCCCGTCTTAACCGCTAACGCTATGGTTTTCTGGTCTACTTCTTCCTGCAACTGCTATCCCTCCTTTGGAAAGTCAGCAGGCAGGCGGATGGCTTAAATCCGCACCCGCAGGCCGGAGAGATCGTCGGCATAGATTCCCACCAGATACCAGTTCTCGGCCATTTCAATGCGGGCCGGCCTCCATCTGCCGCCCACCATCACATCAAAAGTTTCTCCGCAGTGCAGGCCGCCGTAATAGTCCGCAAGGTCAAAGCGGATGTCGTAGCGGTCTGTCTGCTCGTCAAAAATCAAAGCACCCTGTTTCATAGGGCCGTCCTCCTTTCTCGTCGTCACAAGCTCCATATCGCTTGTTTCCACGCAAGCGTGAAAAGCTCGCTCATTTCGCTGTTCCTCCTCTCCCCACAAAATCACCGATTTTGCGGGGTTCCCCAACTGCCTGTGTTCATGTCATGGGCCACCAGCGCCGTGTAATAGCCGTTAATGGTGCTTGGGGCGTTGAACAGAACCGCCAGCAGGTATTTTTTGATGTTCCGTATTTCCGTGGTGTTTTTGCTGATACAGTCAAAGACAAACTCAATGTGAGAGCTGTTCAGCTTCATCAGCTTGGATTTCACCAGCTCGGCGGGGTAATCGTCCCCGGCAATGCGGATGGTCTTTCGGGCGCTGCATACGGTTTCCACCAGCAAGTCCACGATCTCGTCCAGCATATCCCGGTCAATCCCCTTGGCGTACTGGCAAAGGTGTTCATACTCGATGTTGTCCTTGATGATCTCCCGATAAATCTCTACGGCGCTCTGTGATTTCGCTCCCGTTCCTTTCCGTTCCGGCGGCGCAGCCGCTTCTTCCCCCAAAGGAGAGGGAGGGGAAAGGATAGGAATGGAATCGGTATTTGATCCATCCGTAATTGATTTCTCTTTACTTGATCTATCTTTATTTAATTGCGTTGGTTTTTCCTGCGTAGGCTTTTCCTGCGTTGAATTATCCAATGTTGGATTTTCCAATGTAGGTGAATCCGGCACAGGCTGGGGCTGTTCGTAAATGATGTAATCCGCCCCGCGCAGGCGGCCTTGGCTGTCACGCTCACGGGAACGCACGATATAGCCCGCCTGTTCCAGCTCCCGGACAGCCGCCCGGATCGCGTCGATCTGCTCCCGGTTGATAAGGGACAAGCCTTTCAGCGTAAAATCCCAATCCTCCGGCAAGGACAGCATTTGCGACAGCAGCCCCTTGGCTTTCAGGGACAAGTCCTTGTTCCGCAGGTGGTGGTTAGACATCACCGTGTAGCCCCGGTTTTTCTCCACTCGAAAAACTGCCATCTCGTCGTCCACTCCTTTCACTTGAAATTTCACCGCGCCGTCAAGGGCGGTGAGCTTGCCCGGCTGGTAGGGACATTCCTCATACACACAAAACTGGTACTTCCAGTGCGGGCGGTAGAAACGGCAGGTGCCGCAGTCCTCCGGCGCTCCGGCCTCGCCGTTGTCAAAATGATCTGCGCCCGGCCTCGTCTGCATGAGCTGTTCAAAGGCCCGGTCGCTGCCGGAAGTAAAGTACATAGGCGGTCGCCTCCTTTCTGGTTTTGGGCACAAAAAAAGCGGCGTCCTGATCTCCCCAAAGGGGAAAAGAGAACGCCGCTGTCTGCGGTGTCGTATTCGATTTTCGATGTGTCACTATTTGGGCGGTGGGCTTCACGGGAGGCAGAAGCGTGTCAAAGCTCAATCCGAAAGTAGTAAATCGGTAGTAAATTCAGTTCTTATATCCCGTGAAATGCCCGTATTTCCGGGCTTTTTGGAGATAATCAGAGTTGTTTGCTTAAAAAAGCGGAATTTCACCATCATAGTTTTCCGCTTTTTCCAATAGCGGTCCTTTAGCTCCCATCGTAAACGCGATGTCGCTACTGCGGATAGAGAGCAGCTCCATTCCGGGTCTCACCTTCAAAAAATCCATCATTTTCTTCGTAAGAAGAATTTGCCCCTCCCGTGAAATCTCTACCCAGCAGTAGGAACGCCCCTTGTATTTAATAAATTCGCCAGAACCTGCTGAGTAGTCAAGCAACGGTGGAGTATCGTCCAAAATGTGACCAAGTTTTGACGGATGCAAAAGGCCTTTCCGGGTGACGCAGAAGCCACCGGTAATCTTACTTCCGGTAAAAAGATATACTTTTCCTTCATCTGCAATGTGATACTCTTCCATTGCCTGCGGTGGAATCCGCAATGTTCCATCCGTCCGAATGAGTGATTTCCCGAAAATAAATTTTCCTCCCTTATTCATTTGTGGCATAAAAACACCTCCTGGAATTCCGATTTTTCAACAATACAAGCAGGAAATTTTTTATCATCTGTATTGTTTTCCTTTTTCTTATGAGTCGAACCCCAGCAAAGAAATGAAGAACCAAGACATGACCATGCTATAGCCATAGAACTTTCATTTCCACTCGTAAAGCCAATAGCTGACGCTATGAAAAACAGAACTGATGCAATGTAAAATAATCAAGCGAGCCTACAAACTCGAGCAGGAAATGGCCGTGGTCAGGCGCGACGTTGACGCGCTTTTGCGATGAGCTGGAACGGAAGCTGGCGATCGCGACCTGTATCCCTGCGTTGCTGGCGGCGGTGCTCTCACGCCAAGCGCTTGCACATTCGGATTGCTACGCAACAAATGAAACTTGTTGATGCGGGGCACGGTTCATTCAGAGTCTGCTCCCTCGCTTCACCCTCAAGAAGCTCGTCGAAGCCTATCCCACCGTGACGGATTTCCCGGTAAAGGCACTGATCATCAACAGGACAAAGAACACCAGGTAACTGACACTCAGCGGGTACGCAATGATCAGGAAGACGACCCAGCCGACATTGGTTTTACCGTCGGCACGGCGTTGCTCGCGATTGCGGCAAAGCCAAATCGTCACGCCAATGGCCACAATCAGCAACACGAGCGCCGCTACTGCCAACCCGGCAAGCGCAAACATCACGCCAATGCTCACAGCAATAACCGGAAGCAACAACAAGCCACACCCGCATCCACCCGGACTATAAACGGCAGATTGTCGGCGTCGCCCTATCGTCACTCCAACCTCAACATCTTTGAACCCTACAATGCGATAGCCTTCTGGACAGGAACGATCTTATCCAGTTCCGGTTCGATGCGCCTCTTCTCCGCCTCGAGATCAAACGCCATCTGGGCGCGCAGCCAATAACCATCTGTCAGGCCAAAGTAGCGGCAAAGGCGAAGGTCGGTGTCGGCCGTCACACGACGCCTCCCCAAGATAATCTGCCCAATGCGTTGAGCCGGAATCCCGGTCTCCTTAGCAAGGCGATATTGAGAAATACCCATAGGGACAAGAAATTCCTCTTTGAGAAGCTCACCGGGAGTCAACGGCGACAACAAATCGGGCGCAGTCTCATCACTTGTGATAATCGACGATTTCGACATTTCAAGCCATCCCCTGTCTCCACTCAAAACAGACCCGATAGCGCTCATTACAACGCAATATGATATCGCCTTACGTTAATAACGTCAAACGTTTCTATAGACTTACATCTCTATTATACCGTACATCTGTTCGTGTTTTTTAGAGCAGGTGTTTTTCGCCAATTAGCCAAGCGAAAGCAGTCGTTTGTAGGCGTCGAGGCCCTTGAGCAGGATTTCCTCGTCAAAGAGCATGGTATCAGTATGCAGAGCGCTCGCGGCATAGGCGGGACAGCCATCCGAATCGCTCGGGTTTTCTTGACCCTCCGGCACGCCCGTGCCCAGCAAGAAGAACACGCCCGGCAGATGACGCTGATAGAACGCAAAGTCCTCGGCGATCAGCAGCGGCTCATCCACAAGTTGCAGCTCGGACAAGGCGGGCGCAATGCAGGCAAACAGCTCGGGGTCGTTATCGACTGGCGGATAGCCCTCGGCAAAGTCGAGATCGTACGTACAGCCTGTTGCGGCGCAGGCCTCGTCCAACACGCGGCGCACGCCCTCGCGCGCGCGGTCGAACATGCCGTCCGTAAACACGCGCAGGCTGCCAGCCACATGGGCCTCCCCCGCCACCGCATTGCAGACGGTGCCGGCCTGCAGCAGGCCGAACTTGCCAATGCAGAGCTCGTCGGCGCCCAGCTCGTCCATCAGTTCGCGCTCAGCAACCAAGAACTTGGCAGCCGCCAGCGCCGCGTCGTGCGACTCCTCGACCGGAACGCCATAGGTCTTAGCGATATGGATGCTCGTCCCGTGAATGTGCACATGCGTCTCGCTCGAACGCGCTAGCAGCGGACCGGGGCAGCTCGCCAACGTACCGGCAGGCAAATCGGGCCACACATGGAAGCCGAAGATGCGGTCGGCACCATAGCGCTCGAACACGCCGCTCTCGCACACTGTCTTGGCGCCACCGGTCGTCTCCTCGGCAGGCTGGAACACAAAGAGCACGTTGCGCCTAATGGCGCCCGGCCGCTCGCGAATCGTGCGGTCGACAAAGGTCGCCGCCGCAAGTGCCATGGCCATGTGTCCATCGTGTCCGCACGCGTGCATCTTGCCGGGATGGGTCGAAGCGAAATCCGCACCCGTCGCCTCCGCGATGGGCAGCGCATCCATGTCGGCGCGAATCGCCGTAGCACGTGCGGCGCCCGTACCGGCATCGAAGAAAGCGCAGACGCAGCTGGGACACGGATGGGTCACCTCGCAGGCGAGCGGCGCCAACACGCCCTCGATATAGGCGATAGTCTGCGGAAGATCGAAGTCGAGCTCCGGGATCCTGTGCAAGTCGCGCCGATAGCGGCGGAGTTCTTGGAGCTCGGCCATATTGGTTCCTTTCATAGGTGCGCGCCAGTTGCCATCATATTGTGCCGCAAGATTGCCGCACCCTTATTTCCAGCATATCCCTGCATTTTTTAAACGTTATATACGAATACTCTTGTTTGGTAAAGTGCAACGTGGTAGGGTCTTTACCACTTGATAGAGGCGCGGGCACGAAGAGCCGCGGGCGAGTCGGCAGACTTTGACCCTGCGGGGAGGCGAAACCCGCCGAACTGGGTTTTTCGGGCACGAACAGCCTGGTGGGCCTGCGGGAAACACCCGCAGGACTGTCTGCAGCAATGCGGGAGCGCTATCCGGACATTGGGTCCACGCTATGCGGATTCGATGCGCCGATGGCGCCGTCTGGATAGCGAGGTTTACGGGACATGGCATTGACCCCCAACGAGGCATATGTGGCTAAGCAGCCGTTTGTGGACAAGGAGACGCTCGAGCATATCGTCGAGCAGTTCCCCACGCCGTTTCATCTATACGACGAGGCGGGCATCCGCCGCAACATGCAAGAGGTGCGCGACGCCTTTGCATGGAACCCAGGCTTTAAGGAATACTTTGCCGTCAAGGCCAATCCCAACCCGGCGCTCATCTCCATTCTCAACGAATACGGCTGCGGCTGCGATTGCTCGAGCTATACCGAGCTCATGATTGCCCGCTCGCTGGGTATCACCGGCCACGACATCATGTTCTCGTCCAACGACACGCCGGCGGCGGATTTTGCCCTTGCAGATAAACTGGGCGCCATCGTCAACTTTGACGACATAAGCCATATCGAGTTCTTTGAGCGCGTCGCGGGCCCCATCCCCAAGACGGTAAGCTGCCGCTTTAATCCGGGCGGCCTGTTCCAGCTCTCCAACGGCATCATGGATAACCCCGGCGACTCCAAGTACGGCATGACCACTGAGCAGCTCTTCGAGGCCTTCCGCATGCTCAAGGCCAAGGACGCCGAGAATTTTGGCATCCATGCCTTCCTTGCCAGCAACACCGTCACGAACGACTACTATCCCAAGCTTGCGCGCATCCTCTTTGAGCTTGCCGTGCGCCTGGAGCGCGAGACAGGCGCACGTGTCGCCTTTATCAATCTGTCCGGCGGTGTGGGTATCCCCTACCTGCCCGAGCAGCAGGCTAACGACATCCACGCCATCGGCGAGGGCGTACACGCAGCCTACGACGAGATTCTGGTCGCCGCCGGCATGAGCGATGTGGCGATCTATACCGAGATGGGCCGCTTTATGATGGGCCCCTACGGCTGCCTGGTCACTAAGGCCATCCACGAAAAGCAGATTTACAAGGACTATATCGGCGCGGACGCAAGCGCCGTCGACCTCATTCGTCCCGCTATGTATGGCGCCTACCACCACATTACGGTGATGGGACAGCCGGGTGGCCCCGACAAGACCGCGGCGCCTGTCACGAACACGTATGACATCACGGGCAACTTGTGCGAGAACAACGATAAGTTCGCCATCGACCGCGAGCTACCGCAGATCGACATGGGTGATGTGCTCGTGATCCACGATACCGGCGCGCATGGCTACTCCATGGGCTACAACTACAACGGCCGTCTGCGCTCCGCCGAGGTCCTGCTGCGCCCCGACGGCTCGGCAGATCTCATTCGTCGCGCCGAGCGCCCGGGCGATTATTTTGCCACGCTCGACGTGCTGCCGTGCGGCCGCGAGCTGCTGGCAAAGTCACGCGCCGAAAGCGCCCGTCGTCGCGCCCAGGACGAATGCTTGGCCGTCGCCGCCCAATGGAACAAACGCATCCAGATCTCAGAAGCGAAGGAGAAGAATATGGATGTCCGCAACCTCGAGGGCTCGATCGTCGCCCTGGTTACGCCGTTTAAAAAGGACGGCAGCGTCGACTTCGACGCGCTCGAGCGCCTGGTCGATTTCCACCTGCAGAATGGCACCGACGCCATTCTCACCCTGGGCACCACCGGCGAAAGCGCCACGATGACCGATGACGAGGACAACTCCGTTGTCGCCGCCGTGGTCAAGCAAGTTGCAGGACGCGTCCCCGTCATCGCCGGCTCGGGCTCCAACTCCACGCAAACCATGCTCACCAAGTCGCTCACCTACCAAGGCCTGGGAGCCGACGGCCTGCTGCTCATTACCCCCTACTACAACAAGTCCAATGAAGAGGGTATCTATCGGCACTTTAAGACCGTCGCCGACGCCGTGGACATCCCCTGCATCCTGTACAACATCCCCGGCCGCTGCGGCTGCAGCATCAGCGAGCGCAACGTAGAGCGCTTGGCCGCACACCCCAACATCATGGGTATTAAGGAAGCCTCGGGCAACGTCGCCTACGCGGCCAAGATTGCCCACCTGCTGTCCGACGACTTCCGCATGTACTCGGGCGAGGACGCGCTCACCGTGCCGCTCATGAGCCTGGGCGCCTCGGGCACCATCAGCGTGTGGGCCGACGTTCAGCCGCAGCTCGTGCATGACATGTGCCGTGCCTATCTGGACGGTGACGTGGCACGTGCCCGCGACATCCAAATTGCCGGCCAGCCGCTCATCAACGCCCTCTTTAGTGAGGTCAACCCCATCCCCGTTAAAGAAGCGCTCGCTCAGATGGGTATGATCGAGGCAAACTACCGCATGCCACTATGCCCCATGGCCAACGACACGCGCGCTGCACTTACCGATGCTCTGAAGGGAGCTGGTCTGCTTGATTAAGACCGTCATCATGGGAACGGGCCGCATGGGCTCGCTCATCCGCACCACCGCCGAGGGCGTTGTCGACGCCGCCGGTCAGCCCGTTTTTGATATCGTCGCCCAGATCGGTTTTGATCTGTCCGAGCTCGAGAGCGCCCCGGCAGCCGACGTCATCATCGACTTCTCGAACGTCGCGACCTTCGATGCCGTCGTCGCCTATGTCGAGCGCACGGGCGCGGCGTTGGTCTCGGGCACCACGGGCTACACGCCCGAGCAGATGGATCGCCTGCGCGAGCTGGGTCAGAACGCCCGCGTCATGCACTCCGGCAACTACTCCATCGGCATCGCGGCCCTGCGTCATCTGGTGGCACAGGCCACGCGTGAGCTGCCCGGCTTTGACTGCGAGATTGTCGAGACGCACCACAACCAAAAGGCCGACGCCCCCAGCGGCACCGCGAAGCTGCTGCTCGACGCCGTCGTCGAAGCCGAGCCCGAGGCAGGTTACCACCCCGTCTATGGCCGCGAGGGCATGTGCGGTGCACGCGACCCCAAGGAGATCGGCATGCACTCGCTGCGCGGTGGCACTGTCGCCGGCGTGCACGAGGTGAGTTTCTTTGGCCAGGACGAGGAGGTCACGCTCACACACCGTGCCACGAGCCGCCAGATCTTTGTCAACGGCGCCCTGGCCGCCGCCCAGAAGCTCATCACCCGCGACCCCGGCTTCTACACCTTCGACCAGGTCATGTTTGCCTAACCAGGTATCAACCGTATCCACGAAAAGGAGAAACAGCATATGAGTAACGCAGCCGAGATGGATGCACAGGAGATTATCAACTACATCGCCACCGCGCCCAAGAAAACGCCCGTCAAACTGTACGTGCGCGAAAAGCCGGGCATGAAGGTCCAGTGGGGCAATGCGCACGTCTACGGCGGTCGTCGCGGCAAGACCGTCTTTGGTGACTGGGATGAGCTTAAGACCATCCTGGTCGCCAATGCCGATTCCATCGACTACTACGACATAGAGAACGACTGCCGCAACTCCGCCGTGCCCATGCTCGACCTCAAGGGCATCAACGCCCGCATCGAGCCGGGCGCAATCATCCGCGACCGCGTCGAGATCGGCGATCGCGCCGTCATCATGATGGGTGCCATCATCAACATCGGCTCCGTCATCGGCGAGGGCTCCATGATCGACATGGGCGCCGTGCTGGGCGGCCGCGCCACCGTGGGTAAGAACTGCCACATCGGTGCCGGCACCGTGTTGGCAGGCGTCGTAGAGCCCGCCAGCGCCACGCCCGTCATCATCGAGGACGATGTCATGATCGGCGCCAACGCCGTGGTCCTGGAGGGCGTGCACGTAGGCAAGGGCGCCGTCGTTGCCGCCGGCGCCGTGTGCGTCGAGGACGTCCCCGCCGGCGCCGTCGTGGCCGGTGTCCCCGCCCGCGTCATCAAGATGCGCGACGAGAAGACCGACAGCAAGACCGGTCTCGAGGAAGGTCTGCGCCAGCTTTAATAGTTACGGCGTTTTACCAAACGCCGTAACGACTCGACGCTGCAAACGCCCCAGAGCGGCAATCTGACGTTCAATCGTCGGGCATGACCAAAAGGTCAATGCCCTCCTCTTTCACGTCACCTTGCTCGCTCTGGGGCGTTTTCGCTGACTTATGCTCAACCAGTAGCGTAATTAAGCCCCAAGTAAAAAGGCCGAAGCCCTCATCCGAGGCTTCGGCCTTTGTTTTTCTGCAGCGTCCAAGAGCAGTTTATCGGTTCTCGATGCTGCCGATGTTTTTGAGCTCGATGGAGATGAGGCCGTTGGGTTCGTTGACGAACTCGATGTACTCGGAGTTCGAGCCCATCTCGGCCGGAAAGCTGATCTCGATGCCCGTGTCGGTACGAATCTTGTGGTTGCGCACGGCCGCACGCTCGACCTGCTTGCGCTCCACGGGCACACGCTCGGGCACCTTCTCTTCGGTCAGCGCCGCACGTACGCTCTCCTTGATGACCGGTTCGTCCTCAAAGACCTCATCGACGATATCCCAGGGCGGCAGCTCCTCGTCATCCTCGACTTTCTCGGCGACGGCAGCCTTAACCTTGGCGAGCGCCACGGCCGTATTGGCACCGTGCTCCTCGGCGACTTCCTCGACCACACGCGTCACGGTGTCGATGACCTCCTTGCCTGATACGCCCGTGTCGCACTGCAGCAGGCCATCGGGGATAAGCATACGGTCCTCACCGGCAATCTTGCGCTTCTTGTCCACGTAACCGATCTCCATGGTGCTCGCACGCACGATGGCATAGCTCGGCACCTTTTGCGAGGGGTTCGGCAGAATGGCGTAGTGGCGCGCGATGTCGTTGCGCACCTCCCCCTCCTCGCGGCCCACTTCGTGCATAAAAGCCTGCTTGGAGCCCAGCAGCATCACGGCAAACCAGCGGGCATCCTCATCGTCGTCAAAATCGGCCACGAGCACGTCGGTTGACTCGGCTTTCTCGGCTTTGGTGAGCTCGGAGGAGATAAACTCCGCAATCTGCTGCGACAGGTCCACGAACTCGCGCTCGCCAAAGAAATAGCCCTTGAGCTCGCCGCCAAACGCAGAGTTCTCGGCAAACGTGGCGCGTTTATTGTCGGCCGAGGTACGTGCGCGGCGCAGATGCGTGGTCACGAAGTTGCGCACGGTACGGCTCTCGATATCGAGCTCGCGCTGGCTCATAACGTTGACGGCAGAGTCAAAGTCCAGGATATGCAGAATCGCGTGATTGATTTTCATATACGGCATTCCGTTCTAGATCGATTTCGGCACGAACCAGTATAGCGGTCGAGCCCGCCCCAGGCGCATCGAAGCTTGGTGCATCGGGGACAGGTTGCTTTGCACCAATGGTTAGCGCAGGAGCTCGGATTGCCAAGCCTCGAGCTGTTCTGCCAAACTCTTGCCGGCAGCGGGCATGTCGATCTGGGGTCGTTTGGGCAGCAGTGCGCATTTAAGGATTGCCACGATAGTCTGCGAGACAAAGCGTCGCGTATCCTCGTCAAAGCCTTGCGCAGCCTGGAGCATCACGGGCAGGCTCTCGCGCAGATTCCCGGCGATATCCGCAAACCGCTCAGCACCCGTAGCCTCAAACACGGAGAACAACGCATCTACAAAACGCTCGCGCTCGCTAGGCGACACTGCAAGCAGCATCTCGCGAATGGAGCCATCAACGTATCGAGCACCGGCGGACAGGCGCTCACAGTACACGAAGTCGCGACCATCAACCACCCAGCTAAAGGGATTGTGCTGCAGCAGGCTGAACTCGGTGCTCTCAACGATGGCATAGTCCTCCTGTGTCTCGAACATCATGCCAAAGATCGACGACCGAGGTAGCGTCTTGTCGATTCGACCGCAAAGATCGGCAAAGGCGTTGCCGTTCAGAAACTCCTCGACGAAGCCCGGACCATCATGGGAATACACCCGTTCGATTCGCTCGCGGGCGACATCGGAGCACATCGCCGCACCGTACACCGCAAGGTTTCCACCCTTGGAATGACCTCCGCACAAAAGCGGCCCGTCAATCGCATCCGCCGCCTCGTCCACATAACGCGCCGCGGATTCCTGGGCCGGCACAGGACACCGGAACGCCATGTTAAAGTCCTCTTTCCAGCCCACAATCGTACTGTCGGTCCCCCGGAAGGAAAGATAGCTAAACCCCGCCGGAAATCGGAACGTCATAGCCGCAAACGTGCACGCCACGGTAGCGAGGGCTTGCTGCCACGGCCTCCAACAAGGCCCTGCTCCCCTCCGGATCCCACAGGTCGCCAATCATGTCCCGGTAGCACTCGGCACGAAGCAGCTCGCGTACGTCAAGGCCCTGCCAGTTCGTCAGCTCCGCCATATCACCCGGCAAACGCAAATAGGACAGCCACGCAAAGACCAGGCTATCCACCGCGCAGAACGACCGTTCCTCAAACGGATCAAACGCCGTCTGGACATAGGTCAAAAAGTTAGGTGAATCCGACATGACTCTCCCATCAACTATGGCGCATTGGGGTAGGGTTACTTTGCACCAAAAAGGCGCCCGGACCGTGTGGACCGGACGCCTTTCATTGTAGCCTGTTGCCCAAAAGAGCTGGATTTAGCAGGAGAAGTCGACGCTGTCGATGATGTCCTTGAGGGCCTTGGCGGAGGCGGTAAGCTCATGCTGCTCGTCATCGTCCAGCGGCACGGGGACGCGGCAGACAACGCCGTCGCGGCCAACGACGGTCGGCATGGAGATGGCAAGATCAGACAGGCCGTACTCGCCCACCATGAGCGAGGAGACGGGCAGAACGGTCTGTTCATCGCGCATGACGGCAGTGCAGATGCGCTTAACGGCCATAGCGACGCCGTAGTAGGTGGCGTGCTTCTTCTCGATGATGGTGTAGGCGGAGTTCTTGACGTCCTCAGCGATGCGCTTCTCGGCGGCCTCGTGCTCCAGGTGGCCGTGAAGCTCGCAGAAGGTGTTCAGCGGAACGCCGGCAACCTGAGCGCTGGACCAAGCGACAAACTCGGAGTCGCCGTGCTCACCCATGACGTAGGCCTGGACGTCGCGCGGATCGACCTCGACGTGGGCGCCGAGCATCTGCTGCAGACGACCGGTGTCGAGCACGGTGCCGGAGCCGATGACATGGCCCTCGGGCAGGCCGGACATCTTGATGGCGGCATAGGTCAGAACATCGACCGGGTTGGAGACGATGAGCAGAATGCCGTCGAAGCCAGACTTCTTAATCTCGGGAATAATGGACTTGAAGATGTTGACGTTCTTGTTGACCAAGTCCAGGCGGGTCTCGCCGGGCTTCTGGGCAGCGCCAGCGGTGACGACGATCATAGCGGCGTCGGCGACATCGGAATAATCGCCGGCATAGATCTTCATCGGCTCGGCAAACGTCATGCCGTGCGCGATATCCAGGGCCTCACCCTCGGCGCGGTTCTTGTCCACGTCGATGAGGACCATCTCGGAGAACAGACCGCTCTGCATCAGCGCGAACGCCGAAGACGAACCGACGAAACCACAGCCGACAATAGCGACCTTCTTCTCGTTAACCATTACTTTCTCCCATCTCTCTCCACAAACAAGCCGCCCGGGAACGACCCAAGCGGCTTGCCGTAATCCCAATATAGCCAATCGGGACTTTGATTATGCTCCTATTCGCAGCCAAAAATCGACCGTTTACCGAAATTGTTTGCAGAATTCGTAAGATAACTGCCCGAAATCGGTTTCGAACTATTGACGCGTCTAAATGTCTTTTTAATACAGACCCGCCTCGCGAATAGCCTCGACGGCCAGAGCGATCTGATCGGGCGGCAGGACCAGCGCCATGCGCACGTGCCCCTCGCCCGAAGGCCCAAAGCTCGCACCCGGCGTCACCACAACGCCGGCCTTCTCCATGAGCTCCTCGCAAAACGCCATGGAATCGGTACGGCCGCCGGGAAGCTTGGCCCACACAAACATAGAGCCATGCGCGTTGGGACGCTCCCAGCCCAGTCCCTCAAGACCGTCGCACAGGGCATCGCGACGCTCCTGGTACTTCAGACGCTGCACCTCGACCTCATCGCGCGGGCCGTTCAGGCAGGCGATAGCAGCCTTTTGGATCGGGAAGAACATGCCAAAGTCGATCTGGCTGCGCAGCTTGGCAAAGGCCGAGACAACGTCTTCGCGACCGACCAAAAAGCCGATGCGGGCACCGGTGACGTTAAACGACTTGGAGAGCGAGAAAAACTCCACGCCCACCTCGAGCGCGCCGGGATACTGCAAAAAGCTTCCGCCCGGCTCGCCGTCAAACACGATGTCGGAGTATGCGTTGTCATGAACAATCAACAGATCGTGCTCGCGGGCAAAGGCGATAATCTCCTCGTAGACCTCGGGCGTGCCCACCGAGCCCACCGGGTTGGCGGGCAGCGACACTATCATGTACTTGGCACGATTGGCCACCTCGGGATCGATGCCCGCCACATAGGGCAGGTAATTATGCTCGGCGACCAACGGATAGTACTCGAGCTTGGCATCGGCGATCTTGGCGCCCGCCTCAAAGACCGGGTAGCACGGATCGGGCACCAAGATGGTGTCGCCCGGATCGAGCAGGGCCAGACCCAAATGGCCCACGCCCTCCTGCGTGCCGTTGCACGACTGCACCATGGACGGCGTAATGCCCGAAACGCCAAAGCGGCGCTCGTAGTAATCGCACACGGCCTGCTTAAGCTCGGGCAGGTCGCGCAGGGCGTACTTCCACATCTCGGGGTCCTGGGCCGCCTGCGTGAGCGCCTCGACAACGTGGTCGTACGGCTTAAAGTCGGGCGTCCCCACGCTCATGTTGTAAATGGTCTTGCCCTGAGCCTTCAGCGCGAGAAGCTTGTTGTTGAGCGAGGCAAATACCTCCGCGCCAAAGCGGCCGAGACGCTGCGATGCCTGCATGGTGCCACCTTTCGATATAAAAAACGCGGCGCTCCGACAAGAGCGCCGCGCGATACGGGCCATCAGATTGCAAAAGTGTACCGCTTGCAACCCCTATATTGGTTCAATTTAGCCAACCTTAGTCAATCGGATTGAGTGCGTCGATCTGCGCGAGCCACAGGCGCGAGCTGGCGTCGCTCGGCATGCGCCAATCGCCGCGCGGGCTGAGCGTCACCGAGCCCACCTTGGGACCGTCGGGCAGGCAGCTGCGCTTAAACTGCTGAGCAAAGAAGCGGCGGTAGAACGTACGCAGCCACGTGTGGACGGTCTTGGCGTCGTAGGCGCCCTCGAAGCTCTTGAGCGCCATGCGGTAGATCTTGCCGGGCTCAAAGCCAAAACGCAGCAGGTAGTAGAGGAAGTAGTCGTGCAACTCGTACGGGCCCACCAAATCCTCAGTCTTCTGCGCAATCTCGCCGTCGCCCGTGGGCGGCAGAAGCTCAGGGGACACCGGCGTATCGAGGATGTCGAGCAAGACCTCGGCAATACGCCCGCCAAAGACATCAGCCGCATAGCGCACCAGATGACGCACAAGCGTCTTGGGCACGCTCGCGTTGACGGCGTACATGCTCATGTGGTCGCCGTTATAGGTAGCCCAGCCGAGCGCCAGCTCCGACAAATCGCCCGTGCCGATGACAAAACCGCCGGCCTGGTTGGCCAGATCCATCAGAATCTGCGTACGCTCGCGGGCCTGGCTGTTCTCGTAGGTCACGTCCTGCACGGTCGGATCGTGCTCAATGTCCTTGAAGTGCTGCTCCACAGCCGCGTGGATCGAAACCTCGCGGAAGCTCACGCCCAGGTCGCGCGCGAGCGACTCGGCATTCGACTTAGTGCGATGCGTCGTGCCAAAGCCGGGCATGGAGACCGCCGTGATACCCGTGCGCGGCAGCCCCAGTGCATCGAAGGCACGCACCGTCACGAGCAGTGCCAGTGTAGAATCAAGGCCGCCCGAAAGACCGATGACTGCAGCCTTGGTGCCCGTATGGGCCAGGCGGGTCTTGAGGCCAGCAGTCTGCAGATTGAGAATAGTCTCGCAGCGCTCGGCCAGATCACCGTGGTCGGCCGGCACAAAAGGCGCGCGAGGGAAAACGCGGTCGATATCGCAGGCATCGCGCAGAACAGGCTCTTTGGCCAGCACGCCCTCAAACGAAAACTCAACGGTCGTGGCCTCCAGCGCATCGTCCGCGCGTGTCCACGTCGTCGAGCGACGGCGCTCGGCAACCAGGCGGTCAAGATCGACGTCGGCGATGGCCATGTCGCAGGTAAGCAGCTTGGTCGCGGCGAGCTTGGAGCCGTTTTCGTAGACGAGGTTCTCCCCCGCAAAGACCATGTCGGTCGTTGACTCACCCTCGCTCGCATCTGCATAGGCATAGGCGCAGTACAGGCGCGCGCTTTGATTAGAGATAAGGCTGCGGCGGTAATCTGCCTTACCGATAATCTCGTCCGAGGCCGACGGGTTGAGAATCACCGTCGCACCGTCAAGCGCCATCTCGGTCGAAGGGGGCGCCGGCACCCACAGGTCCTCACAGACCTCAACGCCCAGTACCAGGTCCTCGGCGCCCTCATCACAGCAACGGTAGACAAGCCCCGAACCCAGCGGGACCGGACCCTGACCGGCAAATTCAATCCACACGGGATCGGCCGGCGCCGGAGCAAACCAGCGGCGCTCATAAAACTCTCCGTAGTTGGGCAAGTACTTTTTGGCCGTAAGGCCCAAAAGCTCGCCCGCACAGCACACGGCGGCGCAATTGTAGATGTTTTCGGCCACCGCGACGGGAAGACCGATGGTAAAGACGATCGGCAGCTCACGGGTTTTATCGAGAATGCGCACGAGCGCCGCCTCGCAGGCATGCAGCAGCGTGCGGTTATGGAACAGATCGGCCGCGGTATAGCCGGTCAGGTTAAGCTCGGGCAGCGCCAGCGCGCGAACGCCGCGCTCGGTAGCCTCGCGAACAGCCGCCAGCGCAACCTCGGCATTGCCCTCGACATCGGCCACGCGAATCCGCGGCGACGCCGCCGCCACACGCAAAAAGCCGTCGTTCTTATTAGCCGAAACGCAGCATTGCCTTGTTGATCTGGACACTGGAGGCCCCTTCTACCCTGAGATTCAGTCTAACGGACGTTCACATATCTCTAACTAGCCAAAGCAACCTCCCAGTTTACTGAGACGCTAACCTGTACTAAGAGCATGTATTCCAACAATATCTTTAATTAAAAAAGGAGAAATCGATAATCGACTTCTCCTTTAAGCGAGGCAAGTAAATTCCGAAACTAATGGCAGAATTTATCCATGTAGTCCTCAAAGTCGAACACTTCTACCACGACGCCCTCTTCCTGAGACTCTTTCAGTTGCTCCAAGAGATCTTTGTTAATAACGTCCATGCAGAAACCTCCTCTATCTAACCAATTGTAGTATATCTGCTTTCATGCAATTATCAACCAACTTGTTTAATTGCTCCTCGCTTGTCGATAGTCCCTCTTTTTTCAAAATGTCGCGCACCTCGTTCTTAGTAATCGGCTTTTCAAACAACGAAAGCAAAGCGAACGAAAAATCATTAACCGCACACATTCTATGGGTGGCACAACTCAGCAGTACTCTTAACCCCTCTTTTGAGCGTCCAACTTCTTTAACAAACGAACTTTTAACCAATTGAAAACCATTATCGTGCATTACATAATCGGCATCGATATTTGTATTCAGCAATCCATAATGCAACAGTTCTTCTATCGCCCTTGTCAGCTCGAGGTCGCCCTGATCAAGAATAAGAGAAATGCTACAATCGGCCTCCAATAAACGGGCCAACTTAAGGTATACCAACTGGGAAACAGCATAGACATGATGGTATTCAGAATTATAGAAGTAGGCAAATGGCTCAACGAGCACGACAGAGGTCTTGGAATCCAGCCAGATTCGATCAGCTGGATTTAGACTAGTTAGCCGTCGCTTTACTTTGGTCAAATGTCCCTTATACCTGACAGCGTGAATAGAATCTAGGATCCAGGTCACCTCTGAAATATGAAGCCGCTGGGGCAAGTCAATTGTGTCGCTACCGTTTATGACCTCTTGCATATAAAAATCAATATGATGCTCATCAGATAAGGATTTTGCTTCATTTAAAGTTAAACCAGTGCCTGAAACATAATCCACTTCGAGGCGCAAATCCTCATATTGGGACTTCGGCATTACAGAGACACCATACTTATCGGGATGATTCCAAACATCCGACCCCATAACGAGACCAAAATTCGTAAATCCTCTCGTGGAATATGGAACACCACATACCTGTTTTGAATAATTCAAAACATTCTCTGTATAAGCTAAGGTGTTCAGAGCCTCTTCTTTAGTTTCGGTCGGAAAGCCAATCATAAAGAATAGATGAACAGGAATACCCGCATTGAGACAATCATGGATATTGCGATCAATCCAATCAACTCTCGTGTTCTTCTTCATTAGATCAAGAACTCTTTGGTTGTATGACTCGAGGCCAAACTGAATCTGCCTACATCCACTTTGGTATATCTTGTTAAAAACGTCTGTACTTAGGGTTGGAGAGAACCTCGTTTCTCCATGCCAGAAAAACGTTTTTCCCGATGCGTTTATTTCATCCGCGAGTTGCTCCATTCTTTTGCCTTCGAATGTTTCATCCACAAAAGAGAAAACTCTCGTGCCGTATTTTTCATTTAGCCGACACATTATTTCAAATACTCTCGATATAGGCATCTTTCGGTAACAACCACCGGTAGCACCGGGAATGGTGCAGAAGGCGCAATGATTAAAACACTGCCTAGAGGAATAAACCGGCAATATTAACTCAGGCATGAAGTATTTAGAAAGGGCGAAGCATCGAAATCGGGAACTGTATCGTTGATAAATGTTTGCTCAATCCGATGGTTTTTATATATCTTTCCACCTTTAGCATGGCAAAGGTTTGGAACACAGTCGAGATTGTCATCACCAGAGTCAAGAGCCTCAAGAAGACGTGCAAGCGGCTCTTCGCCGTCATACATCATTATCGAATCAATGTATTCAAAAAAGGGATGCCATTCTTTCATGCAGTCATCTGCTAAACGAGTAATGTAATTGCCGCCCAATGAGACGTGTTTAACAGATGGACATTCTTCCTTAATCAGTTTCGCTAACGTAACTGCAGAAATCAATTGGAAACAGCCGCTCACCGAAATCCCAATAAACTCGATTTTTTCCCTCTGAATACGCTTAAGAAAGGCAGTTTCATAGAAGGAAATAAACGGATTATGCAAGGTATCCGCAAGCGATTTCATTATTTCTGGTGTCGAATAATAATCATAGGGCAGATCTATGGAGTTGAACGTGTATTTAACTCCATATGAGACGTGATTTATGATATAGAGTGCATTTCTAAAAATGTTTTCAGCATATTGTCTTTCTTTTAGATTAAAGTATCTCTTCGATCTGAAAATATCTTTTGCCTCGTCAACATTAAGTGCCGACTTTTGTATCAACTCGATTGTTAATTGAACATTCGAACTAAACGAATCCTTTGATTCCCGATACCTTTTACAGCACTCTTCGACATGTCTAAAAGATAGGAGGTCATCGTAAAATTCCACGTTTAAGTCAACAATGTCAACTTTGTATTGTTCAACCTCTTGAAGATATGACTTCAAAACAGGCAAGGCAAGATACGGCCCCACTGGACTCCATCCTGGGGGAAATACTAAAAGCGTTTTAGGCATATCAGCGTCACATCTTTCGCAAATAATTCAATTGAAACACAACTACCATCATAATTGAAAATACACCAAGTCCTGTAACGAGAATTGAGAACATCGCGATGCTCGTGAACAGCGAAACAAGAAGTGTTGAAATAACAACAGCAACCGATTGCAAAGACTCCCTAATTGAAAACAGGCTTATCGATTCAGATCCGTCTCTCGCCAAATCCTGCAGCGATGTTATGAGAAGCACATCTTGAATGGCGTTTCCGGCACCGACGATAAAAAGGAAAATAAACGATATCCCAGACGCATAGCGATAGCCAAACGCCAGATACGCACCGAGCGCAAGATACGTCACAAAACAATATGATTTAACGCAATCGGAACCACTGATTAAACGACCATATATTGTATTTCCGAACAACAGTCCGATTGTAAGACTACTCTGAAGAAATCCGTATTGTATCGATGACGAGTCAAATTGCAATTGCGCTATAGCTGGCAAAAGAGAATTCAGAGAGCCGAATGCCACGCCACTAGAAATATCGATTAATAGGAAACCAATTGCCAAGTGCTTCGCGCTAAGATCACTAAATGCAGTCCTGTTTTTTTCATTTTTGCTTATTCCCTCTTTATCATTAACCTCGATAACCGACGGAACATCTCGCAGCAACCAGAACGACGCGGCAAAAGAAAGCGCGTCTAATGCAAGAACAGCCTCCGCCCCAAATTGAGCGACAACAAAACCGCCGGCAACTGGCCCCAGAACCATCATCAAATTCTGCAGGAACCCAAACGAATTATTAATTACGTCGCGATTGATACTATTCGTATTGGCTCTTAACAACGAGTAAAAGCAGGGCATTTCTACCGTTCGGCAAAGCGATACCGCGCACGTAATAGCAAACATACTCCATTTACTATCAACAATAATATAGCAAACGAATAATCCCGCGCGAATTAAGTCTGCCAATCTCATGGCCTGCAGTGTCCCGATACCCATCTTCTGAGGCAGCTGCGCGAGCGCAACTGAAAACAGAGAGGGGGCAAATCTGCAGCAGACCATCAAAGCAGTTGCAGAAACATCGTGAGTTACCTCGTAAATCAGCATCGGCAAAGCAATATTCGCACACCAATTGCCTATTTCGCTTATCCCTCTAGCAATATATAGGACCCGAACCGGACGGCTAGCTCTCAATACCGTGAACATCACGATTAACCTCGTATTTCAGGCCTCGTTCATCCCTTAATAGGAATCCATAATCAACCAAGTACCGCCTCAACACGGCATAATCAGGATAGAGCTGTGACAGCACACGATTAACCTGAAGCTCCGTATAACTTGTATTTAATTCAAAGAAAGAGACGGCCCATAGCAGCATGATTCTTTTATAGCTTTCCTTTTTTGGAATTGAAACCAGCTCGCCATTCTTGAGAAATCGTTTTTTAAAGTCTATTAGCTCATCCATTCACATCCTCCATTTCATACGCATCTAATACTAAAAATGCATACGCTTTAGGTCATCGCATTCAGCTTCTTTATTCGAACTAAACTCGAACTAATCTAAATTATTTGCTCAGACACTCTTCGAAAGCTCGTTTTTCACTCTGAGTAAAATGCCCTTCCCAGTCAGTCCACGAACAGGAAGGCAACTCACAACGAGCGGAGTCGAAACCCTCTGCCGTCGGTCGTTCAAAATGCACGATAACCTTTTCGATATCGCCATCTGTAATCAGGTCAGAATGAATGACCTCGGTTCCATCTTCGAATGTCATATACGGGTACATCACGTAAACCACCTCGCAAATATAAATCCAGTTTAGCATCAAGCTATTGCACCAAAGACAGCAAGCCTCCTTGATGAGTTGATGGTATCTGTTAAATGTCACGTACGATTCACATCTGGTGGGTACCCTGATGGCTACACGAAACGAAGCAGATTTACACCGGGAGGACCCCGTATGACAACCAAGTACACCGACGCGCCGCGCACGCGCGTCATGACGCCGGCATCACTCAACAACGGCGTGCACGAGAACCATTCCATCGGACAGACCATGGCCATCGCGCCCAAAAAGGGCCTGTTCGACGACATTTCCATTCCCCAGATCATCGCCGGCGCCGCAGCTGCCGCCACGAGCGTGGCGCTTGCCTCCAAGATTGGTATCGCTGGTTCAGTAATTGGTGCCGCCGTGAGCTCGGTCATCACCGTTGTGTCCTCGCAGGTCTACCGCCACTTTATCTCTGCCAGCGCCGAAGCCCTCAAAGGTACGCACGCCGCCGTCGACTACCCCGCCGGCGCCTATGAGCCCGTTGAGCTTAATGCCGAGGAGCACCTGGGCGGCGCCGCGACTACGCAGGAGATGCGCCAGGTCACGGGACGCGCGACCACGACGCGCGTCGCCCCCAACAGCCTACGCGCCAAGGCGGCGGAAGAGCGCAGCCAGACGCAAAAGAAGGTCATCATCTTCTCGATCGCTATCGCCATAGTCGCGGTCATCGCCTGCGCCGGCGCCATCCTTATCACCACTGCCGGTGAGGGTCTGGGCGAGCGTCCCGAGCCGATCCTTTCGTCGCGCACGACCGAGAGCGATGCAGATGGCAACACCCAGTCGCAGGATCAGCAGGCAAAGACGGACGATACGCAAGAGAGTTCTACCTCTGCCAATTCGTCCTCGAACACCCAAAACCAATCGCAGGGCACCGATTCCTCAACGGCCAACAACAGCACGCCGTCCGGCACGACCGACTCAAGCCAAACGACTGACGGTTCGCAGCCGAGCACGGGCGGCCAGACGAGCGACAGCACTTCGGGAACGGGCACAGCAGACAGCAGCAACACCAACAGCTCGAACAGCTCGAGCGGAACCGCATCCGGCACGGCATCCGACAGCTCGAACCAAGGCACGACATCGGGCAACTAGACGCTGCATCCCCAGATAGGCAACCTGTACAACGGGCGCGAATCGACAGCGGTTCGCGCCCGTTTGCCTTGGGCGCCGCCATGGCGAACGCTCTGCGATGGTAAGATGCTTTACATATGTAAAGAGGAGATTTGCCATGAGCAAGACAATAGTTAGGCCCACGCTTGCGCTGGGCAACCACATCTATCTGTATCGCCTGCTGCGCGATGCGATTGGATGCGGCAAGCAAACGTTTATGACACAGGTCGAGGAGGCGCTCGCCGCAGGCGACATGACTGCTTATGACCTGGGCTTTGAGTCCACGCGCGAGCTGCTCGAGGAGCTTAACGACTGCATTAAGCTGACCGTCTTTAAAGGCGGCCGCCTGTATGCCGCCGTCATCGCCAACGAGGTCTGGGATGCCGCACTTGCCACGGGCGAGGACAAGCCCAAGACCGCCAAGGGCGCCAAGCAGTCCTACAAAAAGAAAAAGCGCGGCAAGAAGGACCTGAAGGCCGTGCGCCCCAAGCACGTTAAGCGTCCCGAGCCCGAAGCCATGGTTGGAGCCGTGCCGGAACCCGAGCCCGAGACAGAGATCGAAGTCGCTATTGGAGTAACAGCAGAGGCCGAAACCGAAATCGCCGCCACGACCGATCCCGAAGTCATATCAGAGCAGGAAGCCACTGCGGAGCTCAACGAGGCCCCCAAGTCGACAACCGAAGAAGCCGCTAACCAATCCGAGACGCCTGCGTTCCAAAACAGCGATGTCTTTGGCGACGAGACCGAGAACGATCAGCCCGACGATCAAGACGCTACCGAGTCGACGCCGGAGCCCGAGACGCCGCAGCCCGCCATCTCGCTCACGGTCGTCTATGACCCCGAGAACGCCAACGCCGGCATCACCACCATGGTCTCCACGCCCATCGAGCAAAGCCGTCTGTCGAGACAGAGGATGCCCCGCAAGCCGATGCCAAAACCGAGACTGAAGACACATCCGTCTCCGTGGAACCGACAGATTTCGCAGTTAAGCCGGAACCGGTGCCTGAGTCTGCACCCGTCATCGAGTCCACATCCGCACCTGTCTATGACCAGATTCCTGTGCCTGCAGCGGCTCCGGCCCCCGCTGCAGCACCGGCCCCCGCACCCGCAGCGCCCGCCATCCCCGAGGACTTCCCCGTCGATTTCGCGACCGAGGTCTTCTGCCCCGGCCCGCTTCTGCACCAGCTGTCGACCTATCTCCCCTACGGCGCCGACACGCTCGGCATCGTCGGCGAGTACTACTGGATCGCCCGCGAGCGCGGTACCATCGAGGCCGCGCGAAACCGCGCAAGCTTCCCCCTGCGCTACACGCAGGCCGGCGAGCGCCGCGAGGTTACCCTGCGCATCCGCCGCAACACCACCGGCGGTCTCGGAGCCGCCTGGGTCATCGATAAAGTCGAAGAACCCGAGCAGTAACGACAAACGCTCAAATCCAAATCAGGATTTGAGCCGTTTTATTTGTTGATGTTGCATAACCAACAGCGAGCGGGCCGCAAGTGCCCCAGGTTGCCGTGAAAGAGGAGCGACGCGTACTTCGGTACGTGAGTGACGGCTTGAACGGCAAGATGGGGTGCTTGCGGCCCGCGCAGCGTCGAGCAGTTACGCGGTTTGGAAAACCGCGTAACGATCTAGTCGCGCGTCAGCTTGCGGTGGATGCGATGCGGCTGAGCTGCGTCCTCGCCCAGACGCTCGATACGGTTGGCCTGGTAGGCCTCAAAGTTGCCCTCGAACCAATACCAGTTGCCCGGATTCTCGTCGGTGCCCTCCCACGCCAGAATGTGCGTGGCGATGCGGTCCAGGAACATACGGTCGTGGCTAATGACCACCGAGCAGCCCGGGAACTCGAGCAGCGCCGCCTCAAGCGAGGACAGTGTCTCGACGTCGAGGTCGTTCGTGGGCTCGTCGAGGAGCAGCAGGTTGCCGCCCTGCTTGAGCGTAAGCGCCAAGTTCAGACGGTTGCGCTCGCCACCGGAGAGTACGCCGGCGCGCTTCTGCTGGTCCTGGCCCTTAAAGCCAAAGCTCGCCACGTACGCGCGGCTCGGAACCTCGGTCTCGCCGACCATCATGTGGTCCAGACCGTCCGAGACGACCTCCCACAGGTTCTTGTCGGGGTCGATGCCGGAACGGTTCTGATCGACATAGGAGATCTTGACGGTCTCGCCCACCTCGAGCTCGCCCGAAGTCAGCGGCTCCAGACCCACAATCGTCTTGAACAGCGTGGTCTTACCGACACCATTGGGGCCGATGACGCCCACAATGCCGTTGCGCGGCAGGGTAAACGAAAGGTCATCGATGAGCACGCGGCCATCGAACTCCTTGTGCAGATGATGGGCCTCGAGCACCTTGTTGCCCAGACGCGGGCCCACAGGGATGCGGATGTCGGTCCAGTCGAGCTTCTGGCTTGCGCGGGCCTCGGCCTCCATCTCCTCGTAGCGAGCCAGACGGGCCTTGTTCTTGGCCTGGCGAGCCTTGGGCGAGCTGCGTACCCACTCGAGCTCGGCCTCCATGCGCTTGGCGAGTTTGGCGTCGCGGTTACCCTGTGCCTCGATACGCGCGGCCTTGGTCTCCAGATACGTGGAGTAGTTGCCCTTGTAGGGATAGAGGTGACCGCGGTCGACCTCGCAGATCCACTCGGCGACGTTATCCAGGAAGTAGCGATCGTGCGTGACGGCAAGCACCGCGCCCTGGTAATTGTGCAGGAAGTGCTCGAGCCACAGGATCGACTCAGCGTCCAGGTGGTTGGTAGGCTCGTCAAGCAGCAGCAGGTCGGGAGCCTCGAGCAGCAGCTTGCACAGGGCCACGCGGCGGCGCTCGCCGCCAGAGAGTACGTTAACCGGCATGTCGGAATCGGGCAGCTGCAGGGCGTCCATGGCCTGGCCGAGCTTGGAATCGATATCCCAGCCGTCGGCGGCGTCAATCTCGTCCTGGAGCTTTCCCATCTCGGCCATGAGGGCGTCCATGTCGCAATCCAGGTCGCACATCTCCTCGCCGATCTTATTGAAGCGATCGACCTTGGCGATCATATCGCCAAACGCCATGCGCACGTTCTCGATGACGGTCTTGTCGTCATCGAGCGGCGGCTCCTGCTGCAGGATGCCCACGGTGTAGCCGGGGGTAAGTCTGGCATCGCCGTTAGAGACCTCCTCGATACCGGCCATGATCTTGAGCAGGGTCGACTTGCCCATGCCGTTGGGGCCCACGACGCCGATCTTGGCACCGGGATAGAAGCTCAGGGTCACGTCGTCAAGGATCACCTTGTCGCCATGGGCCTTGCGAGCCTGATACATCTGGTAGATAAACTCTGCCATTTGCCTGTTTTATCCTTTCTACCTGCTGTTTCCCTATTCTTGTTTCGTTTTAGTGGAAACGAAATGAGGAAACCGGCTCTGAAACTTAACGAAAAAGGGGCATGGTTGCCCACGCCCCTAATACTACCTGGGAAAAGTTCCCCAGAACATACTATGAACTGCGTACGCTAGTTTTCCGCAACCTTAACGAGCGGCTCGCTGCGATTTGCGCCACAGCAGATACGAGTAGACATAGGCAGCTCCGGCCGAACCAAGCGCCAGAACCGCTATCACCGCGGCGACGACTTCACTCGAAAGCACGCTTCCCGCCACGCCCATCACAATCAGGCCAACACCCAGCACCATAAAACAGGCGCCGCCAAAACGCTGCGTACGGCGCCAGTCTCGGGATCGGCAAGCGCCAGGGCGTCTTGATACCGAGCGTATAGTTCTGCTTCACACGTGGCAAGTAGTTGCCTACGCCGATGAACAGCAAACCGACAGTACCGGAAATCAGCACGTTGACCGAACCGACCACCGGCACCACGCCCCAGACCGTAAGCTCTCCCAGCCAGCTTATGGCGCACATGAACAAGGTGAAAGCGATTACGAAGCCCTGATAGAACTTGCCCGAGGTTCGATATGCCTCGCCTTTGGGGTCGATGCGCGGCACCACGCAGAACATTGCGAGAAGCGCCAGAGGCAGCGCGCCGAGCGCGGAGGCCATCCAGCTAGGACCCCAACCGTCGACGGCGCCGTTCGCGCCCCAGTGCGTGGGAATCTGCGCAGGCAAGCTCGGCATCACCATGAGGTGCGCTACGACATTGGCGACGCACAGAGCGACCAGCGCAATCCACACGCGCGACGATACCCCCGTGGGGTGAATGCCCTTGTTTTCGTTATTCATCCTTATCACCTTCAGTGTTTGTAAAGCCCATAAACCAGCCAATTAAATCCTGCATGACGGTGGTGTTTAAGCTGTATACGATGTTTTGGCCATGGCGCTCGTCGGTCACCAACCCGGCATTTTTGAGCGTCGCCAAGTGATGGCTTAGCGACGGCTTACTGATATCGAAATGCTCGGCAAGCTCCCCCGCCGTGCAATTGCCCTCGCGCAGCAACTCCAAAATGCGCCGTCGCGTTGGATCGGCAAGCGCCTTAAAACCCTCTCCCGGCATAAGACCTCCTCTCATCATCTCTCATGACGCGCACACTATACTCGATATTTAGATGTTTGTCTAACTGTCTAATCTTGTACTCAAAAAATAGCCGCCTCCGCGTAATGCGAAGACGGCCACTTCTCACGCTACAAACGTGTTTGGGAGTTGGCCAACCCGCTGCAACGGGTGCCATCTGCTTTATCTTATGCGAATCCCGATCCCATTTCAACAAACCCCAAGGGTTCAAATGGAATCGTAATAATACCCTTGATTGGCAACTTCATCCGAACACTTCCCACATTCATCCGCACATGTGCGGGTGAATGTGGGAATCCGATACCCTGAGGGCCGGACCGGCCGGCCCCGGGAGATCG
>QSCH01000031.1:0-25604 GCA_003462965.1 Collinsella sp. OF03-4AA
GCACGCAAAGGAAAGCACTTAATGTGCTTTCCGTCTTGCGCAGGACTGTAGAGCACGACCAAACTTCAAACCCCGCCCCCAGCCCGGACGACCCTCCGGAGGACCGAAAAATTTTTCAAAAAAGTTGTTGCGCGCCGGACAGACTTCTGTGTATACTAATCCCCGCAGCGCACGCGAGCGGAAACAAACGCGAACGACTGCCTGGGGAGTTAGCTCAGTTTGGTTAGAGCGCCGGCCTGTCACGTCGGAGGTCGCGGGTTCGAGCCCCGTACTTCCCGCCAACGCAATTAAAGCCACGTCTTCGGACGTGGCTTTTTGCGTTTGATGCACTTTGTTTCGATAGAACGATCGCCCTGGCGCATCTTCGCCCAGAATCCCCGCCCCTTCGGGAACGCAAGTAAAATCTAATAAGCATATCTGTCTAAACAACAGCTTTGTTGCGCAACACCTGTTCAACGAGACAGGGGGTTAGGTTATACTAAATTGCACTGTAGGCCGCATCTGATGCATTTCGCTCCAAGCGCGGCACTCAGTGGATATCCGATTTACCATTTGGATGTCCTAGCGGTCATTTAGCGTCTCGACACAAGCTCGGCCCCGGAGCTCGTTCGAGCTGTTCGTATTCCTTGAAAGGGGAAAAATGGACATATCGAGGAAGACTGATTACGCCCTTCGTATGCTGGCGATGCTTGCCGAGGATCCGGAGCGTTTGCTTTCTGTTCGCACCGCTGCCGAAGAGGTCAATGTTCCGTATTCGTTTGCCCGCTCGATTCAGCACGGTTTGGTCCAGGCCGGTATTGTGGAGAGCCTGCGTGGCGTCCACGGTGGCATGCGTCTCAAGGTCAGTCCGGACGACGTCACCATTCGTCAGGTCGTCGAGGCCGTTCAGGGCCCTATGGTTATGAATGATTGCACCGCACCCGATGGCGACTGTGCGCGCATGGGCACGTGCTGCTATCATCCCCTGTGGGCCGGAGCTCAAGCGTTGATGCGCGACTACCTCGATTCCGTTTCGCTCGGCGACATCGTCGCTCACCGCCAGTTCCCGGCCGTCGATCCCAAGTTCGCCGACCGCGAAGCGTTTCCCGAGTACGCCACCTGTGCGTATACATGCCGGGAGGAATAGCGCCGCATAAGGAGCATAGATATGATTCAGGACCCCTTTCGTTCGATGATTCGTTCGGAAGGGGTCCTGCGTTATCGCGACCTTCCGTGGCGCCGCACGCGCGATCCGTACATCATTTGGCTTTCTGAGGTCATGTTGCAGCAAACACAGGTGCCACGCGTGGAGACGCGTATGCCGGCGTGGCTCGATCGCTTTCCGACCGTGCAGGCGCTTGCCCAAGCCGCGCCTTCCGATGTTTTGGACGCTTGGCAGGGCATGGGCTACAACCGACGCGCTCTGGCGCTCCACAAGGCCGCTCAGCGCGTTGTGGAGGACTGGGACGGTGAGTTTCCGCGTGAGACGCGTGACTTGGTCGCTCTGCCTGGTATTGGCCCGGCAACGGCGCAAGGTATCCGGTCGTTTGCGTTTGACCTTCCAGGCGTGTATCTGGAGACCAACGTGCGCACGGTCTTTCTGCATCACTTCTTTCCCGATGTACCGGCTGTTCCCGACCGCGAGCTGGTGCCGCTGATTCAGGCGGCCTGTCCGGCGGCCCCCGGTGCGGCGACCGACGAGATCGCTCCCTTTGCCGTGCCGCTCGATGATGCCGACACGCCGCGCGCGTGGTATTACGCGTTGCTGGATTACGGCGCATATCTAAAAAAGACGTTGCCCAATCCGTCCAGGCGCTCGGCGGGCTATAGCCGTCAATCAAAGTTTGAGGCTCACGTCGCCAAAAGCGCGCGCATATCGTGCGCATGTTGCTGGCAGCGCGCGATGGCCAACCGGCGGGGATTACGCTTGCTGATGCCGTGGTGGGCGTTAACGATATGGAAGCGGCGGCTGGGCGCGGGCCGGTCGAGCGCGAGCTTGTCGCGGGCATTCTGGCCGACCTGGAGCGTGAGGGCTTTTGCCGAGCCGAGGGCGATCGCTGGCTGAGCATCTAGCCCGTGCAAATCTGAAGAACAGGATTGTAAGGTTTAGATTTCCGACATGAGGGCATCCTAAAGACGAGGCCGCTCGAAGCCTACGGGCGGCATGCGTTGAAGGGAAGTACACCTATGGATTTTGAGAATTCCCAAACCAAGAAGAACCTCGAGACCGCTTTTGCCGGTGAGTCCCAGGCACACACCAAGTATCGCTACTATGCCTCCAAGGCAAAGAAGGACGGCTACGTTCAGATCTCGAACATCTTTGCCGAGACGGCTGGCAACGAGTCCGAGCACGCCAAACTGTGGTTTAAGTATCTGCACGATGGCGCCGTTCCCGGCACTCTGGATAACCTGCGCGATGCCGCCGCGGGCGAGAACTACGAGTGGACCGAGATGTACGACGAGTTTGCCAAGACCGCCGATAAGGAGGGCTTTGCCGAGATCGCCGCGAAGTTCCGCGGCGTCGCTGCCGTCGAGAAGGCTCACGAGGAGCGCTACAACAAGCTCGTCGAGCGCATTGAGTCGGGTGAGGTGTTTGAGCGCGAGGGCGTAAAGGTGTGGAAGTGCCTGAACTGCGGGCACCTGCACGTTGGTGCCGAGGCGCCTGAGGTGTGCCCGGTGTGTAACCACCCGAAGGCGTACTTTGAGGAGCAGGTGGTGAACTACTAGCGCTTGGCGCTGGCTGCTGCGGAGCGCAGGGCGGGAGGCCGGATCGCCTTCCCTCCCCGCTCACGGCTCCGCAGGGTCGCGTTGAGGGAAGGCGATCCGGCCTCCCGCCCTGCGCTCCGGCTTCGGGTCGTCGCGTGCTCGTTACTGAAAAGCTGATTAGAAGTTTGTGTGCCGCCCCTTTTGGGGCGGCACGTTTTTGTGTGGGGTCCCTGTCCCCACAATTTTCGTCAAGCTTTTGGTTAGATTTTGGTCAGTTGGCGTAAGGGTGGAAGGCCAAAAGATTGTTGGCGAAAAAAGCTCAGAGAAAGTGCTGGTAGGGGAGTTGTTGAGGTTTTCGACAGCTTTTGTCAACAAGAAACTTTGCGGCTATTGCTACGGATTGCGTTGTCGCGGTCATGGCGGTGCGGGATGCTGGGCGTAAGCGTCGAATGCTCCGATTTTGGAGGCCAGCATGGATTTGTTTCTTGAGACTCCGCAGCAACAAGCTGAGCGCATGCTGCGTCAGCAGCAACGACTCATGGAGATGCAAATGCAAGGGGCGGCAGTCCAGCCCTTTGCGCAAAATGTCGTGCCCGCTGCTGTACCTGCAGCTGTGCCCGGGTGTGAATCGGCACCAGAGGCCTATTCCGTACAGCAAGATTCATATGCGCAGGAGCTCGCGTTCGACAAGCGTCGTGCGCGTCGTCGCCGCGTGGGCCAGCGCCTGCGCACCTTGGCGATGATCATGCTCATCCCGCTGGGGCTTGCGGCCATCTTTCTGGCGTCGTATGCCCTCACGTGCATCCTCAACGGCGCATCGCCCAACGAGGTGCTCCAGCATCTAGCGGCCCTAGGCCAGCGCTTAGGTGACGTCATAACAACCATCCGCGCCGGCTGGGAGAGTTAGCGTTTGTCACATTAGGACTTCTAGGGTGTAGGGATTCTCGCCACGAGTAGGATTCTTGCATCCTGTGGGTCCTGTCGTGCGACTGAATAGTATTATTGAAGATGAATAATAATAAGGGATACAGGTAATACAAAAAGGAGGTGCTCGGTTGAATCTGACCTTTGAGGGATTCTTAAAAGGCTATTGCCGAGAGCTATCCGGACAGCAGTCGCTGAGTTTTAGAAAATTGGTTGAGCAGGCGACGACGGATGCGCCGCGCGTGGCGGAGGCTCTGTTTTTGCTCGCTTTGGCGCAAGGAAAAGCCGAATACGTTCTGGGTTTATCCGAGGGCTCGTGGATGGAACGGGATTATCGAGACGTTTTATCCTTGTACGGTCAAGCGGGTAGCATGGCGTCTCTATGCGCCAAAAGTGAGCTCCCTAATCGTTATGCCAACGTTTGGCGTGCGTATAGAGCGGTGAAGGAAAAGCCGGCGGCCGATAGAAGGGTGAACGCCCTGATGAGAAAGAAAACGCTGGAAGCATTGGAGGAATCGGGTGTAACGCGCTATGGCCTCTGCCGTGCTCTGCGCCTGAATAAAGGAAACGTATACGCATACTTGGCCGGCGATGACTCAAAGGTGAGCAGGAAAACGGCGCGCCGCATTATGGAATATGCGGAGGAGAGGGGCGCCCAAGAAGGGGCCGGGCGCCGGTGTGTGTGGCGGGGTAAGATTGATCGCGGTTTTGATTGATGATCGATTGGGTTTGTTGGGCGGAGTTTATGTCTGCAATTGATATTGCACTTATTGTGATTGCTTTGGTGGCGGTGGGGGTCGCTGCGGCCTGTGCCCTGCAGCTCAAGGGCCTTCGTGCCGAGTTGCGGGAGCGTGGCGACAGTAGCGCGGAAACGCTGGCAGCACTCGAGCAGGCCAACAACGCGCTCGATGCCCTGAACGTCGCGCTGGCCGAAACACGCCGCACGGCCAATGCCATCGCGCAGCAGCAGACGACCGATGCGGCCGTGGAGCAGCAACGTTACCTGGCCATCGCACGCGAGTTCTCGCAAGCTGGTGACCGGATGGATGACCTGCGCCGTGAGACGGCCCAACAGCTCGGCGCCAACCGCGAGGGCATCGAGCAGCGCCTGGACAAGGTGCGCGAGACGGTCGATGCCCAGCTGGGCGCCATCCGCAAGGACAACAACGTGCAGCTCGATCAGATGCGCGCGACGGTGGACGAGAAACTCTCCCGCACGCTCAACGACCGTCTGTCGGCATCGTTTAAGCAGGTGAGCGACCAGCTCGAGGCCGTGTATAAGGGCCTGGGCGATATGCAATCTATCGCCACCGGCGTGGGCGACCTTAAACGCGTGCTGGGCAATGTCAAGGCGCGCGGCATTTTGGGCGAGGTGCAGCTGGGCGCGATCCTGGCGGACATTCTCACGCCCGACCAGTATCTGGAAAACGTCGCCACCAAGCCCGGCGCCTCGGAGCGCGTTGAGTTTGCCGTCAAGCTGCCGGTAGACGAGGGCGACCCCGTGCTGCTGCCAATCGACTCCAAATTCCCGGGCGACGCGTACGAGCACCTGCTCGACGCCCAGGAGTCGGGCGACGCGGAGGCCGTCGCCGCCGCGCGCAAGACGCTCGACACCATGGTGAAGCGCGAGGCAAAGGACATCTGCGAAAAGTACCTGAGCGTGCCCGCGACCACCAACTTTGGCATCCTGTTCGTTCCGTTTGAGGGCCTGTACGCCGAGGTCGTCACGCGCCCTGGGCTTATCGAGACCCTGGGCCGCGACTATCACGTCAACGTAGCCGGTCCCAGCACCATGGCCGCCATCCTCAACAGCCTGCAGATGAGCTACCAGACGTTTAAGTTGCAAAAACGCACCGACGACGTGCTGCGCGTGCTTTCTGCCGTCAAGGCCGAGCTGCCGCGCTATCAGGCGGCGCTGCGCCGCGCCCAGCAGCAGATCGAGACCGCGGGCAAAACGGTCGAGGGCATCATCACCACGCGTACCAACGTCATGGAGCGCAAGCTCAAGGATATCGACGCGCTGGAAGACGCCAAGGAGGCCGACGAGGTCTTGGGGCTCACGTCCGCGGGCCTGCTCGCAGACCAAGAAGACGAGGACTAGCGGCACTTGACGGCGGGGCGCCTGCGCAGGCGCAGGGCGCGGGTGCTTTTCGCATCGCACTTGCCTAAAGCGCACTTTAATGTGCAACAATGGCCTTTCGCCTATCAGACGCGAAAGGAAGCCCATGTCTCAGAGAAGCACCAGCCCGCTCAAACGCTCAACCGTGCGCCGCACGCTGCAGCGTTTTTGGGATGTCACGCGCACGCAGCCGCTGATCGTCTTTCTCTCGGTGTTCTCGTCGGCGGGCTACATCTTTTTGCTCACGTTTGCCAACACCTACGTTATGGCCCTCATCGTCGATCGTGTCCAAGCCGGCCCCGTAGCGGGCGACCAGGTGTTTGAGGTCTTCGGTCCCTACATTTTGGCGCTCGTGCTCGTCAACCTGGTGGGCCAGATCCTCTCCAAGCTGCAGGACTACACCGTCTACAAGCTTGAGATCGCGGGCAACTATCACCTGGCGCGCCTGTGCTTCGACACGCTCTCCAATCAATCCATGACATTCCACACCAGCCGCTTTGGCGGATCGCTTGTGAGCCAGACGAGCCGTTTTATGAGCGGCTACACGGGTCTGGTCGACGTGACGGTGTATTCGCTCATTCCCACCATCACCTCGGTTGTCTGCACGGTGACGGCGCTCGCTCCGGTGGTGCCCACATTTACCGTGATCCTGGTGGGCATCATGGTCGTCTACATCGCGTTTGTCTGGCTTATGTACAAGCGCATCATGCCGCTTTCGGCCGCGACGTCCGCCGCACAAAACAAGCTCTCGGGTGTGCTGTCCGACGCGGTCACGAACATCCTGGCTGTCAAGACCTGCGGGCGCGAGGACTTTGAGCGCGACCTGTTCGATGCCGCCGACCGTGCCGCGCGCGATGCCGAAACGGTATCGATGCACGCCATGATGCAGCGCAACTTTACGACCTCGGGCCTTATCGTCATCACCATGGCCGTGGTGAGTGTGTTCGTGGCGGGCGGCAACGCGTGGTTTGGCATCTCGGCCGGCTCGCTCGTCATGATCTTTACCTACACCTATAACCTCACCATGCGCCTGAACTACGTGAGTTCCATGATGCAGCGCATTAACCGCGCGCTGGGTGACGCCGCCGAGATGACGCGCGTGCTGGACGAGCCGCGCCTGGTGGCGGACGACGAGCATGCTCCCGAGCTTAAGGTGGCCGAGGGCGCGATCGATTTTGAGCACTTGAGCTTTGCATACCGTGACGCCGCGGCGGGCGATAGCGTGTTCGACGACCTGACGCTCCATGTGCCGGCGGGCCAGCGCGTGGGCCTGGTGGGTAAATCGGGCTCGGGCAAGACGACGCTCACCAAGCTGCTGCTGCGCTTGGACGATGTGCAGGGCGGCCGCGTGCTCGTGGACGGCCAGGACGTCTCGCGCTGTACGCAGCAGAGCCTTCGCCGTCAGGTGGCCTACGTGCCACAGGAGGCGCTGCTGTTCCACCGCTCCATTCGCGAGAATATCGCCTACGGCCGCCCCGACGCCACCGACGAGCAAATTCGTGAGGCGGCGCGCCTGGCCAATGCCCTGGAGTTTATCGACCGCCTGCCCCATGGCTTTGACACCATGGTGGGCGAGCGCGGCGTTAAGCTTTCGGGCGGCCAGCGCCAGCGCGTGGCCATTGCCCGTGCCATCCTCACCGACGCGCCGATTCTGGTACTCGACGAGGCGACGTCTGCCCTCGATAGCGAGTCCGAGGCGTTGGTGCAGGAAGCTCTCGAGAACCTGATGCGCGGCCGCACCTCCATTGTGGTGGCGCATCGCCTGTCCACCGTGGCGGCGCTCGACCGCATCGTGGTACTGGCGGATGGCGAGATCGTCGAGGACGGCACGCATGTGCAGCTCGTCGAGGCGGGCGGCGAGTACGCGAGCCTGTGGAGCCGTCAGACCGGCGCATTCTTGGAGGCGTAAACGTCTCGGACGTGGGACAATTGTGCCCATAAGTTTATTGTGCCGTTGAGCCGAGGAGTCGTTATGCCACGCGAGACCAATGCCGCCAAGCGCGAGCGCGCCATCGAGGTGTGTGAGCGCCTCAACCGTCGCTATGGCCCGGTCGAGTGCTTTTTGGACCACGAGAATCCCTTCCGCCTGCTGATCGCGGTGCTGCTTTCGGCGCAAACGACCGATGCGCAGGTCAACAAAGTGACGCCGCGGCTGTTTGCCCAGTGGCCCACGCCCGAGGCCATGGCCGGGGCGAGCGTAGCTGACGTGGCGGACACCATCAAGTCGCTCGGCTTCTACAAGAGCAAAGCCAAGCATGCCGTCGAGGCCGCGCAGATGATCGTTGCTGACTACGGCGGCGAGGTACCGGCCGACATGAAGGAGCTTGTAAAGCTGCCGGGTGTGGGACGCAAGACGGCGAACATCGTGCTCAACGTGGGGTATGGCATCGTGGAGGGTATTGCGGTGGACACGCACGTCAACCGCATTGCGCACCGCCTGATGCTGAGTCCCAAGACGCATGCCAAGGAACCGCTCAAGACCGAGCAGGATCTGCTCAAGATTTTGCCGCACGAGTATTGGGAGTCGGTCAACCATCAGTGGATCACCTTTGGTCGCGAGATCTGCGACGCCCGCAAACCCAAGTGTGACGAGTGTCCGCTGGCAGATTTGTGCCCCAGCGTGCGCGTGGCGGGGTAGGGCGGAACGCATCTTCGTCTGGCGTTTTTTGCGGGGCTGGGTTTGCCCTTGAGCCGGAGTCCGCCCCATGCGTTACCATGACAATCAATAGTTTTGATGTACGACCCGCCGAGCCTGCCCCGGCGGGCTTTTGGCGTTGCGATGCCGGAGGACCACATGCTCATTCACCGTATAGCCGCGCAGCTCTACACTGCCGAGGCACTGCAGACCGTCGAGGCCGGGCTCGATGCCGGCGAGGACGTGACGCTGGCCGTGTCGCAGTCGGGCCGCACGCTCATGGCGGCAGCCCAGTTTGCGCGCCGCCCGCGTCCCACGGTCTATATCGTGAGCGGCGAGGACGCGGCCGATCGCGCCGCGCGCAGCCTGGCCGCCTATGTGGGTCTGGCGCATGTGTGCCGCTTTCCCGAGCGCAAAGACTATCCATGGCGTGAGCAGGCGCCCGACGACGCGTGGTGGCCCAACGCTGCGAGGCTTTAGGGCGCATCGTGCGCGGCGATAACTGCATCATGGTCGCCTCGGCCCGCGCGCTACTGCGTTGCGTGCCGCCGGTCGAGAGCCGCTATTGGGAGTCCACCACCTTTGCGGTGGGCGAGGAGATTCCCTTCGACGAGGTGCCGCAGCGCCTGGTGGGCATGGGCTACACCAATGCCGGCGCCGCCGACGCGCCCGGCCTGTTCCGTGTGCACGGCGATACCGTCGAGGTGTTCCCCGCGCAGGAAAAAGCACCCGTGCGCATTGAGTTCTTTGGCGACGAGATCGACCGCATCCGCCGCATGGTGAGCTCTACGGGTCAAACCATCGGCAACGAGGACAGCATCGAGATCTTCCCGTGCCGCGAGTTGGCGCTCACCGACGAGGCCGTCCACAACATGCATGTGGCGCTCTATCGCGCCAGCCAGAGCGATAGCAAGCTGGCGGCGCTGCTCGAGATGGTGGACGCGCGCATCGTCACGCCCGAGCTCGACCGCTTTTTGCCGGTGATGTACGGCCAGACCGTGAGCCCGTTGGCGCACGTGAGCGGCAAGGCGCTTGTGGTCCTGTCCGAGCCGCGCTCGCTGTTCGACGACTGCCTGCGCGCCTACGAGGATATCGAGGCACGCGCCGGCGAGGCGGGGATTGACCGCTTGGACGGTCTGTACGTGCGCGCCCAGCAACTCGACTTTGGTGCCCAGCAGCGCCTTAACTACGTGAGCTTGATTCGTGCCGGCGGTGCGGTGACGGCAGAGCTCAAGATTGAGCAGCCGGCCATCGCGGGCTCGGACAATCGCTTTATGACGCGCATCCAGGAGGTCGTGGGCAAGCGCTATGCCTGCGTGTTTGCCATCCCTGACCGCGGCGCGCGCGAGTCGATGGAGCTCACTTTTGGCGACGAGGGCATTACCTTTGAGGAATCGCTGACCGCGGCGCCCGAAAATGCCGGCGCTATCGGCGACCGCGTGCGCGTGGCAGCAGCGGATTCCGCCGACCGTGCCGCACGCCAGGAGGCCCATGCTTCCATTCGCGAGCGTAAGGCCGATGCGCTCAACGCCCGCTCGCTCGAGGCGGGCGCCGCGCAGGCTGCCGCCGGCGCCGCCGTGCCCACCATCTCGCGCGGACGCGTGACTTTTGTCGATGCCGCCCTGCCGCAGGGCGTGGTGGTGCCCGACGCCAATTTGGCCGTGTTCTCGATCGCCGACCTCAACGCCCGCATGGACGCCAACCGCGCGCGCAGCCGCCGCAAGGTGGACATTACGCAGATCACGTTCCCGTTTAAGCCGGGCGACTACGTGGTGCACGCTACTCACGGCATCGCGCTCTTTAGCGAGATCGCGCGCCAGGAAGTGGGCGGCAAGGAGCGCGACTACTTTTTGCTGGAATATGCCGACGGCGACAAGCTCTACGTGCCGTTGGAACAGGTCGACCGCATCACGCGATACGTTGGCCCCGACGGCGACAAGCCGCGCCTGACCAGGCTCAACACCGCCGACTGGACGCGTGCCACCAACAAGGCGCGCAAGAACGCCAAAAAGCTGGCGTTTGACCTGGTCGATCTGTATACGCGCCGCTCTTCGATTACCGGTATCGCCTGTCCGCCCGACACGCCCGAGCAGATCGAGATGGAGCAGAGCTTCCCCTACGACGAGACGCGCGACCAGCTGGAGGCTATCGCCGACATCAAGGCCGACATGGAGGCGCCCAAGCCCATGGACCGCCTGCTGTGCGGCGACGTGGGCTTTGGCAAGACCGAGGTCGCCCTGCGCGCGGCGTTTAAGTGCGTTGACTCCGGCCGCCAGGTCATGGTGCTCTGTCCCACGACCATTCTGGCCCAGCAGCATTACGAGACGTTCTTTGAGCGCTTTGCCCCGTTTGGCCTTGAGGTCGAGGTGCTCAGCCGCTTCCGCACGCCGGCGCAGCAAAAGCGCGCGCTCAAGGCGTTTGCCGAGGGCACGATTGACGTGCTGATCGGCACGCACCGCCTGCTTTCGGCCGACGTGAACCCCAAGAACCTGGGCCTGGTGATCATCGACGAGGAGCAGCGCTTTGGCGTGCAGCACAAGGAGCAGCTCAAGAATCTGCGCGAGCAGATTGACGTGCTCACGCTTTCGGCAACGCCGATTCCGCGAACCATGCAGATGGCGACGAGCGGCGTGCGCGACATGAGCCTGATCACCACGCCGCCGACCGGGCGCCGTCCCGTGATCGTGCACGTGGGGGAGTACGACCCCGACGTGGTGAGCGCGGCGATTCGCCTGGAAGTGGGCCGTGGTGGCCAGGTGTACTACGTGTCCAACCGTGTCAAGACCATCGACGATGCCGTGGCGCGCGTGCACGAGGCCGCGCCCGAGGCGCGCGTGGGCGTGGCGCACGGCAAGATGAGCCCGCGCGAGGTCGAGGACGTGATGATCGAGTTTGCGACCAAAAAGATCGACGTGCTCATTGCCACGACCATCGTGGAGAGCGGTATCGACAACGCGTGCGCCAACACGCTCATCATCGAGGATTCGCAGCGCCTGGGCCTAGCACAGCTCTACCAGCTCAAGGGCCGTGTGGGCCGCTCGGCCACGCAGGCCTACGCATACTTTATGTTCCCGGGCGAGCTGCCGCTCACCGAGGAGGCAACGGCGCGCCTGACTGCACTTTCCGAGTTCCAGGACCTGGGCAGCGGCATGCGCATCGCCATGCGCGACCTGGAGATTCGCGGCGCCGGCTCGCTCATGGGTGCCGAACAGCACGGTAACCTATCGAGCGTGGGCTTTGACCTGTTTACGCAGATGCTGGGTCAGGCCGTGGCCGAGGCGCGCGGTGACGACGATGCCGGCGTGGAGGCGGCGAGCGTGGGCATTAACCTGCCGGCCGATTACTTCTTGTCCGAGGAGTACCTGCCGGCGGTGGACCAGCGCGTGCTCGTGTACCGCAAGCTCGCGGCGGCCGAGGACCTGGAGAGCATCGACGAGGTACAGGAAGAGACCGAGGCCGCGCATGGCGAGCTGCCGTTGGCGGGACTCAATCTGTTCAACCGCGCGCGTATCCGTATCCGCGGCGAGCGCTTGGGGCTCGAGAGCGTCACGCTCAGCGGCGGGCGCATCACGTTTTTGGGCGTCGACGTGCCCAAGAAGGTGGCCTTTGAGTTCAAGAATCGCTATGGCGCGGTGAACTTCCCCAAGAGCCGCAAGCTGTCGGTGCCTTACAAGGCGGGCGCCGGTGCGGGCAGCGGCCCGGGCCGCGGTCTCGACGCCAACGACGGCACCGGCCCCGTGGCCGCGGCGCTCATGCTGCTGCAGCAGCTGGGTGCTAGCGACGACGACTAACAAGTAAGTCGGTGGGACAAAGTTATCAGTAGTTTTTGTCCCAGGTGCGATAGCCGCATCGAGCCTGTTAACGCAAGCGACCCTGGGACAAAAACTACTGATAACTTTGTCCCACCACGTTGCGGGTCGACCCTTCGCCCCATCGAAAGGAAAGCATGTTCGGATACATCTATAAGAAAGATGTCGCCATGATCGCGGTTGTCCTGTGCCTTTGTCTGGGCGTGGGCAGTTTCTTCGATTATCAGATCTCGAGCGCGCTATTCAAAATCGGCAGCATGTACGGCCGCTTTATCGAGGCCGCCGGCGAGCTGCCGTTTGAGCTGACGGCGAGCGTCGCGGGCGTTATGCTCGTGCGCGCGGTGCGTCCCGACTCCAGGGGGAGCAAATGGCTCGCCGTGCTCGGCATCCTCGTCAACGTTGGCCTGGCCGGCTACGAGATCGTCTCGTCCCTGAAGGTTGGCGGCAAACTCATCGCTGTCCAGTTGGTGCTGACGTTTGTGCTGGTCATCGCTGCCAACCTTGTCGTCTATCGCCTCACGCGCGACACCGACTCCGACGAGCTCGCGCGCTGGGCGCTGATGGTGCTTGCCGTGTGGGTCGCTCAGGCCATCATCCTCAACGTGGTTGTCAAGCCGCTGTGGTCGCGCCCGCGCATGCGCGTGATCGAGGTCACGCCGGGGCTCAATTTTCAGCCGTGGTGGGTAATCGGCAACCCCGACAAGTGGAGCTATATTGCGGCCGGCGTAATCAAGGACGGCTTTAAGTCGTTCGCGAGCGGGCACACCGCGCATGCGGCAATCGGCCTTATGCTTGCGGGGCTTCCCGCGGCGGCCTTTACGGAAAAGCCTTCGCGTCGTCGCGTGGTCTTTTGGGTGGCGGCGGCCGTCGCGGCGCTCGTCGCCTTTGGCCGTATCGTGATCGGTGCACACTTTTTGACTGACGTGAGCTGCGGCTTTGCCTGGTGTTGGCACTTGAGTGCCTTGCCGCGCGCGTTGCCTATCCTCACGGCGTACAATAGCCCCGTTTGAATCATCTGGACGATACCTGGTAAGAGAGGATTGCCATGCTCGCGTTCAACAACGACTATTCCCACGGCGCACACCCGGCGGTACTGCAGGCGCTCGTCGACACCAACATGGAGCCGCAGCCCGGCTACGGCACCGATGCGCATACCGAGCGCGCCAAGCAGCTGATCCGCGAGGCCTGTCAGGCTCCCGATGCCGACGTATTTTTGCTGGTGGGCGGCACGCAGACCAACGCGACGGTGATTGACATGCTGCTCGCGCCGTACGAGGGCGTGGTTGCCGCCGAGACCGGCCACGTTGCCTGCCACGAGGCGGGCGCCATCGAGTTTGGCGGCCACAAGGTGCTCACCATTCCCGGCTACGAGGGCAAGATGCACGCCGAGGATCTCGAAAACTATATCCAGGTGTTCTACGAAAACGAGAGCTGCGAGCACATGGTGTTTCCGGGCGCCGTGTACGTGAGCCTGTCGACCGAGTACGGCACGCTGTACTCCAAGGCCGAGCTGGCCGAGATTTATGTGGTGTGCCAGAAGCGCGAGATTCCGCTGTTTGTGGATGGCGCCCGCCTGGCCTATGCGCTGGCAGCCGATGAGTGCGACATTACCCTGCCCGAGCTGGCGCAGCTGTGCGACGTGTTCTACATCGGCGGCACCAAGTGCGGCGCGCTTTGCGGCGAGGCTGTGGTGTTCTGCGGCATGCACGCTCCGGCGCATCCCATTCCGCGTATTAAGCAGCACGGCGCGCTGTTGGCCAAGGGCCGCCTGACGGGCGTGCAGTTTGAGGCGCTCTTTACCGATGGCCTGTATTTTGAGATTGGTCGACAGGCGATTCAGACGGCCCAGGCGCTGCGTCGTGTGCTGCACGAGCGCGGCTACCAGTTCTTTTTGGAGACGCCCACAAACCAGCAGTTCGTGATTCTGCCCAACGAGGACATGGCCCGCATTCGCGAGCATGCGGCGATCGAGTACTGGGAAAAGTACGACGATACCCACACGGTGGTGCGCTTTTGCACCAGCTGGGCCACGACGCAGGAGGACATCGACGCGCTGGCGGCTGTCCTGTAGCCTGATGTAATGACGAGGGGCCGCCTTGCGCTGGGTTTGGCGCAAGGCGGCCTTTGTTTTTGAGAGAGAAGGGTTGTATGACCGAGATGTCCGAGCCGGCGATTCGCCTGGCGACGCCCGAAGACGCGCCGGCGTTGCTTGCCATCTATGAGCCGTATGTGCGCCAGACGGCGATTACCTGCGAATACGAGGTGCCGAGCGTTGAGGAGTTCGCCGGGCGCATCGAGCGTACGCTCAAGCGCTATCCGTATCTGGTGATGGAGCTGGACGGGCGTCCGGTAGGCTATGCCTATGCGAGTCCGCTCAACAGCCGCGAGGCATACGACTGGTCGGTCGAGACGTCGATTTACCTGGCACGCGACGTGCGCCACGGCGGGCTGGGCCGCAAGCTGCACGATGCGCTCAAGCAGTGCCTGATCGCGATGGGCATCACCAACATGTGCGCGCTCATCGCCGTGCCGCACGACAAGGACGACGAGTATCTAACGCACAACAGCCAGGACTTCCATGCCCATATGGGATATCGCTTGGTGGGTGCTTTCGACCGCTGTGCCCAAAAGTTCGGCCGCTGGTACGACATGTGCTGGATGGAGCTGGTCCTGGCCGAGCGCACCCCCAACCAGCCCAAACCAACCTGGTTCCCCGACCTTCCCGCCTAAAACCACCACGAGGTGCCTGTCCCTTTGTGGTGGTTAGCCGATGGGCTCGGTGTATTTGGCGCGTCGGTGCGTTGGATGCGCTTGGAGACATGGAGCGGACGGCCGTCGGTGTCGTAGACGTAGTCGGTGATCAGGATCAGCGCCTGCCCGCGCTCGACGTTGAGCAAAAATGCCTCGTTTTGCGACGCATAGCACACCTCAAAGGTCTTATGCCCCTGCGCCGGCGCGCGATGGAACTCCTGGCGCAGCGTGGCGTAGAGCGAACCGTTGATATCGCGATCGATGAGCGACCCAAAGCTTGGCGGCAAATAGGTGGTCTCCAGGCACAGTGGCGCATCGTCCAGGTAACGCAGGCGGACAAGTTTGACAAGCTTGCTGCCCACGGTAGCGTCAAAGAACTTGGCCACGCTGCCCATTGCTTTGGCAAAGCCCGAGTCCACCGTGCGCGTGGTGGGCTTCATGCCCCGGCCTTCGACCTGCTTGGTATAGCTCGAAAACACCAGGTTGTTCTCGTGGAGCGCGGGCGTGTCGGCCACAAAGGTGCCACGTCCGCGCTCGGTGCGCACCAGGCCCTCGTCAACTAACACCTTAAGCGCGTGGCGCACGGTGCTGCGCGACAGACCCGATTCGTCCATGAGTTCCATCTCGGACGGCAGTTTGTCTCCGCGCGCGTAGGTGCCGGCGGCGATGCGGTCGCGCAGCATGCCCGCCAAGCGCTCGTATTGGGCCAGTTTCTTTTTAGACGAAGCATTCATGCGATCAACCTGTATCTAACCTGTATACTTACCGAACCAAGCATGTATCCAACATGACAACAAAACCGCTGGTAATGGATTGCCGAAAACCTTAGCAGCAAAATTTCTAAAACAAATATAGCATACAACTAGTCGACAACACCAAAACATGTATGTAACTTGTATGCCATCAAGAGCATCAAACGAGAAGAAAGGCTGATGCGCGATGACTACTCAGGAACAGGTTAAGGATGTCGTCTCCCAGGTTTTGGCTGACAAGGCGGACAAGGGCGGCATCAAGCGCGTCGTGTGGATCGGCGCTGGCGGATCCAACGGCGGCAACTATCCTGCCCAGTACTTTATGGAGCACGAGGCCACGCAGGTCGTGAGCTCCAGCTACACCAGCAACGAGTTCGTGCACGCCACCCCGGCCTACGTCAACGAGAACACCCTGGCCGTCGTCGTGTCCATGCGCGGCACCAAAGAGACCATCGTCGCCGCCCAGGTCGCCAAGGATCACGGCGCCAGCACCATCGCCATCTATGTCGACGAGTCCGGCCTCACCGAAGTCTGCGACTACAAGATCCAGTATGACAGCCTGGCCGTCGATGAGTCCTGCATGGGCCGCACCAACTCCGCCGTCGTGACCATGATCGCCATGGAGCTTACGCAGCAGACCGAGGCTATGCCGAGTACGAGACCGCTATGGCCGCCTTCGACCTGGTCGATCCCATCTATCGCAAGGCCGTCGAGTACACCCGTCCGCTTGCTGCCAAGTGGGCCGAGCAGAACGCCGACAAGCCCTGCATCAACGTGATGGCTCAGGGTCCGCTCTTTGGTGCCGCCTACGTCTTTAGCATCTGCAACGTGCAGGAGATGCTGCAGATCGACTCCTGCACCATCAACACCTGCGACTTCTTCCACGGCCCCTTCGAGATTCTGGACAAGCGCACCTCGCTGTTCCAGCTCATCAGTGTCGGACGCAGCCGCTGCAACGACGAGCGCGGCATCCGTTTTGTCAATCAGTACGGTGGCGAGCGCGTCTACCAGCTCGATGCCAAGGAGCTCGGCCTCAACGACATCAAGGACAGCGTGAGCGAATACTTCAACCACCTGATCTTTGCCCCGATCCTCAACAACGTGTACATGCGTGCGCTTTCTGCCGTCACCCACAAGGACTACATGACGCGCCGCTACATGTGGAAGCTGGACTACTAGGGGATATTGGTTCCGCCGTTCTACCGAACGGCGGACCGGCCGACGCTGCGCACCCGGCATTTGGCCAATCTGCCGTTCAATTTCAAAGGCGCGACCAGAAGGTCAGCGCCTTTTCATTTCACGGCACCTTGGCTCAAATGACGGGCGCTCGCTGACATTGCCAAAACGTCGGCGTTGCCGTGGTTGGCACTTGGGGACGTTCCTTTTGTGCCGGCACTTGGGGACACTCCTGGGAATCATTTCCTCGTTCGCCGATTTGTGCCTTGAAAAATGTATATAACGACTATAACGTAGTATGAAACATATTGGAAACAACACCGAGGAGGCTGCGTTGAAGAAAAGCAACCTGGGCTATGTGCTGGTGCTGGTCGCCGCGCTTATGTGGGGCAGCATCGGAATCTTTGTAAACGGCATCTCGGCCATGGGCGTTACGTCCCAGAGTATGGCTGCCATTCGCTTGTTGGTCGGAGCGCTTATCTTGGCGCCGGTCCTGATGTTTATGGGCTGCCGTCCGGGCGAGGGGTCTACCGTGGCTCAGGGTCCGCTGGCCCTGTTCAAGGCAAGCCCTAAAGAGCTTGTTCCCTGCGCGCTTGTCGGTATTGTCGGTTTGGCCGCCGCCAACACCTGCTATTACGAGTGTATGGGCGAGGTGGGCATGTCCACGGCCTCGGTGCTGCTCTACACCTCGCCGGTGTTTGGCGTCATGCTCGGCCGCGTGCTTTATCGCGAGGACGTGACCCCCAACAAGCTCGTTGCCATTGTCTTTAACATCGTTGGCTGCGTGCTTGCAGTGACCAATGGCGACCTTTCCGGTTTTCATTTTTCGGTTTGGGGCGTCACGTCGGGCGTGATTGCAGGCCTTTGTGGTGCGTCGCTCGCGGTGTTTAGCCGAATAGCAACCAAGACGGTCCACCCGCTGGCTGTCACGTTTTGGGGCTTTGTTTTTGGCGGTGCGGTTATGGCAGCCATCGCGGCTCCGTGGCCGGATGTCGCCGCGGCAATGTCGCCACAGCTGCTGCTGCTGTTCCTTGGCTTTGGACTCATTCCCACGGCCGTGGCTTACATCTTATATATGCAGGGTCTATCCATGGGGCTCGAGACGTCGAAAGTTCCCGTCGTAATGTCATTCGAGACAGTCGTCACCGTTCTCGTGGGCATTGGTGTCTACGCCGAGCCCGCCGGCGCGATCAAAGTCTTGGGCATCGTGCTGGTGCTTGCGTCCATCCTGATTATGAACACCAACTTTTCCAAGCTGCGCAACAGTGCCTTTGTCGGCCATATCGTTGAGAGCATGACCTTTAAGCCCAACGCGTGGTGGACGGAGAAATCGCAGGACATGGATCTGTTTAAGGAACGCACCGGCATCGCGCTGGAGCCCACCGTGCAGGAAAGCCCCTGGTACTTCGTGCGATAGGGGGTTGCGTGCAGGGTCTGACCTGGGGTTATCCAGCCAGCGCCGGTCTATCCAGCCCCAACGTTTCAAGTACGTTAAACCCGTCAACGGTCGATTTTCACCCGCGAACGGTCTTTATACTAATTAGCAATATACGCAACGTATAAGACGTTATAATGACCATAACGAAAAGGAGGAGGCAAGATGAATCAGATCATTCTCGCATCTCATGGCGGCCTGGCCGCAGGCGCCAAAGACACGCTCGAGATGGTTCTCGGCGATGTGTCGAACGTCCACGTCGTGTCGCTTGCTCGTGACGACAAGGAGCCCATCACCAATAAGGTTGAGGCTATGATCGCCACGTTCAACGCGGATGACACCGTCTATGTGCTGACCGATATGCTCGGCAGCTCGGTCAACAACAGCATGGTCGAGCTTTCCAAGAACGGCACGAAGTTCACGGTTGTCAGCGGTTTCAACATTCCGCTGGCACTGACGCTCGCTATGAGCCCCGCCCCCGTCAAGGTGCCGAGCTCGCGGCCCTTATCAACGAGGCCCGCACCGGTCTGACCAACCCCAACGCACCGGTCGAGGTTGCCGCGGCCCCCACTAAGAAGGCCAAGGCGTCCCGTCACAGCTCCGGCCCCGCCAAGATCGTCCTCGCACGTCTTGACTACCGTCTGCTGCACGGCCAGGTCGTCTTTACCTGGACCACCAAGGTTCAGGCCGAGCGCATCATCGTCGTCGACAACGCTGCCGCCAACGATGACATCAAGAAGGGCGCTCTTAAGCTGGCCAAGCCCCAGGGCGTGCGCCTGAACGTCTTCACCGTCGAGCGTGCCCTCGCCAAGATGGAGAAGCTCAACACCCTCGGCGAGCGCGTCATGTTCGTCTTTGGCAACACGGCCGAGATGCTGCAGTTCTGCCAGGGCTACAAGCTCGACGCCATCAACCTGGGCGCCACCGCCAACCACGACGGTGCCGATCAGATTGGCGGCAAGGACAGCTCCGTCTTCCTCGACGCCACCCAGAAGGCCGACGTCAACCAGCTGCTCGACATGGGCATCAAGCTCTACGTCCAGCAGACCCCTACGTATCAGAGCGTCGACATCGACGCCAAGCTGTAATCAACCAGGCTTTTGCCTGACTGAAAGGAGAAGGGTATGAATACGTTCATCAGTGCGGTGCTCGTCGGCCTCGTCGGCGTGTTCTGCATGTGGGACTCCCGCCTGCTCGGTCGTCTTAACTTCGAGCAGCCCCTCGTTGGCGCTACGCTCGTCGGTCTGCTGCTGGGCGATGTGCCCACCGGCCTTGCCGTCGGTGCCGCCGTCGAACTCGTGTCCATGGGCCTGGTGCAGGTCGGCGCCGCCGTTCCGCCCGATATGGTCCTGGGCGGCATCGTGGCCGCTGCCTTTGCGTGCCTGACCGATGCCTCCGCCGAGACCGCCATGACGATCGCCATCCCGGTCGCCGTCCTGGGTCAGCTCCTCGGCATCGTGTTCCGTTCCATCATCGCCGCCCTCACCCATGTGGCAGATAGCGCGATCGATAACGGAAAGTTCAAGACCGCCTACCGCATGCACATCTGCGCCGGCTCCGGTCTGTACGCCGTCATGTACTTCCTGCCGATCTTCCTCGCCGTCTTTGTTGGCACCGACCTGGTTCAGGCCATCGTCAACATGGTTCCCGAGTGGCTGTCCACTGGTCTGAACGTTTCGACCAAGATCATGACCGCCTACGGCTTGGCCCTGCTGCTCACCATGATGATCAAGAAGGGTATGACTCCGTTCCTGTTCATCGGTTTCCTGCTCGCCGCTTACCTCAACCTGTCCGTCATCGCGGTCGCTCTGATCGGTGTGTGCCTGGCTGTCGTCTTCATGGGCTTCAAGTTCAACGGTTCCCATGCAGCCGCCGGTGTCGATTCCGACTACGATCCGCTCGAAGACGACGAAGACTAAGGAGGAACACACTATGGCAACCGCAACCAAGGACGTGTCCCTGAACAAGAAGGTCAGCCAGTTCTTCTGGCGCTCCTGGGCCATCCAGGCCTCTTGGAACTACGAGCGTCAGATGAACATGGGCTTCCTCTACGGCATGGTTCCCACGCTCGATCGCCTCTATCCGGACGAGTCCGACCCCAAGCAGCTCGCTGCTAAGAAAGAGGCTTACCACCGTCACATGGCGTTCTACAACTGCACCCCGCAGACGAGCGCTTTCATCCTGGGCCTCGCCGCCTCCATGGAGGAGGAGTACGCCAAGGATCCCGAGAACTTCGACCCCGATTCGATCAACGCGGTCAAGACCTCCCTCATGGGTCCGCTTTCCGGCATCGGTGACTCCTTCTTCCAGGGCACCATCCGCGTTATCGCCTTTGGCCTGGGCGTTCAGCTGGCTCAACAGGGCTCCATCATGGGCCCGATCCTGGCCATGCTCATCTCCATCGTGCCTTCCGTGCTGATCACGTGGTTTGCCGCCAAGATCGGCTACCAGGGTGGCCACGAGTACCTGAGCAAGCTCCAGGGCGGCGACCTCATGGAGAAGCTCATGTATGTCTGCGGTATCGTGGGTCTTATGTCCGTGGGCGGCATGATCGCTACGCTGATCGGCGCCACTACCCCGCTGCAGTTCGCTGAGGGCACCGTCGTTATCCAGGACATCCTGGACGGCATGATGCCCCAGATGATCTCCCTTGGCCTCACCGGCCTTATGTACTGGCTCATCAAGAAGAACGTCAACACCGGTTGGCTTCTCGTGATCGCATCGTGGGTGGCATCGCCCTCTCCGCGGCCGGCATCCTGGCCTAGTCGCGACCAAGCGTCTAACCGCTTTCCCCGGGGGCCTGCCTGGCATCCCATACCCCAGGCAGGCTTCCATCCCTAAATGTGTCAAAGGGACAGTTCCCTTGTCACATCCTCAACGGGCCGGCGACTCGGTCCTAACTACGGTAACCCTGCGTGCGTCCGGCAATGTGGCGCCGCAAAAAATCGAAAGGAATGTGTCAGATGTACGAGATCGACCTTAACCTCCCTAAGCAGATCGTCGCTGACGTCCTGTCCAACCACGAGATCCACAGCGTCGCCTTCGTCGGCTGCGGCGCTTCCATGTCCGACCTTTACCCCGCCAAGTACTTCCTGGCCAACAACACGGACAAGCTGAACGTTCAGATCTTCACCGCTAACGAGTTCAACTACGACACGCCTTCCTGGGTCAACGAGCACACCTTCGTGATCACCTGCTCCCTCGGTGGCTCCACGCCCGAGACTGTCGAGGCCAACAAGACCGCCAAGAAGCACAACTGCCCGGTCGTCTCCCTTACCAACAAGGCTGGCTCCGCTCTGACCGTCGACGCCGACCACGTCATCGTTCACGGCTTCCACGCCAACTACGCTGCCAAGTGCGAGAAGCCCGGCTACGCCATCGCTCTTGCACTCGAGATCCTTCAGCAGACCGAGGCTATGACCACTACGAGGACATGATCACCGGCCTCACCAACGTCTTCGAGCTCTGCGAGAACGCCGCTCAGTCCGCCAAGGGTCTTGCCAAGCAGTTCGCCCAGGACTTCAAGGACGACAAGATGATCTACTTCATGGCCTCCGGTGCCTCCGAGAAGATGGCTTATTCTCACGCCGCCTTCCTGTTCACCGAGATGCAGTGGATCGACGCCGCCGCCTACAACACCGGCGAGTACTTCCACGGCCCGTTCGAGGTTTCCACCGAGGGTAAGCCCTACGTCTTCTTCATGTCCGATGGTGCCACCCGTCCGATGGACGCCCGCGCCCTCACCTTCCTTAAGCGCATGGGCGCCAAGGTCGCTCTGATCGACTCCAAGGACTACGGCCTGGCCGACGCCGTGCCCGCGAGCGTCGTCACCTACTTCAACCCGCTGCTGCACCTCGCCGTTATGCGCGAGTACGGCAACCAGATCGCCGAGGCCCGTCAGCACCCGCTGACCATGCGTCGCTACATGTGGAAGCTTTCCTACTAATCACAAGTAAGTAGACCTTACGGGTTGATTGAGAGGGGATGGGGTTTTGCCCCGTCCCCTTTTTTGCTTTGGGGAGGGCGTGTCTGTCGCGTCGCAAAACACCAGATAAAACCTACCAAAATAAACCTGTCCCTTTTTGGCAGGTGGGAGGAGATGCGTATGATCAAGGCAGTGCTGTTTGATATGGACGGCGTGCTGGTCGATACCGAGTGGTTCTACAACCGTCGCCGCGTGGCGTTTATGGAAGAGAAGGGGTTCCACTTTGATGAGATTCCCGATCTTTCGGGGTCTAACGAGCCCGCCATTTGGGAGGCGCTGGTGCCCGACGATGTTGAGCTGCGCGAGCGCCTGCGCGTGGAGTACAAGCAGGTCTACAGTCCAGACCATCCCGTTCCGTATGCCGAGCTGCTCAACGAGCAGACGGAGCCGGTAATGCGCGAGCTGCACAAGCGCGGCGTGAAGTGCGCCATCGCAAGCTCGTCCTATCGTGAGCTCATTGACGAGCTGGTTGAGATTGCCGGTATCGCCGACGTGCTGGACTACACCATCAGCGGTCACGAGTGCAGTGCGTTTAAGCCCGACCCCGAGATCTACCTGCGTGCCATGGAGGCGCTGGGTATGGAGCCTGCCGAGTGCCTGGTTATCGAGGACTCGCCTTTGGGTATCGAGGCCGGCAAGCGCTCCGGCGCCCGCGTCCTGGCGCTGCGCCCGCACGAGGGCGTTAACCTGGACCAAACGGGAGCCGACGCCGTCATCGACAACCTCGCCGACATTCTGACCGCTTTGTAGCGTCAATTCGCCGCAAGAAGTGCGGATTCACACGTCTCTTGCGGTGGATTGGCTCATTTTGGCTTCGATTTAGATCCGTTTGGCTTCGACTCGGACTAAGTGAGTAGACTTTTTGGCACATGCCGAGCACAAAGCGTATCTGCCTTAGTAAAACCGCAGGTCGGAGAGGTGACTGTTTTGAGTGCGCTTGGTAGATCGCGAAAAGTCTACTCACTTAGAATTTGGCTCTTTGGTTGGGGAGCTGCTGGCTCGTTTTGGTTGTCGAGAGAGGGTGAATTGAAGCGCCCTCTCGCGCTCCATGCTACAATCGCCGGCATGCCCCACAATTACATCTGCCTTCGAAAGGAGCCTACGTGGCGAACGCCATCGATCAGCTCACGGACCGCGTGCTCGTGCTCGGCCGTCTCACCATCGTCCGCCGCGCCATTACTGCCGTGGCGGTCACCATCTCCGCCGTTCTCCAGACATTTCTGATTCAGGCGTTCATTCGCCCCGCCGACCTGCTTCCGAGCGGCCTCACCGGCGTCGCGGTCCTGCTCGATCGCGTCACCTCGCTCGGCGGCGTTCATATCGACATCTCGCTCGGCATGCTCGCGCTCAACATCCCCGTGGCGCTCCTTTGCTGGAGCGGCATCAGCAAGCGCTTCGTCATCTTCTCGATGATGCAGGTCATGCTCTCGTCGCTGTTCCTCAACATCTTTCACTTCGCCCCGTTTTTGGGCGACAAGATCATGCTCATCATCTTTGGCGGCGTGGTCTCGGGCCTGGGCGCCGCCATCGCGCTTAAGTCCGGCGCATCCACCGGCGGCACCGACTTTATCGCGCTGTGGGTTTCCAACCATACAGGCAAGACCATCTGGGGCGTCATCTTTGGCTTTAACTGCGCTATCCTGGCGATCTTTGGCTTTATGTTTGGCTGGGACAATGCGGCGTATTCCATCGTGTTCCAGTTTATTTCGACCAAGACCATCGACAGTTTCTACCGACGCTACGACCGTGTGACGCTGCAGATCACGACACGCAAGGCAGACGAGGTCATGACAGCCTATGTTGACCATTTTCAGCATGGCATTAGCTGCGCCGAGGTCATTGGCGGATACAGCCGCGAAAAGATGTATCTGCTGCACGCCGTTGTCTCGACCTACGAGAGCCAGGACATTATCAAGCTGGTGTGCGATATTGATCCCGGCGCCGTGATCAATGTGTTCCACACGCTCAACTTCGTGGGCGGCTGGTGGGGCGGTCATGTCGACGAGCCCATGCCCACGGCCGTACCCGATCCCGACAAGCCCGCGCGCATGGCCAGCAGGCAGGCGCGCCTCAGCGAGCAGGACAGTCTGCAGCAGGACGACGGCAAGTAAGGATTTGCTGTATGTGGTGTATCGTTTTATCAAACTGAGATAACATATAAAAAGACGTTATATACGTATTAGTTATTTCGCTATTTTGATAAGAGTGATCAGATATGCCCGCACCCAAAAATGCACCACTTTACCAGCAGATTTACGACGAAATCAAGGATGCGATCGAGAAAGGTGTTTATGCACCCAAGGAGCGTATCCCGTCCGAGCTTGAGCTTGCCGAGCAGTACGAGGTAAGCCGCATTACGGTGCGTCGCGCCGTTGAGGAGCTGTGCTCCGATGGCTACCTGGTTAAGCAGCAGGGCCGCGGCACCTTTGTCTCCACGCCGCACATCAACCGCCAGTTCCACGCCTCGACGCTGCAGACGTTTACCGCGCTGTGTGCCGACAATGGCATGAAGGCGGGTGCACACGTGGTCGATCGCCAGATTGTGCCGGCACGTCAAAACGAGATGGAGTTCTTTGGCCTGCAGAAGGACGCGCTGCTACTGCACATTAAGCGCGTGCGTACGGCCGACGGCGAGCCCATCTTTGAGGAAAACATCTTTGTGCCGTTTGATACATACCGTGAGCTGTTGACGGCCGATCTTGAGGACAAGTCGATTTTTGCCGAGGTCGAGCGTGTTGGCGGAACGCCGATTGTCTCGGTTGGCTACCGTACGGTCGAGGCCGTTCGCGCTAACGCCGAGCAAGCGGCCGAGTTGGGCATTGCTCCGCACGATCCACTGCTCAATCTGCGTGCCGGCTTTATCGGCCCCAATGGCGAGCCGGTCCTGATGGGTAAGCAGTACTACGTGGGATCGCGCTACGTTATGGTCATGTAGGGTTGGTTCCGCCGTTCTAACGAACGGCGGACCGGTCGACGCTGCGCCTTTGGTTACGCGGTTTTACCAAACCGCGTAACGGCTCGACGCTGCAAACCCGCCAGCGCGGCAATCTGCCTTTCAACTTCGGCGGCATGACCAGAAGGTCAATGCCGCCTCGTTTCAAGGCACCTTGCTCGCCCTGGCGGGTTTTCGCTCATATGACCCAATCCGCTGTCAAGAGCCACAATGGCCCCGCCGACCGCTTGCAATCGGTCGGCGGGGCCTGCCGTTAACCCGTCCCGGTCCGCCCCCGGCATGTCATCGACGCCTTCGGCTCAGTCTCATATCCGCGGATACCGTTCTGTCGGCCCGCACTCCATTCCTTCGGCGGGGTTCCCCAAGTCTGTCGAGGCGCA
>QSCH01000032.1:0-25546 GCA_003462965.1 Collinsella sp. OF03-4AA
GGGGCAGGGGTTAAGTTTGTCGCGAGTTCCGCACGAACAGGAGAGCACTTAATGTGCTCTCCGTCGTGAGCAGGACTGTAGAGCAGCAAACTTAACCCCTGCCCCGGCGCCCGGCGGGCAAACCTTCCCTTGTACTCCATCTCACTAAAGTGTATGATTCTGAACGTTACATGACTCACTTTACTTAACTAAAGTGCCATCAAGGGGGAATACCATGAACACCGATATGTCTCGTCGTCAGTTTGTTGGTCTAGCCGGCTCGCTCGCCGCGGTGCTTGGCCTTGGTCTTGTCGGTTGCGGCGGTGGTGCTGGCAAGGGCTCCGCTGCCGGATCTACCGCGGCAAAGGATGTGAAGGGCGCCGCCGAGTCCAAGAAGCTCGTGGTGGGCTTTGACAAGTCCTATCCTCCGTACGGCTTTGTGGGCGATGACGGCGAGTACACGGGCTTTGACCTCGACCTTGCCAAGGCCGTTGCCGATAAGCAGGGCTGGGAAGTCGATTACGAGGCCATCGATTGGGATGCCAAGGACACGCTGCTCAACTCCGGCGCTATCAACTGCATCTGGAACGGCTTTACCATGGAAGGTCGCGAGGACGACTACACGTTCTCCGAGCCGTACATGCTCAACGAGCAGGTGCTCGTGGTCAAGAAGGATGCGGGCATCAAGAGCTGGGATGATCTTGCCGGCAAGACGGTGATCACTCAGACCGATTCCGCCGCTCAGGACGTGCTCGAGGGCGATCAGAAGGATTTGGCGGCGACGTTTGCCACGCTCGACACCATCGGCGAGTACAACACGGCCTTTATGCAGCTTGAGAGTGGTGCGGTCGATGCTGTGGCGTGCGACCTTTCGATTGCTCAGTATCAGCTTGCCGCAAAGCCCGATGCCTATACGCAGCTTGATGAGCCGCTGTCCAGCGAGCACTATGCCGTCGGCTTTAAGAAGGGCGACACCAAGTCGGCCGACGCCGTGACCAAGTCGCTCAAGGCGCTCTACGAGGACGGCACGGTCAAGGACCTGTGCGACAAGTATTCAAGCTATGGTCTATCTTTCGATAATTGGGTGCTCAAGTAATGTCTATTCAAGTCATGATGCAGATGCTTGGCCAGGGATTCTTGGTCAGCTTGCAGCTGTTTGTGCTGACGCTGCTCGGGTCGATTCCGCTGGGAATCCCCGTGGCGTTCATGCGCATGAGCAAAATTGCGCCGCTTCGCTGGATAGCGCGCATCTATATTTCGGTGATGCGCGGCACGCCGCTCATGCTACAGATGTTTGCCATCTACTTTGCCCCGTACTACGTGTTCGGCATCTCGCTCACGCCCGACTCCAAATGGACGGCATGCGTCGTGGCGTTCATCATCAACTACGCCGGCTACTTTGCCGAGATCTATCGCTCGGGCTTGCAGTCCATTCCGCGTGGTCAATACGAGGCAGCCGAGGTGCTGGGCTATTCGCGTATGCAGACGTTTCTGTATATCGTGATGCCGCAGGTTGCCAAGCGTATTCTGCCGGCGATGGGCAACGAGATCATCACGCTGGTCAAGGACACGTCGCTGGCGTTTGCCATTGGCGTGGGTGAGATGTTCTCGACCGCCAAGGCGCTGGTTGCTTCGCAGGTGAGCATGGTGCCGTTTGCAATCGCGGCGCTGATCTACTGGGTCTTTAACTTTGTGGTCGAGATGCTACTGGGCGCCGCCGAGAAAAAATTGGATTACTACCATGACTAGATCGTTCCGCCGTTCTAACGAACGGCGGACTGCTCGACGCTGCGCGCGTGCCTGACGGCCAATCTGCTCCTCAAGCCGTCGCTTGCGTACAGAAGTACGCGGCGCTCCTCTTTCGGAGCACATTGTCTCGCCAGTCACACGCTCGCTGACTTTTTAAACACATGGAGGTTCCCGTGTCCGGAACGGTAATGAATATATTGAACGCGCGTAAGGCGTTTGGCGGCAATGAGGTGCTCAAGGATATTTCGCTCGAGGTGAAACGCGGCGAGGTCGTGGCGATTATCGGGCCTTCGGGCGGCGGTAAGTCCACGCTGCTGCGCTGTGCCACGCTGCTCGAGACGCTCGATGGTGGCTCGCTTTCGTTTGGCGACCTTGCGGTTGCGACGGATGCGGGATCGGGTGCGGTCTATGCGAAGGGAGATGTTCCCAAGCAAGCGCGTTCGCGTTTTGGTCTGGTGTTCCAGAACTACAATTTGTTCCCGCACTATACCGTGATGAAAAATATCACCGATGCGCCGATCCGCGTGCTTAAGCGTCCGCGCGAGCAGGCGGAAGCCCGCGCTCACGAGCTGATTGCGCAAATGGGGCTGACGGGCAACGAGAACAAGGTGCCGTGTGAGCTTTCGGGCGGTCAGCAGCAGCGCGTGAGCATTGCCCGCGCCCTGGCACTTGATCCGGAAATCTTATTCTTTGATGAGCCGACCTCGGCGCTCGATCCCGAGCTGACGGCCGAGGTGCTGCGCGTCATCAAGGACCTGGCGGCGCAGAATATGACGATGGTAATCGTGACCCACGCGATGCAGTTTGCGCGCGATGTTGCCGACCGCGTGGTCTTTATGGACGGTGGTCGTATTGTCGAGGAAGGTCCTGCCGAGCAGGTCATCGACCATCCTCGCGAGCAGCGTACCCGTGAGTTCTTGAGCCGTATCGAGGGGTAGGCTCAGCTATTTACTCAATTATTAATTGAGGTGATGCCGCCACAGGTCTTACGGCCTGGGGTGGCATTTTATTTGCATCGACGGGGTCCAATAATCGCCTCGCATGCGTTCTCCTTCCTCTCGCCGCCCGTATCCATACGTGCGCCGAAAGGTGTGCATGGACAGTCACCTGTGAGGGTAGGGTGGTGGCATAGGACATTTGGAGGGTGAGCCGGCTCGGCTGCCGACCATGCTGCTCCCGGGACGGCATCGACCGCGAACTCTCCCCGTTGGCGTCGCGCATCGCGCGACCCTGCAAGGAGGTCATCATGGGTGCTCCCAAGACCGGCAACGTAAGGAACGTGGTGCTCGTAGGCCAAGGCGGGGTGGGCAAGACTTCACTCGCCGAGGCCATGCTCCACCTTTCCGGTAAGACCGCCCGCCTGGGCGGCCACGACGGCACCAAGCCCACGCTCGACTATGACCCCGAAGAGGTTAAGCGTGCGTTTTCCATCTCGACGACCATCGCGCCGATCGACTGGAAGGGCGCCCGCATCAACGTGCTCGATGCCCCGTGCTACCCCGATTTTATCGGCGACGCCTTTGCCGCGATGAGCGTCTGCGAGACGGCGCTGTTTGTGGTCGACGCCGAGGCCGGCCCGCAGCCTACGACGGTTAAGCTCTGGTATGCCGCCGAGGACCTGCGTCTGGCGCGTGCGGTATTCGTAAACCGCCTGTCGCGCTCCGAGGCCAGCTTTGCGACCACCATGGACCTGCTGCAGGAGCGCTTTGGTACGCGACTGGGCGCCGTGACTCTTCCCTGGGGCGAGGGCGAAGACTTTGACGGCATTATCGACCTGGTGCGCATGAAGGCGCGCCATTGCAACGGCACCGAAGCCGTTGAGTCGGAGATTCCCGAGGAGTATCGTGCCCAGGCCGAGGAGGCCCATGACCATCTGTGCGAGTTGGTGGCCGAGGCCGACGATGAGCTGATGATGAAGTACCTGGAAGGCGAGGAGACGCTGACGCAGGAGGAGCTTGAGGGCCTGCTGTCCAAAGCGATCGCCGAGCGCATCTTTGTGCCGGTCTTTGCGGGCGATTGCATTAAGGAGCAGGGCGTCAACTCGCTGATGGACGACATCGCCACGTACTTCCCGGCGCCGACTGACTACGGCGAGATGCCGCTCATCGATGGCGACTCGCTTAAGATCTCGAGCGACGATGACCGTCCGGTGGCGTTTGTGTTTAAGACGCTGGCCGATCCGCAGCAGGGTCGCATCAGCTTTATCAAGGTGCTGACGGGTACGCTTGAGCCGGGTCTTGAGCTGATCAACGCGCGCACGCGCAAGGGCGACCGTCTGGCTCACCTGTATGTGATGTGCGGTCGCGACATGACCGAGGTCGGTCACGCCTATGCCGGCGACATCATCGTGGCGCCCAAGCTGGCGGCCGAGACGGGCGATACGCTCTCCATTACCGGTAAAGTCGAGGCTGCTGCGTTTAAGTTCCCCAACTCGCAGTATCGTATCGCCATCGAGGCCGAGAATCGCGGCGACGAAGAGAAGCTCTACACGTTTATCGAGAAGGCCTGCAAGGCTGATCCGACCATGAGCATCGACCGCGACGAGGAGACCGGCCAGACCATTATCTCCGCCGTTGGTGAGGCGCAGGTTTCAGTGCTGCTCAACCGTCTGGAGGACCGCACCAAGGTCGTGGCCAAGAGCGTGCCGATCCGCATTCCGTATCGCGAGACCATTCGCCGTACGGCAAGTGCCCAGGGCCGCCACAAGAAGCAGACCGGCGGCGCCGGTCAGTACGGCGACTGCTGGCTGCGCGTGGAGCCGCTCATTGGGCCCGACGGCACGAGCGATGGCTATGAGTTTGTGGACGAGGTCGTGGGCGGCCGCATTCCGCGCTCGCTGATCCCCGCCGTGGACAAGGGCGTCCAGGAGACCATGAAGGACGGCATCATTGCCGGCTATCCGCTCACGGGCATTCGCGTGGCTGTGTACGACGGCTCGTATCACAGCGTCGACTCCAACGAGATGGCGTTCCGCGCGGCGGCTCGCATCGGCCTGCGCAAGGCATGTGCCGATGCCGACCCGGTGGTGCTGGAGCCCATCGAGGAAATCACGGTGACTATTCCCGAGAGCTACGCCGGCGCCGTGATGGGCGACATCTCGGCCTCGCGCGGTCGCGTGACGGGTATGGAGACCGATGAGCGCGGCGACACCGTGGTCATTGCCCAGGCGCCGCTGGCCGAGCTGACGGATTACTCGACGCGCCTGCGCTCTATCACGCGCGGCACGGGCGACTTTACCATGAAGCCCGCTGGCTACGAGCAGGTGCCTTATGACGTTCAGGCCAAGCTGGTCGAGCGCTATGAGGAGGGCCGCGCTAAGTAGCGTGTGGTTTTGCCTGCAATGTGGGTGCTGACGAAAAGGCCGCCCTGGGTAACCGGGGCGGCCTTATTTGATCCCTTGGGGACGGAGGAAAACGGATCATTTTTTGGGTTACGGGCGGCGCGGTCGGCACTAGTCTCCGGATGCCTGGTTGCGGCCGGTGGCGTAGTCGATCTGCACGTGCGGCTGCAGGTTGTAGCAGTACACGTGGAAGCACAGGGTTTTGCCGTGGTCCTCGATCGATTGTGCTTCCAGACGAATGCCACGACAGACGAGCTCCTCCTCGTTGTACATAGGCGTGACGCGATAGAGCACGTGGTTGCCCGTGTCGCGGACGTAGTCGAGGATCTGCTCTTCAAACGGCAGCATGCCCGTCTCGTTGAGATAGCGCGTGCCGGTGAGGAGATTCTTGCGGTTGGCGTTTTCGCCGCAGAGTGACCAGGCGATGAGGTGGCAGCGGTTGTAGAGGCTCTGGCCTGGAATAAAGTCGTAGCGCTGCTGGTGCCAACCGGCAGGATGGATACGCGAGATATCGCCGCGCTTGCCCTGACCGAGCGATTCGGGGCCCACGCAGGCGAGCGCCTTGCGAGTGCGGCCCAGGCTGTCGAGCTTGGAGAATTTCTTAAAGCAGCCCTCTTCGGTGGCACGATCGTATTCATCGAGTGTGAATGACGGCGTGCCGAGCGGGTGCGTGCTGTCGGCGCGAAGGGCAACGTAGGGGTTGCCGGCGTAGTCTGGAATGCTGCTGAGATAAACACCGCGGGCGCGGTTGAGGTCGGGGTTTTCTACCTCGTCGATGGGGGCGGCGGCGCTGTCTGTGGAAGCGTCGTCGCCGGTGTCGGTTGCGACGGAATCGGAGCCATTGCCGGAGTCCTCGGAGCTCGCTGTTCCCGATTCGAGCCGGGCGACCAAGTCCGCTTCGTCGTCGGTACGGCTGGGACTCTCGTTTTGCTTCTCGGCCAGAGTCGCCGCCTGCTCATCACTTTGCGGCGACAGCAACTTGGGCGCCCCATCGAGCGATCCCGTAAACAGCGCAAACCCCAGCACCACGGCGGTGCTGATGGAAAGTGCTTGCTTGTAGGCGGACTTGCGCGACATTGAGGCTCCTGGATGGACGGTTGGGAATCTACCAGTCTAGCAGGAGCCGGCAGAGGCCGTTCTGTCGAACAAATACTTAAGATTTGGGACAAACGCTACTGGTTCATTTGCTTCATATTTGACGTATGGCTAGATCGAGGTGGAGTCGAGCCAGTTGAGCTTGCACTCGAGAATGCGCTGCTCGCCGGGTTGGCTGCTGCCATCAAGCAAGGCGAGCAGCATCTCGGCCGCCTCCCTGCCTTCCTGGTCGACGGGCTCGATGATCGTGGAGACGGTCGGCGTGGTGAGGTTGGTCCAGTCTTCGCAGTTGAGTCCCAAAAGACCTATTTGCTGCGGAAGTAGATGGGCCATGGGTTGGAGGGCCTTGTAGACACGGGGAAGCGCCCATTGGTTTTGTACGAAGATGAGCGTGCGCTTGGCGGGGTTGAACTTGTATTTAAAGTATTCGGTAAGCTCGTTGATTGACGGCTTGTTGTGATCGATGGGGATGGCTTTGTAGAGCTGCCCATTCGCGGCCAATGCCTCGGCATATCCCTGAAAACGTTCCATGCGAGTGCGCATTTCGGTCATGTTGGCGGCGATGGAAAAGAAGTCTTCGTAGCCGGCGTCGAGAAGCGCCTGCGTGGCATTGTACACGCCGTCGTAGAGGTTGGTTTTGATCCAGCTGGTGCCTGGGCTGTAGATGGCCGCGTCAAAAAAGACGACGGGCTTGCCGGCGCGCTTGATGCGGTCGTGGACTGCCTTGAAATTTGCCGTGGCTGGATGATAAAACCATCGACGCCCAGTGAGAGCATTTTGTCGACATACATGAGCTCGGTCTCGGGGTTAAAGTTGCTCGTGCAAACGACCGTCTGGTAGCCCGCGGAGAGCATGACCTGCTCCATGCCGTTGAGGACGAGGCCCGCCCATTTGTTGGTGTTATCCAAGATGATGATGGCGATGACGTGGGTCTGCTTGCCGGTGAGCGTTTGCGCTTGGGCGTTGGGAACGTATCCGAGTTCCTTGATGACGCGCGCAATCTTTGCCTGCGTCTTCTCGCTAAGCTTTTCTCGTTTGTCGTTGAGGTAATACGAGACGCTTGCCGTCGAGGTTCCCGCCTCTCGAGCGACGTCTGCGATCGTAACGCGCTGTTTTGCCACAGCGACTCCTTCCGACAGATGAGCATTTTCCAACATGATGACTTTGAGTCTTGGTGAGGGATGCACTTTGGTGAGCGACTTTTTCCTTTCATATGAGTATGCAACAAATGCGGTATATGGGTGGGGTCGAAATTTGTGACCGGCATGCGCATCTGCCGTCTACCGAGAAAATCAAATACTTCTTGACTTTTGAAATCGATGGTAAAATCGCAGGATTCATTTTTGGTTAAACGCATAACTAAATAACGTAACCAACGCTCTGACCTGCGCGTTTACCGAAATAAACTGGCATTAAGAAAAACGAGCACCTATATTGGTCTTGTCGAAAAGACAGCAAGTCCAAACGGCAGGGGATGCTCCGGAGGCCTCCGCAAACGGTGTCTTGCGCACGCAACTCTATGAAAAGAGGGAAGCAATGAAGATCGTAGGCGTTGCCGCCTGTACCGTGGGTATCGCCCACACGTATATGGCCCAGAAGGCGATTCAGGATGAATGCGCCGCTCGTGGCATCGAGTGCAAAGTCGAGGCTCAGGGTGGTCTGGGTATCGAGAATGAGCTCACGCAGGAAGACGTTGATTGCGCCGACCTGGTGCTCGAGTCCGTCGACGTGGGTGTCGAGAACGAGGACCGTTTTGAGCAGAAGATGGCCGAGGGCAAGTTCCTCAAGGTCGGCACCTCGGATGTAATCGCCGATCCGGTAAAGATTATCGACCAGGCTGTCGAGATCATCAAGGCGACGGGCGGTGCCGTTGACGCGTCCAAGGCCGAGGCCAAGGCAGAGAAGAAGGCCGTCTCCGCTGCCCCGCAGGCCCCGACACCGGCGTCCAAGCAGTCCATCTTTGCCGACCCTGGCAAGACGCTGCTCAATGCATTCAATACCGGCGTTTCCTATTTTATCCCCATCGTCGTTATCGGTGGCGTGTTCCTCGCCTTCTCGTTGGCATCCGGTACTGCCGGTGCTAGCGGCATGGAGGTCACCAACCCGTTGATGGTGAGCCTTAACACTATCGGCATGGCCGGCATCTCTATGATGATTCCGGTGCTTGCGGCATACATCGCCTACTCGATGGCCGGTAAGCCCGCACTTGCCCCCGGCTTCGTCCTGGGCTACTTGGTTAACAACGCCGTCGTCACCCCGAGCGGCAACAGCGTTTCGACCGGCTTCTTGGGCGCCATGATCATGGCTGTCATCTGCGGTTACTTTGTCCGCTGGATGAAGACCTGGAAGGTCAACAACACCATCCAGACCATCATGCCCATTCTGATCATCCCGATTCTGACCTCGCTCGTCCTGGGCATGGCTTACATCTACATCCTGGCCACGCCGCTTGGCTTTGTGATGGATTGGCTCACCAGCGTGCTCGGCAGCCTGCAGGGCGGCTCCGCCGTCGTCCTGGGCCTGGTCATTGGCGTTATGACCGCTTTCGATATGGGTGGCCCCATCAACAAGACCGCTTCGACCTTTACCATGGCCATCATGGCCTCCGGCATCTACGGCCCCAACGGTATGTTCCGCGTCGCCGTCGCCATTCCCCCGATTGCTTGCGGCCTCGCTGCGCTCATCGCCAAGAACAAGTTCGATGACGCTGACCGTCAGATGGGCATCTCTGCGCTGTTCATGGGCTGCATCGGTATTACCGAGGGCGCCATTCCCTTCGCGGTCAAGGATCTCGGCCACACCCTTCCCGGCATCTGCATCGGCTCTGCCGTGGGCGCTGCTCTCGCCGCCTTCCAGGGTATCGACTGCTACGTCCCGCACGGTGGCTTTATCGTCGCCCTTGCCACCAACAACGTCGCGCTGTTCTGCCTGGACATCGTGATTGGCTCCGTGGTCGCCGCTGCAATCCTGATTGCCATGAAGCCCACGCTCGATAAGCAGGCCAAGTAAACCTTTAAGGACTCCGGTTGTGCGGAGGGATGGATTTGACTCCGCACAACCGCCCCTACACAACAAAATCCATCCGTACTGATAGGGCCCGCATCTGGGTCCCAGGGAACTTTTGTCAAAAATCCTCTGGAGAAGGAGAACAAAATGTCCAACCTTACCATCCGCCAGGCCGTTCAGGGCATGCTCAAGCTGCAGGATAGCGGCGATCACGCAACCATGGTCGGCATTGGCCCCATGAGCCCCAACCTGATTCAGGCCGTGTTCGAGCTTGCCAAGGACGAGGATTTCCCGCCCATGTTTATCGCTAGCCGCAACCAGGTCGATATGGACGAGATGGGCGCCGGCTACGTCAACGGTTGGGACCAGACGCGCTTTGCCGCCGACATCAAGAAGGTTGCCGAGGAGGTGGGTTACACCGGTCCGTACTACCTGTGCCGCGATCACGGCGGTCCGTGGCAGCGCGACGAGGAGCGTAACGCCCACCTGCCCGAGGACGAGGCCATGGAGCTCGCCCGCAAGTCCTTTGTCGCCGACATGGAGGCGGGCTTTGACCTGCTGATGGTCGATCCCACCAAGGACCCCTATCAGATCGGCAAGGTTATTCCGCTCGACGTGGTGCTTCGCCGTACGATCGATCTTATCGACTACCTTGAGCAATACCGTCGCGAGCATAACCTGCCCGAGGTTGCCTATGAGGTCGGTACCGAGGAGACCAATGGCGGCTTGACCTCTACCGATAAGTACGAGGAGTTCATTTCTCAGCTGCAGCCCGAGCTCGAGAAGCGCGGCTGCCCCATGCCCACCTTTATCGTCGGCCAGACCGGCACCCTTACCCGCTGGACGGAGCAGGTCGGTCACTACAACTTCAAGAACGCTCGCGAGCTTGCCGATATGGCCAAGCGCTACGGCGTGGGTCTGAAGGAGCACAACGCCGACTACCTGGATGACGCGACGCTGCTCGAGCATATCCCGGCACACGTGACCGCCTCCAACGTTGCTCCGCAGTATGGCACCGAGGAGACCCGCGCTTACCTCAAACTCTGCGCTACCGAGCAGATTCTGGTCGACAACGGCCTGTGCGACGATCCCTCCGGCCTGTATCACACGCTGCTGGTCAAGGCCATCAAGACCGAGCGCTGGCGCAAGTGGATGACTGGCGACGATGTCAACCTGCAGGTTGACGACATTCTGGCCGACGACGAGCTCAGCCTGAAGATTCTGGATGTCTCCGGCCACTACGCGTTCAACGATCCCGAGGTCAAGGAGCAGGTCGAGAAGCTCTATCGCAACCTCGCTGCCCAAGACATCGACGGCAAGCGCTTTGTGATCGAGCACATCAAGCGCCCGATCAAGCAGTACGTCGTCGGTCTTAACCTCAAGGGCGTCACGAGCCGCATCGAGAAGGCTCTCGAGGACTAAGTAGTTTTTCCTACACGACGCCGGGCCTGGGGCATGTCCCAGCTGCAGGCCCGGCACATAGGACAAAGGGGCATCCCCTTTGTCCTTTCTTTTGAGTTTTGGATTCCTCCGAAGGAGTTTGCACCATGAAGTTCTTTATCGATACCGCCAACCTTGACGAGATCGCCGAGGCCAAGAGCTGGGGCTGCCTTGCCGGCGTAACCACCAACCCGTCCCTGTACGCCAAGACCGGCGGCAAGCTTGCAGACTTTGAACCCCACATGCTCAAGATCGCCGAGCTTTGCGAGGGCCTGCCCGTGTCCGCCGAGTCCACCGCGACCACTGCCGAGGGCATGATCGAGGAGGGCAAGCGCCTTGCCGCTCTGGCTCCCAACATCGTGGTTAAGCTTCCCGTGTGCGAGGCCGGTCTCGCCGCCTGCCGCGCGCTGGCCGATGCAGGCGTGCGTGTCAACATGACGCTTGTCTTCTCGCCGACCCAGGCCTTGATGGCCGCCAACGCCGGCGCTCGCTACATCAGCCCGTTTGTGGGACGCTTCGACGATATCGCCGAGGACGGTATTTCGCAGCTCGACAACGTTGTGACCTGCATCAAGAACTATGACTGGACCGGCAAGAACGTCGACGACACCGTCGAAATCATCACCGCTTCGGTCCGCACGCCCAACCACGTGACCCAGGCGGCTCTTCTTGGCGCCGACATCGCGACCGTGCCCATGGCCGCTCTCAAGAAATGCCTGCATCACCCGCTGACCGACCAGGGCCTTGCCTCGTTCGAGGCTGACTGGAAAAAGGTCGTCGCTCAGGCTTAACGAGTGGATTGCCCCGGCATCGCGTCATCCGGTGCCGGGGTTGTTCTCAAGAGAGGAATTCGTATGACCAACCAGGAGCTGGCGAAGGTCGCCAATGAGGTCAGGAAGGGTGTCGTGACTGCGGTACACGCGGCCAAGTCGGGACATCCGGGTGGATCGCTCGGTGCTGCCGACATCATGACGTATCTGTACTTTGAGGAAATGAATATCGATCCTGCCGACCCTCACAAGGCCGATCGAGACCGCTTTGTGCTCTCCAAGGGTCACGCGGCGCCGGGCCTGTATTCGGTGTTGGCAAATCGCGGCTATTTTGCCGTCGAAGAGCTCGAGACGCTCCGCCATATTGGCAGCCGACTGCAGGGCCATCCCAACATGAACGACACCCCGGGTGTTGATATGTCCACCGGATCGCTCGGCCAGGGCATCTCTGCAGCAGTTGGAATGGCGCTTGCCGCTAAGCACTGGGGCGACAGCTACCGTGTCTACACGCTGTTGGGCGACGGTGAGTGCGAGGAGGGCCAGGTGTGGGAGGCGGCAATGTTCGCCGGCAACCACGACCTGGATAACCTTGTCGCTATCGTCGATCACAATGGTCTGCAAATTGACGGCAGTATCGACGAAGTTAACTCGGCTATGCCACTTGCCGACAAGTTCCGCGCTTTTAAGTGGCATGTGATCGAGCTCGCCGACGGTAACGACATGGCGCAGATTGCCGCCGCCTTTGCCGAGGCTCGCGAGGTGACCGGCGCGCCCGTCGCTATCATCGCCGAGACGGTGAAGGGCAAGGGCGTCTCCTTTATGGAAAACCAGGTGGGCTGGCACGGCAAGGCGCCCAACGATGAACAGTTTGAGCAGGCCATGGCCGAGCTCGCAGCAGCAGGGGAGGAGCTCTAATGGCAGACGTCAAGAAGGTCGCCACGCGCGTTAGCTACGGCGAGGCACTTGTCGAGCTGGGCAATGAGCGCGATGACTTTGTAGTGCTCGATGCCGACCTGGCCGCCGCCACACAGACCGGTAAGTTTAAGGCCGCTCACCCTGAGCGCTTCTACGACGCCGGCATTGCCGAGAGCAACTTGATGGGGCTTGCCGCCGGCATTGCGACCACGGGCCGCGTTGCTTTTGCGAGCACCTTTGCGATGTTTGCCGCCGGTCGCGCCTACGAGCAGGTCCGCAATTCCATTGGCTACCCGCACCTCAACGTCAAGATTGGCGCCACCCATGCCGGCATTTCGGTGGGCGAGGACGGCGCCACGCACCAGTGCTGCGAGGATATCGCACTCATGCGTACGATTCCGGGTATGACGGTGGTCGTTCCCGCCGACGATGTCGAGGCCCGCGCCTGTGTGCGCGCCGCCTATGAGTTTGAGGGGCCGGTCTACATGCGCTTCGGCCGCCTGGCAACACCGGTCATCAACGATCACGAGGACTACGAGTTCAAGATCGGCCGCGGTGTTGTTGTACGGGAGGGCTCTGATGTCACGATCGTCGCGTGCGGTCTCATGGTCGCTGAGGCACTCGCTGCTGCCGAGGCGCTCGCTGCCGACGGCATCGATGCTGAGGTCATCAACATGCATACGATCAAACCGCTCGATGAGCGTTTGGTGGTTGCGAGCGCCAAGAAGACCGGTCGCGTGGTCACCGCCGAGGAGCATTCGATTATCGGTGGTCTTGGCGAGGCCGTTGCCTCGGTGCTCGCGGAGCAGCATCCAGTGCCGATGCGTCGCGTCGGCGTGCGCGATGTGTACGGCGAGTCCGGCCCTGCGGTCGATTTGCTGCATAAGTACGGTTTGGACGCCGACGGCATCGAAGCTGCGGTCAGGTCCGTGTTGTAAGGAAGGCTTTCCATGGGGTTTGTATCTGCCAACCAAGTGACGATTGGCTACGCCGCCGCCTCGCGCGAGGACGCGCTGCATTATCTGTCCGAGCAGGCTGTTGAGCTTGGTTTTGCCGATGACGCGTCTGCTGTAGAGGCGGCTTTTATTGCTCGCGAAAACGAGGCCGAGACTGGCCTCGTCGCCGGTTTTGCCGTTCCGCATGCCAAGAGCGATGCGATCCATACGCCGGGCGTGGCCGTGCTCAAGCTGTCCGAGCCTGTTGAGTGGCCGAGCTTTGATGGCGTGCCCGTCGATGTGGCGCTCGCGCTGTACGTGCCCGCCGGCGAAGCGGGAACCACGCACCTGCGTCTGCTCTCCAAGGCTGCCGTGATGCTGATGGATGCTGGCTTCCGTGACAGGGTGCGCGAAAGCACCGATCCTGTCGAGATTGCCGAGCTCATCAACGCCGGGCTCGAGGGCTAGAACGGGCTCTCCGTTCCATTAATCGATCCTTCTCCAAGGAAAAGGGCCGCGACGCTATAGGCGTCGCGGCCCTGTCTGCGTTTTCCCAGATAAAACCTGCCAAAATAAACCTGTCCCTTTTTGGCGGGTTGGCGGGGTAATGCCCGCCGCAACTTATGGCACGGTTGGGATGTGTACGCTTTAAAGAGCGGAGCCCATGGTTAGAGAGATTACGCTCGTCTCTCTAAATGTCTCTCTAACGGGAAGCTCGGTTAGAGAGATGGCCTTAGGCTATCTAGCAGCGAATTCGATGCATCTCTCTAAATGCCTCTCTAGACAAGGTGCTTATCTCTTTAAAGTTAGAGAGATAAGCACCTTGTCTAGAGAGACGGAACGCCAGCTTTCGTCCGTCCGTTACCATCTGCCAAAAATGGCGGATAAAGGACTCATTGAAGTAATGGGTTCATCGACGAGCCGCAACCGCCGCTATCGGAAGAGGTAGATGTGGCTGAATCGCCTCTCTAGTGTCTCTCAAAGATAGATGGATGCTAGAGAGACGGTTGCCCCGCGATATTTCCCCAGATAAAACCTGCCAAAATAAACCTGTCCCTTTTTGGTAGGTTACTGGTTCATGTTGCCGTGGATGTAGGGGGTGACTTCGGGGGAGATGTGACCGCAGCCCAACTCGCGCAGCGCGGACTCGATAGCGGCAGGCAGCGGGGTCTTGCCCTTGTCGTCGACGGCGGTACCGCCGAGGGCGGCGATCTTGGCGACATCTGCCGGGGCGGCTTCGATATGCATGCAGCCGCCGACCAGGCGTGCGCGGACCTGCGCCAGGTCAAGATCGTGCAGATAATCCTCGCAGGCGCGGATTAAATCGACCTTCTCGCGCGTAAGCTCCTCGCCCGTGGGAATGCGCGTGGCAAGGCAGGCCCCCGCCGGCAGGTTCCAAACGGGATAGCCCCATGCGCGCAGCAGCTCGCGCTCTTCGTCCTTGGTAAAGCCGACCTCCATAAGGGGTGAGCGCACGCCGAGCTCTTCTGCCGCACGCATGCCGGGGCGGTAGTCACCGCGATCGCTTGCATTGCTGCCATCGATGACGGTGGGAAAGCCTAGCGACTTGGCGTGGTTGACGATGGCGGTAAAGCCGGCGCGCTTGCAGTGGTAGCAGCGGTCGGCATCGTTGCAGGCTACCTGGGGGAGCTGCAGCTGATCGACCGAAAGATTGAGCACGGGGAGCATAAAATGCGGACCCTCATCGGTTTGTCCGTCAACGGACCGCTCAAACGAAGCCTGCTCGGGTGTGCCGATGAGCGGCGTGGTGAGATGGACGAGGAGGGTATTGGTAGGCATGATGCGGGCGCATACGGCGGCCAAAAAGCTGCTGTCAACGCCGCCGGAAAACCCGATAGCCACGCGCCCGTATGCCAAAAGCAGCTGTTCGAGCGCCGATAGCTTGTCTTGAAGCTCCTCTGCGGGTGCCGTGGTGTCTAAAATCATGAAACGATCCTTATCGTTGAGTACTCGATCGAAAACTATAATCCTAATGCGTTACTTGCCATAAGACTTCTATCTATGTAACGAAAGTGCAATATGGTATATACGTTATATACAAGTTGCCAAATGCGGTAGAGTTACGGCAATGCGACAGCGAGAGTCGATGGGGGACCGATATGATCAAGGCTGTTATTTTTGACATGGACGGAACGCTGGTCGACACCGAGCGTCTGGGCATCAAGGCATGGAAAGCGCCCGCCGCTGAGCTGGGTGTCGCGATTGATGACACGCTGATTCATCAATTTATCGGTCGCACGCTGCCCGATGTCATGGACATCCTTGAGGCGCATTGCGGCAGCAGAGAAACCGCTGAGGCGATCTATCATCGCCACAAGGAGATTCGCGACGAGATGGTCAAGACCGATCTGGAGCTTAAGGCCGGCGCCGCCGAGTGCATAGACGAGCTGCTGGCTGCGGGCTATCACGTGGGCCTTGCAACGTCATCGCGCCATGTCACGGCCGAGCGCAACCTTAAGATGGTCGGTCTCTTTGACAAGTTTGAAACGGTGACCTGCGGCGAGGACGTCGTGCACGGCAAGCCCGACCCCGAGATGTATCTGCTCGCCTGCGAGCGCGCGGGCTTTGCCCCCGAGGAGTGCGCCGTGGTCGAGGACTCTCGCAACGGCTGCGTCTCGGGCATCACGGCCGGCTGCCACGTCTTTGCCGTTCCCGACATCGTGCCGCTGCCGCAGGACGTGGTGGATGGCTGCGAGGTCGTGCTCGATACGCTGTTCGACCTGACGGCGGCGGTCAAGGCCGTGCTCTAGACAATTGCGGTGTTGAAACGAGCAATTACCCACGTTTGCGCTTAAGCAAAAGGGGCCCGGCAATGGTCGGGCCCCTTTTGCTTAAGCGGCGACTTGGCATACTTGCGCGCGTGCTATAGATACGCGCCCAGGTTGATGGCGGTGGCTTCGGCGTGGTTGCTTGCCTGGGTGCTGGCGCGTTCCAGCAGGAACGGCCGCACGAGTTCTTGGCGGTTGATGTCCTCGATGGCTGTGACCGCGGTGACGGTGCGCGCTGCAGAGCCGATGCGGACGTGCTTGGTCTTTGCCGGCGCCTTGTTCTCGATTTGCTCCATGAGCAATTGAACACCCTTGCGGCCAATTTCGTAGCCCGGCGGCGCCACGGTGGTAAGGGGGACCGACCCGCTCCAGGCAAGTGGATTGCCGTCGCAGCCGGCCACGCGGACCTGCTCGGGGACGGAGATGCCTTTGTCTATCAGCGCCGAGATAACGCCCGATGCCAGTACGTCGGTCAGGCCGATGACAAAATCGGGGCGCTCGTCGCCGGAGCGCTCGGCAATCTGGGCGCCGATGCTGTAGCCGTCGGCAGCGGTATTCCATTCGCCGGCGTCGATGACTTCGATCTTGATATCGGGGTGCAGGGCAAGGGCCTTGTGGATGCCAAGTACGCGCAGGGTGAGCTGCATAAATGCCGCTCTGCCCACAACGGTGATATGGCGTGCGCCACGGGCAACGGCGAGCTCGGCGATAATGCGCCCCTGCGCCTCGTTGTCGGCGGCCACGTAGTAACCGGGTTCGGAACAGTGGATGTCCAGATGGACGATCGGCACGGGCATCTTGGTCATAGCGGGGTGCCAGTCGGGGGACGCCATGGGCTGAACCATGACGCCGGACATCTGCGTGCCCATAAAGTAGCGCAGGTAATGGTCCTGGAGAATGCCGTCGTTATCGGCGTTGGCGATGAGCAGGTCGTAACCGTGCTTGCGGGCCTCGTTATGGGCGCCGCTGGCAATTTGGAGCGAGAAGCCGTGATCGAGACGGGGGAGGACCAGGCCAAAGGACTTGGTGGTGCCGCCTGCGAGCTGACGGGCACTTTGGTTGGGCAGGTAGCCAAGGCGATTGATGGTCTCGTTGATGAGCTTGAGGGTCTCGGGGCGCAGCTTTTCGGGATGGTTGAGCGCGTTGGAAACCGTGCCCAACGAAACCCCGGCCTCGCGCGCGACGTCGCTGATTTTTACCTTTGCCATAGCGGCCCCTTTGATGCGTTTCAAGTACAAGCCAGATTGTAGCATCCCAAACCTACCAAAAAGGGACAGGTTTATTTTGGCAGGTTTTATCTGGGGAAACGCCGTTGCCAGCGCGACCACCACGAAGTGGACAGGCACCTTTGTGGTGGTTTGAGCTGCCCGGGCCTTCAATTGTCTCGATCTGTAACATCTGGACGGCAAAACCGGCTCTACCTGTTACAGATCAAGACATAGTGCAGGGGTCGAACTGTAATGTCTCGATCTGTAACACTAAGCCGGCTTCCGGAGCCCCAGATGTTACAGATCGAGATCTTTCGCTGGGACAGAGCGCCGCCCCGTTCCAAACCACCACAAAGGTTCCTGTCCCCATTGTGGCGGTTTGGACCGGCTGGGCATGTGTGCATCGAGTGGTATCTAAGTTGAGATACCACTTCTGGTATATCAGCTTGCGCTTGCGTGAGTACAATACTCGAACGTTATACGTCTCAGCGCCCCCTGTGCGTGGACGTCTTGCAGTCACGCGAACGAAGGGATTTATCCTATGTGCGGAATCGTCGGCTACACCGGCTCTGATATTGCAAAGAACATCCTGGTCACGGGCCTCAAGCGTATGGAGTATCGCGGCTATGACTCCTCAGGCGTCGCGCTCGAGGTGGGCGAGGGTGCCGCGGCGCACCTCGACGTCATCCGCCGCGTGGGCAAGGTTGCGGGCCTGGAGAGCGAGCTTTCCAACATCGACAGCGACGCTACCTGCGGTATCGGTCACACCCGTTGGGCCACCCACGGCAAGCCCTCCGTCGTTAACGCCCATCCCCACACCAGCTGCGACGGTCGCATCGCCATCGTCCACAACGGCATCATCGAGAACTTCGCCGAGCTGCGCGAGGAGCTGGAGGGCCGCGGCCATCACTTTAAGAGCGAGACGGATACCGAGGTCTTCGCGCATCTGATCGAAGAGGCTTATGCCGAGACGCACGACCTGATGGCCTCCGTGCGCGAGGCTTGCACCCACGTGTCGGTGCCTATGGTCTGGCCGCCGTGTGCGCTGACGAGCCCGGCGTGATCGCCGTGGCCCGCAAGGATTCCCCGATCGTAGTCGGCGTGGGCGAAACCGGCTCCTATGTTGCTTCCGATGTCATCGCGCTCATCGACGCCACCCGCGATGTCGTGGTGCTCGAGGACGGTCAGTTTGCCAAGCTCACGCCCGCGGGCGTCGAGTACACCGACGAGGCCGGCAACGTCATCGAGCCCAAGGTCACCCACATCGACTGGGACCTGGACATGGCCGAAAAGGGCGGTTATCCCGACTTTATGCTCAAGGAAATCCACGAGCAGCCGCGCGTCGTGCGCGACACGCTGGTCGGTCGTATGACGCCGGTCGGCGAGCTCGACATCGACGAGCTTGGCCTTTCGCTCGAGGAACTCAACGACATCGACCGCGTCTACGTGATCGCTTGCGGAACCAGCTATCACGCTGGCCTCATTGCCAAGAATCTCATTGAGGGCTGGGCTCGCATCCCCACCGAGGTGGAGGCGGCCAGCGAGTTCCGCTATCGCAATCCCATCATTACGCCGACGACGCTTGTCGTTGCCGTGTCCCAGTCGGGCGAGACGGCCGATACCCTTGCCGCCATTCGCGACGCGCGCATCAAGGGTGCCAAGGTCTTCGGCATCACCAACGTGGTGGGCAGCCCCGTGGCGCGTGAGAGCGACGGCGTCATCTACACCAAGGCCAACAAGGAGATCGCGGTCGCCTCGACCAAGAGCTTCATCGGCCAGGTCGTGAGCCTTACGCTTTTGGCCCTGCTGCTGGCGCAGGTCAAGTACCGCTTGACCACCAAGCAGGCGCGCATGCTGTTCCGCGAGCTTTCCGATACGGCCGAGCAGATCCAGTGGATTTTGGATACCCAGACCGAGGCCGTTCATGAGGCCGCCCTGCTGTGCAAGGACGCGCAGTCCGCACTGTTCGTGGGTCGCGGCATGGGTGCCGCTATTTCCTACGAGGGCGCGCTCAAGCTCAAAGAGGTCAGCTACCTGCACGCCGAGGCCTACGCCGCCGGCGAGATGAAGCACGGTCCCATCGCACTGGTCGATCCGGGCTTCCCTGTCATCGCCGTGGCCACCAAGAGTGCCACCTACGACAAGACCGTGTCGAACCTTATGGAGTGCAAGGCGCGCGGCGCCAAGGTCATCGTCGTTGCCACTGAGGGCGACGAGGAGATCAACAAGATCGCCGACTGCATCATCCGCGTGCCAGCAGTCCGCGACGTGTTCAGCCCCATCACGGCGAGCGTCCCGCTGCAGCTGCTCGCCCGCGAGGTGGCCATCCTGCGCGGTTGCGACGTTGACCAGCCCCGCAACCTGGCGAAAAGCGTCACGGTCGAATAATCGAGTTCCGTCGTTCTAACAACTAAGGCCCGGCTCCGCATCAAAGACGGAGTCGGGCCTTGTTGCATTTGCCCAGATAAAACCTGCCAAAATAAACCTGTCCCTTCTTGGCGGGTTAGCGGAGCTTGCTGGTCTCGAAGTATTCGGGGAACTGGTCCAGAACCTCGGTTTGGTTACGGAACATCATGTGCAGGTGCTTGCTGACCAAAAAGCTCGCCTCGATGGGGTCGCGACCGGCGATAGCGCGGCGGATTTGCTTGTGCTCGTTAACAGTCTCCTGATTGTCGAGCGTCTGCGTGGCGGCGCGCAGCCAGCGGAAGCGCTCCAGGTCGGCATTGGTCGCCTCGAGCCAGGACCACACGGTACTGCGACACGCGATGCTAAAGATCATGCGGTGCATGAGGTTGTCGCTTAAAAAGAAGCCGATGCGATCCTCCTCGGCCATGGTTTTTTCCTGCAGCGCGATGGCTCGGTCGAGCTGCTCGATGCCTGCCGAGGTGGCACGGGCGCAGCACTCCACAATCACCTGCTTTTCCAAGTGCTCGCGAATGTAGCAGGCGCTCTCGGCAAGAGTGAGGTTGATGGGCGAGACATAGGTGCCGCTTTGGGGCACGGTACGCACCAGGCCCTCTTGCGCCAGACGCACCAGCGCCTCGCGCACAGGGGTTCGCCCCATATCAAGGTCGTCGCAAAGCTGTTTGACGCCCAGCTTTTCGCCCGGCTTGTAGTCCAGGTAGACGATTTTGCGTCGAATGGTGTGGTAGGACTGGTCCTGTAGGCTCGTTTCCTGCTCGCCGACGTGCATCGATTCTTCCATAGTGCCTCGCAACCGTTCTATCACACTGATATGTCAGCTGTTAATTATGCCGCGAATCAGCTCTCCGCGGTGGGTAATTCGACTGTTGCCCAAGAACTATTGCGGCATCTTAGTCTTTGTTTGCGCAGGGCTGTGCTCAATGTTGCCGTATCATAAGCCGTTGCAAACGTGAAATAGAAAGAAGGAATCCCATATGCAACTGGCGAATATCGTACGCGAGCGCTGGAAGGGCGTCTTGTTCTGCCTGATCGTCGCCATCCCCGCGACGTTGCTCGGCAAACAGGTTGAGGTGGTCGGCGGGCCGGTGTTTGCCATCCTCTTTGGCATGGTCCTGGCGCTCGTCTTTCCCAAGAATCGCCGCGAACAGCTCGCCGCCGGTGTCACCTATACGTCTAAAAAAGTCTTGCAGTACGCGGTAATCCTGCTTGGCTTCGGCATGAACCTCTCGCAGATTCTGTCCAAAGGCGCTCAGTCGCTGCCGATTATCGTGGCGACGATTTCGACCTCGCTTGTCATCGCCTTCGTGCTTTGCCGCGTCATGAACGTGCCGAGCAAGATCGCGACGCTTGTGGGTGTGGGTTCGTCGATTTGCGGCGGTTCTGCCATCGCCGCGACCGCGCCCGTCATCGATGCCGACGATCGTGAGATTGCCCAGGCTATTTCGGTCATCTTCCTGTTTAACGTTATCGCGGCGCTCGTGTTTCCGACGCTCGGCGGCATGCTCGGGCTGACCAACGAGGGCTTTGGCCTGTTTGCCGGCACCGCCATCAACGACACCTCGTCGGTAACGGCTGCGGCGAGCGCCTGGGACAGTATGCATCCCGGCGCCAATGTGCTCGAAAGCGCCACAGTGGTCAAGCTCACCAGAACGCTGGCCATTATTCCCATCACGTTGGCTCTCGCATGCTGGCAGATGCATCTGGCGCGCAAGGCCGGCGGCGACGCCAAAAGCACGTTCTCGCTTAAACGCGCGTTTCCCATGTTCGTGCTGTTCTTTGTGCTGGCGAGCGTAATCACCACGGTGCTTCAGCTTCCCGCGTCCATTACGGCGCCTATCAAGGAGATGTCGAAGTTCTTTATTGTGATGGCCATGGCGGCCATTGGCTTTAATACCGATATCGTCGAGCTGGTCAAAAAGGGCGGTAAGCCCATCGCATTGGGCTTTTGCTGCTGGATTGGCATTGCGTGCATGAGTTTGGGAATGCAGCACATGCTGGGAATCTGGTAGAGAAGTAGCTTATTTGCGTGCTGCATGTTGGTGAGCGCATGCCTGCGGTGGAGCGATAGGAGCTCTTGCGGGTATGGCTTGTCCGCAGGTTTATAGGTCCCGAAGAGCTCTTATCGCCCCGCCAGGATGGCGATGCGGGGCAACTCATATACTCGCAGGACGGCGACTTCTGCCCTATAGTGTTTGGTGAGCAATATCGTTCAATTTTGAAACACTCGCCCGCGCGGCCGTCGGTGGCGGCGTGGCGTCGAGGACGGGGCGCAATATGAACAGTGACGCCAAGCTACAAATCTTGATCGAGGCCTTGGCCGCTGCCGGGGCCTCGGCGTTGGCAATCGATGGGCATGGACACGTGGCGATTTCGACCATGGATGATGTCGCGCTCGAGCAAGATGTCGCGGCATTTGTCGCCGAGCGCCTGGGGCGCGTGGGCAACGGCACGCGCCTGGTGATGGGGCATGCGGGAGGGCGCTTGAGCCTCACGGTGCGTCCGGTCGCCAAGGAAGACGGCGCGCTTTGGGTGGTCGTGATCCGCGAGGTGCGCGGTGTGGCGGCACACGCGGGCATTGAGTGGCTTAACGCAGATGAGGTCGAGGCGCGCTACGAGGCAAGCGCGTACGGCATTGTCGAGGGTGCCGCTGCGGTCGCTGCCCCCGTCTGCGAAAGCTATGCCCGCGGTGTGCCCCTCATGCTGGAGGGCGAGCTGGGTGCTGGCCAGGCAGAGATTGCAAAACGCCTCTATCTGGATGGGCCTTATGCCGACGAACCCTTTGTGTCCGTGGCGCTTGACGAACTCACGGATCGCGGCTGGCGCCATCTGCTCAAAAGCTCGGAATCGCCGCTGTTCCAGGCAAGGCTGACCCTTTGTATTGGCGGCTGGCATGCACTTTCGCCGCAGCGTCTGCGCGAGCTTGTCTCTACGATGACCGACACGGCGCTGGCCGCGCGTTGCCACGTGGTTCTGACGGCAAACGATATGCCGGGCGGTGGCGAAAGCGATCAGGCCGCTTTTGTAACCGAGCGCTTGGCGTGTGCAGTAAGTGTGGCGCCTGCGATTGCCGAGCAGGGTGGCGCATCGAAAAAGGTTGCGCAGTATTTGTCGTATCTGTCAGATGTCTTTGGAACTGCCGCTCCGAGTATGTCCGAGGAGGCCGCCTCGACGCTCAACTGTTATCGCTGGCCACGCAACTATCTGCAGCTTCGCGAGGTCTCGGAACGACTCTATATATTAGTAGGGTCGGGTGTGGCGGAGCGCGCGGTGGCGGAGGAGGTGCTCGCCCAGGAGGACGTCATCAAAACCGCAACCTTTGGCACTCCGACGCTCGACAGCGACCTGTATATCCTGCGTCCACTGACCGATACCGAACGCGACATCGCGCGGCTGGTCGTAGGCTACCTTCAGGGCAACCGGACCCGCGCTGCCGAGGTGCTGGGAATAAGCCGCACGACCCTGTGGCGCTTGCTGAAGGACGACGACCGCTGAGCGAGGCGCTCGTGACCGCATGCAGCGCGTGTGCTACAGTCCAAAGCGGTAATGTTTCGATTGCGTTACGGCGTGCGGGGGTGTATGACGGAGACTTCAAAACCAAATCGGGCTCGAAAGCCCACGGCGCCGGTCAACCGTCGCACGACTTCGCGGACGTGGGGCAAAAGCGCCTCAGGCTTCGACGGCTCGTTCAAACGCACTAGATATGGCTATCCTTCGGCAAGCGCTCGCTTGGCCATGCAGGCCGAATCGTCGCTGTGGGGCCGTAAGCGTGTGGTGGGGTCAAAGCTCAAGCACGATGGAACGCTCGGCTTCATTAGCCGTGGCGCTGCTCGCCGTAGCGGCCTCAATCCCGCAGGCTGGCATCGCTATGTTCCGATCGCGGTCGTTGTTGCGGTGGTTGTCATCGCGCTCGCGGCGCTTGGTTACGCCGGCGGCGGGGCCGACCTGAGTGCGATGTTCGGGTCTGCTGAGCTCGCGCATGCCGGCACGGAGCTTATCGAGGGCGCTCAGGCCCAGACGGGCGTGGCGCCTCAGCGTGGTATCGTTGCGGCGGCCTCCACCATCGCCGACGCGCAAAAGGACGAGGACGAACAGGGCGACAGCGCCGAAACGACCCACGCGAACGAAACGACGACAACTCCATCGGCAAGATAAGTTGCGAGTAGAGCAGCAAATTTGGGACGGGGCCTTTTAGCTGCCCAAGTGCCAGATGTCACCAGTGGCGCACCCGATGTCAGTCACCAACAGCGAGCGAGCCGCATTTGCGCCAAGGTGACGTGAAATGAGAGGGCGCTAACCTTTTGGTCGCGCCCTCGAAATTGAACGTCAGATTGGCGTGAATGCGGCTCGCGCAGCGTCAGCGGGGCCGCCGTTCGTTAGAACGGCGGAACTAATTACCTGACGTACACGATGTTGTCGCGGCGGGGTTTGGCCTGGGGAAGCATGTCTTCGGCATAGCCCAGAATGCAGTTGCCCACACCGCGCAGGCTTCCGTCGGCGGGCAGACCCCACTTGTCCAGCAGTTCCAATCCTTCGGGTGAGTCAAAGACCTCGTGTGCGCGGTGGATCCAACACGAATCGACGCCCAGCGCATAGGCTGCGTTGAGCAGGTTGCCCATGGCGAGCGAGCCGTCTTCCAGGTGCGTGGGCACGCTGCGGTCGACGAGCACTACCACAACGGTCTTGGCGCCGTAGAAGGGATCTCCCTCGCTACCCATAACTTGGACGTTGAGCTGCGAGAGGCGCTCGACGGTTGCGGGATCGGTGACGGCGACGAACGTGACCGGCTGGCGGCCCATGCCGCTCGGTGCATATTGGCCGGCTTCGATAATACGTGCAAGCTTTTCGGCCTCGACGGGACGATCGCTGTATTTGCGGCAGCTGCGGCGGTGAATGAGCGCTTCGATAGTCTCCATGGTGCCTCCTTGTAGTGGCGTTGCAGATGCCCCGTTCATACCCGTCGGGCTCAAACGATAGACGGTCAATTGCCCGGCCAAAAGGATAGATTCCAATTGGGAAAGTAGGTTTGCATAAAAGTACCTTCAGAATGTGACAAACAAATGGGATGGTTAAACGTTTTATCCCGTCTACCATGCGGTTTTTTACCACTTGCCTAAATGACGAACGTATAACCTCTGATAAAGGTTTTACTAAAGGAGTACCAACGTTTATCAATGCGCCGTGGTGGCGCCGGGCCAGGAGGTAACTATCATGTTCCAGGCTGGAGATGTCGTCGAGACCGACTTCGAAGGATTTCTGAAGCTGTTGCGTTCCAAGACGCGTGCTTTCGTGTCGATCAACGATCACGAGTACTACATTACGCACACCGATGGCTATTGGCGTGTTCAGGATTGCGAGGCCCTCAACGATAAGGGGCACTTTACTGACTGCTCCGAGCTGGTCAACACGGTCTGCGAGGTCGTCGAGCTGCCTTGGATCTGCGGCAAGAGCCTGCACGACAGCTTCTCGGGCGCCACGGTCTACGAGGCCGTCGCTGCTTAACAGCCAACAATCGATATTCTCTCGCAACCGTCGGCGCCGCCCCGCGCCGGCGGTCTTTTTGTCGATATGTTATATAGGTCGCACGTCTTGCACGGCCGCCCTTGACGATAGTCAAAACTCGGACTAACCTGAAACTACAATTAGGGTTGATTTTCAATCTCAACGCAACAGCCTGAACGGGCCCCGCGTTTCCGCAGCTAGCGCAACGCGGGAATAGCTCCCGGCACCTGGCCGTCGCACCGTTTCCGCAGGTGGAGAGGCTATGGAGGCCGGTGCCCCCATGCCGCCGCCGCATGCTCCGCCAGCCCGCCGCGCAGCCGTTCCGGACTCAGCGCAACGGGCCTTCCGGCCCATGTCCCGGCCCGCCGCCTATCCCGCCAGCGGCCCCTCGCCCCTC
>QSCH01000033.1:0-24393 GCA_003462965.1 Collinsella sp. OF03-4AA
GGCGGTGCATCTGACCGAACGAGGTATGGGACGCTTCGGTCCGCAGATGCACCGCCGCGGTAGCCACGGACGAAGCGGACAAGCGGCAATGCGCTTTGGCCTATCTACTCCCCAGCCACGCTCGCGCGCAACTTGGCGGCGATAGGCTCGGATGCTAGCAGGAACACAAGCATGACCACGGAGCACGCCAGGCACACAATCCAGGTGCTCGCAAAGGAGCCCGTGACATCGAACAGCACGCCCGAGACAATGGCGCCCACGGTGCCGCCGACCATCTCGAGCGAGGTAATAGTGCCGTGACCTTGCCGAGGTCGGCCATGCCAAACTGCTTGGACGCGGCGATGGTAGGCGTGATGGTGCCCATGCACGTTCCGATACCAAAGCTCACCGCGTCCACGATGGGACCGAGGTCCGTCGTCGGGAAGCACAACGCCACGCAGGCGATAATGCACGCAACGGAGCCAAGGATATTGCCAAAGCGCAGGCCAAAACGGTCATAGATCGCGCCGAGCGAAATCTTGGCGATAACGACCGTGGCCATGATGACAAAGCCGGAGGCCACGACGAGCCAACCGGAGAAGAATTTATGCTGCTGGGCTATGGATTACTCCTTGTGGTCAGCGATATAGCCCAAAGCGACGGCGGCATAAGCCGCGGCGCCGAGGGGAAGCTCGGCATCGTTAAAGCGCGCCTTGGGATGATGCTGGGCAAAATGCTCGTCCGTATCGGTCACGGCCGCGCCCACCGTAAAGTACGCACTTGGGATCTCGCTCGAGATAAGTGCGAAATCCTCGCTCGCCATGGCGTGGAATAGCGGCAGGAAGGCAGCCTTGGGCAGCACCGCGCCCACGTAGCCAAGCGAGGCCTGGGTCATATCGCTGTCGAGCACGAGCGGCGGAACGTCCGAAAGCGTCTCGATGGTTGCCAGCGTACGATATGTTGCGGCAACGCCGTTGACGACCTCCGCGATGCGGGTCTTAAGGTGAGCCATGAGCTCGACATCGAAGCCGCGCAACGTTCCCTCGAGCACGCAGGTGTCGGGGATGACGTTGGCCGCCAAACCGCCAGCGAACTTACCCACGGTAAGCGCGACCTCCTTGGCCGCCGGCACCTCGCGAGAGATAAGCTCCTGAAGCGCCAGGTGCACATGCACGCCGGCCGTGATGGGGTCGATGCAGATCTCGGGGCTCGAGCCATGGCCACCCTTGCCCTGCAGCGTGATGCGGAAACCGTACACGCCCGAGAGCGCCGGACTCCCATAGAGCACCAGCCAAGCGGCGACTGGCTATTGACATGCATGGCAAAGGCGGCCTGGGGACGCGGGTTCTGTAGCAGACCGTCGGCGATGGCGGCGCGGGCACCCTCAAAGGTTTCCTCGCCCGGCTGGAACAGCAACTTAACTGTGGCGTTAGCGTCGACAAGCTCGGACTCGCGGGCCTTGAGCAAACGGGCCGCGCCGAGCAGCGCCGTCGCATGCATATCGTGGCCACAAGCGTGCATGCAGCCGTTGGTGGAAGCGAAAGGCTCGCCCGATTCCTCGACAACGGGCAGGGCATCCATGTCGCCGCGAAGCATGATGACCGTACCGGCCTGTTCGTCCGTGCAGACGCCATTGCCCTGGGCCGCGGCGGCACCGGCGCCGACAAGGCCCACAACACAGGAACCATCGACGAGCGTGGCAAATGGGATTTCCATCTCGGTCAGGCGCGCTTGAATATACGCAGAGGTCTGCGGGAGGCTATTACCCAGCTCGGGCATCTGGTGTAAATCGTGTCGCCACACAGCGAGCTCGTCTGCAAAAGCCTGAGCTTCTGCAACGAGACCGTCACCGATAGCGGCCTGCGCCGCTGCGGTGGCCTTGGGCGCTGATTGCGGTTGAAGATCGGACAGAGCTGGTGCCATAAATGCCCTCCAGTAACGTTTTTGCAGCAAGCACTTTGATAGCGTAAAGTGCAAGGTACAACTTTAAGGGCGACGCATAAAAAATGCCGCCCCGAGAGGGCGGCGCAACAAGTTGTTTACAATTGCGGGCGCGGCTTTTGCGCAAAAATCGAAGTGAGTCTCGCTCAAGATAATCGACAGGAAGATAAGCACGAAGCCGGCGAGCAGGCGCGAGGTGAGCGCCTCCCCCATCAGCAGCACCGAAAACAACACGCCCGAAGGCGACTCCATCGAAAGAAGCAGTGAGCCCGTCGAGGCGGGGACATGCGCCAAACCGACGTTTTGGACGAGCAGCGCCGCGCATGTGCAGCCCACCGAGAGGAAAACAGCCACACCGATAAACTCCGGCGTCCATGCAGAGAGGGGCGCCTGAGTCTCGAATAGCAGCGACGTGATTAAACTCAAAACGCCATTGCCCACAAACATCCAAAACGTGATGACGTTGATGTCCATCTTGCGACCGTACTTGGCAGTCACCGCCATCTGGATGGCGAAGAAGATCGCGCCGCCCAAGGTAATAACATCGCCGGCATTGAACTCGACGCTATCGAGCGCTACCAGGCCAATACCCGCCAGGCACAACAACGCTGCACCCAGGTTATACCGGGTAAGCTTTTCACCGCTCAGGACATAGCTTGCAAACGGCACAAGGATGCAATACGTGCCGGTCAAAAAAGCGCTCTTGCCCGCCGTGGTCTGTGCCAGGCCGATCGTCTGCAAACCGTAGGCACCCCACATGAGCGCGCCCATGCCAAGCCCGACGATCAGGTTGCGGGCATTGAAATGAGCGATGATGCGCTTATGGAAAATTGCAAACATAACCAGTGATGCCGGGAGAAAGCGAACATAGACCAGCTCGAACACCGGAATGGTGTCGAGTGCGTCCTTCATAGTGGTAAAGGAGTAGCCCCAGATAATCGCCACCGAAAGCAGTAGAACTTTCCAGAACAACGGCGAGCGTGCGCCGGCACCCCGGGGAATACCACCCGCGCCCAAATCCTCACGGGCTACAGGGCTATCGGGCATGTTTTCGATTTCGTTGGCAGCGTATTGGGCCATGGAACATCCTCGCACTCAATCTGGGCGTGGTGTCCGCACGCGTATGGCTGCGTGCCGCCTCATGGTCAAATAAAAACGGGACGCGCCGGACCCCCGGCACGCCCCGCTACTGTAGCAACAACCAGCGTTGCACCGCAATCCAGCCCACTAAAGCATTTTGTTCCGCCGTTCTACCGAACGGCGGACCGGCCGACGCTGCGCGAGCCGCATTCACGCCAATCTGACGTTCAATTTCAAGGGCGCGACCAGAAGGTCAGCGCCCTTTCATTTCACGTCACCTTGGCGCAAATGCGGCTCGCTCGCTGGCATTAGCGCTGCATCGGCGTTAACGTTGCTGTACTAGATAAGCTTTGTTGATTCCAGCTTTTCGATGATCCAGTCGTTGGCTTTGATGACCGGGCGGCGGAAGACGACGCCCAGTGCCAGCGACGGAATCAGATAGCTCGCCAGAATGCCTAGCTCAATCCAGTACTCCATATGGTAGGCGCCAGCCATGGCGGCGTGCATGGCGTTGATGCCGTGGGTAAACGGCAGGAACGGGTAGATCGCCTGGAACACGGGGCCGGTCATCTCGATGGGGAACGTACCGCCTGAACCGCCGACCTGCATGACCAACAGCACGACAGCGAGCGCCTTGCCGATATCGCCAAACGAAACCGTGAGCGTGTAGACGATATTGGAGAACACGAGACTCGCGACCCAGCCCGCCAGCACAAACTGCAGCGGGTTGTCGCATTGGATGCCAAAGAACAGGATGTCGCCCGCGCACACGAGTGTCGCCTGCAGCAGGGCCAGACCTCCAAAGAACAGGTAGCGGCCCAGGTAGATCTCGTGCAGGCGCACGGGGATCAGCTCGTTGATGAGCTCATCGTCAACCGATACCTTCATCATGGCCGCCAGCACGATCGAGCCGACCCACAGCGACAGGATCGTATAGAACGGCGCCATGGCCGAACCGTAATTGCGGATCGGATAGACCGGCTTGCGGTCGAGCGCGACGGGGCCGGAAAGCGACACGGCCAAACCCTCGGGATCGTTGCCGATCATCGTCTTGATCGTGGCAAGGTCGTCCGACATCAGGGCGCCATCGAGCTCGTCCTTAAAGGCGCTGATCTTGTCCGATGCCTCACCCAGCTGATCGGAAGCCTTGTTGACCAGCGTCGCAGCCTTGGAGAGGCCCTTTGCGAGCGAGCCAGAGGCGTCGGTCAGACCGCTCACGGCGCTATCCAAGTCACCCGAGATACCGTTCAGGGAATCCAGAACGCCCGAAATGGTCTTCTTGAGCTCCTTGGCCTTAACCGAGAACGTGGAATCGTAGTCGGACTTGGCTCCCGAGATACCCGCCTTGGCATCGGCGATGGCCTGGTCGACCTCGGCACGCGAGTTGTTGACCTCCGCCATGCCGTCCGAAAGGGACTTTGCGGTCGCCGTCAGGTCCTTCGCATTGTTGCGGTACTCCACGGCAATTCTGCCCAGCGACGTCGCAGCGGACTCGAGACCGTCTTTGAGCTTGTCATCACTTACCTGGTCGGCAAGGTTACGGAGCTGATCGGTCATCGCATCGATATCGTCAGCACGCGTATTGAGCGCCGCTGCGGCTTCGTTGAGCTGAGACACCGTAAGGGCAACATGCTGATTCGCGGCAGCGAATGCCTTCGCAAGCTCGGCGGACACGTTGTCGAACGAGCCCGCGCTTCCGTCAATCGCCGCGTCAACGGCATCGTTGGCGGCCTTGAGCGCTTCCTTGGAATCATTGATGCCACTCTTGGCGTGCTCCATCAGCTGCTTCGTCGACTCATCAACGGTGCCCGTCTGCTTGAGCATGCCGCCCGCCGATGTCAGTGAATCGGACGTGGAGCTCAAAATGCCCGCGAGCGACGTCGCACTCGCCTGAACGTCCTGCAGGTCCTCGACCGAATCGCCCAGCGTCGAGGACAGATTGGCGATAAAGCTGCTCACCTGGTCGGTACTCATATAGTCGAGCAGGCTGGACACGGTCTTAAGGCCGATGGTCGTGATGGTCTTGGTAAAGGTCTCGTTGACCTGACTCTGGACGGCGCTCGAACCCTTTTCAGTCACGATCTGTGCGATGGCGTTGGCCTTCTGATTCTCATAGAACTCGATATCGGCGTGCTTCACCTCGGTCGAGAAAAGCGTCATCATGTCGGCGCTAAACGTTTTAGGGATAACGACGGCAGCGTAGTACGCGCCCGACTTGACGCCATCGATGGCCTTATCGCGATCGTTGAGCACAACCCAGTCGAAGTTCTCGTTGCCGCGCAGGGTGGCGGTTACGTTTTCGCCCACGTTGACCTCGACGGGAATCAGATCGCTCTCGTAACCCTCATCAGTGTTGACCACGGCGATCTTAAGGTTGCCGGTGTTGCCGTACGGATCCCAGCTTCCGGCGATGTTAAACCATGCATAGAGACATGGCACGATGATCAGGCCCATCACGACGACCATGCCGATCACGGAGCGAGACACGTTTTGGACATCGCGCTTAAACAGGTGCAGGATGTTTTTCATTTATGCCTCACCTCCTTTAGAGTGCTTGCCAAGCGAGGTGGTGTCCCCGTCGTTTCCGTTTACGTTGTCAGCGCCGTCGGCATCTTGAGCCTTACGATGCGCACCGATATGCGACAGACGGCTCGTAGGCTGTTCGCCTCCCTTGGCGCCACGCTCGCTGGCGTTGAGACCAAACATGCGACGGGCGGCAGGGATGGCAGCCGTGTGCTCGCGCATCTCGCGGCGAAGGTCCTCGTCCGAAAGCGCCGAGATACGCATCTGGGTATTGAGGCTCGCACGGATGTATTCGATGTTGATGAGCCAGCCGCAGATGGCGATAACCGAAATGATCCAGATAACGAGCAGGATGATCTTGCCGTTATTGTCGATATCGAGCACCGTCGAAAGCACAAAGAGCAGAACCTGCACGCCTACCACGGCGGCAAAACCGCCCTTGATGTAGTACGGGTAGCGATGCTCAAACGCCACGGCATGATCGAGCAGCTCGCGACGGTACGAATCCGAATCGAGCATGACGCGCATGGCCGTGCGCAGCGAATAGCGCTGGCGCGGCAGGTCGTTGGACTCGCAGATCATGAGGCCCGTCGTGGAAAGCTGCTTGTCAAAGAGCAGATTGAGGTTGAGCAGCAACGGGCGCAGCTGCAGACCGATAAAGAGCGCGATGGCAAGGAACACGCCCAGGATGCACAGGTTGAACAGGTAGTTGAACGAATACATGCCACCGACGGTCTCGCGCAGCAGGTTGATGCCATAAGTGAAGGGCAGCAGCGGATGCAGCCATTGGAAGAAGCCGGGCATCATCTCGATGGGATACATGCCCGACGAGCCGGGGATCTGCACAATGACGAGGATGACGCCAATGGCTTTACCGATATGCTTAAACGTGGTGGACAGCGCATAGATGATGTTGACGTAGGTGAACGAAATAGCGATGCCGCCCAGTACAAAGAGCAGCGGATTGACGCACTGAACGCCAATGACCAGGTCGCCCACCGTAACGATAATGGCCTGGAACGCGCCCAGGATCACCAGCAGCAGCCAGCGGCCAAAGTAGCCCTGACGCGCCGTAAAGCTACCGATGCCCTCGCGGTCGACCTCGAGTTTATAGATAGCGATGAGCACATAGCCGCCTACCCACAGCGCCAGATTGGTGTAGAAGGGCGCGATGCCCGAGCCAAAGCTCTTGACCGGATAGATTGACTTGGACGTCAGCTCAACGGGGGACGCCATAAAGTCCGCCACGTCGTCCACGTCGACGCCCATCAGGTCGGCCAGCTCGCCCATAGACTCAGAGGTCTGCAGCGCCGCGATGTCGTTAGCGGCGGTTGCAAGCCTGTCCTGGACCTTGGCAAGCGAGGCATCGGTCTGGGACAGCGTGGTCTTGGCCTGCTTGAGCGTGGCATCGAGCTGCGATAGCGTACCGCGCGCATTGGCGATTGTAGGCGTGAGGCCCGACACGATACCGGTTAGGTCGCCCGATACAACCGAGAAAGAGTCGAGCGCGCTGGAAGCCTTCGGCAGCGCATTTTGACCAAGATCCGTCTGAGCCTGGCTAATGTTAGTCGTGCCGGTCTGAATTGCAGTATTGATAGCGTCGCTGGCGCTCGAAACGGCCGAAGCGTCATTCGCAATAGCACTCGACTGCGCCGAGAGATTGTCCTTGACGACCTGGAGGCTTTTGTTTTGTCCTCGAAGCGTATCGATCGTCGACGCGATGAGCGCGTTGATTTCCTCCGAACCCGTCGGCACGCTGTCCGCCAAGTTCTGCAGGTGGTCGATCAGCGCGTTGTTGTGGTCAATTGTCATTTGAAGCGATTCGAGCGAGTTGTCGATGCGAGTGGTCGTAGACGTCAAGGCGCCCGTCATCTTTCCGACCGCAGCGTTCGCCGAAGCCGACGTCTTGGACAGTGCAACACTTCCCTCCGAAAGCGCCTTAGAGAGCGAGGTAATCGATTTGCCCGCGGTGGTGCGCGCTTCGCCCAACAGGTCGTTGCCTTGGGAGATCGCTTGAGTCAGCGAAGGCGTCTGACCCTGCAAACTGGCCAGCGCCCCATCCGCCGAGGCGATAGCACCGCTCGTTTTGTCGATAGCGGTGTTCATGTCGTTGATCGAATCGCGGACCTGGCTCAAGGTATTGGATGCCTCGGACACCGAACTCGTCAGCGAATCCTGAACCTGGGCGGTCTTATCCTTAAAATCGATGCCGGCATCCTTGGCGATGCCCGCTACGGTCTCGCCCACCGTGGAGACAAACTCCGAGTTGATCTGCTCCTCGATGGTGTTGGCACCGGTATCGGTGACCTTGGGCGCAATAGCGCTCTTCTTCTCGTTGACGTAGTACGTGAGCTTGGGCTGATGGTAATTGCCGTCGAGCATCGAGACCAGGTTATCTGAGAAGTTCTTGGGGATTACGATGGCCGCATAGTACTCACCACTCTCGACGCCCTCTTTGGCATCGGCGGCCGAATCGACGAAGGTCCAGCCCAGCTGATCGTTTTCCTTGAGCTGATCGACGACCTTGTCGCCCGCATTGAGCTCGCCCACCAGGTCGTTTTGGGTTCCCTGGTCGTTGTTGGCGATAGCAATCTTGATGCCCTGGGTGTTTCCGTACGGATCCCAGTTTGCCACGATGTTGTACCAGGCATACAGCGAGGGAATAACACACACGCCGAGGGTAACCACCAAGGCGACGGGGTTCACGAGCAATCGCTTGATGTCACGCTTAAAGATCGCAAAGGATACCTTTGCGTTGGATAGTTTGCTGCCGAGACTCACGCTTAGACCATCCATCCTGTCGTTGAATCGAATCGTACTATCGACAACCATTGTACGTAGGCGCTTTAGTGCCTCGCGTCACAATGGTGCTGAGTTTTGCGGGTAGCAATATACTACGAAGATAAGTTAACGTACAGATGTACAGTATCTTAAATTCCCGCAGCTCACAAAACCACAACCCGCACAAACTAGCAGTTCGAATAGTCATTGGGGACGTTCATAAACGACTAGTCAAACAAGAACGTCCCCAACGGCTACTCATATTATGTCTGTCCCCAATGAGTAGGTAGCAGCAATGGCAACGTCGATGTTTTGGTAGCGACAGCGAAAGCCCGCCAGAGCGAGCAAGGTGCCTTGAAACAAGGCGGCATTGACCTTCTGGTCATGCCGCCGAAGTTGAAAGGCAGATTGCCGCTCTGGCGGGCTTGCAGCGTCGGCCGGTCCGCCGTTCGCTAGAACGGCGGAACTAATAGGTTCGTAGAACCGCGTAACACCCTAGTTACATCAGCTCGCAGACAGCCGCCGCGAAGGCAACGGGGTCCTCAGGCAGAATGCCCTCGACCAGCAGAGCCTGGTCATAGAGCAGACCGGAGTACTGCTTGATCTTGTCGGCGTCGCCTGCCTTCTGGGCAGCGACAAGCTTGTCAAAGACCGGGTGCTTGGCGTTGAGCTCGAGCACGCGCTGGCTCTTGGGCATACCGTCGGGCGCGCCTCGGGTCCCTTCTGGAGCACCTTCTCCATCTCGAGCGAAAGCGGACCCTCGGTGGTGATGCAAGCGGGGGCATCGGTCAGGCGCGCGGAGACGGCAACTTTCTCGACCTTGTCACCGAGCGCCTCCTTCATGGCGCTAAAGAGGTCCTCGTTTTCCTTGGTGGCGTCCTCGGCCTCCTTCTTCTCGTCCTCGGTCGCCAGATCAAGATCGCCAGTCGCGACGTTCTTGAGCTCCAGGTGACGATCCTCGACCTCGGGCTCGGCACCGTCGGCCACGGCCTTTTCGGCAGCCTCGCGAGCTGCATCGTCCTCGTAGATCTTGGGCATATCGGCGGCAACGTACTCACGCATGGCCTGGAAGGTGAACTCATCCACGTCCTGCGTCAGAAGCAGCACGTCGTAACCGCGGTCGAGCACGCCCTTTACCACGGGCATCTTGGCCAAGCGCTCACGCGAGTCGCCGGCGGCGTAGTAGATGGCCTTCTGGTCCTCGGGCATACCCTTGGCATACTCGGCCAGGGTAATCATCTTCTGTTCCTTGGCAGACCAGAACAGCAGCAGGTCGGCAAGCTCATCGGCCTTCATGCCATAGCTCGAGTAGATGCCGTACTTAAGGCCGCGGCCAAAGTTTTCGAAGAACTTCTCGTAGGCCTCGCGGTCGTTGTCACGCATATCCTCAAGGTCGGCGGTAATCTTCTTTTCCACGCGCTTGGCGATGGCCTTGAGCTGACGGTTCTGCTGCAGCGTCTCGCGCGAGATGTTGAGCGACACGTCGGCAGAATCCACGACGCCGCGGACAAAGTTGTAGTAGTCGGGCAGCAGGTCGTCGCACTTCTCCATAATCAGAACGTTGGAGCTGTAGAGCGCCAGACCCTTCTCGTAGTCCTTGCTGTACAGATCGAACGGCGCGCGGCCCGGCACAAACAGCAGGGCGTCATACTCGAGCGTGCCCTCGGCATGGAAGCTGATGGTGCGCGCCGGATCGTCAAAGTCGTGGAACGTAGACTTGTAGAACTCGTCGTAGTCCTTCTGCTCGACATCGGAGCTGCGTTTCTTCCAGATCGGTGTCATGGAATTGACGGTCTCGAGCTCCTGGTAGTCCTCGTACTCGGGCGTGTAGTCATCGCCAGCATCCTCGGGCTTGGGCTTCTGGCGGCTCTTGGACACCATCATCTGTATCGGGTAGCGCACATAGTTGCTGTACTGCTGAATCAGGCTCTTGAGGCCCCACTCGGTCAGGAAGCGATCGTAGGTCTCGGCCTCGCCGTCGGCGTCGAGCTTCTCGTTCTCGCGCAGCGTCAGGATGACATCGGTGCCGTGCTCGGCGCGCTCGCCGTCTTCGATGGTGTAGCCCTCAAGACCATCAGACTCCCACACGTGAGCGGTTCCCTCGCCATAGGCGCGGCTGACAACCTTTACGTGGCTGGCAACCATAAAGGCAGAGTAGAAGCCCACGCCAAACTGGCCGATGATGTCGACATCCGAACCCTGCTGCTCGGCGTTCTCGGTCTTAAACTCCTCGGAGCCGGAATGGGCGATGGTGCCCAGATTGCGCTCGAGCTCCTCGGCGGTCATGCCAATGCCGTTATCCGAGATGGTAATGGTGCGGGCGTCTTTATCAAAGGAGACGCGAATAGCCAGGTCGCCCTGGTCGAGCTTGACACTCGGATCCTGCAGGCTCTTAAAGTTGAGCTTGTCGACGGCGTCGCTCGCGTTGGAGATAAGCTCGCGCAGGAAGATTTCCTTATTGGTGTAAATGGAGTTGATCATGAGGTCGAGCAGTTTTTTGCTCTCGGTCTTAAATTGACGCATGTGCAGTCCTTTCGCGCTACCCCTGCCCGCAAAAACGGCCCGGTTGCCCGAGCCGCATCGCAGACCTGCTATGTTCAGACTTAGATTTTATAACCCAATAGCGCGCATATATACACACGGTATCGAAAAACTGTATGTCCGAGCGCTCCAATGCGCCAATTGCCAAGGAGTGTCCCCGACTGCCGGCAGGAAAGGAACGTCCCTATCTGCCATCTACGCGCTTGGCCATCCAAACATGGGGCTGGCCCTCGTCTTCGTAGTCCACCGGGGCAATCTGCGTGTAACCCGCCTTGGCATAGAGTGGTAGCACGTATTCCTGCGCGTGCAGCTTAATGAGCTTGGCGCCGGCATCACGCGCGCACGTATCACTGGCCTCGACAATCTTGCTCGCCAAACCGCGACGGCGCATGCTCGGCAGCACGGCCACGCGCCCCATAATGTAGGCCTCCCCCGCCGCGACGCCTTCGTCCAAGTCGCACGCCGGCAAAACTGGGGCTTCGGCATCTGCCGCGTACTCCAGTTCCTCGGGAAACACGCGCGAGCAGCCGGCAAGCTCGCCGTCTACATAGAGTGTCACATGAATGCAGTTCGGATCCTCGTCGATAGCGTCGAACTCATTCTCGTAGCCCTGCTCGTCCATAAAAACGACGCGGCGCACCAACGCCGCGTCGTCAAAGCATCCCGTCTTAAGTTGGATATCCATAGCTGCCCTTTCATTCAACGCGAACGTTAGGGACAGATTTTAGCGAAAATGAGCTCCGCGCACGCTAAACTTCGCGCGAGCCTTCGCCAGACAGTCGTAATGACCCACGTTATGGGCATCGCTCGCGATGAAGCTGTACAGGTTCTGATCGAACAGGCGCTGTGCCGGCTTTTTCTCGCGACCAAAGCGACCGCCGGCAATAAAGTCCGCCGAAGCCTGCAGCTTGCAGCCCATATCGACCAGGCGCTCCGCCACGCTTACATCCTTTTGAACCGCACGATAGCGCTCAGGATGAGCGATGATCACCTGATAGCCACGGCACTGCAAATCGTAAATCGTGTTCTCGTACTCTCTAAACGCATACGCATCGGCATGCGTCGAAAGCTCGAGCAGAAACTCGTTGGTCCCATCGAAATGCAAGTGATCCGCGGCATCGATACCAAGCTCAACGAGCTTTCGATGGTTGACCTCGAAGCCCATCTGGAGCGGAAAACCGTCAGCGTTATCGCGCAGCAGCTCAAAGGCATCCCACATCTTGTCGTAATCAAAATAGGGATCACGGCAGTGAGGAGTGCAAACGATTCTGGTTACACCGGCCCGCTTGGCAGCCTCGAGCATCGCCAAGCTCTCTTCGAGATCGGCGGCGCCGTCGTCTACACCCGGCAAGATATGGCAATGAATGTCACGCATAGGTCAGCCTTAATCAACTAAACGTTTGCTCGGTTGGTGAAGATGCCCTTTTTGGAAGTGCCCTGACCGTCGGAGCCCTTCTTAACCTTCTTACCGTCCTTGGTGTAGTAAGAATAGTAGTACTCGCTGGTCTCGGTCTCACAGTAATTCATGACGGTACCGATGAGCTTGACCTTCTCGGACTTCTTAAGCTGACCGATGGCGTTGAGCGCCTCTTCGCGCCTGGTAAAGTTCTCGCGCACCACGAACAGCGCGCCGTCGGTCAGGCTGGCAATCTCGGCAGCATCGATGAAGGTGCCAACCGGAGGAGCATCGAAGATGACGTACTGGAACTTAGCAGACAGTGCCTTGACCAACTTGGAAAAGCGATGGGAGACGATGATGTCGGCAGGATTGGGAATATGCGGCTCGGCATCGAGGAAGTAGAAGTTCTTCTGACCCGTCTCGACAATTGCCTGGTCAATGGAGATCTGCTCGGAAAGAACCGCATAGAGTCCACCGCGGGAGCGGACGCCGAGCATATCGGCAAGGGACCTGCGACGCATATCAGCCTCGACCAGCAGGACACTCTTGCCGCTGGTGGCGATAGCTTGGGCAAGGTTAATGGAAACCGTAGACTTGCCCTCGTTGGGAATCGAGGAGGTAACGGTGATGGTGCGAATGGGGTCGTCCACGCTCGCAAAGCGGATGTTGGCCAGAAGGGTCTTGGCGGCATTCTGTACAACGAGCTTGTCGGTGTTCTTTGCCTTAGCCATGCCTATTTACCACCTTTCATAGCCGGAATTCGGCCAACAACGGGAATACCCAGGAGCTCTTCTGCCTCTTCGGCACCGCGGATGCGGGTATTGAGCATGTCTGCCAAAACGACATAGGCAACTGCGATAAAGATACCGGCGAGGAACGCGACGGCAATATACAGCGTGCGCTTGGGGCCGCTGGGGGCTTCGGGGGTCTTAGCCTCGTCGATAACGTTGATGCTCTGGGCAGCGCCGACGTTCTGAGCGACCGTACTCACCGAGCTGGCAATGGCCTTTGCGACCTCAGCCGTCTCCTTGGCATCGGTGCCGGTAACCGAAAGCGTAATGACACGCGTGGTGGTCTCGGAGGAAACAGACACCTTGTAGTCATCCAAATCGGTGAGGCCCAGTTCTTTGGCGGCGCCGCTCTTAACGCTATCGCTATCCAGCAGCGTGGCGATATCGTTGGAAAGCATCTGGCTCGCCGAGAGATCGTTGTAGCTCATCTGACCGCTATCGTCGGTCTTGGCGAGAATGTACATGCTCGTCGTCGCGGTATAGGTGTTGTCCATCGCAACGAAGGACACGATGCCCATGGCGATCGCGCAGACCACCGGAAGGGTGATGACCAGCTTGAGGTGCTTCTTCAGCAGCTGGAACAGTTCGAGAAGGGTCATGCAGCTTGCCTTTCATTTCCCCAGTTCGGATTGACAAAACTGTCCGTATGTTATCGCATCTTTTTACCGAGACCAAACTCTATACATAAGAAACAGGCTCTCCTGTAAAAATGTCGGAAGCAATCGTAAAATTGCACAACAACGCCGCACCCGAAAGTCAAATGCGGCGTCTACATCAATATCTGTGTTGTATCGCTATGCGAATGGCTCGTCCTGCTGTATGGGAAACGTCACCGTAATGGTGGTTCCCACGCCCAACTCGCTCGACAGATCAAGCGTGGCGTGATGATACAGGGCCGCATGCTTGACAATGGCAAGCCCCAGGCCGGTTCCGCCGCGTGCCTTGGACCTACTCTTGTCCACGCGATAGAACCGCTCAAATACCTTGCCCTGTTCTTCAGGTGCGATACCGATTCCCGTGTCGGCGACAGCGAGGAACGGATGGCCTTCGTCGTTGGTGCCGCACTGCAGCGTAACCGTACCGCCGGGCCGATTGTAGCGGATGGCGTTGCTTGCCAGATTATAGATGAGCTCGTCGACCAAGCGCGACACGCCTTCGATGACCACAGGCTTGGTCTCATGACTTATCGTCACATTCGCCTGACGGGCAACCTGTTCAAGACGCTGCTCAACCGCGTAGATCGCACGCGAGAGCTCAATAGGCTCCGTGGACCCAATGGGCACTGCCTCGCCTTCAGTTGCACGTTCGGCCTCGTCCAAGTTAGACAGCGTAAGGATGTCGTTGACAAGCGCTGCCAAGCGGCCCGCCTCACGATAGATGCGACCGCCAAAGTTGCGCAGGTCGTCCTCGCCCTCGACCATGCCATTTGCGATGAGCTCGGCATAGCCCGAAATCGCCGTAAGCGGCGTCTTGAGCTCATGAGTGATATTCGCCGTGAACTCACGACGCATACGGTCGTTGTCCGCTAGCACCGCCATTTGGCGCTTGAGTTCCTGGCGCTGCGACTCGATGCGCTCAAGCATGGGGACCATCTCGGCATAGGCGTGCTCATAGCTACGGCGCGGGTGGTCCAAATCCACCTCTTGCAACGGCGCGATGATGGCACGGGACTCACGGCGCGCCATAAAAAACGAGAGTACTGCACCCGCTGCTGCGATAAGCAGCATCGGCGCCAGCATCGACAGCAAAATCGCCGCAACGCCAGGCTGGGCCTGCGCCAAGCGAACGACCTGGCCGTTATCAAGGGTGACGGCGCGATACAGCATAATCTCGTCGAGTGTAGAGCTTGCGCGCTCCGCGGAACCCGAACCACTCTCAAAGGCCTCGATGACCTCGGGGCGATCGCCATGGTTGGGCAGTGTGGAAGGCGACGCCTCGTTGTCGTAGGCAACAGATCCGTCCTTATTGATCAGCGTGATACGAAGATCCTCGCGATCGAGGCTTCGCAAAAACGGAATGGGCTCCTGCTGCTCGTCGAGGGCGGCAGCAATGAGCTCGGTTTCCTGCGCCAGATTGGCACTCGTGGCATCCGCCAAAGTGTTTTGCACAAAGAACGCACCCAGCACCGTAAACGCCACGATAACCGCCATGGCGCAGACAAAGATCGTCACAAAAACGCGGTGCGACAGCGTATGTTTTCCCTGGGGGGCGAAGACCACGGGTTACTCCTCCGATGCGGTGGCCGCGGTGTCGTCGCCTTCGGCACCATCACCGGCAGAAGGCTCGGCCAGGCGATAACCCACGCCGCGCACGGTCTCGATGGCGCTGGCATGCTCGCCCAGTTTTTGGCGAAGCGTCTGCACGTGCACGTCAACGGTGCGCGAACCGCCGTCGAAGTCCCAGCCCCACACGCTCTGCAGCAACGACTCGCGGGTAAAGACCACGCCGGGCTTGCGCATGAGGTACTCGAGCAGGTCGAACTCGCGCAGGGTGAGCTTAAGCGGCTCGCCGGCAGCGGTCACCTCGCGATGGCTGGGCGAAAGCACGATGTCGCCCACGCTGAGCACATCGCTCGCCTGCTTGACCATGCCGCCGCGACGCAGCAGTGCGCGGCAGCGGCTCGCAAGCTCCATGAGCGAAAACGGCTTAGTCAGGTAATCGTCGGCACCGCCATCGAGCGCCATCACCTTGTCGAGTTCGGTGTCCTTGGCGGTAAGCATCATGATCGGCACCGTCGCCGTCAGGCGATCGGCACGCAGGCGACGCATAATCGCCAAGCCATCGGTGTCGGGCAGCATGATATCGAGCAGCACAGCATCGGGCACCCGTCGCGCCACGGCAGCTTTAAACTCGCCATCACACGAAAAGCCCTCGGCCTCGATTCCCTGCTTGCGCAGCGCGTAGACTGTCAAATCCCTGATGTTGTCATCGTCCTCGACGTAATAGATCATGTTGAACCCCTTTGCGGCCGATATGACCGCATCTTAACCCTAAAGGCACCTGTAAAAGACAGCGTCAGCCAAAACGCCCCGTCAAATAATCCGCGGTGCGCGGATCGGACGGATTCTTGAAGAGTTGCGCGGTGGGCGCGTGCTCCACCAGCTCACCCAGCAAAAAGAACGCAACCGAATCGGAAATACGCGCGGCCTGCTGCATGTTGTGCGTCACGACCACCAGCGTGCAGGTCTCCTTGAGCTCGCAGGCCAACTGCTCCACCACCAACGTCGACACAGGGTCGAGTGCCGAAGTCGGCTCGTCCATCAGCAGAATGTCGGGCTGCACGGCAAGTGCGCGGGCGATGCACAGGCGCTGCTGCTGTCCACCCGAAAGACCCAGGCCCGACTCTTTGAGCTTGTCCTTGACCTCGTCCCACAGGGCAGCGCGACGCAGGGAGTCCTCGACCAGCTCATCGAGCACGGCGCGGTCGCGCACACCCATACCGCGAGGACCGTAGGCGACGTTGTCGTAGATGCTCATGGGAAATGGGTTGGGGCGTTGGAACACCATGCCCACGCGCTGGCGCAAACGGCAGATGTCGCAATCGCCCAGGATATCTTGACCATCGAGCGCAATCTTGCCCTCGATGCGGCAATCCTTGATGCCGTCGTTCATGCGGTTAAAGCAGCGCAGCAACGTGGACTTTCCGCAGCCCGAAGGCCCGATGAACGAGGTGATCTGCTTGTCGCGGATCTTGATATTCACGTCCTTGAGCGCATGGTGGTCGCCATAGAACAGGTCGAGGCCCTCGACGTCGATGCGCGTCGGCGAGGCGGCAAGATCCTCTGCCGTGGGGCGAGTCGCATCCCCAACCTCGCGCTCATGCGCGGCCTCGGCCTGCGCTTCCATGAGTTCTTCAAGCTCCGTGGGCTCCACAGCCGCAGCAGCCGTCATACCGCACACCTCCATATCGATATCAATTCAGCAGTATCGATAGTAGGAATCGCGGCTCATACGCACGTGAGCACATTGTCAAGTGTTTGTAAGGGCACGCTAGCTATGCGGCGGGCAGCTCGATGGTGAATATCGTGTGTTCGGGCGTCGATTCACATGCAACGGTACCGCCGTGTGCCGCGATGATCTCCTTGGCAATAGCAAGGCCCAAACCGGCACCACCGCGATTGGTCGCACGCGCCGCATCCAGGCGATAGAACTTCTCAAAGATCACCTTGAGCTTAGCCGCAGGGATAGGATCGCCCTGATTGATAAAGCGCACGCGCACGCCGCCATCGTCTTGGCGCCTGGCCTCAATCGTGATAGTCGAGCCCTCATAGCTATAGGCGACGGCGTTTTTCATGATGTTGTTAAACACGCGGGCCATCTTATCGCCATCCACGAGCACCGTCAGGTCCTCGCGAATATCAACCTGGGCTTCCTTATGTTGCTCGTTGAGGATGGGATAGAACTCGTCAGCCACCTGAGCCAGCAGCAACCCCAGATCAACATAGCCGCGCGTGAGCACGATATCGTGGAAGTCAAAGCGCGTGATATCGAAGAACTCTTCGATGAGTGCATCGAGCCGGTGCGCCTTGTCGAGCGCCACGCCCGTAAAGTGCGCACGTTGCTCAACCGGCAGCTCAGGAGCCTCTTGCAGCAGCGAAAGATAGCCCACCACACTGGCAAGCGGGGTGCGTAGGTCATGTGCCAAGTACGTGACCAGATCGTCCTTGCGATGAGACTCGTCACGCAAGGCCTGTTGCACCTTGCGCTCGCGATCGCGCACACGGTTGAGTGCGCCCTCGACCTCCAGGAAGTCGCCGTCGATGTTGTCCCAGGTGTCGGGGTGATCGATCAGGCGATCTTGAATACGAGCGGCCAGCACACAATCGGCATGCTGCTCGCCCTGCTCATAGCCCTGGTAGTACAGGGCGCGGCCGCAAAAGAACAGCACGCACACGGCAAGCGCCAGCACAAAGCCAAGCATGTTGAATACAAAGCCGGCATCGAACAGCACCGGCCCTTCGATGCCGCCGAGTGCCATGGCGCCAATCGCCAACGTCATGGCCCACGCGGCACCGCCAATCACCACGCAGCGGCGTACGATTTCAAATCGATCGATCAGCAAAAAGCCGACAAGCAGCACCGCCAAGATTCCAGCGATGTTATCGATGCCAATCAGCAGCAGGCTCAGCAAAAAGAGCAGCACCGTTGCAAGCGCGCGGTTGTCGACGACCGACCTCACGTATTCAAAGAGTCGATCGGGCACCTCGAATGCCTGCCTATCGTCTTTTGTCATATCCACTTCCCCACCATCAAAGGCGTTATTCGATTATGTAGCCGACGCCCCAGACGTTTTTGATAAAGCGCGGCTTTTGAGCGTCGTCACCGATCTTTTCGCGCAGGTGGCGAATGTGCACCATCACCGTATTGTTGGAGCCGGGCATAAAATCCTCGTTCCACACCGCGCGGAACAGATCCTCCACGGCCACCACACTGCCGCGATGCTCGACCAGATACAGCAAGATGGAATACTCGATGGGCGTGAGGCGCACCGGCGCACCGTCCACCATTACGGAACGAGCATCGCGGTTGATCTCCAGGCCGTCGAGCTGGATGATCGGCGACTCGGCCACCTGCGCGCGGCTACCGTAGCTGGTGTAGCGGCGAAGCTGAGCATGCACGCGCGCGATGAGCTCAAGCGGACGGAACGGCTTAACCACGTAATCGTCCGCGCCAAGCGAAAGGCCCTCGATCTTGTCTTGCTGGGCATCGCGCGCCGTCAGCATGATCACGGGATAGGTATGGCTGGAACGGATCGTACGCAGCAACTCAAGCCCATCGATATCGGGCAGCATGACATCCAGCAGCGCCAGATCGAACTCCTGCTCCAAGATTGCCTTGGCAGCGTCGGCCCCGCTATAGGCGACCTGTACATCAAAGCCTTCTTTTGTAAGGTAGATACCAACCAAGTCGGCGATGGCCTTTTCGTCATCAACTACCAAAATGCGCTCGTTCATGCGTGCTCCTCTCGCGCTCCATTATGCCCGAGGGGGCGCATGCCACACACAACAAGCGTGGGTGATTAAGTCGGCCTTAAGCACCCTTGTGCCCGTTCGGGCGCGGATGTGGGCCACGCACGCACGCGATGATCGCCGACACCGGCAAACGATATACTCTAGTTCCAGAAGAGACCATCCCGTCGAAAGCGAAATCTGTGAAGTCCCTCACCTCTTTTGCAAAGCGCCCAGCCCAGCTTGCCGCCGGCTTTGTCTGCGCTATCGCCCTTGCCGCTGGCGTGCCCACCGTCGCCGGCGCCCAAGTGCTCACGACCGACAATGTCTGCGGCAAAACCGCCGATGCGCGCGGCATCACGGCCGATAATCTGCCCGATATCGATGCGACCAATGCGCTCGTCATGGGCAAAGACGGCACCGTCTACTACGGGCGCGGCGCCGATGAGCAGGTCAAAATCGCCTCGATCACCAAGGTCATGACCGCAATCCTAACCGTCGAGAATTGCAAGATGGACGAGAAGGTCACGGTGAGCAACGCCGCAGCCACCGTGGGTAATTCGACCGCCGGCTTGCTCGAAGGTGACGAGCTTACCGTGGAGCAGGCACTGCGCGGCACGATGATTCCCTCGGGCAACGACGCCGCCGTCGTGCTCGCCGAATATGTGGGCAAGAAGATCGACCCTAAGACCAAAGACGCCGAGGCAACCTTTGTGAAGGCCATGAACGAGCGCGCTAAGAGCTCGGCTGCACCGGTACGCTTTTTGAAAACCCGCATGGTCTGGACTTTGATGAGTGGGCTGGCGATATGCACTCAACCGCACACGACGTAGCGCTGATGATGCAGGAGGCCATGAAAAACGACACGATCCGCGAGGTCGTAGCGAGCGAGGATTCCTGGATCGAGGTCACGGGCGCCGACGGCACCGACCATTCGCATTCCATGGACACGCACAACGTTTTGCTCGGTCAGGACGGAAACATTGGCGGCAAGACCGGCACCACCGACGACGCGGGCTACTGCTTTACGAGCGCCTACAACCGCGACGGCGACGAGATCTACACTGTTATTTTGAACTCCACCACCACCGACCAGCGCTTTACCGATACCGCCAGCCTTGCCAACTGGTACTACGGCCACAAGGTGACGGTCGCAATCGCCAACACGCAGGAAAAGACCGCCAACGGCAACCCGCTTATGGCGCGCATTGGCCAAACCGACTGGACGGATAAGACGATCGACGCCACACTCGCCGATCCTACGGCGCAAGCGACCGTGTTTTCCCTTGCCGGCGAGGTGACCGAAAAGGTTAGCTACGACGATCTTTCGGGCACGGTGCATGTGGGCGACAAGGTGGGCAGCGTCACGCTCAAGCAGGACGGCACCAAGATCGCCGTCATGGACCTGGTTGCCGACGAGGAAGGCGCAGGGCCGAATCCCATTGAATGGCTCCTTGTGAAGCTTGATCGCTTGGGCCGTCGCATCGACAACCGCCCGCTCACGGCAGAAAGCGAGACCGTCGCCAAGGCGCCCGAGGTGTAGGGCGCAAGAATAATAAGCCCACTGAAAGGAGGCGTCCGAAAGGATGCCTCCTTTTTTGAGGTTCGAATCCCCAGCTAACGTGGTTCAACTAAAAAAGGGTCCCTTTCGGAACCCTTCTTTAAAGTCTTACTGGCGGAGAGCTGGGGATTCGAACCCCAGATGCCCTTTTGGGGCATACTCGCTTAGCAGGCGAGCACCTTCGGCCTCTCGGTCAGCTCTCCGTAACAGCCGTTCTATAGTAACCAAACAGCCAAGGATGAGCAAGAGGAAATTTTCTAATTGCCTAGCAGCCTTTCCTTCTTGAAAGCTTCGCCTACCCCAGCGAGCGGTTGAGGGAGCCGAGCTCGTCGTTGCCCATGGTGCGCCACATTTGGAAGATACAACCGCGCGCCAGGAAAAAGAAACCGTTGTCGACCAGTTGCACAGCGGCATCTGCCAGCTGATTCGTCACGGCGGACACTGGCGGCAGCTCTAGTCCAGCCTTATGGATGGTCTCGACCGCTTCCTCGAACGTCGGAGGCTCGCTGACGCCCATCTCGTTCATAAGGCCCTGCATTTCTTCCAGCGCGCTGCTGCCCGACTCCTCGCCGCGCGGCACCAGACGGTAACAAGCCAGCGCCAGGTCGAGCTGATCGCAATTCCAATAGGCAAACGCCAAGCGATAGAACAGGTAGCCGATTGCAGAACGATCGCTGGCAATACGTAGGCCGTGGCGCGCCACCTCGATAATCTCGTCAAAGCGCTCCAGACGCGCAAGCACGTTGATGAGCGCAAAGTGCGACTGCATGGACGAGCGCGCCAGATCGTAAAGATGGCGCACCTCGGGCAGCGATCGTTCAAAGTCCTCTTGGTCGGCGTAAAAGCTGCAGATCTCGTGCTGGGCAAAGTACAGCGCATCGGGCGCACGAAGGATTCGCACAGAGCGGTCTTCTTCCAACACCGGTAGCACCATGCGCACCAGCTGGTTATCGCAAAACTGCGTTTGAACCGGACCTGTCGCCAAAAGCTCGGCGACGGCGCACTTAGCCTCCAACTCCTCGACAAGACGAGAAAAGCCTTCAAAAGCACCTGTACGGTCGACTTTTGCCTGCTCGCGCAATTCAACAACACGGGCCACGTATGGGTCGTCGTCCTCTTCCATGACCTCCAACTCGTCAGCCGTATCGGCAAGTAGCAGATCGCGCAGCGCCGGCGGCAGCGTGCGATGGTCATCACGCGGACGAGCATGAACCTCCGCAGGCTCAATCGTCTCCGGAGCGGTTGACTCATACGCCTCAAGCACACGCTTGCACGGCATATCGTCCATGTCCATGCTCTCAAGATCCTTGGCGACAGGCACGCAATCGGCCAGATAAGCCGCACGGCCAAAGGAGTACGTTTTAACAACGCGCTCGCCCTGCTCGCCGTCGGGAGCCGCAATCTGAACGTAGCAGCGCGTAATGCAGGCACCTGCGGCAAAGCAAGCCGCCGCCAGCGTGAGTGCCACGCGCGCGTCGTGCTCGGCTGCCCAAATCGCGCGCACGTCCTCGTCCAACTCGCGCCAGACGTCATCCTGGGCATCGTATTCACGTTGTGGCATGGCATCCACAACAGAGCGCCCAAACCGAACGAGCATAATCCCCTCGCAACGTTTGCCCGATAGGTATAGTCGAGCCGTGTGACCACGTTAAGCGCCTCGACAATACGCGCGAAGCGGGTACGCACGTCCCACTCTCCGCCCGGCTGGCACGCGACCGTGCCAGGTTTTGCCCACGGGTTGTCGTTCGACAGTGTTTCGAGCAGACGCGGAACATCGTTGGTCGTCTTGGCGATAAGCCACAAATCAAAGAGCGCGCAGCCCTCAAGGCTTGGAGACGAGGCCGCAGGGCCTAATCCAGCTCCGATGCGCTCGAGGATGCCGGAGAGGCGGTTGAGACGGCACTCGATGGCAAGCAGCGTGTCAATCTCATCCTGGTCCAGCAGGCTACGATCAAAATTGAGATAGAACAGCTTTGAGCGGTCGATGCGCGCTAGGCTCATTTCGGTCTTTGCCGCGATGGTGCGCAGGCGCGGCAGGTTGACCTCGCCCATCAAGGCCGCGGCATAGCGCTCGATACCACTCGGATTATCTGTGTGGTCGATGCGATAAAGCAACGTCTCGATGGCATCGGGGAGCGGCGTGGAGTCAAAGCCCAGAAGCACCTCAACCGGCTCGGAGAGTTTTACAAGCTTTATTTTGTCGACGGCATTTTTCATTCCTTCGTCGAGCCTGTCAGCGTCTGGCGTATTTGCGGCAACATTTTCGGAATCGGCAAATATCACGTAGCGTAAAAACATCGAGGCCATAAACTCGCCGTAGCGAAGGCTGCGAGTCGAATTCCACGTCTCATGATCGGATTGCTCGCGCATGGTACCTTCGGGAGAGCCGTTGACTCGTGCTTGGGGACGCATGGTGCCGTCGCTGTCCCTCACCGTAATCTCGCCAATGCTGGGGTTGGACTCGTCAAGGACCAGTTGCATGTCGGGCCCATCAGGCAATGGCACCTCGCTAACGGGACGGTCCACCTTGTATACCTCGCCCGAAACGCTCACGTAGCCCAAGAGCGATATGTGGCTTTTGCCGACGAATTCGACGACATAGCATGACTCTTTAGGGTCCTCGCCAAAGACTTTCCAGACAACGCCATACGAGCGTCCCGCAGGCTGCTCGGGCATTGCCGGAAAGCGCTTTTTGGGATCGAGAAACCTGAGCTTGTATGTCGGACGCTCTGCCACGAAATATCACCCTGATCGGTCGTTTGGAGAAAGAGCACGCCGCGGATTCACCGAGGCGCTTACTCGAAATCTTACACGAGTCGATAAGAAATCGTCCGCTTCACGCTCGCGCCTCGACCGAGGTTCGAATCCATGCAGTGCTTACGTAAAAGAAAAGCCCCCGTTGCCGGGAGCTTTAATCTCAAATGGTGCGGCGTATAGGATTCCGCGCATCCGCTGCGCGGATCCGCACCGGCCTCGCCCGCCTGCCGGCGTGCTCGCCCGCGGCTAAAAAGCTCCGCGTTTTCTTTACGCCCGCGCCTCGACCGAGGTTCGAATCCATGCGGTGCTTACATAAAAGAAAAGCCCCCGTTGCCGGGAGCTTTAATCTCAAATGGTGCGGCGTATAGGATTCGAACCTATGACGTTCTGATTCGTAGTCAGACCCTCTATCCAGCTGAGGTAACGCCGCGACTTGTTGATTATTATGCACATGGACTGAATAATGGTCAAGCATTTTTTCAAAAAAAGTTATCGAATTTGATTTTTACTCATTTGATGCAGTCGATCGAATCGATACTTTCAAACACGGCGAAAGCAACTCCTCAAGTATGTCGACATATAAGAAAAGCCTCCGTTACCGGAGGCTTTAAAGTTCAGTTGGTGCGGCGTATAGGATTCGAACCTATGACGTTCTGATTCGTAGTCAGACCCTCTATCCAGCTGAGGTAACGCCGCAACGCACGGATTATTATGCACGCGAGCCCCCGATGGGTCAAGCGACAATTAGAAAAAATTTTACGGAGTGATAATTAAGTTGTTCGTGCCTCGACCGAGGTTCGAATCCATGCGGTGTTGCCATAAAAGAAAAGCCCCCGTTGCCGGAGTGAACTGCGCCCCAAATCTTGGACGCCCTAAATAGCGACTAGGCCGCGAGGGCCTGATTCCGGAACTCCTCCGGGGTCAGGCCCTTCAATCTTACCTGCCTCCGGCGCGTGTTCCAGTGGACTATATATTCCTCCAGGTCGCGTTTGAAATCCTCGAACGTCTCCCACTCGCGGCCCCGGTAGAACTCGTCCTTGACGTGGCCGAAGAGCTGCTCGGTGGCGGCGTTGTCGATGCAGTTCGCCTTCC
>QSCH01000034.1:0-24279 GCA_003462965.1 Collinsella sp. OF03-4AA
CTCATCGCGCGGGCGCGCGCAGAGAGGGGCGATGCCCCGCTGTCCTAGCCTGAAAGGGAAAAACGGAATAGACGGAACCGACCGTTCGGCTGGGTCTGGGAGGAGGTGCCGGGCGGCGGGCGGAGCATGGCCACCGGACCCATCGAAACACATCTCCACCGTTCCTTCAACTGGGAAAATGCCGACCCGGGGGCCCGAATGGGACCTCGGGGGCGTTCGGCTAGCTGCGGGAACGGCCTATTCGCTCAATGTGTTCGGCTGAGATCGGAAATCAACCCAAAGGTAATTTGCAAAGACTAATTTAAAAATTCCAGTTAGCTGTACTCGTTCCTAGCAGGGTTTGGGGCAGGCACGCCCCAACAAGAAGCTGTCCCAAAGGGGCAAGAATGGGGACTGCGGATGATTTCATGGACCGTCACGCGGCCCTTCCCAGCGCGGAGCGGAACTCAGCCGGCGTGCGGCCACCGAGCGCATCGCTGCGCCTCTCCGTATTATATCGACCGATCCAGCCCCCGAGCTCCTCGATGAAGCGGGCGGGGGGTCCAGTCCGACCAGTCCCGGCCGTGCCAGAACTCCTTCTTGAGCAGGCCGAAGAAGCCCTCCATCGCCGCGTTGTCCGGGCTGCAGCCCTTTGCGGACTGGATTGGCTACACTGATGTGGACAGTTCCGGGAGGGGCGCAAGAGACGGGAAGGCCGCGTGCGCGTTCCTGCGCGAGGGCCGCGGGGATGGGCCGCCTGGGTACGGCGCCTGTCAACTCGGTCTACGTCTTTGATGACCGGGTCGTACTCAATATCAACTTCACGGATGATGCCAAAACGGTCACCCGTGAGGAAGTGTTGGGTTCGAGTGCTATGGACAATGCTCCAGCATGCTGGGATCGAACTCGCTAGCCGGAATCACACGGTACCCGTGACGCAGCAACAGATCGACGAAAACGCCGTTGCCCGCTGTAAGGGTGCCGCTGAATGTTCCGTCGTAGATGCGGCCCGCGCCGCACGAGGGACTACGGTCCTGCAAGATGCACGCAGCGATCTCGGACGGGCCGCCAAAGTGCTCGCACATATCGAGCGCGCGTTGGGCACCATGGCGAAACTCGCGATCAACCGACACGCCCTCGCGGGTGCGAACCTCACAGCCCACGATCTCGGACGGGTCGCGCGGCGTGGGCAGACCGTCAAAAACCTCGGGGCATACGAGGAGCGCCTCGGTCCCCGTACGCTCGCAAGCCTCGACCAACGCGCGGTGGTAATTGTCGAGCCCGTTATACTTGCAGCTCTCGCCCATCAAACAGGCGCTTACCACGATCTTCATTTCCATCCCTCTCAAGCAAAACGCCCCATTTGAGAAAGCTGCTCAAATGGGGCGTCAGCGTTTACTGGCTCGGCCGCGGCTTTACTGCTGCTTTGGCATCAGTGGATTCTCGCGCGTGAGGAGATTCATGAACTCCTCGCCCGTGATCGTCTCCTTCTTGTACAGATAACGAGCCAGCTCATGGAGCTTAAACTTGTTCTCCTTGAGGATCTGCAGGGCGCGGTCGTGCGCATCCTCAATCAGCTTGGCGACGATCGCGTCGACGCGCTCGGCCGTACCGGGGGCACAGGTGAGCGACGTGTCCTGGTTGAGGTAGGCATTCTGAACGGTACCGAGCGCCATCATGCCAAACTCTTCCGACATACCAAAGCGCGTCACCATGTTGCGAGCGAGCTTGGTGGCCTGCTCGATATCGTTGGCAGCGCCGGTCGTCATCTCACCAAAGATGAGCTCCTCGGCAGCACGTCCGCCGCAATAGACGGCGAGCTTGTCCAAGACCTCCTGGCGCGTGGTCAGGAAGCGCTCGTCCTCCTCGACCTGCATGGTGTAGCCCAGAGCGCCGCTCGTACGGGGAACGATCGTGATCTTGGTAACCGGTGCCGAGCCCTTCTGGCGTGCGGCAACGATGGCGTGGCCGATCTCGTGGTAGGAGACGACCTGCTTCTCGTGGTCGGACAGCACCGTGGACTTACGCTGCTGGCCGGCGATGACGACCTCCACCGACTCCTCAAAGTCATCCTGAGTCGCGCGTTTGCGACCCTCGCGGACGGCGCGCAGGGCGCCCTCGTTGATGATGTTGGCCAGATCGGCACCCGAAGCACCAGGCGTGGCGCGGGCGATCGCGGTCAGATCGATCGGGGGCTGCGTCTTAACGCTCTTGGCGTGCAGCTCGAGGATGTTCTTGCGGCCGGTCAGGTCGGGCAGCTCAACGGGGATGCGGCGGTCAAAGCGGCCGGGGCGCAGCAGGGCCGGATCAAGGCTGTCGGGACGGTTGGTCGCAGCGAGGACGACGATACCCTTGTGGTTATCGAATCCATCCATCTCGGTCAGCAGCTGATTGAGCGTCTGCTCGCGCTCGTCGTTGCCACTAAAGCCGCCGCCATCGCGCTTCTTACCGATGGTATCGATCTCGTCGATAAAGACGATGCACGGGGCCTTTTCCTTGGCCTGCTTAAACAGGTCGCGAACCTTAGCGGCGCCGCGGCCGACAAACATCTCAACAAACTCAGAACCAGAAATACTAAAGAACGGCACGCCCGCCTCGCCGGCCACAGCCTTGGCGAGCAGGGTTTTACCGGTACCCGGAGGGCCGACAAGGAGAGCGCCGCGTGGCAGTTTGGCGCCGATCTCCTCGTAGCGCTGCGGCTTCTCCAGAAAGTCGACGACCTCCTTGAGGGACTCCTTGGCCTCTTCCTGGCCGGCGACATCCTTAAAGGTCACGCCCACGTCCTTGGAGGCGATCACGCGCGCGCCGGACTTGCCCAGTCCACCGCCGCCAAAACCACCGCCGCCAAAGTTCATCGACGGACCGTCATCACCCATGGCCTTCTTCATGCGGCGGTTGAGCCACCAGCCAATCAGGAAGAAAATCACCATGGGAAGAATGAGGGTGAGCAGGTAGTAGGTCATCAGGCCCGAGTTCTTATCGGGAACGACCGACTCAAGCGAAGCACCGGACTCAAGCACGCGATCGGTAAAGCCCGCGTCATTCGGCACACCGGTCGTCTTGTAGGCGATATTCTCGTCCTCGCCCTTCTTGGTGTAATAAATCGTGTAATCGTCCGTGTTGTACTCGACCTTGTCGACGCTCTTCTTATCGAGCGCTTTGACAAACGTCGAATAATCGGTCTTCGTAATCTGCTGCGTGTGACCGATGTTGGGGAACAGAACGGTCGAGAGCACGAGGTAGACGACGAAGGCGATGAGCACGTAGAGGATCATATTCCGTCTACGTTTATTGTCATCCATCTCCATCTGCTTGAACTCCATCTACTGGGGTTGATAATGTTTTCTAGAATACCCAACCCGGACGGCGATAAACCGACGCCGGGCACGAAAGGACAGAGATGGCATCACTGGGAGTCGGCAAGGTTCAAATCTATACGGGCGACGGCAAGGGCAAGACGACGGCTGCGCTGGGGCTCGCGCTGCGCGCCACGGGCTATGGACTTAACGTACTCATGCTTCAGTTTGCCAAGAAGCTGCACTGCGCCGAACATGACGCAGCTCCTCGATTGGGGCTACGCATCGTACAAGCCAACCGCGACACACCCGAAGCCTGCGCTGCACAGATCATGGAGCTGGCGCGCGAGCAGATATCACAGGTCGACGTTCTGATTTTGGATGAACTCGGCGAGGCCATGCGACGGGGCTTTGTGACGCGCGAAGATGTCGAAGCGTTGATCACGATGAAACCAACCACCACGGAGCTCGTGCTCACCGGCCGCGGCCTGCTGCCCCTCGCCGACCTTGCCGACCTAGTTACCGAAATGCGCCCCGTCAAACACTACTTCGACGAAGGCCTCCTAGCCCGCCAAGGCATCGAATACTAAATGATCCGAAGGGGACGGAGGAAAACGGATCATTAGGCGGTGGCGCGGCCGAGCCAGTTGCCGCTGTGGTGGTAGATGGTAAACATCGTGGCCGTGATGAGCCAGGTTACGGGGTAAACCAGCAGCAGGTGCTCAAGCGACGGATCGAACGGCATAATCGCAAACACCCAGATCACCCTGAGCACGACGGTGCCAAAAATCGTGAGCAGCATGGGCTGCAAGCTCACGCCGGCGCCGCGAATGGAGCCCGACGCATTTTCGATAATCGAGAAGATCGCGTAGAACGGCGCGATGAAATGAAGAATCGTCGTGGTGTACGCCGAAATCGAAGCATCGTCGACAAACAGACGCGACAACGGGCCCGAGAACACCATCAGCACGGCAGAGAGGCCACCGATCAGCGCAAACGAAAGCACGAGCGACGTGTGGTAGCCCTTGCGCATGCGCTCGTAATTACGCGCGCCAAAGTTCTGCGCCGAGAACGTAGTGATCGATACGCCGAGCGCCTCGGTCACCATCCAGATAATGCCATCCAGGCGCCCAGATAGACCCCATGCCGTGGTGACATCGGCACCAAACGAGTTGACCGACATCTGGATCAGCACGTTCGAGATCGAATAGGCAGCCGATTGAAAACCGAGTGGCAGACCGCACGAGATCATACTCTTACAAATACCGCGATCGATGCCGAGCTTAGACAGCGAAAGACGCCATGCACCCGGAGCGCGCATCATGCGCAACACGATCATCGTTGCATTGGAGCAAATGGTCAGCGCTACCGCGATGCCGCAGCCCAGCGCCTCCATATGCAACACAGCAACAAAGATGATATCCAGCACCACGTTAACAAGGCAGCCAGAGGCAATGATCACAGCGGGACCGCGCGTATCCCCCACGGCACGCAGCAGTGCGGTTCCCATATTAAGCAGCAGTGCCGCAACCATCGCGGCAAAATAACAGCGAGCATAGGCAACGCCCTCGGCAAGTAGCTCGTGCGGCGTATTCATCAACACCAGCATGGGCTCGACAAAAACCATGCCAAGAATGGAAACGACGATGCCGCCCACCAAAGCAAGCGTCATGGCTGTATGGACCGAACGGCTCAGACGCTCGCTATCGTGCTGGCCAAAAAACTGACCCGTGATAACGGCACAACCGGCGCCAACGCCAACGCAAAAACCAATGCAGAGCTCGGTGAGCACCATCGTGGCTTGAATGCCGCCAAGCGCAAGCTTGCCGCCAAACTGACCGACGATATAGGTGCCGATAAGCGTGTAAGCCTGCTGAAAAAACGAGCTAAAGAAGATAGGGACGCACAGCGAAAGCAGCTGCTGCCAAATGACACCCTGCGTCACATCGATAGCCGTAGATTTCTTAGCCACACGCCCTCCCCACCAGCGTACGTCAAACAATAAAACGGCAATTTAAGACCAAAGCCAATACCAGCTTAGCACCGACCGGGATCGGCCGATACACCCCGAATCAGAGCCCGGTGCGAAATATCTGCCTAGTGATACAGCCCCGGCTGGTAGTGGTACTCGTTGCTCACATGCGGACACAGCTGCCAAAAGGCAACAGCACTTGCCGCGGCCACGTTGAGCGAATCGACCCCATGCGCCATCGGAATACGCACGGCGCGGTCGCAGCCGGCAATGGTCTTGGCGCCCAAGCCGGCACCCTCGGTACCCATAAAAATCGCCAAGCGATCAATCTTCTGCAGCACAGGATCGTCCAGCGAAACGGAATCATCCGTCAACGCCATAGCGGCACACGAAAAACCGGCATCATGAAGCGCGGCCAGGCCATCATGTGGCCACACGCGAGCCTCACTGCCAATACGCGTCCACGGCACTTGAAACACGGTGCCCATGCTCACGCGGGCCGAGCGACGATACAGCGGGTCGCAGCACGTAGGGCTCACCAGAATGCCGTCGACATTGAGCGCGGCAGCCGAGCGGAAAATCGCGCCCACGTTCGTGTGGTCGACAATGCCCTCGAGCACGCACACGCGCACAGGGCGCTCCCCCGCCGCCTCGACAACGCCACCCAAGAACTCATCGACCGGAATCTGACGCGGGCGACGAAACGCCGCGAGCGCACCGCGCGTCACGTTAAAGCCCGTCAACTGCTCCATGAGCTCCATCGAGGCCACGAACACCGGGACCGGACCCGCTCCCTCGCGCACAACCAAGCGCTCAAACAGCGGCATCATCTGGTCGAGCCAGCGTTCACCCAAAAGAAAGCTCACCGGCTCGTATCCGGCACGCACCGCACGCTCGATGACCTTGGCACTCTCGGCGATAAAAATGCCCTTCTGCGGCTCCAGCACGCAGCGCAGCTCACGCTCGGTCAGTCGCACGTAGGCATCAAGCCGCTCGTCCTCGAGCGAATCGATTCGCAGCACCTCAACGGCATCAGTCATAGCAGCCAGCCCGCACCCTTCTTACAGCAGCATCTATATCAAACGAGGCGACGCCAAGCGCCGCCCCTCAATCATTCCAACCCGATAATACCGTGGGCAAATAGGAGATTTACGCCTCAACGCGACGATACGTCACGAACTCATAATCGAGGCCTTCGTCACCCTCGCCCGCGGCAATCGTGGCAACCCCTTCGCGCCGCGCAACTTCCCACGCGGGATCGGCGTCCAAGTCGGGAAAGTACGTGTCCACGGGATGGACGCAGTGGTTATGCGTGACCTCGGCCTCGGCGCAATGCGGCAAAAACTGCCGATACACCTCACCGCCACCGATCACCCACGCAACGGGCTCATCGGCTACTGCGGTGAGCGCTTCGTCGACGCTATGCACCACGTCGACGCCCTCGGCAGCATAGTCCTCATCGCGCGTGAGCACGATATTACGACGGTTCTTGAGCGGACGCCCGCCGGGAAAACTCAGCAGCGTCTTGCGTCCCATAATGACCGGGCAGCCTTTGGTGCGCGCCACAAAATGACGCATGTCGGCGCGATTAGACACGACCATGTCACCCTCGCACCCAATGCCCCAATCGTCACACACGGCGACAATGGCGGAAAGCTTACACGTCATGCGCGTCACCTACACCGCAATGGGGATGTTCTTGACCTGCGGGCCGTGCTCATAGCCCTCGACGATCAGATCCTCGGTCGTAAACGCATAGAAGTCATGTACATCGGGGTTAAGCGTTACCTTAGGCGCGGCAAACTGCGGACGCTCGATAAGCTCGCGGACGATATCGACATGACGGTCGTAAATGTGGGCATCGGCGATCACATGCAGCAGCTCGCCGGGAATCATATCGACCGATTGCGCGACCATCATCAGCAAGATGGCGTACTGGCACACATTCCAGTTGTTCGCGGCCAAAATGTCCTGGCTGCGCTGGTTGAGAATCATGTTGAGCGTCGGTTTGTCATCCTGCGGGCGCTGCGTCACGTTATACGTCACGCTGTAGGCGCACGGATACAGGTGCATCTCGGACAGGTCGCTAAACACATAGGTATTCGTCATAATGCGGCGGCTGTACGGCGTGTTCTTAAGGTCGTACAGAACGCGGTCCATCTGGTCGAAATCGCCCTCGGCATAATGGCTCTTCTGCCCAATCTGATACCCGTAGGCCTTGCCGATGGAACCGGTCTCGTCGGCCCACTCATCCCAAATATGGCTGTTGAGGTCATGCACGTTATTGGACTTCTTTTGATAGATCCATAGGATCTCATCCATGGCAGATTTGAGGGCCGTACGACGCAGGGTAAGCGCCGGAAACTCCTCGCGCAGGTCGTAGCGTGCCGTGACACCAAAGTTTTTAATGGTATAGGCAGGGGTGCCGTCCTCCCACACCGGACGGACCTTTTGGCCCTCGGTGGTGGTGCCATGGTCCAGAATATCGCGGCACATGGTTACAAACTGTTGATCAGCCTTGCTCATTGACCCTCCTGTCAGTCGCCTATAAGCGAGATTCATTGTAGCCCAGGCGCACGCGGCCCCACAGCCCAAACATAAGCCCTCGTTTTCTGACATATGCCAGAAATCCCTTGCGTAAATCTGCACGTTCGTTATTCTATTGTTGACATATGTCAGATAAGGAGTGCGTATGGCCGGAAGACGCGAGAAACTGCGTCGCGTTGGGATCATCCCCGAATATCGCGGCTTTACCCCCGACGGCCTTGCCAGCGGAGACGCCATCGATATGACGATCGACGAGCTCGAAGTCCTGCGTTTATGCGACCTAGAAGGCCTCAATCAAGAGGCCGTCGCCCAGCGAATGGGCATCGCTCGTGCCACCGTGGCGGCCATCTGCAGCCGCGCACATCGCAAGGTGGCAAACGCGCTGGTCAACGGTCGGGCACTCAGCATTGAGGGCGGCAATATCGCATACTCCCCCATCACCACGACGACGGCCGCATGGCCAGCAAAGGAGGTCGGCACCATGAGGGTGGCAACCACGTACGACAACGGCAACATCTTTATGCACTTTGGCCGCAGCGAGCAGTTCAAGATCTACGACATTCAGGACGGCAAGGTACTCAACGAGCAGGTCGTGGGCACCGGCGGCACCGGCCACGGCGCACTTGCGGGCCTGCTCGCCAACGGCGGCGTGGACACGCTCATCTGCGGCGGCATCGGCGCAGGCGCTATCAACGCGCTTGCTCAAGCCGGCATCACGGTATACGCAGGTGCCCAGGCAGCTGCGACGCTTGCGTCGAGGCCCTTATCGCCGGCACGCTCGCACAGAACGGCGAGGCCACGTGCGACTGCCACAGCCACGACCACGAGCACACCCATGAGCATGGCGGGTCCTGCGGCTGCCACGGCCACCACGACCACGAAGGCCACGAGGGCTGCGGCTGCCACTAACGGCACGGCACCGCGAGCTCGGGGCGCGAAGCCGAACGCAACCCAACAATCAAAGCCAACAACAAAGGCCACCCGGTAGCATCCGAGTGGCCTTTGCCATATCAAGCTGGAATTACAGCTCTATTTCTTATTACGCATCTGCGCTTCCATCTGGCGCAGCAGCTCCATATCGGACTTGGGACCGCCCGTACCCAGGCCGCCCATGCCGCCCAGACCCATAGCGTCCAGCCCAGGGATATTGGGCATGCGCATCTTCTTGCCCTTCTTGCCCTTTTTGCCCTTCTTGCCGCCGGCCTGTGCCTGATTGGCCATCGTGCGCATGCGGCCCATCATCTTATTCATCTCGCCCCACTGCTTCATAAGGCTGTTGACCTCGGTGGGGGTTACGCCGGCGCCCTTGGCAATACGCGCGCGACGCTGACCGTTGATGATGGAGGGACGCAGGCGCTCCTCCTTGGTCATCGACATGATGATGGCCTCGTTCTTATCGAAGATGCCCTCGTCCAGGTTGCCGCCCATCTGGTTGAGTGCACGCTGACCACCGGGGAGCATGCCCAGGATACCCTTCATGCCGCCCATCTTTTTGACGGCTTTCATCTGGTCGAGCATGTCGTTCATGGTGAAGCCCTCGCGCAGCATACGCTCGGCAGCCTCGAGCTGCTCTGCATCGGCTGCCTCCTGGGCCTTCTCGATGATGCCGACGACGTCGCCCATGCCCAAGATTCGCTTGGCCATGCGATCGGGATAGAACGGCTCAAGAGAATCGGGTTTCTCGCCCATGCTCACGAACTTGATGGGCTTGCCGGTCACCTGACGCACCGAAAGTGCGCCACCGCCACGGGCGTCACCGTCGAGCTTGGAGATGATCACGCCGTCAAAGTCGGTGCGATCGGCGAAGGTCGAGACGACGTTAACGATATCCTGGCCGGTCATGGCATCGACGACCATCAGCACCTGGTCGGGCTTGACGGCCTTCTTGATGTCGACGGCCTCCTGCATCATCTGCTCGTCGATCTGAAGACGACCGGCGGTATCGACAATGACCACGTCACGCAGGTGGTCGACGGCCTCCTGAATGGCACCCTTGGCGATGTCGACCGGGTGCGCGCCGTCGCCGCGGAAGACCGGAACGCCGATCTCTCCACCGAGCGTGGCCAGCTGGTCGGCAGCGGCGGGACGGTAGACGTCGCACGCGGCGAGCAACGGCGAGCGGCCCTGCTTCTTGAGCAGGTAGGCAAGCTTTACGGCAGCCGTGGTCTTACCGGAGCCCTGCAGGCCCACGAGCATGATGACATTGGGAATGCGGTTGCTAAAGACGAGCTTGCTCTCGGTTGAGCCGAGCATCTCGGTGAGCTCGTCGAGCACGATCTTGACGACGTTTTGCGCCGGCGACAACGACTCCATGACCTCGGCGGTCATGCAGCGCTCCTTGGTCTTGGCAACGAACTCCTTGACAACCTTAAAGTTAACGTCGGCCTCGAGCAGCGCCATGCGAATATCGCGCATGGCCGAAGTGATATCGGCCTCGGTCAGTTTACCCTTGCCGCGCAAGCGGTCAAATGTGTCGTTGAGGCGATCGCTCAGAGAATCAAACACTAGTCACTCCTTAATTGGACTCGCCCACCAGGGCGCGGCAGAAATCTTTGGCGTTAAACTCCTGCAGGTCATCGACCTGCTCGCCCACGCCGATGCGCAGGATCGGGAGCTTGAGCTTCTCGGCCACGGCCATGGCAATACCGCCCTTAGCCGTGCCGTCGAGCTTAGTCATGATAATACCGTCCAGGCCCAGCGCCTCGTTAAACTCGAGCGCCTGGTTCAGACCGTTCTGGCCAGTGGCGGCATCGATCACAAGCACGACCGAGACCGGCATGGGACCGGCGGCCATATTTGCGGCGCGCTTACGCGTCACGTTGACCACCTTGGCGAGCTCGCGCATGAGCTCGGGGCTCGTGTGCAGACGACCGGCGGTATCAATGAGCACCAGGTCGCTGCCGCGCTTATCGGCCTCGTCGAGCACGTCATAGCACACGCTCGCCGGATCGGAGCCGCGGTCACGCTTGATGACGGGCACGCCGGCACGCTGGCCCCACACATCGAGCTGCTCGATGGCGGCGGCGCGGAAGGTGTCGGCCGAACCGATCACCACGTTCTTGCCGCGGGCGGCCATGGCGCTCGCAATCTTGCCGACCGTCGTGGTCTTGCCGGCACCGTTGATGCCGACAAACAGCACGCAGCTCGGCGTGTCGGAAAACGGATCGCGCTCAACAGGCACAAAATGGCCCTCGAGCTGCTCGGCCAGGGCGCGGCGAAGCTGCGGGGCGGTCTTGAGGTTCTTCTTGGCGGCGGCGTCGCGCAGTTCATCGGAGACCTGAATAGCGACCTCGGCACCCATGTCACCCATGACGAGGGTGTCCTCAAGGTCCTCCCAAAAATCCTCGTCGACCTCGCCACCAAAGTAGAAGACCTCGTTGAGGGCCTCGCGACTGCGCTCAAGTCCGCGCGAGAGTGCGTCAAAGAATCCCATTATGCATTCACGACCTTTCCGGTTTCGCGATCGAGTTTTTGCGAGACGACGCGACTGACGCCGTCGGCTTGCATCGAGACGCCGTAGAGAACGTCAGCATCCTCCATAGTACGGCGCTGATGCGAGATTACCAAGAGCTGCGTATCGGAACGCAGCACATCGAGGGCGCCGATGAGCTTGGACAGGTTGGCGTCGTCGAGCGCAGCCTCGACCTCGTCCAGCACATAGAACGGCACCGTGCGCGTACGGTATACGGCAAAGAGCAGGGCGAGCGCCGTCAGGCTCTTCTCGCCACCCGACATGAGCATCATCTTGGTGATGCGCTTGCCGCGCGGCTGCGCCACGACCTCGATGCCCGTCTCGGCCGGATGCTCGGGGTCGGTCATCTCCAAATGTGCCTGGCCGCCCGGGAAGAGCATGGCGAAGATCTCGCGGAAATTCGCATCAACCTTTTCAAACGTCACCAGGAACGCCTTGCGCATCTTGCGATCAATGGCCACGGTGATCTTGGTGAGCGCCTTGCGCGCGCTCTCCAGATCGGCAAGTTGCTCCTCGATGTAGTCGGCGCGGCGCTTGAGCTGCTCGTACTCCTCCATGGCAACTTGGTTCACAGGGCCCAGATTGTTGATCTGACGCACAAGCTGGTTGAGCTCGCGCTCGGCGGCATCGCGGTCCGTGGGCGCGGGAAGCATGAGCGCTTCCTCGAGTATCGTGGTGCCATCGGCTGTAATGGCCTTAATGGCGGCCTCTACCTGCACCTCGAGCTTGCCACGCGCAACCTTGAACTCATTTTGCGTCGCCGTGGCGGCATCAACCCGCTCCTTGGCACGGGAGACCTCGGCCTTGGCATCCTCGATGGTCTTCTTGAGCGAAGCGGAGTCCGCCTCTTCCAGAGAGGCCTGGTCACGCAGGCGCGCTGCCCAATCCGATGCGCGCTCCAGCAGGGCCGAATAGCGCTCGTGCATGGGGTCGACGCGCAGACGCAACAGCTCGAGTGAGCGCGAGGCCTGGCGTGTTCCGCGGATACGACGGTCGATGCCCTCAAGACGATGCTCCAGGTCGGGCACGCGGCCCTTCAGCGAACGCAGGCGCTCGCTCGTCTGAGCTAGGCGAACCTTGGCGTCGGCGAGCTTGCCAGCAGCCTCGGAATCGTCACGACGAACACGGTCAAGTTCATCGTTGGCCTCGGCAATCTGCAAGCCAGGTCGCTTGCCTGCGCACGGGCCTCGTCACGCGAACGGGCGAGCTCGTCCACGCGCGGGCGCGCGGCGCGAACGGCCTCGGCGGCCTGCTCGCGGCGCTTGGAGATGCGCACGTGCTCGACCTCGGCGTTGTTGGCGCTTTGCTCCAGGCGGCCAATCTCGGAGCGAACGGCCTCGGCGGCCTGCTCGCGGCGCTTGGAGATGCGCACGTGCTCGACCTCGGCGTTGTTGGCGCTTTGCTCCAGGCGGCCAATCTCGGAGAGCAGCGAGCGGCGCTCGCCCTCAAGACGGGCGATCTCGCCGGCGGCATCGCCCTCGGCGGCACGCGCCTCCTCAACGGCCGCATTGGCCTCGACGACCTGATCCGACACATGCTCAAACACAGCAGCCAGATCGGGTTCCAGGCCCTCGAGCTCACGGATGCGGCGCTTGCGCTCCAAAGCACCCGAAGCCTCGCCGGCGTCGAGCCCCACACGCACCAGGCCGCCGCAGGCGACGCGGGCGCCATCGGGGGTCACGTAAGTCACGCCGTCAACGACAGGCGCGGCCAGCGCAGCCGCCAAGTCGTCGACAACGTAATAGCCGCCGAGCAGCGCCTCGACAACCGGGCCATAGCCGGCGCGTACGGACAGGCGATCGACCAGACGCGTACCGGCAGCGCCCTCGGCGGCAGCAGAGCCACTCACGCCGCGCGCCATCAGCAGCGCCTCGCCCGAGGCCTTCTTCTGGTCCAGAGCGGCACGACCGGCACGCTCAAGCGCGGACGCATCGTCGAACAGCAGCGCATCGATATCGCCGGCGAGCAATTGCTCAACCAGGCCCTCAAGCTCACGCGGGGCCTCGAGCACGTCGCCCAGACGACCCGAGACATCGTCGCCCAGCGCACCCATCAGACGGCTCACCAGCGGCGAGCTGTCAGCCATGCGGGCATCGAGCTTCTTTTGGCTGGCAAGCTCCGAGCGCACCTCGGACAGTTTGTTGCGCACCTCGCTCTCGCGGACACGCAGGTCCTTAAGGGCTGCACGGGCGACCTCGGTAGCCTCGCGAGCATCAATCTGGCTTGACGGGCCTGATCAAGTGCACTGTCGAGCTCCTCGGCGCGGTCGCGACGGCTCTCGAGTGAGGCCGTGACTTCCTCGAGCTGCTCGTCGATCTGCTCCAGGCGTGAGGCGTACATGTTGTCCTCGACCTCGGCGTTGCTCAGCGAGTCCTTCACCTTGGCGAGTTCGAGCGCCGCGTTATCGGCCACACGCTGCACATCGCGTTGCTCACGCGTAAGCTGCGAAATCTGATTGTCGAGCGCCACGCGCCGCTCGTGGAGCTGAGCGGCGGCAGGACCAGCGGCGTCAACGTCCTCCTGGGCCTGCATGTGCGCGCCGGTCACTTCCTCAAGCTGCGCACGCGCGTCCTCGAGCTCCTCTACCACGCGACGACGCTGATGCTCGGAGCTCGAGATCTGGCCGCGCATGTCGGACAGGCGCGACACCATGTTGTGGCCCTTTTCCTCGAGCAGGCGCATATCGGAGTTAATGCGGCCGACCACGTCTTGCATATGGCGGCGCTGCTCGCCCAGATCGCCCACAAACAGGCCCTTTTCCTCGAGCATGACCTGGAGCTTCTCGAGCTCGCGTTCCTTTTCGCCCAAGCGGTACTGCGCAAGCTCCAGCTCGGCGGCACCTTCCTTGGAGCGGCTCTCCAAGTCGTTCCACTGCGACTGCAGCGAACGCAGCTCGTCGACGGCTAGCATCTGCGTAAGCTCGTTCGCGCGCGAGGACAGCTCTTTGTACTTGCGCGCACGATCGACCTGACGCTCCAGAGGTCGCAGCTGACGGGCGATTTCCTTATTGATGTCGCGGGCACGCGTCAGGTGCTCGTCCATCGACTTAATCTTTTTGAGCGCACGCTCCTTGCGGCGTTTGTGCTTGGAAATGCCGGCGGCCTCCTCGATGAGGGCGCGGCGCTCCTCGGGGCGGCTCTGCAAAATGGCGTCGAGCTTGCCCTGGCTGATGATGGAATGCGTATCCTTGCCCAAGCCCGAATCGTGCAGGATGTCCTGAATGTCCATCAGGCGGCACGGACTCGAGTTGATGAGGTACTCGCTTTCGCCCGAGCGATACATACGACGGGTGATGGCGACCTCGTCAAAGTCGACGGGCAGCATATGGTCCGAGTTATCGAGCACCAGCGTGACCTCGGCGACACCCACCGGCTTGCGCGCTGACGAGCCCGAGAAGATGACATCCTCCATGGCCTGGCCGCGCAGCTGCTTGGCGCTCTGCTCGCCCAGGACCCACAGAATCGAGTCAGAGATGTTCGATTTTCCCGAGCCGTTGGGACCGACGATGACGGTCAGGCCCGGCTCAAACGTCATATGGGCGCGGTCGGCAAACGACTTGAACCCTTTGAGCGTGAGGGACTTGAGATACACGGTTCCTCGCTTAAACAGGCTTCTTGTTGAGAATCACGCCGTTGGTGGTGTAGCCCATGCGGTCAAGTGCCTCGAGTGCAGCGGCTCCCTCGGCTTCCTTCTTTGAGGAGCCGGAGCCGCGACCCTGGCGAATACCATCGATCAACACCACGGCGGTAAAGGTGGGCGCATGCGCAGGGCCCTCGGAGCCGACCAGCTTGTACGCGGGAGGCTCGTGGCCGTCGGCCTGCACGCACTCCTGCAAAAACGATTTGGGGTTCGCGGGATGCTCGGCACGCTCGGAAGCCAAATGCGGCTTAAGCGTACGGTGAATGAACTCCGCTGCGGCATCCCAGCCGGCATCCAGGTACAGAGCGCCCACGAGCGACTCGTAGACGTTCTCGAGCGCCGAATGCAGGCCGCGCGCACCGGTACCGGTCTCGGAGGCACCAAAGATGATGATGTCGTCGATTCCCAGCTCGTGCGACACCTCGGACAGCGTGGCGCCCGAGACAAGCGACACCTTCAGGCGTGTGAGCTTGCCCTCGTCAAACTCCGGATAGGACTCAAACAGGGAGCGTGCGACCACGGCGCCCAAAATGGAATCGCCCAAGAACTCAAGGCGCTCATAGCTGGCAGAAACCGGCTGGCCTTCGACTGCCGAGGGATGCGTAAGGGCCGCGCGCAGCAGCACCTTATTATTGAACTCGTGGCCCAGAATTTCCTGGGCGCGCGTAAGTCGTTCAGACAAAGCCAAGACCTAGGCCTCCCTGGCGTTTTCGATGGCGTCGACGGCGTCGGCGACAGAGTTGAGCGAGAGCAGCGTCTCGTCATCGATCTCGAGGTTGAACTCGTCCTCGATAGCCGTAACCAGCTGCAGGCGCTCGAGCGAGTTGGCATCGAGGTCGTCAAAGGTGGTCTCATCGCTAATTTCGGCAACATCGACGCCCAGAACGTCAGCAGCGACCTCGGCGATCTTGTCGAAGATTTCGGAGCGGTCCATAGCGCTTCCTCTCATAGTGCATGAATACCAAAAGAATGGTACCGCCCGGGCGGTACCAAGACACGGTTCTGATTCTACCCCACGACGCACGCCCCGAGACGCATAACGCCGCTGTTATAAAACGATACCGTCCATAGAGTTGGCGACGTTCTCGACCAGCCCGGCGCGCACGGCTTCGGCCGCCGCGAGCGTACCGTTTTTAACAGCCTCGACCGAGGTGGCGCCATGGCCGATCAGGACCACGCCGCGCAAGCCCAAAAGAATCGCGCCGCCCTTGGCGTCGCCCGAAAGCTTGGCCTTTATCTCGCGCATCTGCTTTTTAATGAGCAGCGCGGCGATCTTGGTGCCAAGCGAAGACATAAAGACGCCCTTGAGCTCCTGCAGCAAAAACTTGGCAGCGCCTCGGTGGCCTTGAGCGCAATATTGCCCGACATGCCATCGGCAACGACGACATCGAAGTTACCGGAGGTGATGTCCGTCCCCTCGCAGTTACCAACAAAGCCGGGAACGGCGGCTTTCATGGCTGGGAAGCAGGCCTTGGTAAAGTTGGAGCCCTTCTCGTCCTCGGTGCCGTTGGCAAGCAGGCCCACGCGGGGATGCTCGATGCCTAGGACGACGCGGGCATAGGCGCTACCCATCTGGGCAAAACGCACCATGTCGTCGACCTCGACATCGGGGTTGGCGCCCATATCGCACAGCACCGTCAGACCGCCGGCACGATTGGGCAGCGCATTGGTCAGACAGGGGCGCACCGGCTGCTTCTTGCCTTCGGCCTGATACCTAAACGGCGTCACATAGGCGGTGGCAGCGGCGGTCATGGCACCGGTGGAACCGGCGGAGAAGAACGCATCCGCGTTGCCCTTCTTAATGGCGCGACACGACAGCACGATCGACGACTTGCGTTTAGTCATCACGGCGCGAATGGGATCGTCATCCATGGCGATAACGTCAGGTGCCTCAAGGGCCTCAACACGTGCATGGGAAGCGGCAAAGGGATTGACGATGTCGGCGGGGCCAGCTGCCAAGACCTCGATATCGGGATCGGCAGCAAGTGCAGCCTCGATACCATCGAGAACAACCTGAGGTTTCTCGTCTCCGCCCACAACGTCTACACAAACGCGAACGTTACTCATATACATGCTCCTTATACAAAAATGGCCGACTCATTGAGCCGGCCATTGTGGTTCCATTTGGAACGGCATCGCATCCAGAGTATACCGTTACTCGGTAACGATAACCTCGCGGTCCTTGTAGAAACCGCAGCTAGGGCACACGTGGTGCGGAAGCTTGACAGCGCCGCAACGGGGGCACGTGGACTGAGCCGCAGCCGAAATCTTCATGTTGGCGGAACGACGGGTGTGAGTGCGGATACGACCCTGCTTTTGTTTAGGTACGGGCATAGTGACCTTCCTTATGAACTATCCAGTGTGGCGATTACGCGCAAGTAGCGATATTACCACAGTTTTACTCATCAAGCTTGAGATTCTTCAATGCTGCAAATGGATTTTCCGTGGCTTCGGCCCATTCGGCCTCGGCTTGGGCAGCACAATCACATTGCTCCACGTTGAGATTGCAACCGCAAGTGGGGCACAGACCGCGACAATCGGGCTTGCAGAGCACCACAAACGGCGTGTCCATAACGACCGCGTCATTGATGGGCTCACCCAGATCGACGATACGGTCCTCACCCAGGAGCTCGTAGCCGTCCTCGTAGGCCTCGGGATCCTCGGGCTCCTCAAAGAGGTAGAACTCCTCGATCTCGCCGGCGATATCAAACGAGGCGGGCTCCAGGCAACGGTCGCACTCGCCGGTGGCGTGTGCGCGGACCATGCCCGTGAGCAAGACACCGGTACCGGCATTGGTAAAGACAACGTCGTAGTCGATGCCGTCCTGAAGCTGGTACTCTTTCTCGCCCACCGTGTAGGTGGCGACATCGACCTTACCGGTCAGCGGATACGAATCTCCAGGAAACTCGAGCTGCTCGGAAAGATCGACGGTAACGCTCGGGAACTCAGCCATTACCACTGACCATTCTGTTGGGCGGCACCCTCGTTGAGCTGCTGACGGCAACGGGTAACGGTGCCGGTCAGGCTCTTGAGGTTCTCCTCCAGGTGCGTAAAGACCTGCTCTGCATAGTCCTCGGCAGCATAACGCGTCTCGCGCTCGTACTGCTGGGCACGATCGCGGATGTCGTCGGCCTGCTGCTGCGCAAGGCGGACGATCTCCTGCTCACCGGCAATGGTGAGGGCTTGCTGCTGAGCGTCGGCGATGATGGAATCGGCCTGAGCGGCGGCGGAAGCCATAAGCTCCTCGCGCTCCTTAAGGATACGGCGGGACTTCTGCCACTCCTCGGGATAGCTCATGCGGATCTCGTCGAGGATGTTGAAGAACACGTCGGCGTCGATGACCTTGAACTGAGCGTTCTTGCCGAAAGGCGGCTTGGCTTCCTCGATCAGCCCTTCGAGCTCATCGACCAAGCTGACGATCCTATCGCCAGGAAAATTCTCGCCCGGCATCCGGTCTCCTTTCATAGGTAACATATCATCGTGCTAGTTTACCACATGCCACCAGGCAATAAAAAACGTCACGAAAAGCGATGCCTGAGCGCTTCGACCACGTTGGGCGGGACAAACGTCGATACATCGCTGCCGAGCGAGGCGATCTGGCGAACGACCGAGCTCGAGATATAGCCGTACTGCGGCGCACTCATGACAAAGATGGACTCCAGCTCGTTATCCAAGCGATAGTTGAGGTCGGCCTGCTGCAGCTCGTACTCAAAGTCGGTCATGGCGCGCAGGCCCTTGACCACGGCCCCCGCCCCCTGCTCGCGAGCGAAGTCGACCAAGAGACCGGTAAAGGGCAGGACCTCGACGCCGTCGATATCGCCGAGCGCCTCGCGGGCCAGCGCAACGCGCTCATCGAGCATAAACGTGGTGCCCACACCGTTTTTACCCTGCGACTCGGCAACAGCGACGATCACGCTGGGAAAGATACGGCGGGCGCGGCGGATGACGTCAATATGGCCAAACGTGATGGGATCGAAGGTGCCTGGGACGATCACGCGGTTGATGGTGTCATTCATGGGCGTCCTCCTGAAACGTCGTGGCATCGTTGTTGTCAGCATCGGTGCCGGCGCTATCGCCCTCACCATCGTCATCGCCGACCCAACGAAGCAGGTCGACCGAGGTAATGCCGTAGCGCTTCTCGCGCACGATCTCAAAGCCTGCCGGATGCGCGCCCGCATTGGCGGCGGCATGCTCAAACAGGGCATAAGCGCCAGGTGCAAGAAGACCCTGCTGAGCTAGGTTCTGCAGCAGCTCCTCGACCGGCTCGGCACCAAAAGCATAGGGCGGGTCGAGCAGGACCAGATCAAAGGGGCCGCCCGGCACACGACCGCGCGAGGCACTCGCCAGCATGTCGCCCGTTATCACGCGCCAACGCGCACGGTCACGGCAGAGCGACTCGATATTCTTGGTAATGAGCCGCGCGGCATTCCGATCAATCTCGAACGTCGTGAGCGAGCGGGCACCACGTGAGAGCATCTCTAACCCTAAGGCACCGGAGCCGCCAAAGGCGTCCAGCACGCGGACCTCGTCCAGATCGAAGTCAAATGCCGACATGACCATAGATGCGCATGCCTCGCGCACACGATCGGTCGTGGGGCGGGTGACATCGCGACCACGGGGCTCCTCGATCTTACGACCGCGCCATTCGCCGCCGATGATTCTCATCCTCCGCTGACCTCCTTAAAAATGTGTCGATATCGCATGGCGACCGCATCGCGCAGGGGGCGCGTCGCCACGGAGTCAAGGTTGCAAGCATACCGCAAGAGCTCGACCGCGTCCAAATGGGCCCACTCGATCAGCTCCTCGTCGGCATCCAGGTCGACAAAGCGCAGAGTCACACCGCCATGCTGGCGGTACCCCAGGATTTCGCCCTCGTGGCGCAGACGAAGGTCCATCCGGGCGAGCGTAAAGCCGTCCGAGGTCTTTTCGAGCGACTGGAGGCGGTCTTGCGCCGCCGAAGCGCCGCCGTTGCCCTTGGAGTGCGTCATGACCAGGCAGGTGCCCGACACGCTGCCGCGGCCCACGCGGCCGCGCAGCTGGTGCAGGGCCGCCAAGCCAAAGCGCTCACCGTTCTCGATGACCATGATGGTGGCGTTGGGCACGTCGACGCCCACCTCAACCACCGTAGTCGAGACGAGCACGTCGATCTCGCCGCGCTTGAAGGCATCGATAACCTGGTCCTTCTCCCCCGCTGGCATGCGGCCGTGAAGGCGCTCGATGGCAAGACCCGGCAATGCCAGACGCAGGCAATCAAGCTCGGTCGCCGTATCGTGCAGCGGCACGGGGACCGTCACGCGGCCCTCGTCGTCGCGAGCGATACCGGGCACGTCCTCCAGATCATCGACCGAGTCACTCGGCTCCACGAGCGGGCAAATCACGTAGGCCTGCTGACCCTTTTCATGCGCCTCGCGGATGGCGCCATAGGCAAGGTCGCGGCTCGACTCGGTAAGCACGCGTGTCGTCACGCCAGCGCCAGGGACGGGCCGATGGCGGATGATGCTCGTGTCCAGATCGCCGTAGACCGAAAGCGCCAGCGTACGTGGGATGGGCGTTGCCGTCATAACGAGCAGATCGGCACCAGGGCCCTTCGCACGCAGGGCGTTGCGTTGGCCGACGCCAAACCGGTGCTGCTCATCGATGACCACGAGTGACAGATGCTTGAACGCAACGTTATCCGAAAGGACCGCGTGGGTGCCAAAGAGGACATCGAGCTCGCCCGATTCCAGCTGGGCATGGATCCGCTCGCGCTCGGCCGCCGGCGTGGCGCCCGTCAGGAGCGCCCAGGTCATACCAGCCTGCGAGAGCAAGGGGCCGGTCTTATCGGCATATTGACGCGCCAGCACGCCCGTGGGCGCCATAACGCAGGCCTGCGTGCCGCTATCGGCAGCCACAGCCAGCGCGCAGGCGGCAACAGCGGTCTTGCCGGTACCGACATCGCCCAGCAGCAGGCGGTTCATCACGCGCCCGCCATCGCACATATCGCGCAGGATATCTTGGAACGCGGCCTGTTGCTCGTCGCTCAGCGAAAACGGCAGGGCCTGCTTAAGCGCGGCCAGGTGCTCGCCCGCGGCGTGGGCATAGGGCACCACATCGACCAGGCCGCCGTCGTTGCGCAGGCGCAGCGCCAGCTGCAGGTAGAGGCACTCCTCGTAGGCAAGCCGTGCGCGCGCGATATCGCGCTCAGCCATGCTCGAGGGAAAATGGATCGATCGAAGCGCACGGGCATTGCTCATCAGGCGGCGCTTGACGCGTAAGCGTGCGGGAATCGGATCGAAGGGATTGCCGACGACCTCGAGCGCAACACTTACGATGCGGCGCATCCACGCCTGGCTCACCCCATCGCTCACATAATGGACCGGCAAAATGGTGCCCGCGGCGCGCCCTTCCTCAAGCTTTTCAAAGTGCGGCGAGGCCATCTGCTTAAAGCCATAGGCAAACTCGACCTTACCCATCACGGCCAGGCGGTCGCCCTGCTTAAGCTGCTGAGCAATCCAGGGCTGGCGGAAAAAGGCGACCTGCAGCACGCCCGTCTCGTCAACGAGTGAGACCTCGGTCACCGGCATGCGCGGACGCGGCTGCTTTTGGACGATACGGTCGACCGTGGCGATGATGGTGCACACGGTACCGATGGGCGCCATCTCGATGGACCAGGAGCGCGTAAAGTCCAGGTATCGATGAGGGATATGGAGAAGGAGGTCCCCCACCGTCCGAATTCCCAGACGGCGAAGGGCCTCCTCACGTTTACCCGAAACATATTTGAGTCGCGCGATATCCTCGTCGAGCGCATTGCTCTGGGCAAAGCGCTCCGAGACGCGCGGCACGGAGCACAGCTCGGACATGGGCAGTTGCCTACTCGATCGAGAAGATAACGGGATAGAGCGGCTGCTCGCCACGATGGGCGTCAATCTCCAGATCGGGCTGAGCCTCCTCAATGGCGTCGACAATCTCCTGGAAGGCCTCATCGGACAGTTCCTCGCCTGCCAGAATCGTCAGCGCGTCGCCCTCCTCTTCCTCCTGCATACGGTTGATGCAGTCGAGCGTGACCTGCTTCACGTCGGAGCCGACCACATCGATGGAGCCGGCGATGATACCCATGACGTCACCGGAGTGAATCGGCGAGCCGTCGGAGGCACTGGAATCGCGCACGGCACGGGTGACCTCGCCATCACGAACCTCACTGATGGCGTCGACCATAGCGGCGACGGCATCCTCGAGCTCGGAATCGGGCAGGACCGCGAACAGCGCGGAGAAGGCCTGAGGAACGGTCTTGGTAGGAACGACGGCGACCTTTTTATCGGTGCAGGCAGAGGCGGCGGCCTCGGCAGCCATGCGGATGTTACCGTTGTTGGGCAGGATGATAACCGAGGTCGCGTTGACCTGGTCGACGGCGCCCAGCAGGTCGGCGGTCGAGGGGTTCATGGTCTGGCCACCCGAGACGATCACGTCAACGCCGAGGGACTTGAGGATGTCGGCCTCGCCCGAACCAGCGGCAACGGCGACAAAGCCCAACGCCTTGGCGGGCTCGGCAGCCTTCTCCTGGTCCTCATGAATCTTGGCGGTACGGTCGTGGGCCTCCATCTCCATGTTGTGGATAAAGACCTCGTAGATCTGACCAAGCTGAAGCATGTGCTCGAGCACCAGGTTGGGGGTGTTGGAGTGCACGTGAATCTTGTAATCGGGATATGCGCCCACGAGCAGCTCACAGTCGCCCATGGAGCCCAGGAACTTGAGGCACTCGTCCTCGTCAAAAGGAGCGTCGGCCTTAAAGAGGAACTCGTTGCAGTAGCGGAACTCCGAGCCCTCCCAGTCGTCGTTGGCCTCGATCTCAACGCGGCCAAGAGCGGCGTCGCGTGCAGAGCCAGCGGAATCGAACGTAGCGGAGAAATCCTCGACAACGGTGCTGCGACCAAGTGCTGCAGCCACAAAGTTCTCCAGGAAGATGGCAAAGCCGAAGGCGCCGGAGTCGACCACGCCGTTCTCCTTCAGAACGGGCAGCAGGTCGGGCGTGCGAGCGACGGACTGGTAGGCCTCGACGACGATGGCATCGAGCGCGTCCTCGGCCGAGAACTTCTTCTTTTCGCACTCGTCGGCCTTGGTCGAGACATCGCGCAGCACCGTGAGGATCGTGCCCTCGATGGGCTTGCGGACGGCCTGGAAGGCCACCTTGACGGCACGACGGAAGGCGAAGGCGATGTTGGCGGACGTAATGGGCTCGTCGGCGGAGACAAGGCCCTCGGCCACGCCGCGCAGGATCTGCGAGGTAATGACGCCGGAGTTACCGCGGGCGCCCATCAGGGAGCCGTGGGTGATGGCGCCGGCAATGGCCTCCATGTCGGCATCGGCGGGAAGGGCGGAGAGCTCCTTGGTCACCGAGGCGAGCGTGAGCGACATGTTGGTGCCGGTGTCGCCGTCGGGCACGGGGAAGACGTTGAGCTTGTTGATCTCCTCGGCCTTGTCGGAAACGGCAGCCGCAGCGATCGGAAAACAGGTGCGAATGGTCTTTGCAATCATGGGTATTTGAATCTCCGTTTTCGGATGCTAGTTCAGACGGCTCTTGAGCGCGTCGATATGGATGCCGATCTTAAGGCTGGCGGGATCGATCTGGGCGATCTCCTGCAGGGTGAAGGCAACGGAGCTCGAAAGATTGTGGCAGACGGACTTCATGTTGACGCCGTTCTCGAGCACGACGTGAAGATCGACCGTAAGGCCGTTCTCGTCGGCGGAGACAAGCACGCCCTTGCGGAGGCGCTGACCGGCAAGCAGGCGCACGCTCTCGGCGCTTGGAGCTGCTCAGCCATACCGACGACGCCATAGCACGTCATCGCGGCATAACCGGCAATATCGGCAATAACGTCGTTCGAGACGCTCAGGCTGCCGTTAATGGTCTCAGACACAAGAATCTCCTTATCTGGTGCTCGCGGCACCATGTCGTGGGAGCAATCATTGCAATATTCTACAACGACCGCGCCATGTTGAGGTGGTGGGTCGCGGGATTACATCCTCGACACGAAATGTTGATATGGCAACGTTCGAGTCAAGTGGTCGCGGCATGAAAAAACCCGCCGCATAAGCGACGGGTTTTACAACCTGGCTCCCCGGGTAGGACTCGAACCTACAACAGCGCGGTTAACAGCCGCGTGCTCTACCATTGAGCTACCGAGGAATAGGTGCGTGCTCTCAAGCATCGAATTTTATTATACGGACGAATCAGCTCAGGGCAAGAACTTTTTTAAGAATTTTTCTCCGCCTAGTCATTGGTGACGTTCTCCTTGATTCTCATTTTCATTGCAACAGCCTCAGGACTCAGCGCAACGCGTTGCGCTGAGTCCTGAGGCGCGAATCCGGGTAGGCAACCCCAGAGGGGCCGGAATCCC
>QSCH01000035.1:0-23763 GCA_003462965.1 Collinsella sp. OF03-4AA
GCCGAGGCCCGCTGCGCATCGCCGTGCCCAAGGGCTCGCTTAAGGCCGACACGCTCGACGTGCTCGAGGCCGCGGGCTTGGACGTCTCTGAGCTGCGCGACCCCGGCCGATGGCGACCATGCCGCGGGCCGTGGCGCCGAGGCCCGCTGCGCATCGCCGTGCCCAAGGGCTCGCTTAAGGCCGACACGCTCGACGTGCTCGAGGCCGCGGGCTTGGACGTCTCTGAGCTGCGCGACCCCGGCCGTCACCTGATCGTGCGCGGCCGCGACACACGTGCCGGCGAGGGCGCGGTCGGCGATATCGAGTTTGTCATCGTGCGTCCCAGCGATGCGCCTGCCTTTGTGGGCTGCGGTGGTGCCGATTGCGGCATCTGCGGTTGGGACTCGCTCATCGAGGCCGACCTCAACCTGCTGCAGCTGGTCGATTTGGGCTACGGCCTGTGCACCTTTATCGAGGCGGAGCCGCGTGGCGTGCTGGCCAGGCCGAGCGCAACTATGCCCGCCGCGGGTCGCTTCGCGTGGCCACCAAATACCCGCGCATCGCGAGTGCCTGGTATGCCGAGCGTGGCGTGAATGCCGACATCGTTTCGCTGCACGGTAACATCGAGCTGGGCCCCATCGTCGGCATGACCGATCGCATCGTGGACATTACCGCCACGGGTGCCACGCTGCGCGACAACGACTTGGTCATCACCGGTCGCATCATGGACTGCACGGCCCGCTTCTTTGTCAACCCGGGCGCCGCGCGCCTGGATCCGCGCGTACGCAATCTGGCAGATCGCCTGGCCGCGGCCGTTAAGGACAAGCATTTTGAGCCCGTCGCGGGCTCGGCACAATAGCGCGAGCGTGCACGGGCGCCCCCATATCCGGGCTGCGGACCGATTGGCGCCGCCGCCCGGCATCTCGTTTTTCGAACACAACCTCGACCGATAGGGGATACCGATATGAAGACCATCAAGCTTGTTCCCGGTGAGCGCCTCGTTACCAACCAGCTCAACCGCAAGGGTGTGCTGCCGCAAAACATCGTCGACGCCGCCCGCGATATCGTGGCCAACGTGCGCGCCAACGGCGATGCCGCGGTGCGCGATTACTGCCAGCGTTTTGACGGTGTCGAGCTGCAGAGCTTCCGTCTGCCGCAGGAGCAGATCGATGCCGCGCTCGAAGGCCTCGACCCTGCCTTTGTCGCCGCGCTCGAGAAGGCCGCGCGTCAGATTCGCGAGTTCCACCAGCGCGAGGTCGAGCAGAGCTGGTTTACCACGCGTGCGGATGGCACGATGCTCGGCGTTAAGGTGACCCCGCTCGCGGCGGCCGGCATCTACGTGCCGGGCGGTCGCGCGCAGTATCCCTCCACCGTGCTCATGAATGCCATTCCCGCCAAGGTCGCCGGCGTCAAGCGCGTGGTTATGGTGACCCCGCCGCAAAAGGACGGCCTTATCAGCCCCTACACGCTCGCCGCGGCAAAGCTCGGCGGCGTGGACGAAATCTATATGGTGGGCGGCGCCCAGGCCGTGGCCGCGCTGGCGTACGGCACCGAGACCATTCCGCGCGTCGACAAAATTACCGGCCCGGGCAACGCCTTTGTTGCCGCCGCCAAGCAGATTGTCTCGGGCGATGTGGGCATCGACATGGTCGCCGGCCCCTCCGAGGTCTGCGTGCTGGCCGATGCTACGGCCAAGCCCATGGTGGTCGCGGCAGACCTGATGGCCCAGGCCGAGCACGATCCGCTGGCAGCCTGCTATCTGGTGACTTGCGACGAGCAGTTTGCGCGCGAGGTCGAGGCGGGTATCGACATTCTGGTGGCGCAGTCCCCACGCGCCGAGATCACGCGCGCCTCGCTCGATAACGAGGGCACCATCGTGGTGGCCGCAGACATGGCTGCCGCCGTCGAGGCCGTGAACACCGTGGCGCCCGAGCACCTGGAGCTGCACTGCAAGGATGCGATGGGCTTGCTCGGCGGTATTCGCAACGCCGGCGCCATCTTTGTGGGCGCCTGGAGCTCCGAGCCGCTCGGCGATTATGTTGCCGGCCCCAATCACACGCTGCCGACCGGCGGCACGGCCATGTTCTCCAACCCGCTTTCGGTCGAAGAGTTCGTTAAGCGCTCGAGCGTCATTTGCTATACGCCCGAGGGTCTGCTCTCCGACGCTCCCGCTACGCAGCGCCTGGCCGAGGCCGAGGGCCTGTGGGCACACGCGCTTTCCGCCGCTCTGCGTCGCCGTGTGCTGGAGCAGGGCGAGGATGCCGTGAGTGCCGAGTCTCTGGCCGCGGCCGACCTGACTAAGGTTGCCTGGCCGGGCGACGCCGTGGCGACGGTCGCCGAGGGCGTGGACCTGACGGCGGCTGCGGGCGCGGATGGCGCCGGTGTGACCGGTGAGGAGGCCTAATATGGCCGAACTCACGCCGCGCATGAAGGAGCTCGTCCAGCCCTATCTGGCAGGCATCGAGCCCTACGATCCCAACTTTACGCCCACGCGCATCAACCTTTCGGCAAACGAGAACACCTACCCCGTGCCGGCCGGCGTGCGCGAGGCGGTTGATGCGGCGCTTGCCGCCACGCCGCTCAACCGCTATCCCGACCCCATGTCCAACGACCTGCGCGACGAGCTTGCCGCTTGGCATGGCGTGACGCGCGAGAATATCTGCGTGGGCAACGGCGGTGACGAGCTGCTCTATAACTGCCTGCTGGCGTTTGGCGGCGCGGGGAGGACCCTGCTCAACTGCCCGCCGTGCTTTAGCGAGTATGCGTTCTTTGCGTCTCTGTGCCAGACCGAGGTGCGCGACGTGTGGCGCGACCCGGCGACCTTTGAGCTCGACCAGGCAGCCGTGCTTGCGGCGGCACCCGAGTGCAACCTGGCCATCGTGACCTCGCCCAATAACCCCACGGGCGACGTGGCACCGCTCGACTTTGTCGCGGCGCTGTGCGATGCGTGCCCCGGCATGGTGATGGTCGACGAGGCCTATGTTGAGTTTGCCGACGATTCGTTTGGCGCGGCAACCACGGCGCAAGGCCTTATCGTCGAGCATCCCAACCTGGTGATTCTGCACACGCTGTCCAAGGCGTTCGGCGCCGCCGGCACGCGTCTGGGCTATGTGATCGCGGCGCCCGAGGTCATCGATGTGTTCGCGGCGATTCGCCAGATCTATTCGGTCAATGTGCTGAGCCAGGCCGCAGCGCTTGCCTGCGTGCGTGCCCGCGATGCGTATGCACCCGTGGTGGCGCGAGTTACATCCGAGCGCGAGCGCGAGTTGTGCGCCCTGCGCGCAATGGCTGCCGAGGGCATGCCCGTGGAGGCATGGCCGAGCGCGGCGAATTTTGTGCTCGTGCGCACGCCGCATGCCACGCGCGTGCGCGAGCGTCTGCGCGACGAGTATTCAATTTTGGTGCGCGACTTTAGCTACGCGCCGGGGCTCGCGGACTGCCTGCGCATTACCGTGGGCACCCCGCAGGAAAACGACGAGGTGCTGGACGCGTTTGCCGCGCTGGTGAAGGAGGAGATGTAGATGGACCGCTATGCCGAGGTAACCCGCAAGACGGGCGAGACCGACATTGTCGTCAAGCTCGACCTGGATGGATCCGGTGTGTGCGATATCTCGACCGGCGTACCGTTTTTCGACCACATGCTCAACGCCTTTGGCCGTCATGGCCTGTTCGATCTGACGGTGCACGCGGTGGGCGACGTGGAGGTCGATGCGCACCACACCGTCGAGGACACGGGTATTGTGCTGGGCGAGGCGTTTTGCCAGGCTCTGGGCGACAAGGCGGGCATTACGCGCTTTGCCGACGCGGCGATCGCCATGGACGAGACGCTTGTGATGGCTGCTGTTGATATTTCGGGCCGCGGGCAGGCCTACTGCGAGCTGCCCGTGCCGACCGAGCGCGTGGGCAGCTTCGATACCGAGCTGGCGGTCGAGTTCTTCTACGCCTTCGCGCGCGATGCCAAGCTCACGCTGCATGTGCGCGAGCTGGCGGGCGGCAACTCGCATCACATTATCGAGGCCGCCTTTAAGGCCGTGGGCCGCACGATGCGCCACGCCTGCGAGCTCGATCCCCGCGTGCAGGGCATCCCTAGCACCAAGGGCTCACTGTAACCGCTACAAAGGCAGAAACCACCACGAAGGTGCCTGTCCGCTTTGTGGTGGTTTTCGGACAAGATGAGGAGGAGGGGTCGCGTGGGCGAACCGAAGATCGTGGTGGTCGACTACCACAAGGGCAACTTGTCGAGCGTCGTGCGCGGGCTTGCGCGCGCCGGTGCCGCCGCCTGCACGTCGGACGATCCGGAGCAGATTCGCAACGCTGACGGCCTGGTCATCCCGGGCGTGGGCGCGTTCTATGACGCGATCGCCTTTATGCACCAGAACGGCGAGGCGGACGCGGTGCTCGACGCCGTCGCCGCCGGAACTCCGCTGCTCGGCATCTGCCTGGGCCTTCAGCTGTTTTTTGAGCGCGGCAACGAGGGCGTGCCTGCGAACGAGGACGCGGACGCGGACGGCGACGCCTCCGGGCAGGCCGGTGCCCCCTGGGTCGATGGCCTGGGCATCATGCGCGGTTCGTGTACGCGCTTGGAATCGAGTCGTCTGAAGGTGCCGCACGTGGGCTGGGACCAGGTGCACATGACGCCCGCCGGTGCTGCCGACCCGCTGCTCGCCGGTTTTGCCGAGGGAGCCAACATGTACTTCACCCACAGCTACGCGGTGACCGACGACGCCGATGCCGCTGATGTTTTGGCGCGCACGCACTACACGCGGAGTTTCCCGTGCATCGTGCGTCGCGGCAACGTGTGGGGCTGCCAGTTCCATCCCGAGAAATCCTCTGCGCTGGGTCAGCGCATCCTTAAGAACTTCGTCAACATCGTCGAGGAGGCCGGCCGATGATCCTGTTTCCCGCAATCGATCTGATCGGCGGCAAGGTTGTGCGCCTGGAGCGCGGTGACCGCAGCCGCTGCAAGGTGTATTCCGACGACCCCGTGGCCGTTGCCCGCTCGTTTGCCGAGCAGGGCGCAAGCTGGGTGCACGTCGTCGACCTGTCCGCTGCCTTTGGCGAGGACGAGGACGCGTGCGCGGCCAACTCGGCGGCGATTAAGGCTATCTGCTGCGTCGACGGCCTGTCCGTGGACGTGGGCGGCGGCGTCCGTTCGCTCGCGCGCATCGATGAGCTGGCAGGCTATGGTGCTCGCCGCATTGCGCTGGGCACCGTGCTGGTGACTGAGCCGGGTTTTGCCGAGGTGGCGGCCCAAGGCTTTGGCGAGCTGCTGGTGGCTGACATTGCCGCCCGTGACGGCCAGGTCAAGGTGAACGGTTGGCGCGATGGTGCGGGTGTGGCGCTCGACGACGCCGTGGCGCAGCTTTCCGAGCTGGGCTTTAAGCATCTGGTGTATACCGACATCGCGCGCGATGGCATGCAGACGGGCATCGATGTGGCGGCGTATCGCCATGTGGCCGAGGTCGCGGGATTTCCCGTCGTGGCTTCGGGCGGCATCTCGACGCTCGACGATATCCGCGCGCTGGCCGCGGTAGGCGAGGGCGCGATTGAAGGTGCCATCACCGGCCGTGCGCTCTACGAGGGCAACTTTACGCTGGTGCAGACGTTGGCCGCTGCCCGAGGGAAGGAGTAGCCCATGCTTACCAAGCGCGTGATTCCCTGTCTAGACGTCAAGGACGGCCGCGTGGTCAAGGGCGTCAACTTTGTGAGCCTGCGCGATGCTGGCGACCCGGTGGAGCTGGCGCGCGCCTACGACCGCGAGGGTGCAGACGAGGTCGTCTTCCTGGACATCACCGCGACGAGCGACAATCGCGCGACGACCATCGAGATGGCGGCGCACGCGGCCGAGGAGCTCGCTATTCCCTATACCGTGGGCGGCGGTTTCCGCGACTTGGCGGGCATGCGAACCATGGTTGCCGCCGGTGCCGACAAGGTGTCGCTTAACTCTGCCGCCGTGCGCGATCCGTCGTTGATCAGCCAGGCCGCCGCGGCGTTTGGCAGCCAGGCCGTGGTCGTGGCGATTGATGCCAAGCGCGTGGGCCTGCCCGGTCAGCCGGATGCCGACAAGTGGGAGGTCTTCACGGCGGGCGGTCGCAACGCCACGGGTATCGATGCGGTGGCGTGGGCCGAGGAAGCGGCTCGTCGCGGCGCCGGTGAGATCTTGCTCACCAGCATGGATCGCGACGGCACCAAGGCTGGTTTTGACCTGGCACTCACCCGCGCCGTGGCGCGCGCGGTGCCAATTCCCGTCATCGCGAGCGGCGGCGTGGGCACGCTCGAGCATTTCGCCGAGGGCGTGATCGAGGGCGAGGCCGATGCCGTGCTGGCGGCCAGCGTCTTTCACTTTGGAACTTTCAGCATTCGCCAGGTGAAGGAGTATATGGCCAGCCAAGGCATCCCTGTGAGGCTGGACTTCTAGTGCTGCGGCTTGCCCAGGCACCGCATCTTGCCGCTCAAACCGTCGCTCGCGTACCAAAGTACGCGTCGCTCCTCTTTCGCGGCAACCTGCGGCACCTGGACAACCCTCGCCGACCTGTGGGATTTCGTTTGTTACTTGGGAGAATGATGACTGAGGTAATAAATGCTACCGAGCTTAAATACGACGCCCGCGGCTGATTCCTTGCGTGGTTCAGCAGCATGACACCGGTGAGGTGCTTATGGTTGCTTGGATGAACGAGGAATCGGTGGGGCTGACGCTCAAGACCGGGACCACGTGGTTTGGAGTCGCAGCCGTCAGGAGCTCTGGAACAAGGGCGCGACGAGTGGCAACATGCAGGAGGTCAAGGAGCTCTGGGCCGACTGCGATAGCGATACGCTGCTGGTCAAGGTGGACTCACCGGGCCCGGCCTGCCATACCGGCAACCGTACCTGCTTCTTTAAGCGCGTGGAAGGGGGAGTGCGATGAAAGTCGTGACGCCGTTCGAGGTCGCCGAATGCAACACCGAGCTCCTCCGCGCGGGCGTACCATGCCGCGTGCACCTGACTGATGCCTGCGGGGCGCAGTCGCTTTGGCTCGAGGCCGAGAAGGAAAGGCTCGATGAGGCCCATGCCGTCATCGTCGAGTTCTTTGAGAAAAAGGGCGCAAAGCCTCGGTTCGATGAGGCCGGTACCTACTTTACGCTGCAGTAACGAGAGGAAATAACCATGGGAGTCAGAACAGCTAACGTGCAGCCGGGAAACATCGGTGAGACGCTGACGGGACTGGCCGAGGTGATTCACAGTCGTCGCGACGCATCGCCGCAGGAGAGCTATACCGCGCGTCTGCTGACCGACGTCGAGGACGAGCTTCTCAAGAAGCTTGCCGAGGAGGCGAGCGAGGTGATCATGGCCTGCAAGGATAACGACCACGATCACATCCGCTACGAGGCCGGCGACCTGATCTACCACCTGCTCGTGACGCTCGAGCGCTACGGCATCACCCTCGACGAACTGGCCGGCGAACTCAACGCCCGCCGCCACTAGTCATTGGGGACGTTCTTAAACGACTAGTTAGGCGAGGGGCGTGGATTCCCATTCGCCGGTGGGGTGGGGGATATCGAAGGCCCGGTAGCCGCAGTCGTAGGCGTGGGCCTGGGCCTCGCGGATGTTCCAGCAGATGTCGCAGGCGCGGTGCGCGTCCGAGCCAAAGGTGATGGGCACCTCGGCATGGGCGAAGCGGCGCAACAGCCCGGTCGCGGGGTAGTAATCGTCGAGCCCCTTGCGCGGTGCGGCGGTCGAGACCTCAACGCGGCGACCCGTATCGTGGGCGCATTCGGCCATCTGCTCCCAAAACGGCGCGGGGTCAAAGTCGGGTGCAAAGCCGTCCTTCGAAAAGCGCATGACCAGGTCGGGATGGGCCATCGCGTCAAAGTTGAGTGAGCTTTCGCAAGCACGGCACCAGTCGTCGACGTAGCACTCCCACACGCCGCGCACGCCTAAGTTTTCCCAAACATGCAAGTTGGTATCGTCGTCGATCCAACCGCAAAGGGAATCGGGTGTATCGGGGCGCGCGACGTCCTCTGTCCCTGCCGTGCCCGCGGCGCCTGCCGCAATATCGCCCGGGTTGCCAATCCAGTGCACGCTGCCCAGACGTACGACGGCGCCCTGGGACCAGTGCTCTACCAAGGGCTCGCAGCCCTCGTACCAATCGCATTCAAAACCGTAGATAAAGGTGAGCTCCGGCGCAATCTGCGCGGCGAGTTTGCGGGCGTCCTCAAAGGCCAAACGATGTGCCGGCAAGTCGCCCTCGACGACCTGCACCTCGCAGTTAGCATCCATACTGGCGGGCAGGGTAAGGTGGTCGGTCGAGACCATGACGCGGCAGCCGGCGGCAGCAGCGGCACGGACGTTGTCCTCGAACGAGGCGTGCCCGTCCGAGAACGAGGTATGAGTATGGCAATCGACCAGCGGACAGGCGGGCATGGCGACTCCTTTGCATTTGGTGAATCCGCTCCATTGTAATGGTGCAGCTCTCAACACGCCGCGCACGCCGGGTGCCGAAATCGAGTGGAAAGGCGGGGCGGCGCGTGCCGGCGCCGGCGACTACTTGCTTCGTGCCGCCGCGCGTTTGGCCTGCACTGTTACCATCGCGTGTCTCACGGCGGTGATGGGGCGATAGCGGATCATACGCGGGCCCGACCAGCGCATGACCTCGCGGATCTTCTCGCGCATGGCAGGCCGGTAACAATGCGAAGGACAGGCCGAGCAAAATGTCTTGGTGCCCATGTGCGGGCAGTGCTCAATGCGCGTGATGGCGTATTTCTGCAGCTCGGCGCATTCGGGGCAGAGCGTAATGGTCCGAAGGCCGAGCTTCACGCGCACGGGCTCATCGTCGCCAGCCTGCTCGATCGCATGCCCGCCTCCATGATGCCCCCGGCACCAGAGCGCGATCATCTGCGATACCATCTGGGCCTCGCGTGCACGCTTGCGCGCCAGCTCTGGCGTGTCGGCTGCGCGCGCCATCTAGCTCAGCCTGCCGTGTTCGACCGAAAGCGAGCAGTCGGCAAAAGCGCAGGTGCTGGCGCGGTGGCTTACGAGCACAATGGTCTTGCCACGGCGTTTGAGCTCGTTGACGGCCTGCATAACGGCCGCCTCGTTAAGCGCGTCGAGCGCGCTGGTGGGCTCGTCGAGCAAAATGAACGGCGCGCCGTTGAGGAAGATGCGCGCAAGGCCAATGCGCTGGCGCTCGCCGCCCGAAAGCGAGTCGCCCAGCTCGGCAACGGGCGTGTCGAGACCCTGCGGCAGGCGGTCGATGAGGGCGGTAAGCGAAGCGGAGCGGCAAGCGTCGAGCAGCTCGGCATCGGTGGCGCTGGCGTGCGCAACCAGCAGATTCTCGCGTACGGTGCCGCAGAACAGATGTGTGTCCTGGGTCATATAGGCCTCGTGGCTGCGTAGGCTCGCCGTGTTGATGTGGCGGGCATCGACGCCGCTCACCGTGATGGTGCCAGCTGCGGGGTCCCAAAAACGCATGAGCAGCTTAAGCAGCGTCGACTTGCCCGAGCCCGAGCGCCCCATGATGCAGGTCATGGTACCGGGCGCAAAGGTGCAGGTCACGTCGTCGAGGATGAGACTCGCAGCGGTGTCGTTCGCGATCTGCTCCGTGGCGCCCGCACCGCCCGCGTCCACGCCGCCCACATAGCTAAAGCTCACATGCTCGGCTGCGGCGCCGGCAAACTCAACGTTCTGTCCATCGGCGACCTCGGCGCACTGGGGCTGCTCGTCGAGCAAATCGAGCACGCGTGCGCCCGAGGCGAGCGTCTCCTGCAGTGAGGCGCCCAGGCGGCTCACGGCCATCACCGAGCCAAACGACGACACAAAGGTAAAGACGGCGACAAACGCCGCGGCAAAATCAATCGTTCCCGCAGAAACCAGCTGCAGCGCACGCTCGAGCATCACCAGATTGGCCGCAAGAATAAGCGCATCGGCTACGGCCTCGCTGGCCGCCTGGCGGCGCTTGAGGCGCGCGTCCACGGCGCCGACTTGCTCGGTCAGCTTGCCCAGGGCACGGCTGCGATCGGCGCCACCGGCAAACTGGATAGTCTCGGACGCGCCGCGTAGACTGTCGAGCACAAAGGCACCCAGCTTACCGGCGCCCTCGCGGCTCTGGCGGCCGGTGGTGCCGCACGCCTTGGCCGAGGTCAGGGGCAGCAGCACGCCCAGGACCGCGTAGGCCACGAGCGCGATGCCCGCGAGCTCGGGGCTCACAGCCAGCAAAAAGCCCTCAAACACAACGGTGCAGACCAGAGCGATGGCAATGGGCGAGATGGTGTGCGCGTAGAAGACCTCGAGCAGCTCGATATCCGAGGTGACCAGGCTCACGAGCTCGCCCTTGCCGCGGCCCTCGAGCTTGGCGGGGGCGAGCTGGCGCAGGGCGCCAAACACCAGGTCGCGAATGTGCGCGAGCAGGCGAAACGCGATGTAATGGTTGCAGAGCTGCTCGCCGTAGTGGAGCGGCCCGCGTGCGATGCCGCAGGCGGCACAGGCCGCGCATGCTGCGATCAGACCAAGCCCCAAGGCGTTGCGGCCCAGCGCGGCCATAAGGCCAAGGGCGCCAAAGGCCGGCACGAACGCGGCGGTGAGCATACCAATGCTGCCCAGCGCGACGGCTAGCACAAGCCAGCCGGCAAGCGGTCGGACGAGCCCCATCATGCGCCATATGATGGACGGCGCCGAGCGACGGGCGCGGCCGGAGTCAGGCGCCGCGGTAGCGGAAGATGAGCCGGCACCGTTGAGGCCATCGGTACGGGCAGTACTGCCGCCAACAGCCTCAACCGCGCCGGCATCCTCGGCATCATCCTCCGCATACGCATATGCCGAGAGCTGCTCCTGGCTGTTCCACATGCGCGCATAGGCGCCCGCGTCCGACAGGAGCTCATCATGGGTGCCGCGCTCGGCAATGCGACCGCGCTCCAGCACCAGAATCTGATCGGCGTCCACGATTGTCGACAGGCGATGCGCCACCACGATTACGGTGTGCTCGCCGGCGAGCGATGCAATGACCTCGCCGATTGCGGCTTCGCTTGTGGCATCGACGTTGCTCGTCGCCTCGTCAAACACATAGATCGGCGAGTCGTGCAGCAGGGCGCGTGCCATGCACACGCGCTGGCGCTGGCCACCCGAAAGGGTGGTGCCGCCCTCGTTAATCACCATGTCGAGCCCGCCGTTGGCCTGCACAAAGGCCGCCACGCGCGTGCGGCCGAGCGCGCGCAAAAGCTCGGCGTCGGTGGCGTTGGGCTGGGCGAGCAGCAGGTTGTCGCGCAGGGTGCCGGCAAACAGGTAGCCGTTGGTGGGCACCAGGGTGACGGCACGCATGAGTGAGGCGGCCGTGGCATCGCGCAGCTCGACGCCGCCAATGCGAACGCTGCCACGGTAGGCACCCTTGCGGCCCGCGATAATCCCCGCGAGTGTGGACTTGCCGCCGCCGCTTTCGCCCACGAGTGCCACGAGCGAGCCGTGCGCAATGGTCGCGCTGGCGCTGTCCAGCACCGTGCGGTTGCCGTATGCATAGCTCACGCCCGCGAGCTCGATATCGCCGCGACCGTCAAGCTCAACATCGCCGCGCTCGGGCTCGGGCGTATCCAAAATGCCAAACATGCGGCGCGAGGCGGCCATGCCGTTCATGGCCGTGTGGAACAGCGATCCCAGGCGGCGCATGGGCAAAAAGAACTCCTGCGACAGAAAGACGATGAGGAAGGCAGCCTCAAAGCCAATCTTGCCCGTGGCGAGCTGCAGCGCGGCTACGATAATGCCGAGCGCGGCGCCATATAGACGACCAGGTCCATAACGCAAATGGAGCGCAGCTGCATCACCAGCAGGCGCATGGTCGCTGTGCGGAAACGCTCGGACTCTGCGTTGATGCGCTCGTGCCAGCTGCGATCGGCCTGGTAGACCTTAAGGGTGGTGAGACCCTGCACGGCCTCCAGGAACATGCCGCCCAGATCGACATAGCTGCCCCAGTACTCGGCACCGATCTTTTTGGCGTTGCGCATGACCATCATGATGGAGACGGGGATGACCGGAACGCAGGCGAGCAGCAGCGCGGCGGGAAGACCCGCCTGGCCCACGAGCAGTACAAACAGCGTGATGGGTGCCAAGCCCGCAAAGAAGAGCTGCGGCAGGTAGCCGCCAAAGTACACCTGGAGTTGCGTGGCGCCCTCGACGCTGGTCTGGACGGCCTCGGCGGTGGGGACGGTCTCGGTGTAGGAGGGGCCGAGTGCGGTGAGCTTGTCGTAGACGAGCGAGCGCACGCGGCGGACGGCTTTGAAGGCGGCCTTGTCACCGGAACGCTGCGCCAGATAGATGGCGGCGGCGCGCACGATGATGGCGCCGGCGAGCGGCGGAGTTGCCTGCGCGAGCGCGTCGACGGCGAGTGCAGCCGGCAGTCCGCCGGCAACGATGCCGCCCAGAATGCGCGCGAGGATCCACATCACCGTGATGTTTGCCATCAGCGCGATCCATTTAAACAGGACGCTCGCCACAATGTAGGGCGTTGCCTGCGGAACCAGGGAGAAGAGCCGCTTCTCGAACATGAAACCTCCTATGCCGTAACGGTGCCGGGCTGGGTCCTCGGCAGCCGCTTAGTTAGCCAAATGCAACTAGAGTAACATCGTGCAGCGGGTAAGTATGCCGAGGGTAATTTTTAGCCGATGAACTGCGTAGAAAGTTCAAAATTGTTGAGTGCGGCGAACTTTGTGGTGGACGGAATGCGGGCGCAATTTTGATCGTGTGCGGCCCGCTCCAAAACGTGTACGTCAGCCTCCAAAACCGACAAAAAATGACATGTTTGGAGGCTGACGTACATGTTTGGATAGGGGCAAGGGCGACGACGGACGAAAGTCACGCCTGTGCCACGTTCGATGTGCTAGCGTTTGGGTGAATAAAACGAGCCCGTGCGGAAAGGATCCGGACCGTATGCAACGTGGAAGTACATCTCCGCTGTCCCGCGAGACCGATGCGCCCGAAACCATCGTCAAGCTGGAGTGCGACATCGATGATGCGTCGCCCGAGGTACTCGCCTATGCCGCTGACCGCCTGCGCGAGGCCGGCGCCCGCGAGGTGCACTGGCTGCCCCTCTACTGCAAAAAAGGCCGCCCCGGCTGGCAGTTGCAGGTGATCTGCTCACACGAGGATATCGAGCGCCTGCAGACGATTATCTTTTTGGAGACCACGACCAACGCCATTCGTCGCCAGGTGATGGAACGCGTTTGCCTGCCGCGCCGATTCGAGCAGGTGACAACGCCTTGGGGCGAGGTATCCGTTAAGGTGGCGACCCTGCCAGACGGCAGCGAGCGCGCGGCTCCCGAGTACGAGGATTGCGCCCGTCTTGCCCGCGAACATGGCGTGCCACTCCAACGCGTGATGCAGGCGGCTCAGAGCGCGGCGCTACGATTCGAGTAACACGGTAGATGGGCTCCACATCCGCCGGACCCCGTATTCAGCCCCCATCAACCCTACCCGAAAGGACCACCATGAAATACCTCATCGCTTCCGACATTCACGGCTCGGCATACTGGACCGAGCGCCTGGTCGCCGCCATCGAATCCGAGCAGCCCGACCGCGTCGTGCTGCTGGGCGACCTGCTCTACCACGGCCCGCGCAACGACCTGCCGCGCGACTACGCCCCCAAGCGCGTGATTCCGCTGCTCAACGCCCTGGCCGACCGCATCATCGCGGTGCGCGGCAACTGCGACGCCGAGGTCGACCAGATGGTGCTCGCCTTTCCCGTCATGGCCGACTACGCCACGCTGTTCGACGAGACCGGCCGCGAGCTGTTCCTGACGCACGGCCACGTCTTTGGCGCCGGCATGCACAACAGCGTCGACCACGCGCCCGCGCTGCCCGAGGGCTCCGCGCTCGTCTACGGCCACACGCACATCAAGGTTAACGAGGCAAGCGAGGCGCACCCGGGCCTGTGGCTCTTCAATCCCGGCAGCGTGAGTATTCCCAAGGACGGTACGCACAGCTACGGCATCTACGAGGGCGGCGCGTTCCGCCACGTGATCCTGGAGGAGGAATAACCATGGCGCAGCACATGGCTCAGCAAAATGCCGAGGGCTCGCGCGATCTGTCCACGCTGGTCGACGCGTCGGTCGAGCTGCAGCATCTGGTGCAGACCATCTGGCGTCTGCGTCAGCCCGATGGCTGCCCGTGGGATCGCGAGCAGACGCATCGGAGCATCGGCAAGAACATGATCGAGGAGGCCTATGAGGCGCTCGATTGCATCGAGGCGGACGACGTGGCGCATCTGCGCGAGGAGCTGGGCGATGTGCTCATGCAGGTGGTGCTGCATGCGCAGATTGCGGCGGACGCGGGCGAGTTTACGCTGGCCGATGTGGCACGCGATATCGACGCCAAGCTCATTCGCCGCCACCCACACGTGTTTGGCGATGCGGATGCCGAGAGCTCCGACGAGGTGCTCAAGATCTGGGACGAGGTCAAACTTGCCGAGAAGGCTGCCAAGGACAAGGCCGTGGCGGCAGGCGAGGCCGCACCCGAGGGTCTACTCGACGGCGTGCCCACGCACCTGCCGGCGCTGATGCAGGCCCAGAAGGTGTCGCGCAAGGCAGCGGCCGTGGGCTTTGAGTGGGAGACGGTCCAGGACGTGTGGGACGAGGTTGCCGAGGAGCGTGCCGAGTTTGAGGCCGAGGCCCCCGGCTCGCCCGAGCGCGAGATGGAGTTTGGCGACCTGCTCTTTGCTCTGGTCAACGTTGCACGCAAAGAGGGCATCGACGCCGAGAGCGCCCTGCGCGCGAGCACGGCCAAGTTCCGTCGTCGCTGGGCCGCGATGGAGCAGATGGCGGCCGACGCCCACGTGGATCTGGCCGAGCTTTCGACCCACGGCCTCAATGACCTCTGGGATGCCGCAAAGGCAGAGGAGTAAGACTGCGGGGGCGACGGGACGGACTTGTCCCATCGCCCCTATTATTTTTAAAAAGATTGTATCCCTTGGCTAACTTATGGCATAATGCAAAAAGTGCGATAAGGCTAACTTATGAACCTGCGCGCCGCTGTAGCGTGCAAGCCGTGTCGCCAAGCATTCAACCCGTTTCCAAGTGAGAGGGAGACAACATGAGCGATATTTTGGACGTCTACGGTCGCGAGGTGCTCGACAGCCGCGGCAATCCCACCGTCGAGGTCGAGGTCGTGCTCGAGGACGGCAGCTTTGGCCGCGCAATGGTGCCTTCGGGTGCTTCGACCGGCGCCTTTGAGGCATGTGAGCTGCGCGACGGCGACAAGGGCCGCTATCTGGGCAAGGGCGTTTCGCAGGCCGTCGAGCACGTCAATAACGAGTGCGCTAACGCCGTCGTGGGCTTCGACGCCTTCGACCAGCGTGCCGTCGATGCCGCGCTGATTGCCGCGGACGGTACCCCCAACAAGACCAAGCTCGGTGCCAACGCCATCCTGGGCGTGTCGTTGGCCGTCGCCCGCGCCGCTGCCGAGTCGGCGGGCCTGTCGCTGTACCAGTACCTGGGCGGCGTCAACGCCCACCTGCTGCCCACGCCTATGATGAATATCCTCAACGGTGGCGTCCATGCCGACAATAACGTTGACTTCCAGGAGTTCATGATCATGCCGGTGGGCGCCCCGAGCTTTGCCGAGGGCCTGCGTTGGTGCGCCGAGGTCTACCACACCCTCAAGGGCGTGCTGCACGAGGCCGGCCTGGGCGGCGGCGTGGGCGACGAGGGCGGCTTTGCGCCCAACCTCAAGACCAATGCCGAGCCGTTCGAGTACATCACCAAGGCCGTGGAGAAGGCCGGCTTTAAGCCCGGCGTCGACTTCATGTACGCCATGGACCCGGCCTCGACCGAGTTCTACAACGCCGAGACCGGCATGTACGAGCTCAAGGGCGAGGGCGTGGAGTACACGAGCGCCCAGATGGTTGATTACTGGGAAAAGCTCGTCGACACCTATCCCATCATCTCCATCGAGGACGGCATGGCCGAGGAGGACTGGGACGGCTGGGTTGAGCTCACCCGTCGCATTGGCAACAAGGTGCAGCTGGTGGGCGACGACCTGTTCGTCACCAACACCGAGCGCCTTAAGAAGGGCATCGAGCTGGGTGCCGCCAACGCGATCCTGGTCAAGGTCAACCAGATCGGCACACTCACCGAGTCGCTCGAGGCCATCGAGACCGCCAAGGAGGCCGGCTATGCTTGCATCGTGAGCCACCGCTCCGGCGAGACTGAGGACTCCACGATTGCCGACCTGGTCGTGGGCGTCAACGCCGGCCAGATCAAGTCGGGCGCCCCGTGCCGCAGCGACCGTATCGCCAAGTACAACCAGCTCATCCGCATCGAGGACGAGCTCGAGGGCAGCGCGCGCTATGCCGGCAAGGCCGCGTTTTACAACATTCGCTAAACGGGCGAATTTGGCGAGGGGGAGGCTGACTCGGTTCCGTCCCGCCTTGACTGGATGCTGCAAAGCGCCATGGGCGCTGGGCCATACGGCTCAGCGCCTTTTTTATGTCGAGCAAAGGCTGGCGAAGGCGGTGCAGGCGCTCGTGCTATAACTAAAGGACTTAGCGCAAACAAACCTCAACCGCACAAGGCGCACATGGATCAGATTTACGACAACAGGTACTATTCCGCCGGTTCGCGCGAGCCGTCGCCTCGCCGTGCGCGCACGGTGCAGCTCGGTGGGTCCGCTTATGCCGGCGCCGACCGCTCCACGCAGCGCCCGGCAAGTACCTCGCGCCCCAATGCTCAATCAAATACCTTGGCAGATGGACCGGTGCGCCCGGCACGTTCGTCGCATGCGTCGCGTCCCTCGACTCAAGCACACGACAAATCGAGTAGGCCCTCGAACCGTCTTTCGGGCTCGGACTTTATGCATTACGCCAACGACAACGCGGTTGTCAAGGCGATCTATGACTTTACGCATGGCCCTCTGCGTCCGCTGTTTATCGGTATCGTGGTGGCGCTGGTGCTCGTGAGCCTGTATTTCCCCGTGCGCGATCTGTACGTGGCAAAGCGTTCGAGCGATATCTTGGCCAAGCAGGTCGAGATTCGCCAGCAATACAATGATGAGCTGCAAAAAAGCGTCGACAAGCTGCTCTCGGAGGAGGGTATCAAGGACGCGGCATCCGAGGACCTGGGCCTGGTGATGCCCGGCGAGAAGAGGATTGAAGTGCAGGGCCTGGACGGCGATTCGGATGCCTCGTCGAGCCAGAGGTCGTCGAACGCCAAGAAGGCCAGCGAAGTTGCCAAGGAAATCGAAGAAGTCGGTAAGGATGCGCCGTGGTACATCCAGGCGCTCGACATGCTGTTTGGGTTTAACGGCGTCGAGGGCCAGACGGTCGTGTCCAACGGCAAATAGCGCCCGGAGGGGAGCCCGCAATGACAAATTGCAAACGATATAAGGTGGCGGCGATTGACCTGGGAACGGTGTCGTCGCGACTGGTGTTGGCCCAGGTCGAGGGCGGGACGATCGTGGACTCGTCCAAGCATACCGAGATTACCGACTTGGGCGAGGGCGTGGACGCGACGGGGCGCTTTTGCGAGGCGGCCGTTGAGCGCGTGCTCGCTGCGTGTCGCATGTTTGTGGACGAGGCCCGTGCCTTTGGGGCCGCGTGCATCTGCACCACGTGCACGAGCGCCGCGCGCGATGCCTCCAATGCCGCGCTGCTGCTGGACGGCCTGCGCGATCTGGGGCTTGAGCCTCAGGTGATTCCGGGCGAGGTCGAGGCACGCCTGACGTTTTTTGGCGTGGCGCACGACTTTGCCGGCGAGCGCATCATCGTTGCCGATTCGGGCGGCGGATCCACGGAGCTCGCGACGGGCGTCTATGCACCGGAGCGCGGCATCTTTGCTCTGGAGGGAACGCGCTCGCTGGACATCGGTTGCCGTCGCGTGACCGAGCGGTTTTTCTCGGCGCTGCCGCCGGCGGACGGCGAGCTTGCTGCCGCTGCCAACTGGGCGGGCGAGCAGTTTGCGGGCTATTTTGAGAGCCTGCCTGTCGACTTTGAGCGCGCCGAGCGCCTGGTCGCGGTGGGTGGTACCGTCACTACGCTCGTGGCACTCGTTCACGAGCTGGAGCCGTATGATTCGAGCTTTGTGCACCTGCGCGAGCTTTCGCTGGAGCAGGTTTCGGCCGCTATCGAGCGCATGTCCGCGCTGGATGTTGCGGGCATCGCCGCGTTGCCGGGCGTGCAACCCAAGCGCGCGGGCGTGATCTTGGCAGGCGCCGTGGTGATTCGCGAGCTCATGCGAGTCGGCGGCTACGACACGCTCACCGTAAGCGAGAACAGCTTGCTCGCCGGCATGGCCGCCACCATCAACGAGGTTCTCGACGGCGCGACTCCCACCATCGCCTGGACCCCGAGCCTGAGTGCTCTTTAACCGTCTTCCTCTGAGTTGCGGTGAAATGCGGACTAAAATCGCCCTTTCGGGCCCCAACCAGTCCCTATTCCACCGCAACTCAACAGCCGGCACCTAGGGACGTTTTTTCTGCCGGCACCTGGGGACAGTCCTTGCTGAGCGCCTCCGCAGCCTTTATGCCAGTTTGTCGATTTGCCCAATTTCCCAAAGCGGAATATTGACGAGCGTGTCCTCGTCTCTATATGCCGCCAGAGAGCTCCTCACGCAACGCTCGAGTTTGAATTTTTCGCAGGCTATTTTCAGACTCTTCGCTTTAAGGTTCTCTGCCGCCTTGACCTCAAGCGGAAGCACGGTTCCCGCATGGTCGATGGCAAAGTCGGTTTCGGCATTGCCAGAGGTAGAGGACCAATACACGGGAGTTTTGTCCTGGATCAAAAGCTCCTGCGCGACGTATTGTTCGGTCAGCGAACCTTTGAACTCGGTAAAAACAGCGGATCCGTTAAGAACGATGGCCGGAGAGAGACCGGAGAGCGCTCCGAGGATGCCGGTGTCGATGCAGAACAGTTTGAAGCCCGAGAGGTCTTCGTAGCTCGAGAGCGGTGCCTTTAGAGCGGAAACACGTGGCACCTTATGAACGATTCCGTAGTCCGTGAGCCACTGGAGGCTTTCCTCAAAATCGCGTGCGCGCGCTCCAGGGCGAAGGGCGCCATAGGCAAACTTCTTGTTCTCCTTGGCAAGCTGGCCGGGAAGGGATTTCCAAACCAACCTCATGCGCTCGACGATGCGGGCGGGTGCATGTTTGCCAAAATCGGATTCGTAAGCCTCGATGATTTGCTGCTGAAGCCTTCGGGCTTCAATGAAGTCGCGTGTCTCGGCGAAAGCGGAGACAACTTCGGGCATACCACCGACAACAAGGTATTCCTTGAGCAAGTGCACGAGCTTTTCGGTGACGTTTGCTAGAAGGTTCATGTCTGCGGCAAGGATGGCGTCGGCGAGCGGGTTGCCGTCGACGGCGCGAACGAACTCGGCAAACCCCATGGGACGCATGGTGAGCTGGTCGATTTTGCCGACGGGAAATGACTCGTTTTCGCGTCGGAGCGCGAGGCCCATATAGGAACCGGCTGCTACGATGTGGTATTCGGGTGCAAGCTCGTTGAAGTACTTGAGCGAGGTGATCCCGCGTGGCGCCTCTTGGATCTCGTCGAAGATGATGAGCGTGTCTGTCGGCGTTACGGTTTGGCCACGTAGGAGCTCTATCTGGGAGATGATGCGCTTGGGGTCGAGGTCCCCATCGAACAGCGAGCGTGTGCTCGGCTCGAGCATAAAGTCAAAACGAATGACGTTTCGATACTGCTGGCTTGCGAATTCGTTAAGAAGCCAAGTCTTTCCTGTCTGGCGGGCTCCCTTAAGCAAGAGAGGTTTGCGATTCGCCCTTGATTTCCAAGCGATAAGTTCACTCATAAGCTCTCGTTGCATATTGCCTCCCAACCCTCTCGGCTAGTATAAGACCATTTGGGCGTTTCCATCGGAAAATGTGCGAGACAACCACGTTTTTCCATCGGAAAATGTGCGAGACAACCACGTTTTTCCATCGAAAAATGTGGGAGTGCCAATCTAAGTTGCGGTGAAAAAGTTCTTAAATGAGCTGGTAACCAGTCAAAACAGGAACTATTCCACCGCAACTTCTAAAGTCCACCGGCGTCCGAAAGAAACGAGCCGCATCCCTGGGGGACACGGGCTCGAAAACAATGCGTGGTAGGGGCGGTGGGACGTCTGCGAATTTGCGCAGCAAATACGCACCGGCCTCGGTCGCCTGCCGGCGCCCTCGCCGGCTCGCTACAAACGCTCCGCGTTTGCTTAACGCTCGCCCCCTCGCGGGTTCGAGCCCCACCGGCGTGCAAAAGAAACGGGCCCGCATCCCTGGGAGATACGGGCCCGTAAAGCCAATGGTAGGGGCGGTGGGACTCGAACCCACAATCCTTGCGGCGAGAGATTTTAAGTCTCCTGCGTATGCCAATTCCGCCACGCCCCCGTGAGACTAGAAGTCTAGCACAAGCCGCCCGTTACGCGTTGACAGCCATCGAGTGCTGGCCCGACTTTTCCAAGTACTCGGCAAACTTGGCCTCGTCGCCCTTGTTCTTGTACTGCAGGGCCAGCAGGTATTCCAGGCGGCAGCTCTTGACCTTGTCGTCACCGGCCTCTTCGAGCATGCGCTCCAGCTCGGGAATGTCGTTGTGGCGCTTGAGGATCATCGTGTCGTACATCAGCTGGCATTCGTGTGCGACTGCCTCGGCCTGACCGCCCTCAAAGCCCTTAATCTCGTGCAGCAACTCCTTGGACTTTTTGCGGTCCTCCTGGCCAACGTAGTAGTTAAAGGCCTTAATGACCAGGTCGACGCGCTGCATCTTGGGCAGGTTGAGTCCCAGCAGCAGGTCGAACATCTCGCTGGCGCGCTTGTGGTCCTCGCGCAGCAGATAGGAGTTCAGGCGCAGGTAGTCGCGGTTGTAGCGCGGGTACAGCATGCTGGTGAGTTTGCCGTCGAGCAAGCGATCGAACTCGTCCCACTGCTTAGCGGCCATAAGCTGCTGCAGGTGTTTAAACGTGGTGCGTTTTTTGACGCTAAAGAACACCGACACGGCGATACAGATGATAACGACGGCGGTCCAGAGTGTGCGGGAATCGGGCATATTAGGGTCCTTAGTCGCTCATAAAGCGAGCGGTATGACAACACGTACTAGATGTATTATACGCAGCGCGCAAGCAAACTGGCATAAAAGCTCATCGAGGCTAAGTGCCATCGCTCGCTGCGGTACACTTACCTAAAGTAAACCATGAAGGGAGACATTACCTATGAAGAAGATCGTTTTGGCTTGCGGTGCTGGCGCTGCTACTTCCACGCTCGTTGCCCAGAAGGTCGCCACCATGCTCGATGCCAACGGTTATGCCGGCAAGTACGAGATCGTGCAGTGCGCTATCTCCGAGGCCAAGGATTACTGCGACGAGGGCGCTGACCTGCTGATCGCCACCACCGTTGCCCCCGAGGGACTCACCTGCCCGTACGTGAGCGGCGTGCCCTTCATGACCGGCATGAACCGCGTCGCTGCCGAGAAGGCCGTCCTCGACGTCATGGCTCAGTAGGCGCTGACTGTATGAGTGAGCAGAACGCCAACCCGGTCGAGCTTTTTGGCATGCGCGTTGCCCATGTGGCATCAACGCCACCGACCCGGCAGACGCCTTGGAGATCGCGGAGCTGTTCTCGACGATGATGGGCCTGCCCGTTATCGAGACCCCGGTTTCGTACTTTAACGATTCGCTGGTCGAGGTTATGAAGCAGAACGGTCGTGGCACCAAGGGCCACATTGGCTTTGCCGTCAACGACATCGATGCGGCCGAGAAGTGGTTTGCCGAGCGCGGGCTCGAGGTCAACGAGGAGTCGCGCGCGCTGCTGCCCGACGGTAGCACCAAGCTCGTGTACTTTAAGCGCGAGTTCGCCGGCTTCGCCGTGCACCTGTGCCGCGAGTAGCGCACGAGCTGCTATGGCTAACGAAAAATGGGGTAAGGCGCGTGGCTTTGCCCCATTTTTAATGCCGAGAGGGTGACTGACGGGCTGCCGTAAATCGAGGTGAATGCTTTTCCGCGAAGTGAACGAGTGAAATCGAGCCCCTGAAGCATCGACACTTTTACGTCGCTCTTTCCTGCGGTTTTGTCAGGTATTTCCTGCGGTTTTGGCGCCAAAAAGTGCGGATGCTTCGGGGGTCCAAATAGGTCGCTCACTTCGCGGAAAAGCATTCACCTTCGATTCGTGAGAGACGCCCCTACCGTGGCAGCCGAATCGTAAAGCGGCTGCCGACGCCCTCGACTGAGGTCACGCCAATGACACCGCCGTGGCTGTCGACGATCCACTTGGCGATAGCGAGCCCCAGGCCCGAGCCCTGTGCGCCGGCATCGCGTGCGTTGTCGGCACGGTAGAACCGCTCGAACGCGTGAGCTGCGGATTCCTGGTTCATGCCGATGCCCTCGTCCTCAACGCTTATGTCAATCGCGCCCGTGCCCGCATCGGGTGTTATGGCAAACGTGACGGTCGTGCCTGCGTCCGAATACTTGGCGGCGTTTTGCACGATCACGCGCAGCGCCTGCTTCACGAGTGCCACGTCAACCGATGCGTTGCAGCGCGGGTCGCCGGTAAGTGCGGCATCATACGCCAGCCGATATGTGTGCCCGGCATCGATCATCTGTGATTCTTCGCAAACCTCGCCGACCAGTGCAGCCAGGTTGGTATTCGCGCGCCGCAGCACGGTGCGACCGGCATCGCCGCGCGCTAAAAACAGCAACTGCTCCACGAGCTCCTGCATATGCTCGCTTTCGGCTTTGAGCGAGGCGATGGACTCTGCCAGCACGTCCGGGTCGTCTTTGCCCCAGCGGTCGAGCATGTTCACGTAGCCCTGAATCACCGCGATGGGCGTGCGCAGCTCGTGACTCGCATCGTTGACAAAGCGCATCTGCTGCAGCTTGGCCTCTTGCATCTGGCGCAGCAGGCGGTTGAGCGCGACCTCGATACTCGCCAGATCGGCGTCGCCGGTGGTGACGCTCGGCGAGTCGACGCTTGCGCGCTCGATGGCCTGCTCGAGCGTTTCCATCTTGCCGCCGGCGAGCTGCATGCGCCCGAGCTCGTCAACGCGCAGGGCCAGGTCGTTGAGCGGTGCCATGGTGCGGCGCACGCGGCGGGCGCCGCCGAGCATGTTGAGCACGCTGATGACTTGCCAACCTACAACGACAAGGTAGAGGGGCCACAGTGCGACGAGGTCCTGCGCGAGGGGGAAGGTCTTGGTGGTACGCGCAAACTCGACGGTATAGGTGAGCGTTGTCAGGTCCCAGCCGCGCGCGGGCGTCAGTGACATGCCGTGAACGCTAGCGCTGGGGATCCATCCCGCGGTAAACGCGCCATCGGGCAGCGTCTGGTTGTAGCCATAGACGAGGATCGCCGCCGCAACAAGCAGCAGTAACAGATCCAGCCAGACGTAGCTCACCAAGCGGCGCCACATATAGCTCCAGTTGATGGCGCGGGCGATGGAGGTGACGCGCTTAGCCTCGTCGTTACGCGCGGCAGACATAGCCCACCCCGCGCACGGTCTGGATGATGCGGGCACTGCCGGCGTCTTCGATCTTGGCGCGCAGGTGCGCGATGTGCACGTCGACGTTGTTAGTGTCGCCCACGTAGTCGTAGCCCAGCGCCTCGTGCGCGATGCGCTCGCGCGTGAGCACGGTGCCGGCATGTGCCATAAGCAGGGCGAGGACGTCGAACTCGCGAGCCGTGAGCGCGATGGGCGAGCCGCCGACCGTGACTTCGCGGCGGTCGGGGTCGAGCGCAACCGAGCCCACGGTGAGCACGGCGGGGGAGGGCACGGCAGAGGTCTTGGCCGAGTCGCTAGCCGGTAGAGGTCTTGGCCGAGTCGCTAGCCGGGGGGTATCGCAACGGCGCACCCGCCCGCAC
>QSCH01000036.1:0-23661 GCA_003462965.1 Collinsella sp. OF03-4AA
GGTTAAGTTTGCTGCTCTACAGTCCTGCGCAAGACGGAAAGCACATTAAGTGCTTTCCTTTGCGTGCGGAACTCGCGACAAACTTAACCGCCCCGCCCGGCAGGCGAGCTGCGGGAACATGCTTCCGTCCAAGAAATATCGTGCAAAAGGAATTCTGGCTGAATTATTGTTCGCGTGGGTGATTCAGTCGATGAGGGCTATTTATGCCCTGTCGGGGACTAAGGAGTGTCCCGGGGTGCCGGCAGGAAAGGAACGTCCCTGAGTGCCGGGTGGTATGAAAAAAGGCGAGGACCCGTAGGGAGTCCTCGCCATTGTTACAGGGGGCGATGTTATTCGCGTACTGCGGAATTAGACCAGGCGGGCGTTGATCGTCTTGGCGATCTCGGCGGCGTCGGTGGAACCCTTGACGGTGGCACGGAAGTCCTCGTCCATGAGCGCCTCGGCGACCTTGGACAGGATTTTGAGGTGCGTAGTGCCGGCCTGGGCACCGGGGATGAGCAGGGCGATAGCCACGTTGACGGGAGCGCCGTCCATGGTGTCCCAACCGGTCACGCCGGACTCGTCCTTGACGACGATGACGGCAGCCTCGGTAATGGCGTCGGACTTGGCATGCGGGATGGCGAAGCCCTCCATCATGCCCGTGGTGCCCTCGGCCTCGCGGGCCAGGAAGGCGTTCATGACGGCGTCGGCGTCGCTGGCGATACCGGCCTTGACGGCCTGGTTGGAAACGAAGCTCAGAGCCTCGTCACGAGAAGCGAAGTCCTCGGCGACAAAGACATTCTCGACCTTCACGAAGTCGGCAGCCTCGGCCTTGGGGGCCTCGACGGCAGCGGCCTTGGGAGCCTCAACCGGCTTGGCTGCAGGAGCGGCCTTCTGGTTCTTCTCGAAGTCGTACTTCTTGAAGGCCACGAACAGGATGCCACCGACCACAGCGCCGATGAGGATCGCGAGGACCCACAGCGGACCGTTCTCGACAACGGGCAGGACCAGGAAGCCACCGTGAGGCGCCGGGTCGTGAACGTTGAACATAATGGTCAGGATCGAAGCGATAGAGGAACCGAGCATCATGATGGGCATGACGGGCCAGATGTTCTTGGTCATGAACGGAATGGCGCCCTCGGTGATGTGGGTGCAACCAAGGATGAGGTTGACGATACCGGCGTCGTGATCCTCCTGGCTGAAGTACTTCTTGCCGACAACGACGGCGAAGGTGGTGATCAGCGGCGGAACGATGCAAGCGGCGGAGACGGCAGCCATGAAGTTGGTGCCGAAGTTGTAGGTATCGGTGCCAACGCCAGCAGCCAGTGCCTCGGTGAGCATAGCGGTACCGGTGACGTAAGCAGCCTTGTTGACCGGGCCACCCATGTCAAAGGCGCACATGCAGCCGATGGCAAGACCCAGGACAACGGCGCCAGAGGCGGACAGGCCCTTGAGGAAGTCCATCATGGCGGTGTTGATGGCAGCCATGGGGCCGGAAATACCGAGCATGACCAGGCCGACGATAGCCGTCGAGAACAGCGGGTACAGGAAGATGGCCTTGAGGCCGTCCAGGTTCTTGGGCAGACCGGCAAAGACCTTCTCGAGCAGCAGGATGACATAGCCGGCGAGGAAGCCGCCGACGATGCCGCCCAGGAAGCCGAAGCCCACGCCGGCGCCACCGGCGTCGATCATGCCGGTCTCGGCGTTAACAGGCAGGCCCTGGATGGCGATCATACCGGCAACAAAACCGGGGACGAGCGCCGGGCGCTTGCCGATGGATTCGGCGATGTAGGCGGAAAGCACCGGAACCATGAGGTTCATGGCGATGCCGCCGATGATCTTGAGCATCGCAGCAAAGCTGTTGTAGTCAGACGCCGTCGAATCGAAGGACGTAATGCCCCACAGGAACGAGACGGCGGTCAGGACACCACCGGCAACGACGAAGACCAGCATATGGCTGACACCGTTCATAAGGTGCTTGTAGATGACGTGGCCGATGGACTCCTTCTCCTCGGCCTCGTCCTCGACATCGGCAGCGACTGCAACCGTGCTGTCGCCCTTGGCGGCGAGCGCGCGGTCAATCAGCTTACCGGCGGCCTCAACGGACAGGGCCTTGGAAACACCAACGGAAACCATGGGCTTGCCGGCGAAACGCTCAGCCTGGACATCCTTATCGGCTGCGACGACGACGGCCTTGGCACCGGCGATCTCGCTCTTGGTGAGCTCGTTCTCGACACCGACCTGGCCATGGGTCTCGACCTTAATGGTCAGACCTCGCTCGGCAGCTGCCTTCTCCAGCGCCTCCTTCGCCATGAAGGTGTGCGCGATGCCGGTCGGGCAACCGGTGGCGGCGATGATGTCAAACTTAGCCATGTGTCCCTCCTTTTTAAGTTTTGCGCCCGCAGGCGCTCCCCTACACGCGCGTCCTTGCGCGCTTTTCCACAACTGAAAGATACCAACCTACCGTCCGCGTGAGAAGAGACAAGGCGCAATTCTCCGGTGAAAGGTTCTTTCATAACCGTAAACGGTAGGTGAAAGTTTACCATCAACACTTGAAACGGCAAGGTGTATCTTGTTATTGAAAATCCCCCTATACTATGACATTACAAAACGATTCCGATTTTCATGCCAACCAGGAGCCATCCATGACCGATAGTAGCAAGAGCGCACTTTCCCTCATTAGTACCCATCAGGGATACAGCGAGTCCGAGCAGCGCATTGTCGACTATATATTGGAGCACCAGTCCGAGGCGCCACGCCTCACGGCGGCTCAGCTCTCGCGCGCCGCCGCCACGTCCGAGGCAACCGTTTCGCGCTTCTGCCGCAAGCTGGGCTTTGGCAGCTTCCGCAGCTTTCAGTTTTCGTTGGCGAGGGATTTGGAAAGCCAGCGCAACGAGGGCCTGACTGACGAAGTCTCGCTCGACAATATGGAGCAGAGCCTTAAGAACATCCTGGCTGCCAAGGTGAGCGAGCTTAATGCGACCATCGACGGGATCGACCACGATACGTTGGCGGCTGTTGTGCATGCCCTTAAGCATGCAGGAGTTATTGAGTTTGCGGCTGTGGGCAATACGAACGCGGTCGCGCTCGATGCGACGTTTAAGTTTTCGCAGCTGGGCCTGCGCTGCATGGCGAGCACCATTAGCGAGACATCAATCGGCTTTGCGCTCACGTTGCGCCCGGGTGACGTCATCGTGCTCATCTCAAACTCCGGCAAGTCGCGCCGACTGAATCGCATGGCAAAAGCGGCTCGCGACTGCGGTGCCACCGTAGTCGTCATCAGCAGCGACAGCAAGTCTCCACTCGCGCGCCTGGCAGACTACACTTTTAATACCGTCAACCACGAGGCGCTGCTGACGACGGGTGACTTTGCGTTCTCCAAGATCAGCGCCACGATGATCATCGAAGTTATCTACAACTTCCTGCTGCCCGAGATTGAAGACGCTCGCGAACATATCAGCTACTACGAGGAGCTCATCCAGCCGGACAAGGTCGTTGAGTAAAACGCGTAGTGGGACAAAAATTTCAGTCTATTTTGTCCCACCAACACCGCTGATACGACCTAGCCTCGAACTTCTTCGAGCATCTGCTTTGCGTGGGCCAAGCTTGCCTCGGACTGATCGCCGCTGAGCATGCGGGCGATCTCGGCGGTACGCGCTTCGCCGGTTACCTCGTCCAAATGCGTCTGGGGAACATTGCCCGGCTCCTTGCTGACAACATAATGCTTGTCGGCCATGACGGCGACTTGCGCCAAGTGGGTTACGACAATCACTTGATGCGTAGCGGCAAGATCGACCAGCACACCAGCAAGAGCACGAGCCGTGGAGCCGCCGACACCGGCATCGACCTCGTCAAATACCAGTGTATCGACGCCGTCAGCATTACCCAAGACCACCTTGCTCGCGAGCATAACGCGGCTGAGCTCGCCGCCCGACGCAATGCGGCGCAGGGGTCGCGGCGTCAAGCCGGCACCGCTGCGATACAAAAGCTCGTAGCTCGAAGGACCCGCCGGCGTCCACTCGGCGCGCGGAAGATCACGCGACTCCCAAACGAGCTCGGCGCCGCCCATCTCCAAGCGTGCCATCTGACGACCAACCTCGTGGCAGAAGCGCGGGGCAGCCGTATTGCGAGCGCGCTTAAGCGCCTTGGCAGCGGCAAACAACTCGCGCTCGGCAGCACCAAGTGATTCACGCGCCTTTTTGATCTGTTCATCGCCATCATCGACCAAGGACAGCAGCTCTTGCGAGCGATCGCGCATGGCAAAAACATCGTCCATGGTGGGACCCCACTGACGCAACAGGCCCTTGAGGTCGGAATACCGCTCACGCATGCGAGCGAGCTCGCGCGGGTCGAAGGCGACGCCATCGCGATAGGCACGAAGCTCGTTCGCGCTATCCTCAAGGGAGATACAGGCATCCGAAAGCGCATCGGCAATGTCGCCCAGTTTGCGATCGACGGTAGCCATACGGGAAAGCTCTGCCACGGCGCTGTTCACGGCATCGAGCGCTCCCCCTTCGGCGACAAGCGATGTATGGGCATCGTTAGCTGTGGCAACCAGAACCTCGGCATGTTCGGAGCGCGGCAGCAGTTCCTCGAGTTCCTCATACTCGCCCGGCTTGGGGTCGACCTCGCCGATGCGCTCGAGGGCAAAGCGAGCCTCCTCGACACGGCTCCCCTGCGCACGCGAGGCTTCCTCCACACGGCGAAGCTCCTTGGCGGCGTCACGCGAAGCCTTAAAACAGGCGCGATACTTCTCGAGCGCCTCATGCGCTGCGCGTCCAGCCCAGGCATCGACCATGGCAACATGATGCGCCGGATCGAGCAAGCGCTGGTGCTCGTGCTGACCGCAAAGATCCATCATGACGCCGACGCGCTCCGAAAGCTCACGCACGCTGGCGATGCGGCCGTCAATATTTACGCGACTGCGGCCTTCGGCAGAAAGGCTGCGCTGCACGGTGAAACCCTCCGAGTCGTGCGGGCCATCGAACAAGCGCGCCTCGACGCTGGCAAGCTCCTCTCCCTCGCGCACCGTCGACGAATCTGCACGCTCGCCCAATATGAGCTTGAGCGCCGAAAGCAGAGCGGTCTTACCGGCACCGGTCTCGCCGGTCAGGACAGTCAGGCCAGCACTCGGAATCAGCGTCGCCTCACGAATGAGTGCAATGTTGGAAACCTGCAGCTCATCGATCATGACGCACTCCGTAGAACACGCGGCTCACGGAGTTATAGAAGCTCTCGGGACCGTAATCGAGAAGCAGCACATCTCCGGGACCGCGACGCACCGCCACGCTCTCAACGGTGCCATCGCAGGTAATAAACTGTCCATCGATAGCGATCGCCGGAACACTCGGACGGTCATCAGACATAAAGATCTCGACGACATCACTCGGCGAGGTCAAAAAAGCGCGAGCCTGAATGGTATGCGGGGCGATGGGCACACAGACCATACCCGTGTAATCGGGGCTGACAATGGGACCGCCGGCGGAAAGCGCATAGCCGGTGGAGCCGGTCGCCGTCGAAACGACGACACCGTCGCCGCGCAGGCGATCGATATGATGGCCGGACACCGTGATGTCAAACTCAACCATATCGGACAGGGGGCCGCGCGTAAGTGCCATATCGTTGAGGGCAAACGTGCGCACGACATCCTTCGTGCCATCGTCGCGCACGGACACGATATCCGCGGCGATGGTGGCGCGGCGGCTCACGTGCAGCTCACCGGACAGAGCATCGCTCACGACCTGCAGAATGTCGCGCTCCTCGGGGCTCGCAGCAGTTAAAAAGCCCAGGTGACCATAGGAAAGACCAAGGATAGGAATCTCGCGATGGTTGAGGATGCGGGCAGCGCGCAGCAACGTACCGTCGCCGCCGAGCGTAATGACCAGATCTGAGCCATCAATATCAGGCGTGCTTTGAATCTTCGATCGCTGGTCGGCAGCCCATGCGACCTCGTAGCCCTGGCGCGAAAGCCAAAGCTCGAGCATCAGGCCGCTCTCGACCGCCTCTTGCTTGTAGTAATTGGGAACCAGAAAGACCTTCATAGCGTTGCAGCTTCTCGCTCAAAGCCGATACCTGGGATTGCAGCTCATCGTCGGTGCGTTCACCAGGGGCAAACCTTGTGCCGTACAGGAAAAACTCAACGTTGCCCTTAGCGCCATGGATGGGCGACACGCACACGTCAAGCGGAAACAGGCCCTTGGCGGCAAAAAGCTCAATCGCCGCCACGAGCGTATCGCGGCGGACGGCGGGGTCGGTCACGATACCGCGCTCGCCCACCAGCGCAGCCGGCGCCTCAAACTGGGGCTTTACGAGCGTGCAGAACGAACCCGAAGGCTTCAGGCACGCCAGCACCGCATCGATAATGTTCGCGATGCTGGTAAACGAGACATCACAAACAGCCAGGTCGATGGCGCCGGCATAGCCAAGCTCAGGCAGCTGCGTCACGTTGGTGCGCTCATGCAGCGTCACGCGATCGTCCTGACGCAACGACCAATCGAACTGTGCGCGACCAACGTCCACCGAGACAACGGTCGCAGCTCCGCGCTTGAGCAGGCAATCGGTAAAGCCGCCGGTAGAGCAGCCTACGTCCAGGCAGGCAAGGCCCGTGGGGTCGATACAAAACGCATCGAGCGCACCCTCAAGCTTAAGGCCGCCGCGCCCAACGTACGGAATGCGCCCCTTAACGTGCAGCGGCAGGCCCGGCGTCACCTTGAGCCCCGGAGAGGTCAAACGCTCACCGCCGCTCGAAACCAAGCCGGCCATAAGAGTGCGAAGGGCATCCGCGCGATCGGCGCAGATGCCCTGTGAAATCAGTTCGTCATCAAGACGCACGCGTTTCATGAATGCCATCAACCATTCGTATCCGGAGACGCGGCTAGCTATCCTGGGATTCGTTTGCCGCATCCTCATCGTATTCCTGCTCGAGCTTATCGGCCTCACGCGGCGTCAGCTCAAACTTGTCGACCATATCGACCGCGCGGGAGCCCAGCTCAATCGCTTCGTCAAACAGATCGAGTGAACGCTCCAAGGACGTATCCTTGGAGCGAACGGTAGCGATGATCTGGTCCAGACGGTCCGAGATCTCGTCAAAGTTGCGGACAGAACCCTCTGGCATGGCTACTCCTCGACGGAGTCGGACTCGACGGCCTCAGCAGCGTCCACATCCTCGGCAAGTACACCGGCGGTAGCCTGAGCGGCAGCGACCTTGGCGGCAGCCTCAGCAGCCTGGGCCTCCTCGCGAGCGCGATCCTCGGCCAGCAGTTCCTGGTACAGGTCCTCGCCCGGCAACTCCTCGCTGCGCGCGATCTTGCCCAGCACGCCGTTGACGAACGACGCGGACTGGTCGGTGCCATAGGCCTTGGCAAGTTCGACGGCCTCGTTGATCACGATAGCGTCCGAGACCTCTTCGTCGGTGAGGAAGCGCATCTCGTAGACGGCGATACGCAGCAGATTGCGGTCGGCGCCGGGCATGCGCATAAGATCCCAGTTCTTGGCGACGGCGCGCAGGGCACAGTCGATGCGATCGATATGCTCGTAGGCACCGCGGCACAGCTCCAGCGCATAGGGGTCGAGGGGGCCCTTCGAGATCAGGAAATCGCCCTCGAGGACGCGCTCGAGCGGACTGTCCGTGGCCTCGGCCTGGAACAGCAGCTGCAGCGCCTGACTGCGGGCAAGCGTACGCCCGCGATAAACCTTAAGGCTCAAAGGTTACTCCTTGGGGAAAACGAGGCCGTCGATGCAAACGTCAACGCGCTCGACCTCAACGCCCACCTGGGCATCGATGGCAGCGACCACGGCAGCGCGAACGGCCTCGGCGAGTTTCTTGAACGGATAGCCAAAGAACACCACAACGCGCACGGTGAGTGCGAGCTTGTCGCCGACGACCTCGGTCTCGACCGCCGGCTCGGAAGCCGGGGCCTTGGACGAGAGCATCATGGAGACAAGGTTGGTGGCAAGGTCCTTGACGCCAACGGAGGCGATGCCCTCGACATCGGACACGGCGCGCGAGACGATGGCGGTCAGAACATCGGGCGAAATGCCGATGCCGTCAATCTTGATTTCCTGGGGCATGAGTCCTCCTAGAAGAGTTGGTTGCTAGACGCGGGAGACGAACTTGCCGTCGCGGGTGTCAACCTTGATGACCTCGCCCTCGTTGAGGTACATGGGGACCTGGATGACAGCGCCGGTGTCGATCGTGGCCGGCTTGGTGGAACCCTGGACGGTGTCGCCCTTAAAGCCCGGGTCGGTCTGGACGATGGTGGTCTCGATGAACATCGGCGGAGTCACGCCCATGAGCTCATCGTCGGCGAAGAGCAGCTGGCAGATGTCGTTCTCGCGCAGCCACTTGGAGTTCTCGCCCACCATGTCCTCGGGAACGGGAACCTGCTCATAGGATTCGTTGTCCATGAAGATGTAGTCGGTGCCATCGTTGTAGAGGTACTGGAACTCACGGGTGGTGAGCATGACGCTCTCGAACTTGGTGCCGGCGTTGCAGGTGTTCTCGACGACGCGGCCGCTCTTGATGTCGCGGGTCTTGTAGCGCACAAACGCGCCGCCCTTGCCCGGCTTGACATGCTGGAACTCGACGATGGTGTAGACCTTGTCCTTAATGCGGAGACCGAGGCCGTTCTTGAAGTCGGCGGTAGAAATGGTAGGCATAGCGACCTTTCTTGTTATGGGCAGAACGCACAAGCGTCCAAATTACATACGAGCGAAATTATACACTTGCAGACGGCGCCTGCAGCGAGCGCATAAAAAGAGAACGCGGGGCGTCCGAATTGCTCCGGAGGCCCCGCCCCAAACTATCTACCGAAGTAGACTAGCAATCGATGACGTGAAGGTCATGCGGCGTCTTGGTGAAGGGCTCGTAGCCGTTCTCGGTGACCACGCCGTAGTCCTCCAGGCGCACGCCGCCCACACCGGGCAGGTACACGCCGGGCTCCATGGTGATAACCGAGCCGACCTCGATGATGTTCTTGCTGCGGTTGAAGTTAGGCAGCTCGTGGATGTCAATGCCCACGCCATGGCCCAGACCATGGTTGTAGTAATCGCCATAGCCGGCATCGCCAATGATCTTCTTGGAAAGCTTGAAAATGTCGTTGCCCTCGACGCCCGGATGAATGGCAGCAACGCACTCCTCGTGCGTACGGCGCACGAGCGCGTACAGGTCGAGCTGCTCCTGGGTAGCTCGCCCATCACGACGGTGCGCGTCATGTCAGAACGATAATCGCAGTAGCCCGCGCCGTAATCCATGAGGACGAAGTCGCCCTTCTCGATCACGCGGTCGCTCGGAACGGCATGCGGGTTGGCGGTATTGGGGCCGCTCGCCACGATGGAGCCAAAGGCCAGGCTGTCGGCACCGTTGGCGAACATAAAGTTCTCGAGCTCGTTGCGAACCTGCTTCTCGGTCATACCGGGCTTAATATAGCCGAGCATGTGCTGGAAGGCGGCGTCGGTGATCGACTGCGCGTGGCGCATGAGCTCGATCTCCTCGGCGTCCTTGAGGGCGCGCATCTTGCGAATGTCGTCATGCATCAGCGGCAACATGCAGGCGACGGAACGGTCCTCCAGACCGCGCTGAATACCCTGGTAGAAGTTGATCTGCATATCGTCCTCGACAGCGCAGACGCGGCACTTGTTGGCCGCGATCTTGCCGGCGACCCAACCGGGGATGGTGCCCTCATCCATATCGTAGACCCAGGGGCTGCCGGCGGGCGTGTTCTCCTCAAAGCTGTTGAGGTAGCGCGAGTCGGTGTGGAACAGGCACTGGTCGGCCGTAATAAACGCAGCGTGCGGGAACTCGAAGGTGTAGTCGAAAACGCCCTTCACGCCCGTAAGCCAACGAAGGTTGGCCTCGTCGCGCACCACGATAGCGTCGTAGCCACGCTCGGCCATAAGGGCACGGACACGCTCGATACGACCGGCAGGACCGGCAGCAAACTCAGACATGCAGATTCCTTTCTTGTTGTCTCTATATAGACGGGACGGGTCTCAACCGAACGACGGAATCGCATGCGATCCGCAACCGATTGAAAACCCGCCCCTCAACATGATACGAAAGACGATGGATGTCAATAAATCTTAGAGAAGTTCTTTGCGAGAAGCCAAGTAGGCGTGAGCATGGCGCTCAAGAACCTCGTCCTCAACGCTCGTTAGACGAATGGCGCCGAGTGCCGCGGGCAGCGGCAACATGCTGCGGTTCGAGCGGACAAACTGCTGCCTGCGGAACTCCTCGATATATGCGGCGGGCTCCAGATCGAAGGCAAGCTCCTCGATACCAAAGTCCTCCAGGCAGTCATCGACCTCAAAGACGTAATCGATATCAAAGTCGCAGGCATCATGTGCAAGGCGCGCCTCAAAGCGCATGCCCTCGGACAACAGCTGGTAGGCAGGGACCTGCGAAGCGGCATCGCCCAAGCAGGCGCGCAGGGTGCGCTCCCCCGTCTTGCCAAAATCGAGCGCATGGCGGGCGCTCGGGTTCGTGGCCATCAGTACGTCCTTGCGTGCAGTCTGAGACCACTGAACGGCATTGACGAGCGCAACCTCCTCGCCCGAGAGAATCTCGGGGACGGTCTCAGTAAACTGATTCCAGCGGGACTTGCTGCTCGAAAGCATGGTGACAACGAGCACCGCATAGCCGAGCTTGAGATCCTCGGGGTCCGCCTCGCGTACAAGGTCGAGGTCACACACGACCAAGCCCGGCTCGGGACGGAACGCGATAGCGGGAAGCGCATGCGCCGACGAGGCGACGAGCGGCTTCATGGTCGTCGCGACCGTGAGCATGGCGTCGAACGTCGTCGGCAGCAAGGCGCACTCGGTGCGACCGCACCACTGATTGGCACACCAGCAAACGACCGAGCAGGTCGCCGTGTCGCCGACAGCGACAACGAGATCGTCGCAGGTAATGCCGTTAGCCGACAGGGCGCCAAAGACGGTATCGGCATCGGCAAGCGTAGCACCGGCAGGGAAACCTCGAGGGCGAGCAGCGACACGGCAAAACCGGCGTCAACCAGTGCATGCTCGACAACCTCGCCAAATCGCTCGGATGTGGCGTCGTTCCAAACCACCATCGCGCGCTTAGGCTTGCCCACAGCCGAGGCAAACATGCGCGGCAGCTCCTCGAACGCGCCCAATCCGACGCGGACATCGACGCTGCGGTTTTGGAAATTGATAAGTTGACGGCGAATCATAGCAGTCCACGCTCCAAAAGCATCTCGGCACAAAGGTAGGAAACGTCCTCGAAGGACTTGTTGCGAATATCAAGGGTAATATCGGCGGCCCGGCGATACAGCGGACGGCGATGCTCAAACAGGCGCGCAGCGTGCTCGGGCGAGCGGAAATCGGGCCGGGTATCGGAGCGGCGAATCTGGCGCAACGAGTCCTCAAAGTCGCCTTCGAGGTACACACAGGTACCCATCTCGTGCATCAGCTCAATGTTCACCGGCGTCTCGACGATGCCGCCCCCGCACGATACCAGCAGGCTGCGTTCGCTTTGAAGCGAACGGAGTGCCGAGGTCTCGAGCTCGCGAAAACGATCCTCGCCCTCGGTCTCAAATATCTCGGTCACCGACTTGCCGCATCGACGCACAACCAAACGATCGGTATCGATAAAACGCCGCTTGAACATAGTGCCCACGTTGCGCGCAAGCGTCGACTTGCCCGCGCCCAAAAAGCCGATAAAGAAGATATGGTCGCAGCCGTGTTTGATGTGCTGAGACATGGCGAAACCTATTCCTCGCAGGGAAGGTCGCGCAGGGCCCGGCGCTCAAAGATGCGGAAGATCTGCGTGTACCACAGGTCCTGGGTCGCCTGCGGCTTGACCAGAATAGTGTCAACGCCGGCAAAGTTACCGCTCCACACGTCCGTGTACAGCTGGTCACCGATCAGCACGGCCTCGTCGGCCGTGGCGCCCAGACGCTTAAGACCCGCCTTCAGGGCAAACGGGGCGGGCTTCATGGCGTGGCTGATAGCCTCGAGCCCCAGCTCGCGCGCCGATGCCATGACCTGGTCGCGATGCCAGTTATTGGACACCATACACAGCTTAAAGCCCTTGGCATGGGCGGCTTCGAGCCAAGCTGAAACCGCAGCGGGAACCTGCTCGGTATCGCGCGGCACCAGAGTGTTATCGCGGTCGAGTAGAATGGCGCGCTTGCCGTCGGCCCAGAGGGTATCGAGGTCGATGCGGTCAACTGAGGCAACATAACGTTTGGGGCTAAAAATCCTCATGATCAATTCCAAGACTGTTGGTGCTCTTCGTAGGTCTTCGAGAAATACTCCTCGTCCTGTGTAATGTAGAAATACAGGTCATCAGAGTCGGTCGGCTCAAGGGTAGCCTTGAGCGCCTCGAGCGACGGAGAGCAGATGGGCGTGGGCGGCAGGCCTTCATGCTTATAGGTGTTATACGGACTATCGCTCTGCAGGTCGTCGGCGGTAACCTCGCCGCCGGTGACATACATCATGGTCGCATCGCTATTGAGGTAACGCAGACCATCGAGCTTGCCCGCCATACGGTTATAGAAAACCGAAGCCACATGCGCGCGCTGATCGGCGTTGAGGCCCTCGCGCTCGACGATCGAGGCAAGGTTAACGATGTCGTAATCGGACATCTCCACGCCATAGCGCTCCTTGATCTTGGCCTCGCAGCTGGCAAAGTCAAGCGACTTATACTCGGCGTTGAACTGGTCAAGCATGGCGCGAATCACATCATCGGCAGACGGGTCCTTACCCAACGAATAGGTCTTGGGGAATAGGAAGCCCTCGAGCGAATCGTTCGCGGCATCTTTAAGGAAAGCGTAATCATTCACATAATTGCTCGCCTTGGCCTGGTTAAGGAAGTCTTCCTTGGAGATGCTGTCGTATGCCGCGGCCACGCGATCGGCGACCTGGTCGACCGTTAGGCCCTCAGGGATAGTCAGCGCATCGGAGCCGGCATTGGGCCCCTCCATGAGCTGCTGGACAACCTTGGTCGCATCCATCAGCGTCGTGAACGAGTACGTGCCGGGCTTGAGCGACATATCTGCGTTGAGCTTTTTGACCGCCGCGTAGTAATCCTTGGGATTCTCGACAATATGGTTCTCGGAGAGAATCGAGGCGATCGTATCGCCCGAAGCTCCCTCGGGAATCGTGACGGTAACTCGCTGGCCAGCGGTGACGCCTGTCTCCTCCCCGCAAAACAGGCCCTTGACGGCCGGAACGACAAAGAAGGCAATGGCAGCAAGAGCAAGTACGGCAACAACAACGCCGATAATCATAGGCACCGGAGAGCTTTTCTTTTGGACGCCACGGCGGGCATGCGTGTTATAGCTCGAGCGCGTGGCCGGAGCTACGCCATGTGTGCCGTGAGCATGATGTGTACGCGTATGCGATTGAGGCGCCTGCGCACGCTGCGTGGGCGCCTGCTGCTTAAAGCGGGTACCGCTTGCGGCCCGGGCTGCGCGGGCAGCGGGCTGTTGGGCAGGACGCTGAGCAGATTGTGCTGCACGAGAGGAGGGCTGTGCGGGACGAGCAGCAGGCTGAGCCGCACGCTGCGTCGGTTGCATCGGACGCTGGCCGGACGATACAGGGCGCGGCGTAGGCTGCCCCTGGCGATTCGGCTGGCGCGGATCGGAAGCGCTAGGCATGCGAAACCTCCTCGTTTTTGCGATCGAGCCACGTCTGCAAGAACAGGCTGGCGGCGATCATGTCAATCTTGCCCTCATCTGCTTTTCGTTGAGTCCCTGCTCGCGCAGGATACGCTTTGCCTCTTGCGAGGACAGGCGCTCATCCTCAAACTCAAGCGGAAGATCGAGCTCTTGGGCAATCTTTTGCGCAACGGCGGCAACGCGCTCGGCCTGGGGGCCGGGCTCACCGGCCATGGTCAAGGGACGTCCGCTTACAAGGATATCGGGCTCATAGTCCTCAACCAGGTAACGGAACGTCTTGGCCATGCCAGTGACCTCGGCAGCCGGGAGCACCTTGACGGGCATTGCCATCTTGCCATCACGGCTCGAGACGGCAATGCCAATCCGGGTCTCCCCTATGTCCAGCGCGAGCGCGACCACAGCGACTACTTAAGCGCCGAGCGCGGTCTTGGCAGCCGCGAGGGCATCGGCGATACCGGCAGCGTTCTTGCCGCCAGCCTGGGCCATGTTGGGACGACCGCCACCGCGACCGTCGACCAGGCCCGCGATCTGCTTGATCACGTTACCGGCGTGGAAACCGGCCTTGACGGCGTCATCGGAGCCGGCAGCGAGCAGGGCCGGGGTGCCCTTTTCGGTCACGCTAGCGACGACGCAGGCGACGGGGCCGGCGACCTTCTGGTGCACGGTATCCCACACGTTGCGCAGGTCGGCAGCTTCAAGGCCCTGGAGCTCAGCGACGACGAGCTTGTAGCCATTGACCTCGACAGCGCCTTCGATGGCGCTGGAAATCGCATCGGAGGAGCCACCGGTGAGTGCCTTCTTGAGCTTGCCGGCGGTCTCGCGCAGCTCGGCCTGCAGGTTCTCCACGCGGGCGGGAACCTCGTCAACGCGGCACTTGAGCGCAGCGGCAGCGGCGTCAACGAGCGCCAGGCGGTCGGCCATGTAGTCGAGAGCGCCCTTGGAGGTCACGGCCTCGATACGGCGGACGTTGGAGCCCGTGGAAGACTCGGAGATGATCTTGAACAGACCGATCTCGGCGGTGTTGGCGGCATGCGTACCACCGCAGAGCTCACGGGAGAACGGCTGGTCCTCGGCGCCCACGGAGACAACGCGGACGACGTCGTCATACTTCTCGCCAAACAGGGCGACAGCACCGGCGGCCTTGGCCTCGTCGATGCCCATGACGCGGGTCACGACCGGCTTGGAGGCGAAGATCTGCTGGTTGACCAGGTCCTCGACAGCCTTGAGCTGCTCGGAGGACAGGGCCTCGAAGTGCGTGAAGTCAAAGCGCAGGTGCTCGGGCGTCACCAACGAGCCAGCCTGGGAGACATGCTCGCCCAGGACCTGCTTAAGCGCGGCGTCGAGCAGGTGCGTGGCAGTGTGGTTGCGGCGCAGGAAGCCACGGCGCTCGGCGTCGAGCGCGGCTGTCACGGTAGCACCGACGGTCAGTGTGCCCTCGGCAACGTGCGCGACGTGAGCATACAGGCCATTGTGGTTCTTGGTGTCGGCAACAGTCAGCGCAACGCCCTCGGCGGAAAGCTCACCGGCATCGCCCTGCTGGCCACCCATCTCGGCGTAGAACGGGGTGCGGTCGAGCACGACCTCGACGTCCTCACCGGCGGAAGCAGACTCGACGGACTCGCCGTTGCGAACGATGGCGACAACCTTGGCACCCTCGATCACATCGTTGTCATAGCCGTCGAACTCGGTCGCGGCAACCTTGTCGGAAAGCTCGACCCACACGTCGTTGAAGCTGCCCCAAGCATCGCCCTTGACGTTGGCGCGAGCGCGGGCCTTCTGGTCCTCCATGCAAGCGGTGAAGCCGTCCATATCGACGTCGTGGCCAGCGACGCCGGCAATCTCGACGGTCAGGTCAATGGGGAAACCAAAGGTGTCATGCAGCTTAAAGGCGACGTCGCCCGGAAGGACAGCACCCTCGGCAAGCGCGGCCAGAGCCTCATCCAGGTAGACGCGGCCGTTGTCGAGCGTCGTGGAGAAACGCTCCTCCTCGGAAGCGACGATGCCCTTAACGAGCGCGACGTTCTTGAGCAGCTCGGGATAGGCCTCGCCCATCTGGGCGTTGACCTCGTCAATGAACTTGGTCAGGAAGGCGCCCTCGATGCCCAGCAGGCGACCGTGGAACACGGCGCGGCGGAGCAGGCGGCGAAGGACGTACTCGCGACCCTCGTTACCGGGGAGAATGCCGTCCGAGATCATAAAGTCGACGGCACGAGAGTGATCTGCGATGATGCGCAGGGAGCGGCTAGCACCGGAGTAATCGTCGGCGTCATAGGTCTTGCCGCTGATCTTCTCGCCCAGCTTGATGAGGTGCTGCATCAGATCGCCGTCGTAGTTAGCGGTCTTGTGCTGCATGATGGCGGCCATGCGCTCCAGACCCATGCCCGTATCGAGGTTGCGGTGCGGCAGCTCCGGCATGGAGCCATCCTCCTGGCGGTCGTACTGGGTAAAGACGAGATTCCAGAACTCCAGGAAGCGGTCGCAGTCGCAGCCGGGCTTGCAGTCGGGGCTGCCGCAGCCGACCTCCTCGCCCATGTCAAAGTAGATCTCGGAGCACGGACCGCAGGGGCCGGTGGGGCCAGCGGCCCAGAAGTTGTCGTCCTCGCCCAGGCGGGAGATGTGATCCTCGGCAACGCCCAGGGAGCGCCACACGTCATGGGTCTCGTCGTCCTCGGTAAAGACGGTGAAGTACAGGCGATCGAGCGGCAGCTTGAACTCCTTGGTAATGAGCTCAAAGGCCCAAGCGCAGGCCTGCTGCTTGGAGACGCCACCAAAGGAGAAGTCGCCGAGCATCTCAAAGAAGGACAGGTGACGGCCGTCCTCGCCGATGCAATCGATGTCGTTGGTGCGGACGCACTTCTGGCAGGAGATTGCGCCGATCTCCTTCATGGTCTTCTTGCCCTGGTAATACTCCTTAAACTGGTTCATGCCGGCGTTGGCAAGCAGCAGCGAAGGATCGTCGGGGACGAGGGACGAAGAAGGATAGAGCTTAAGACCGCGCTCCTCAAAGAAGTTGAGGAACTTAGAGCGAATCTCGGCCGTAGTCATTGACGGGTAGTCAGCACTCATAGAGGGAATCTCCTCGGTTTCACATCGAAACAGTTCAAACGTAACGATATTACCATCCCACCGCGCCTGTGCAAAAAAGAGGGCCGCCAAACAGCGACCCTACAGCGAAAGTGCACGTTATTTAGGTCTGTCAAATACTTTGAAAAAAAATGATTTCGGTAAAATTTCATATAAGAATCGTCCGGAAGGAGCGATCGATGAATAGCAAACGGTTTGTCGTGAATGCACTAACCTCAGTAGCCCTTTTAGCAATCTTCGCTTACTCGAGCTGGTATGTGAACCAGCCGAGATTTGGCTACGCATTGTACGCAGTAACATCTGGCGATAAAGCGTATTACACCCTAAGCGCAATTGACGCCATCTTTTTCTATGTGGCTGGCCCCTTATCAATCGCTTTGATCGCGTTTATTGTTATTTACAACATCAAGAAACGCTAACAGGGCCTATTTGGAATCCGAATCGTCCATGGAGCCGTCGATGCCGGTTTTGGTGTCGTCGTCAGAGCTTGTGTCGTCGTCCTTGGCAAAGGGGTTCTTAAAGAAACCCGTCGCGTCGGGCTGTAGGCCTGAGAGCTTAATCCAGGGATTATCGAGCTCGGGCTTGGGCATTGCCTGGGCCTCGGGAGCGGTCTCGTTGCCGATGAGTTCGGACTCATAGATGAACGTATCGTCTCCGAGCGCGTCGTAGGCGGCGACCGGGTTACCCTCGGTATCGCGATACGGCGTGCCCTTAAACACGGCGCCGTCGTATGCCACGAGCTGACGGCCGGTCTCGTTCTCAAAGTAGTAGACGAAGATGCCCTTGAGGGCCGCGCACAGCGGAATGGCGATAACCATGCCGATGGGACCCATGAGTGCCGAACCGACAACGAGAGCCGTCAGGCTCATAACGGGATGCACCTGCACCGAGCTCTGCATGACCTTAGGCGAAATCACGTTATCGGTGACGTTTTGAGCCACCATGGTCACGACAAGCGTCCATAACGCCAGCATAGGGCTGAACATAAACCCAAGCACCGTGGCGATCGCCGCGCTCACCCAGGGACCGACAACCGGAACCAAGTGCATAATGCCGGTGAAGATGGCCATGAGCGCTGCATATGGATGGCCAATGAGCGTAAAGCCGATAAAGGCGAGGATGCCACCGCAGATGGACGTCACGACCATGCCGCGCATATAGCCGCCAACCGAGCGTGAAAGGATGGCAACCATAAAGCGGTACGAGGTCTCTTTTTCCTGTCCGATGATGGTGCAGACCTCGTGGTGCATGCGGGGATAGTCGCAGGCCAACCAATAGGCAAGTACCAAGCCCAGGAAGATGACGAACAGCTGCGAGGCCGTATTAGTAATGAGCGGGAATACACCGCGACCGAGCTCGGCAGCGATTTGCGAGACGTACTTGGACGCTACGGTAACCAGCGAAGAAAGATTGTCGTCCAGATACTCCTTGAGCGGCGTGTTATTGAGCGTCTTGGCGTGCGAGAGCATCTCGTTGAGATCGCCACCCGCAACACGAAGCTGCTCGGGCAGGCGGCTCAGGACTTCCATGATTTGACCGAGCAAAATAGGCGATAGGATGCAGACGACGCCGACGAGCACGGCAACAACCACAATGAGTGCGATGAGCGAACCGAGGCCACGTCCGACGCCGTGATGCTCGAGCCAGTTGGTGATCGGAGACATCACAAAAGCGATGATGGAACCGACAGCGAGAAACTCGATGACCGGTGCCAGGATGCCCATAAGGTTAAAGATGACGGCAGCGATGACAATGCAGCCGACGACACCCCAAATGCGCAGCGTCAGAATGCGGGTATCGCGAAGCGTGCGGTCGATTTGTTGGGGGTGCTCACTCATGAACGAATCATCACTCCGTCGGGGTCGATCTTATCTTGAATCTTCTTAAGGGTACGGCGCAGCAGGCGCGAGACCTGCACCTGCGAGATGCCAAGCTTCTTGGCAATCTCGATCTGGGTCATGCCCTTAACGAAGCGCAGCTCGATAACCTCGCGCTCGCGCGGCGAGAAATCGCGGATGGCTTCCTCGATTACCAGGCGGTCATCGGTAAAGTCGAGCTCGTTGTCGTCGTCGGCATAGCGATCGAGAATCGAAGGCGCATCATCGGAATCGGACGCACCGGGGGCCTCGATGGGCACCGAGGTGTAGGCCGAGGACGACTCCATGGCTTCGAGCACCTCGTCGACGGTCACGTCCAGGTATTCGGCGATTTCCTCAACCTTGGGCGAACGCTGCAGCTCGTTGGTGAGCTTATCGGTAGCCTGGTTGACCTTGGCCGAGAGCTCCTGCAGACGACGCGGCACGCGCACACTCCAGCCCTTGTCGCGGAAGTGGCGCTTAATCTCGCCCAAGATGGTGGGCGTGGCAAACGTCGTGAACTCGAGCCCGCGCTCAGGGTCAAAGCGGTCGATAGCCTTGAGCAGGCCCAAATAGCCGACCTGCAAAAGGTCATCGAGCGGCTCGCCGCGGTTCTTAAATTTGTTGGCAAGAAACCTTACCAGATTCATATGGGACATGACGAGCTGCTCGCGGGCATCCGGATCACCGGTCTCCTTATAACGACGAAACAGCTCGCGGGTTTTCTCCTTGTCCCAAGCGGTCTTGCCGCTCCGGGAACGTTCGGTCATATTAGATATCCGCCTTGAGGTCGAGGGAAAGCGTTAGGGGCGCCGCAGTCTTTTCGTAGGAATCGCACACGCTTGCAAGAATGAGCTCGGCATACACAGTAGCCTGGTCATCCTCGTCGACGGTGGCCTGTTCCCCAAAGGTAAAGGTCATGCCGACGTGAGATTCGTCCACATCGAAATTGATCGTGATGTCGTCGCAGTCGACCGCGGTGCACCCAAAGATGAAGGCTTCCTCGGCAGCCATGCGGATATCCTCGATGCGATCGACGGACATAGAGCACAGGGCGCCGACGTTGGCGGCCGTCATGCGCACCAAGCGCGCGAGACGAGGATCACCGGCAACGCTCAGCGTGATGGGGCAGGTTGCTTCACTACTCATCGCAGGACTCCTCGGAGGTCTCGGCAGGCGTATAGGTGTAATACTGAGCAGGCTTGGCTGCGGGCTTCTGAACATCATCGTCGTCAGCAGCGGCATCGTCATCGCCAATCAGAACGCGCTCAGTAGGCTGCTCGGCCTCGGCGGCGGCAGCGGCGAGCTTGCGATCGGCGTCGGCTGCAGGAGCCTTCACCTTATTGAAGAGCTTCTGCACGGCGCCGGCCGCAGAATCAGTCACGCTCGACACGGCATTACTGGCCTCGGCCATGCTGCCCGTAACCTCGGAAATGTCGCGAACGACCGCCTCAACCTCAACGAGGTTAGACGTCAGAGCATCAACGGCAGTCTTGCTCGACTTGAGGAGCGGCTCCATCTGGCAAGTGCCGGCGTAAGCTCGTCAACGGCGCCATCAAGCTTTGCCACCACGGGCTGCGCCTCGGCAATCGTATTGTTGAGGTCGGTTACCGTCTTGTCGAGCGAGTCGACAACGGTGCGGGTTTTGCGCAGGGTGAGCGCAAGCTCAACGATAGCCCACACGCCGGCAACGGCAAGCAGCAGCAAGGCGATTTGAATGGGACTCATACAAGCCTCCCAAAGGAATCGAAATACAAACGCTTTCCATGGTACCCCAAAGGGGACCGAACATGCCAAGAGCAGCAACGTGGGACAAAATTATCAGCAGCTACTTCGGTGCATTCCCGCTGCGGTCGCGTTCGCTTTGCTCTACGCGCCATTCTTCCCAACCGCGGCCGGCAGACTGCCAAAATGCACCGCGTTCTAAGCCTTCGGGCAAATAGCGCTGGTCGACCCAGCCTTCGGGATAATCGTGCGGATACTTATACACACCGTATTCATCGCTGCCCGGGCGATGGCGATCGCGTAGATAACTCGGCACCTCGCGAAGCCCACTAGAGTGGATATCGGCCAGCGCCGCATCGATCGAAGCCTCGCACGCGTTGGATTTAGGCGCCAAGCACACATAGAGTGCAGCCTGAGCCAGGTTAATGCGGCACTCGGGATAGCCAATGACCTCGGCAGACTTAAACGCGGCATGTGCCACCAAAAGTGCCTGCGGATCGGCATTGCCAACATCCTCAGAAGCCTGAATCATAATGCGACGGGCGATAAACTTAGGATCCTCCCCCGCGTCAATCATGCGCGCGAGCCAATAGATCGTGGCATCGGGGTCGCTGCCGCGCATGGACTTGATGAACGCACTGATAATGTCATAGTGCATGTCGCCGTTTTTGTCATACGAAAAACCGCGGCGCGGGTTGGCAATCTTCACGTCATCGACGGTGATGGGATAACGCTCCCCCGCCGCCGGCGCTGGCGTTCCCTCCGTATCGGGACGCGTGACGGCAATCTCGCTCGCCAGCTCAAGTGTCGTCAGGGCCGAGCGTGCATCACCCGCAGCCAGCGTACAAATGGTCTTGACCGTATCCTCATCGGCCGAGAACTTACCGTTCAAACCCTGCGGCGCCTCGAGCGCACGTTCGATAAGCGTGGCGATATCCTCATCCTTCAGATGTTCAAGCTCCACCACGCGTCCGCGCGACAACAGTGCCGAATTGACCTCGAAGTACGGGTTCTCCGTCGTAGCGCCAATCATAATGACGGTACGGTTCTCAACTGCATGCAGCAGGGCATCCTGCTGCGACTTAGAGAAGCGGTGAATCTCATCGATGAATAGAATGGTGCGGCGGTCGTACGTATTCAGGCGCGTCTTGGCCTCGTCAATCACGCGGCGCAAGTCCTTTACGGTGCCCGTCACGGCGCTGACCTCGACAAACTCGCTCTTGGTATGGTTGGCGATAATGTGGGCCAGCGTCGTCTTACCCGTACCGGCCGGCCCGTACAGAATCACGCTCGAAAGCACGTCGTGCTCGATCGCGGCACGCAACCATGAGCCCTTACCGACGGCCTTTTGCTGGCCCACATACTCGTCGAGCGAATTGGGGCGCATGCGCACCGCAAGCGGCGCATTCTGAAAGGAACGCTCGCGCGTCGAAGCAGAAAAAAGGTCGTCCATAGCCATCCCGTGCATCAATCAAAAACGTTTTCCACAAACAGTATACCGAATAAATACGAACTACCGTTCGTTAATATAGGTACGATGCGGAAACTTTAGACCCGGGAACAGCTTGCTCGTCAGCTCGCAGAAATAACCGTCCGTCATGCTCGCGATGTAATCCACCACGGCTTGATCCTTGTCGTCCTGCCAGGCATAGGTACGATCGTAGTAGGAAAGCTGCTGCTCAATGCGCGAAATATGGTGCTTAAAGATATAAGAGGACTCGTCGCCACTGTTTAGATCCCGCAGGCAACGGTCGTAGAGCTTTTCGAACGCCTCACGCAGCTCCTCCTCGGAATCGCCTTCGATACCGCCCTTGCTATAGATCTTCTCGTAGTTCTCGCGCTTGGCTCGGCGAATTTCCTCAAACAGGTCCTCGCTCATCTCGATGCGCGGCTTACCATAGCTATGCTCAACGATATCGATGGAAGCGTGCGTGAGGATCCAGCTGTTATAGGCGCCGCCCCGACCATCGTCAAAAGCGTCGGGCGAAAGCAGACCCGCCGCGATCGCATCCTGACGGTCACGACCGACGTAGGCAAGAATATCCGAGATGCGAACGACGCAGCCCTCGAGCGTCATGGGACGCAGGTGCCCAATGGCGCCATAACCCGTGGCGATGCAGTCCTCGACCGCCTGATCGAACTGGTCAAAGGAGCCCATATCCGACAATTCAAACACGCGCTGCTCGTACTCGCCGTTATGGCATAGCACGCCGTCGAGCGTCTGGAGTGACACGTTGCGGCCGTACAGCGCGTCGAGCACGCGGACCGACTGCACGTTATGGAAAAAATAACGCCCCGTACACTCATGATAGATATCGTTGAGGAAGCGCTCGCCGGCATGGCCGAAAGGCGTGTGTCCCAAGTCGTGGCCCAGGCCAATCGCCTCGATCAGATCGCAATTGAGCCCCAGGGCGCGACCAATATCGCGCGCAATGCGGGAGACAAGCTGCACGTGCAAACCGCGGCGTGACAGATCGTCATTGCTACGGAAGCTAAAGACCTGCGTTTTGCCTGCATAACGGGTGTACGCCGGAAGATGAAGTATCTTTTCGGTATCGCGCATAAACGCCGGACGCATAAGCGTGCCTTTGTCGGCGGCGCGATCAATACGACGAATGACCTGATCGTCGTTGCAACGATACGGGTTAACATAGCCCGAAGCACGATCGGTGGCAATGCGCTCGAAAAGTTCGGGCGACAACGCCGAGGGAATACGGTCCATGCGCGCCTTAATGACGGCCGTTTCTTGATTAGTTGCCATGGCATGCTCCTTAAGAAGGATGCGCAATCGGTTACAAAGTGCAGCCCACAACCTCGATTATGGCAAAAATCGGCACCAAAAACGGGAGCAATGGCAGGGAGCGCGATTTCGTGATGAGGCAGGAGAGGGCCAGGGCCAGGAGCGCGCCGGCAAATGCCACGATGCCACCCATAGGGTCGAGCGTGCAAAGCGCGAAAAGTGCCTTAGCATCTCCCATGCCGATGCCCGGGGTTTGGCGAAGACGACGCCAGAGGGACTCAGTCAGCACGAGAGCAAGATACACGATGACAGCAAGACCTGCGTGGTCAAGCGCTGTGTTCAAACCGAGATCGAACCAAACACCCGCTAACGCCGCCACCGCACACGCGCCGGCAAGCGAATTCGGGAACCGCCGATCACGAGCATCGATAACGGCGCCAGCAATAGCAAACAACCAAAACGGGATATAGACCATCGAACGCCTCCTCGAGTTACATCGCATAAACAAAAACCACCACAAAGGTGCCTGTGAACTGCGCCCCGAAACTTGGACTGAATAAATAGCGACTACGCCGCAAGGGCCCGGTTCCGGAACTCCTCCGGCGTCAGGCCCTTCAATCTTACCTGCCTGCGCCGC
>QSCH01000037.1:0-22542 GCA_003462965.1 Collinsella sp. OF03-4AA
AGGGGTTAAGTTTGCTGCTCTACAGTCCTGCGCAAGACGGAAAGCACATTAAGTGCTTTCCTTTGCGTGCGGAACTCGCGACAAACTTAACCCCCGCCCCCAGCCCCGGAGACCCTCCCTGCCGTCACTTTCTTCAACCAGTTCTTGTTACTCGCCGCTTCGCGGCTCGGCGGCCCCGTTCTCCGTGGCGGGGTTGTCTTAGATTCTTGTTGGGACTCTGCCTTTGGCTCAAAGAAAACGGGAGATGCGTTGTGCATCCCCCGTTTTTGTTGCGGTTAGTCCAAGTCAATAAACTTAGTGGTCAGTATCTTGCCGTCTTTGACGAGCATTCTGGCCATGGTGGGGCCTCGGCTGCCTCTGGGGTAGCTGGCGCTGCCCGGGTTGAGGACTAAGCAGCGGCCCACCTGGGCTTCTTTGGTTACGTGGGTGTGGCCGTTGATGGCTACGTCTACGGATCCCACCGGAAGGTCTTCGCGGTAGTGGGCTACGGCGAATTTGAGGCCTTCGTAGGTAAAGAGCGCAAGACGGTCTACATCGGGGCCGTAGTCGCGGTAGTAATCGTTGTTGCCCAATACGGCCCGCACAGGGGCGATGGTGCACAGGTGCTCGTAGTCCATCTCTGACGTGAGGTCGCCGGCGTGGATGATCAGGTCTGCGCCCTCAAGCTCATCCAAGAGCGCAGGCGATAAATAGCCGTGGGTGTCCGAGATGATGTCGATACGCTTGGCGCTTGCACTGTTCATGGGATCCCTTCCGCAAAAAACGATTCGGCAGATACATACAAAAAAGGCCCCACGGCTCCGCAGACGATGGGTCTACAGGGCTGCGGGGCCAGTGTGCTAGAGACTCAGGGCCTTCTTGAGCGGCACGACGCGGCGGCGCGAAACCGGCACGCGTTCGTCGACGCCCGTAATGCCCAGCTGGATGGCGCCCGAGGGCACCGTCTCGACGTCCGTAACGCACGCCAAGTTGACGATATAGCGGCGGTGAACACGGAAGAAGCCAAAGTCGCAGAGCTTGGCCTCAAACTGCGCCAGCGAGGTCGTCGACAAAAAGCGATCATCGACGGTATAGATGCAGGAGTAATCGTCCTTGGCCATGATAAAGCGAATGTCATCCACGGGAATGAGCACCTTGCGGCCGCCCTTTTCCACCGGGATACGCTCGATGGTCACTTTGCTGTCCGTAACCGGCTTGGCGCGTTGCATGACCTTCTCGATCGCGCGATCCAAGCGAGCTTCCTCGACCGGCTTCATCAGATAATCGACGGCATCCACGTCGAATGCCTCGACCGCATGGTCGCTATACGCAGTCACAAATACGATCGCCGGCGGATTTTTGAGCTTATGCAGCGCCTCGGCAAGTTGCAGGCCCGAGGCACCGGGCATCGAGATATCGAGAAACACGACATCCACGCGACTTTCCATAAGCATCTCGATGGCGGAGCGGACGCTCGACGCCTCCGTGATCGTGCCGATCTTGCCCGTTTGCTCGAGCAAGAAGCGAAGCTCCGAGCGAGCCGGCGCCTCATCATCCACAATCATCGCACGCAGCATAGGGATAAAACCTTTCGTCAACTAACTACGCCGGGCATCCGTCGCATGACGTTGGGCCCGTAGCCTTTTATTTTACTCTTGAATGTCAAAGATGCTCTCTGACAAATCAAGATGAAGAAGCACTTTGGTGCCCTTGCCCGGCGCCGATTCGACACGCGTATAGGAGTGCGGCCCATAAAAGCGATGGATGCGCTCCGAAATATTGTGCATGGCCACACCGGCGCCGCCACCCTGGGGAGAGCTGGCGTCGGGACGGGCAGAGCGCTCGTCAAACAGTCTGGCGGCGGTACCCTCATCCATGCCCACGCCATTATCGGCCACGGCAATCAAGATTGCATCCTCGCCGTCTTGGTGAACGGTCACGTCGATCCTCAGGGCGTCGTCATCGCCCATACCATGACGCACAGCGTTCTCGACAATCGGCTGGATCACGAACGCCGGCACCAGCGTATCTTCCACATCCTCGGACACATCGAACGTCGCAAGCACGCGGTCCTCGCCAAAGCGGGCCTTCTCAAAGGTAAGGTAGCGCTTGGTCTGTGCGACCTCGCGCGAGACCGGAATAAGCGATCCCGAGTTGTCGAGCGTGGCGCGATAGAACGATGAGAACTCACGAAGCAGTTCGCGGGCCCTCAGCGGGTCGGTGCGCGTAAACGATGCAATGGTGTTCAGCGTGTTGAACAGGAAGTGCGGGTTAATCTGCGCCTGCAGCGCACGCACCTCGGCGCGCGCTGTGAGTTCCTTTTGCACCTCGAGCTCGTGGATGGCGAGCTGCGTGGACAAAATCTCGGCAAAGCCCGAGGCAAGCGCGTACTGGGTACGGTCGACGGCGCGCGGGGTCTTGTAGTAGAACTTGAGCGTGCCGACGGTACGATCGCCCACCTTGATGGGGGCGATAATGCCGGCGGGGACTTGGTTGTGCGAGCCGTCCGAGCCCACGACATCCACCATACGGTTGAACGACTGCACGATGCCATGTTCGATAACGTAGCGTGTGGCAAGCGTGTGGATGGGAGAATCTGGCAGTAGTTTTTCCTCAAACTCGCCCGCGCAGGCAAGCACGTTGTCCTCATCGGTGATGGCCACCGTCATGGCGCGCGTCTCGGGCAAAATGCGCTGGCACACCAAACGCGCCGACTCCTGCGTCAGACCGCCCTTAATGTCCTCGAGCATGGCCGAGGCCACCGAGAGCGTCTCCTCGGTGTACTGGGAGCGCACCGAATCGGGATTGAGCGTCAAAAAGATAAAGATGCACAGAAAGATGCACAGCAGTGCGCAGGCGACCACGGTCGCGATCGGCTCGATTCCAGTCGCCAGGGCAAAAATAAAGTACACCAGCACGCAAATGGCGCAGGCAACGGCAATGATGCGAAAGATTGATATTGAACTATCGCGCTGGGCGCGGCGGTCGATCATTCGGCCCCCTCCAGGATACTGATCAGTTGTGCGTCACGCCAAAGCCCGTCCATGATCTTGGGCCAAAAACTCTGGAAACGCAGGTAGCTTGCAGCGTTTTGGCGCGCATAGGCTTTTGCCTCGTCGATACCATGGCGCCAGATGCGCAGGTAGCCTCATGCTCGCGGGTAAACACGCTGCGGACCATAGCGGTCTTGCGCACGCGGTCGTCGAGCTCGCGCGAAATCCACGGGCCCGGGTAGGGCATGAGCGATGCTGCCGTAACGGGAATGAGCTCCTTTTGATGCGCGGCGAATGTCAACTTGGCCCGTTCGTAGTACCAACGGTATACATCCTGCATAAAGCGCGGTGAGCGCTTTTCGGACTCCGGAGGCAGATGGCGCACGGTCCACTCGTTATCGAACCACACGTCGTAGCCAAACATGCGCATGTTAAAGAGGTAATCCAAGTCCTCGCCGCGGGTGATAAACGGGTCAAAGGCCACACGCGTAAAGGCGCGGGCGTGCAGGGCCATCAGGCCGCCGCACACGTAGTTGGAGCGCGAGATGCGGGTGCCCGAGAGCGCCTTTTTCATCCAACGGTTGAACTCGATGCGCTTGGTCCACCAACGATGGCAGATGCCCGCCTTGTCCGTGGGAGCCAACGGCGAGCCGTCGCGATCGTAGAAATGGCCGCTCTTGACCAAGATCGGCAAGCCCTGACGCGTCTGCTGCCCCAACGCATAGGTCGCGCGCTTCATAAAGTCGGCGTCGATGACAGCCTCATCGTCATCCAAAAAGATAACCGCGTCATGCCCCAGCACCGCAGCGCAGGCCAGCCCCATGTTGCGGATGGCACCGTAACCTCGCAGGCTCACGCACTCGCCCGAACCCTTGGGTGCGATCTGAGCAACCCGGTCTGCGATGCGCGAGGCCTGGGTGTTGGTGACAACGGTGACCTTGAGCGTGGGATGCGCGTCGACAATCTCGTGCACGCGCAGCGACACATCGGCTGTGGCAGAAACGGGACAGACCACCAAAAGGATGATGCGCGGGATGTCACGTACCTGCTCAAGCGAGGCCAGGCAGCGGTCGAGTTCGGGATTGTCGGCGTTGAGTCGTGTCGAATGGTCATAGGTGCCAGGAGCGTTTGCGCGAGCGTCATCGCCCGCCCAATACGTTGGAATCACGACCGTGGCGTTCATGCCTTACCCTCCCTGCAACACAAAAACGGGACGCCGCCAAACACAGGCGACGCCCCGCGACCTAGCTGACTCCATCATACCCACTTGGGCTAATCATTGTTCGAAAGTCAGAATGTTTATTGCGGATAACCCCAAAAGAGTATCGCGGCGGACGCAATTACCGGCAGGTTCCTATGCGGCCTGCTCTGCCGTCTGAGACATGCGGGACAGACGGACCAGCAGCGCAAAGCCCACCACCAGCAGCACGCCGATAGACAGGACGCCCAGCGAGGGGTTGCCGGTCAGCGAGGTGACGACCGACACCAAGAAGGTGCCCATAACACTTGCATAGCGGCCAAAGATATCAAAGAAGCCGTAGTACTCGTTGGACTTTTCCTTGGGAATAATGCGGCCAAAGTAGCTGCGGCTGAGCGCCTGTACGCCGCCCTGGAACAGGCCGACCAAAATGGCAAGCACCCAAAACTCAAAGGCAGTCTTGAGGAAGAACGCGGCAAAGAGCACGATGCCCATATAGGCGGCGACTGCCACCAAGATCATGTTGAGCGTGCCCACGCGGCCGGCGAGCTTGCCGTAGATGATGGCGGACGGGAAGGCCACAAACTGCGTAACGAGCAGAGCCAGCACCAGTTGGGTCGAGTCGATGCCCAGAGCCGATCCGTAGCTGGTTGCCATGGAAATAACCGTGTGCACACCGTCGATGTAGAAGAAGAACGCGATCATGTAGACCAGTACGGTCTTGTTGTGGGCAATCTCGCGCATGGTGTGTCCGACCTCGGAGAACACACCGCCCACGATGTGGCCGATGGTGTCCTCGGGACCGCGCTCGCGACCGTACTTTTGCTTATAGGTGCGAATGAGCGGCAGGGTAAAGATGAGCCACCAGGCACCAGTGATGATAAACGACAGACGCGTTGCCAGCATGGTGGGGACACCAAGAGCGGGGCCACCCATGATGAGCGCCAGGCAGATGATGAACGGCACGGTGGAACCGATGTAGCCCCAGGCATAGCCCGAGCTGGACACGGCGTCCATGCGCTCGTCGGTGGTAATGTCAGGCAGCATGGCGTCGTAGAACGTCATAGAAGAGTTAAGGCCGATGGTGCACAGCACGTACACGGTCAAAAATGCCATGGCGGACATTGGGATAGCCTGCGCCAGGCAAAGCACCAGGCCCGTGAGGAAGAAGCCCAAGAAGAACTTGATCTTGTTGCCGGCGTAGTCGGCAAGCGCGCCCAGAATGGGCATGAGCATGGCGATGACCAGCGAGGCGATCGTCTGCGCATTGCCCCAGGCGACCACCAGGTCGGCCGAGGAAGCGCCGGTATTGATGGCGTTAAAGTAAATGGGCACCACCGAGGTATTGAGCAGCACGAGGGCCGAATTGCCCACATCATACATAACCCAGTTACGCTCGAGCTTGGTGTATTTCATGGACAGGGACCCTTCGTATTCGCCCGATATGCAGTTAGTTCATCGTACCCCAATTGTCCAGAAGCGCCGGTAAGGATTCGGCAAAGGGGCACGCATGGGCCCTACTCCTCGCGGTCGAACTCCTCGTCGGCGCCGAGCACGCGACCGCTGTAATTGACATGGTTGGTCACGGCTTCCATATCGCCGGTCTCGATAAAGCGGGCAACCGTGCACTCGTAATCGAGCAGCGCGCGGTCAAAGACCTCGGGGAAGCTCTCGGTCGAGACTTCATCGGTAAAGGGGTTCTTCCATGCCAAGTGGCCCAGGTTGCCGGCACGCTCGGGCAGCTCGGTCGTCACGCGGTGCGCAAGGCCGTCGAGCAGCGAATAATCGTGCACCAAGCCCTCAACCAGCGAGATCGCGCGCGTCTTTACGGAGCCGGCCGGCTCAATCGCGCGGTAAAGTCGCTGCATATTGGCAACGGCAGCACCGTACTCCCCCGCCGGAATGTCAATGCCGTACACGCGTCCGGCAACATAGCTCATCAGCACGCCGGCCACGCGATTGATGCGATCGGTGGTGACGATCTCGCCCGCCGGCGGGTAATCGTCAACCGTAGCGCCATCGCGTTTAAGCTGCAGCATCAGTACATCCAGGTCGCTCTCGATCACGGCATGGACCTGACTGCTCGAATCCTCAAGCTCTGAATCGGACTCCACGATGCCAAACTGTTGCTCATAGACAAAGGGGTGAGCGTTGCGGTCGAGCACGTAATGAGACAGCAGGCCCAGCGCAAAGGCACGACCCAAGCTGGCGTCGCGCGGCAGCAGATGCGACACGCCGTCGCGCAGGCACGCGAACTGGCGAGACATGCGCGACCGATGCATGACCTGCGCCAGCAGCGTGCAGTCGGAAACACGCGGTGTCAGAATGTGAAAGAAAAACGGGTCGGGGCCTTGGTTGCCCAAGATAAAGGCAATGCGCTCTTCATCGGACGTTATGACGCCCTGCGGAAGACGGTCGATGCTTTCCTCGCCAAACAGATGATGGGTGATAAGCGCGGGCATAATGATCCTTTCCATTTCATTCGATGCCACCCATTATGCCCACCGCGCGCCCATGCCAAACCTGCGATGGTAAACGACAGCACGCAAGCCTCTTACGCAAGCCCCAGGTGCGACTTGACCTCGGCAGCGCGACGGCGGGACACGGGCACCGTCGAGTTCACTCGGTCGAGCCTGAGCTCCATCAGCCCCGTGGAGCCAATCTCAACATTGTGCACGTCTTCCAAATTGACCAGGTAGCTGCGATGAACGCGAATAAAGCCCTCGGAGTCCAAGCGACGCTCGAGCGAAGAGATCGACTCATTGATCAGGTACGTTCCCTCGGCGCAGATGGCGTTGCAAAAATCGGCGCGCGCCTCAAAGTAGCAGACGTCTGCGACGGGAATGAACACCTTTTTGCCCCCGCGGTCCACCGTCAGACGCAAAGGCTGGCGCGGAGCGTGGATAACACGACGGACACCCAAGGCCGCCTCGATCTTGTCGAGTGCCTTTGACAGGCGTGCGTCCTCAACCGGCTTGACGACATAATCGACGGCATCGAGGTTATAGGCATCAGCCGCATACTCGGCAAATGCCGTCACAAACACCACGACCGGCGGCGTCTTTAGGTTCTGCAGCGTCTCGGCAAGCTCAATTCCCGAGCGACCGGGCATGGTAATGTCTAAAAACAACACGTCGGGCTTGTTCGACAGAATCGACTCCACGGCTTCGGTGACATTGCCCGCCTCGGCAATCTGACCCACACGCGTATCCTTTTCCAACAGATAGCGTAGCTCAGCCCTAATTGGGGGCTCGTCATCAACCACCAAGATGTTCCAGCCTTCGGACATATGTGCTTCCCCTCTTTTTCTCTCAATCCAACCGCGTGCTACGCCGTCAACGGCGCCGGCTCATGCGGCTCGCCGTTCAGCTCGACGATGACCTGCGTTCCCACGCCCTCCTGGGACTTCACGCGCATGCCGGAATCTTCTCCGTAAAAGAAATGGATGCGCTGAAGCACGTTGAAGAGCGCCAGGCCGCAACCTCGCTTGACGGAGCCGTCGGCGGTAATGCTCTCGGGCTCCTCTCGGCGATGTTGCTCAAACAGATGCGCGCAGACCTCTTCGCTCATACCGATGCCGTCGTCCTCGACGATGATCTCCAAACCGTCATCGGTCTCGAAAGCCCTAACATGAATAGAAAGCGGCTCGGTCTCGCGCTGCGCGTGCTTGATGCAGTTTTCGAGCAACGGCTGCAAGATAAACGGCGGCACCATGCAATCGCGCACCTCAAAGTCGATATCGACCGAGACGCGCAGACGGCCATCACCATACCGGGCCTGCATAAGATTGATATAACGAGTGCCCTGTTCCACCTCGTGCTCGAGCGTGGTGAGCGTATCGGAGTCAGAAAGCGTCTGACGGTAGTAATTGGAAAAATCGATGAGCAGCGATCGCGCCTTGTCGGGCTCGGTTCGAACGAGCGACACGATCGTGCTGATGGTATTGAATAGAAAATGCGGGTCGACCTGCGACTGCAGAGCGCGCAGCTCCACGCGGGCCGTGAGTTCATCCTGGCGCTCGAGCTCAAAGCTGGCGAGCTGCGTGGAAATAAGGTCGGCGAAACCCGAGGCAAGCGCCGTCTGGCGCATATCGATGCTGCTCAGGCGCGGGTAATACAGCTCGAGTGTGCCCACGCAATGCCCACGCACGGTAAGCGGCGCGACAATGCCGGCACGCAGGCGGGGAAAATAGCCGCCCGTCTCATTGGAGGCGTCGCGCGAAAACACGCTTTGCTCACCGCTGTTGATCACGTTGAGCGTAGTCCGCAGCACAACCGGAGTGCCCGCGGGGCATTTTGCCGAGTCCTCGCCCCAGCTCGCCAGCACCTGCTTGCCGTCGGTAAAGCAGATGGCCGAGGCGATGGTCTCGGAAAGGATGATTTTGGAAGCGCCCAGGGCCGCTTCGGGCGTAAGGCCTCGCGACGTATAGGCGAATATTTTTGATGCGATGGCGAGTGTGCGGTCGGTAGCGCTCGACGTGAGGTCGTCGGGAACGACAAAGACGTACGAGAAGAAGAAGCACAGCATGACCAAGCCGGCAATGACGACAACGCCCGGGACGGGGTTGGGATTATCGGTCAAATCCCAGATAAGCAACAGGATAAGCGCCGGAACGACAACACCGAGCAGGATGGCCTGAACCACATGCTGGGCCGTACGAAAGACCTTGGTAGAGTTGTAGCTCTTGCCCAGAATCAGCCTGTTTAAATCCACCGTCATCCCCTTTTATCTACCGCACCCATAGCAATAAAGAGGGCCGCAAGCGACCCTCTCCATTGCATTATGCAATCAAAAACTGTGTTTTACATCCAGCCATCGACAAACGGTATCTTAGGCGCTGTATTTGTTGGCCTCGCCAAAGGTGCCAGCCTCGACGATCCAGCCGTCCTTCATGATGACGTCCATGTTGTCGGTGTTGAGCACGTGAATGTCAGCGGCGACGTCACCGTTGACGACCAGCAGGTCGGCGCACTTGCCGGCCTCGATGGAACCGGTCTCGTCCTCGATGTGGCACATCTTGGCACCGTTGAGGGTGGCGCAGGTGATGGTCTCGACCGGAGTGAAGCCGATCTTGTCGACGAACTCGTACATCTCCTCGATGGAGCAGGTGCGTACGGGGTGACGAAGGAGAAGGAGTCGGAGCCGATCGTCATGACGACGCCGCGCTTCTTGGCCTCGCGCAGGCAGTCGTAGTTGCGCTGCAGCTCCTTCTCGACCAGGGTGCCCTCGTACTTGTCGTGCAGCTCGGGGACGTAGACGGGCGGATAGGTGGCGTACCAGGTGGGCAGGAAGGCGATCGTCGGGGTGAAGAAGGTGCCCTGCTCGGCCATGAGGTCCATGGTGCGCTCATCGATATCGAAGCCGTGAATCAGCTGCTCGCAGCCAAAGCGAACGGAGTCGTAGGCGGCGGCGTGGTTGTTGTAGCAGTGACTCCACACGGGGATGCCGACCATCTTTGCCTCTTCGACCACGGCCTGGATCTCCTCGGAGCAGTAGTGCTGGTCGCGACCGGAGTCCCAGCGCCAGATGCCGCCACCGGTAGCCCAGATCTTGATGGCATCGGGGTTCTCGCGCAGGCGACGACGGACGGCCTTGCGCAGATCCCAAGGACCGTCGACCTGATCGCCCCAGGGGTGCGATTCCTTGTTGAGCTCCTGGCTGCAGTGGTGGGAGTCACCGTGACCGGCAACACGGCAGAAGCCGAGTCCGGTGGCCAGAACGCGCGGGCCCTTAAAGACGCCCTTGTCGATGCAGTCACGGATCTGGATACCAAAGCGGCCGATCTCGCAGACGGTGGTGAGGCCGTGGGTGAGGCAGTCGTAGGCCTGCTTGACGGCGACGGCCTGCTTCTCGAGGAGCGGCTGCATAACCCAATCGGTGTCATCGTCGGTCAGGTTGCCCGAGAAGTGCAGGTGGGTGTCGATCAGGCCGGGAAGGACGGTCTTGCCGGCGGCGTCGATAACCTCAACGCCCTCGGGAAGGTCCTGCATAGCACCGGCATACTCGATCTTGCCGTTGTCGTCGACGAGAACGAGGGAGTTCTCGACCGGCTCGGCACCGGTACCGTCGATGAGCTTGCCGCCAACGATTGCATACTTAGTGGACATGGTTCCTCCTTATGGATCCATATAGTGGGCGAGGCCGTGTTGGGTTAAGGCCTCACAAAGCTACCCAAGTGGTGCCGGGTTCGGTGCGCGGGAGAGAGGATTCCGCGCACCCGATCCGCCCCGGCCAGGCGTTACTTTTTGCGGGAATTGGTGAAAGCCATGAGGGCCAGGCCAATGGCCAGCCAGCCGATCACGATGCTCCACTCCACCATGTTGAGGGAGGCGGGAGAGAACGGGGTCACGAGCAAGCCGATGATGACGGCGCAGGCAGCGACAGCGAGGCAGATGCCAAACTTGCCGCCGGGCACCTCGTAGGGACGAGGCAGGTCGGGCTCGGTGAAGCGCATGCGCAGGCAAGCGAGGGCGACCATGCCGCAGGAGAAGATGAAGCGAGAGCCGACACGTTGGTCAGAGGGATGAGCATGTTCTTGCCCAGGAACGGACCGACGACGGTGATGACGCCCAGAACGACGCAGGCGAGCTTGGGAGCGCCGGACTTGGGATCGACCTCGGCGAACTTCTCGGGCAGCTGGCCCTTTCGGCCCATGGCGAGCATGATGCGGCTCGTGGCGCCGTAGAAGGAGTTCATCGGGCCCATGGGTCCAAGCGTGGCGATGACGAGCATGGCCAGGTACAGGAGCATGTTGATGCCCTTGAGGCAGGCAAGCGCGGGAACCGGGCTCTTAACAAACTCATGCCAGTCGAGGATGGTGCCGAACGAGTAGATGCAGACCATGTAGAAGCCACCGGCGGCCAGCAGGGCCAGGGAGATGATCTTGCCGAACTTGTTCCAGTTGAGGCCCTCGGCTGCTTCCTCAGCCTGCTGAGGAATGGTATCGAAGCCGGCGTAGAAGAACGGGGTCAAAACCAGGACCGACACGATGCCGGCGAACAGGCTGGTGCCCTCGGTAGCGGGCTTGCCGCCGCCAGCACCGGTGACCTGGGAGAACACGGGCATGGCGTGTTCCGGCGAACCGGTGAACAGCGAGACACCCATGGCGAGCAGCATGCCGCAGAGCAGGGCCTTGGTCAGGAAGGCCTGGAGCTTGGCGGCCGAGCTGGCACCGCGGAAGTTGAGGAAGATGACGTAGACTGCAAAGCCGAGCGCGATTAGCGTCGGGAACAAGTAAACGTCGGCGCCCAAGATGGTGTAGAGCTTGACGGCGCGCAGCCACTCAAGACCGGGCAGGCTGCCGAACATCTCGGACACGAGGGTCGAGATGGCGATGGCCTCCCACGGGCACAGGATGCCGTTGCCCAGGGCCAGGAGCCAGCCGGTGATGTAGCTCATCGTACGGCCAAAGCTACGATCGACATACTCGACGATGCCGCCCGAGATGGGGATAGCAGCCGTGAGCTCACCGAAAACAGCTCCGACGGGCACGAGGAAGATTGCACCCAAGAGGAATGCGATCATAGCGGGAACGGGACCGCCGCCCACGACCATCCAGTCGCCGACCTGCAGAACCCAACCGGTACCGATGATGGCACCGAAACCGATGGTGAAGAAGTTCCAGAGCGAAAGCGTTTTCTTCATGCCGCCGTTGTCCTCGACTGCAACTTCTGCGTTCTTGTCCGCCATTGTTCCCCTCCTTTCCTTTTTGACGCCCCCTGGCGTCACCCCTTGCGCGGTCCGTTTTGCCGCGCGCTTTTATTCCATGGCTTTAAGATACGGCCTTGGCGCAGCAGCGCCGCTCGCAGCTCGACCGAAGGCAGAACTGCAAAACGAGCGGCACCGTTTTTGGGACGAACGGCGGGAGACGTCATTCGTCCTGGACGCTTTCATCTTGTCTGCTTTTGAATACCTGTTGCCGTGACGCTTGGCGCGCGGCGCGGCAACGTTCATACCATTTGTCAGGCTTTTGGTGCACATACCCATGTGTCGTGCATCTTTTTATGTAGGATAGACAAGTTACACACGAGGCAAGGTGATTCGAATGGCATACGGATACAATGACGGCGACCAACGGCCACAAAGCGTGCGCCTTGCCGGCCGCACCACGCCAACGCCCAGAAGCACCTCCGACAACGGCAACCAGCAGCGCCCCCAAGAGCAGCCCGGGGCTTCTTCTCGGCAACAAAGCCGTACCGCGCAGCAGTCAGACCGCGTGAGCACGAGCACACGCCAACGCCAGACCGACACATCGCAGCCGCGCCGCTACGATTGCCGTACGACCGACCACTACGTTAAGCGCTCCTTTTCGCCACCTCAACGCAATCGCGGCAATTCCGCCCCTCGCCCCGCGTCGCACACCACAAGCCACGCACTTCCAGCCCGCCGTCTACGCCTTGCGCTTTGCTCCATTGCCGCCCGCCTCGTCTTTGTGTTTTTGGGATCCTGTATCTCGCACGGATCAGCCGGTCTTGAGCCCACTGCCGAGGACAAGCTGCTTAAAGCTCCCGTCGCGCCCGGTTACTCCTTTGCGTTCTCGACCCCACGCTCGCAATGGCAGGCCGGCACCATGCCCCACATCTACCAAATTGACCCCGCATGGTCGGAGCTGCCCTATGCCGGTGGCACTATTCGCGAAAACGCTTGCGGCCCCACTTGCCTCACCATGGTCTATATCTTTAAGACCGGCCACACCGATAAGACGCCGGTCGATATATGCGCACTGGCCGAAGCCGGCAACTACGCCCCCACCGGTGCCACCGAGTGGTCGTTTATGACAGGCGGTGCGTGGCAGCTGGGGCTCAACGGAACACAGCTCTATAACGATTGCGAATCGATTGCCCAAGCACTTCGCTCGGGTGCGCCCGTTATCGCCGCAGTGCGCCCCGGTACGTTTACCAACGTAGGCCACTACATCGTGCTCTACGGCATCGACGATGCCAACCAGATTGGCGTCTACGACCCCAACTCGGCCAGCCGCAGCGCCCGCCGCTGGGGCGTCGTAGAGGTCCTCAACGAAGTCGAAGCCATGTGGGCCTACTACTAGTCATTGGGCACTCATTGGGGACAGACTTAAATGAGTAGTCATTTTTTGACCAGTCGTTTAAGAACGTCCCCAACGGCTACTCATTTAAGTCTGTCCCCAATGAGTACCCGCAGAATGAGAGTGGATAATCTCCCGTTTTTGGCCTGTTTGCAGGCTCAAAGTGGGAGATTATCCACTCTCGTCATTTTGGCGCGGCCCGCAGCACTACCCATGAACAGCTACCTCAATAGCAAAAGCCCCGCAGCCGGAGCGGACTGCGGGGCTCATGAAGAGAGGCTAGTTTGTGGGCGCTTTGCCTGGCGCCCACGAGAGAGGCAACAGAGTAGAGACTACTCGTGGATGCGGGTACCGGAGAGGCCGGCCATGGTCTCGGCGGCCTTGTCCAGAGCGCCAATGATGCAGGTGCGGCCCTTGCGGGAACGAGCGAACTTGATGGCAGCACGGACCTTGGGCTCCATGGAACCCTTGCCGAACTGACCCTCGTCGGCCAGACGCTCGGCCTCGTCGGCGGTGAGGTCCTCGAGCTCCTCCTGGTTGGGCTTGCCAAAGTTGATGGCGACATGCTCAACGGCGGTCAGCAGGAACAGAACGTCGGCGTCGCAGTCCTCGGCCAGCAGCTCGCCGCCCAGGTCCTTGTCGATGACGGCGGGAACGCCCTTGTAGCAGCCCTTGTTCTCGTAGTCGCGGACGACGGGGATGCCGCCGCCACCGCAGGCGATGACGATGAACTCGTTGTCGAGCAGGTTGAGGATGGAGTCAGCCTCGACGATCTTCTTGGGATCGGGAGAAGCGACGACGCGACGCCAGCCGCGGCCGGAATCCTCGACGAAGACCTTGGAGGGATCCTCGGCCATGAACTCCTTGGCCTGCTCCTCGGTGTAGAAGGGACCGATCGGCTTAGTCGGGTTCTTGAACGCGGGATCATCCGGATCGCACTCGATCTGGGTGACGACGGTGGCGGCGTGCCAACGCTTATAGCGCTTGTGCATCTCGCGGCCGATGCCCTGCTGCAGGTGATAACCAATGTAGCCCTGGGACATGGCGCCGCACTCGGGCAGCGGCATCTCGGGGGTACCGATGGCATCGTGGGCAGCGGCGAAGGCGTTCTGGATCATGCCGACCTGCGGGCCGTTGCCGTGGGTGATGATGATCTCGTTGCCCTGCTCGATAAGACCAAGGAGAGCGTGGGCGGTGTTGCTCACGGCCTCGATCTGCTCGACGGGGTTGTTGCCGAGGGCGTTGCCGCCGAGGGCGACGACAATACGATCGGGCTTGCCAAGAGGCTTAGACATTGCTGGAATCCTTTCTGTAAAAGGCCTACAACCCATTAATAACCCGCGTCCGTGCGATACGCGAGTTTATTAAGGTTTATATTCTCTTTATCGCTCATTTTATTCATTTTGAAAATACCTAAGCGGCGAACGGTCGATTTTACCCGCTCAGCGTAAAGAAGCCCAGTTCAGGCATATCTACGCCATTTACGTGCAACTTTATTTAAATAGAGCAGGGATTAGACCAGATTATGCAAACTATATCTTTGCTAAACACAAAACGGACAGCGCAATATCTTACTCGCACTATACGCGATTCTATACATTAATTTGACGAGTATGCACCCCTGCAAAAACATGGGGCTTTTCATCCAACATAAGGGATAGCCGATCGCGCTTCACCCCGCGGCAAGCGACTGCGAGTTCGCAGTATGGAACTTTACCGTCGGCTTCTGCATGAACGCTACCGACGCCCTTTCGCTCCTGCGCGCCCAAGCAGCCGAGAACGCTAACGGCGCCACTGTCAACCTGGCCACCCTCAACAACGGCGCCGCCAGCCTTTTCGCAAAGTACCGTGCTGGCTCGCTGGCTTTGAGGCCTAAGTGAGCTTTGCTATTTGCCAATTTTTGTATGATTTGGGTCAAATCTATTTGTCAATTTTTGTATGATTAGGGGCAAATCTATTTGCCAATTTTTGTCAATGAGGTGTTTTAATGCTACGCCGCAAAGTCACTGATAGGCTTTTGAGCTGGAAGAATAACTCCCATAAGGCCCTGCTTGTTACCGGTGCGCGTCAGATTGGCAAGAGCTATGCGATTCGCGCGTTTGGAAAGAGCAACTACGCTTCGTATTATGAGGTCAATCTGCTACTTGATGCCGAGGCAAGAGACGTACTTGTTGGCGCTAAGAACTCCATTGACTTCATCAACCGTGTGGCCCTTCTTGCGGATGCACCGCTTGTTGAAGGAGACACGCTTATCTTCGTCGATGAGATTCAGGAGTATCCGCAGATCGTTACACTTATGAAGGCGCTGGTCGAGGACGGACGCTTTAGCTATGTCTTCTCGGGGTCTATGCTTGGGACTGAGTTTAAGGGGATCTCTTCTTTTCCGGTAGGGTATGTCGAGCACATTGTTATGCGGCCGATGGATTTTGAAGAGTTTTGTTGGGCAAACAGCGTCAGCGAGAATGTGCTTGCAGACATCCGCAGCTGCCTTGTCGAGAGGCGTCCCGTCGAAAATTTTATTCATGAGGCGATGCTCAAAAACTTTAGAGCCTATATCGTTTGCGGCGGCATGCCGGAGGTCGTTCAGAACTATATCGATTCGGGCTATTCGCTCGTGAGAACGCGTGAGCTTCAAATTCAGCTAGTCGATCAGTACAAAAGCGATATCTCTAAATATGCATCGACTCGAGCGTTTAACGTTCGCTCCATTTTCGAGCAAATTCCCGTTCAGCTTGAGGCGGAGTCCCATCGCTTTATCGTCTCGTCTCTAGGCGAGGGAGCTCGTCTTCAAAAATACGAGCAGGATTTCCTATGGCTGGTGAACGCAGGCGTTGGATTGATGGTCCCCCAGGTGACGGAGGCACGAAGTCCTCTCAAGAGGACGGAGAAAACGACGGCCTTTAAACTATACGAGTCCGATACAGGTATGCTCGCATCGCGGTATCCCGGCAGCACGGCACGCGCCGTCTACCTTGACATGAAAACCCCCAACCTCGGCGGCCTCTATGAGAACGTGGTCGCACAGGAACTCGTTGCCCTCGGAGCAGATACGTGGTACTACCAAACGCGTGAGGTCGGTGAAGTCGACTTTGTAATCGAAGGTGCCGCGGGCATGTTGTCCCAATCGAAGTCAAATCGGGCAAGAAAGTTCGAGCACATGCAGCCCTCGACCGTTTGATGAGTGTGGGCGAGTACAAAATTCCCGAGGCCGTTGTGCTGAGCCACGAAAACCTTTGCAAAGAGGGCAAGATCCTTTACGTTCCAATCTATATGACATTCTGTCTCGATGAGTTTATGGAAAAGGACGACCCCAACAACGATTTCTCGTTTGCACCCATATCTCTCTAGGTCATCTGAGTCCGCAAGCCAGCCCCCACGCCCAAAGTACTGCGCCTTTCGCGCCAAAGGCGCGAAACAGCACTGGGGCAGCAGAAGGCCACAATCAGCTAGCCCTCCATGCCCAAAGTGGCGCGTGGTTTCGCGGCCACGCCGCGAAACAGCGACCGGGACAAGGCACCCCCACAGCCACGTCCTTCATTCAGCCCCACAATCCGAGGACGTAGTCGTAGCAGGATCTGAGGGCTAACCTTCGCGGACACTCCGCAGGACGAAAGAACCCCCGCCGCACGTAGTGCGCAGCGGGGGTTCTTTCATGTCCGAGGACGTCCGCGAAGGTTAGCCCTCAGATCCTGCGGTGGGAGACCTAGGCCTCGTTGTACACCGTCTTGAGCTTCAACAGGTGAGCGTAGCGGTCCATAGCGGCCTGCTCGTTCTCCTTGAAGAGCTCCTCGGCGCGCTCGGGGAAGGAACGCGTCAGCGAAGCGTAACGGGCCTCGTTCATCAGGAACTCCTGATAACCGCCCGCGGGCTCCTTGGAATCGAGCGAGAACTTCTTGCCGGCAGCAGCCTCGGGGTTGAAGCGGAAGAGGTTCCAGTAACCGCACTCGACAGCCTTCTTCATCTCGGCCTGGCAGTTCTGCATGCCGCCCTTCTTGATGGAGTGCATCTCGCAGGGGCTGTAGCCGATGATGAGGGATGGGCCGTCGTAGGCCTCGGCCTCGTGGATGGCCTTGAGGGTCTGAGCCGGGTTGGCGCCCATGGCGACCTGCGCCACGTAGACGTAGCCGTAGCTCATGGCGATCTCGGCCAGGGACTTCTTCTTGGTCACCTTACCGGCAGCGGCGAACTGAGCGACCTGGCCCAGGTTCGAGGCCTTGGAGGCCTGACCGCCGGTGTTGGAGTAAACCTCGGTGTCGAAGACAAAGACGTTGACATTGTGGCCGGAAGCCAGGACGTGATCCAGGCCACCGAAGCCGATGTCGTAGGCCCAACCGTCGCCGCCGAAGATCCAGAAGGACTTCTTGGTGAGGTAAGCCTTGTCGGCGAGGATTGCCTTGGAAGCCTCGCAGCCGCACTTCTCGAGCTCGGCAACGTAGGCAGCGGCAGCGGTCTTGGAGGCCTCGGCGTCGTTGACAGAGTCAATCCAAGCCTGGCCGGCAGCCTTGAGCTCGTCGGACGGACCATCGGCGGCGATGATGTCCTGGGTAGCGGCAATCAGCTTGTGCTGAACAGCCTCATAGCCCACGGCCATGCCCAGACCGTGCTCGGCATTGTCCTCGAACAGGGAGTTGTTCCACGCCGGGCCGTGACCGTCCTTGTCCTTGCAGTAAGGAGCGGTGGCAGCGGGGTTGCCCCAAATGGAGGAGCAGCCGGTGGCGTTGGAGATGAACATGCGGTCGCCGGCGACCTGGGTCACCAGACGTGCATAGGCGGTCTCGGCGCAGCCGGCGCAGGAGCCGGAGAACTCCAGGTAGGGCTGCTTAAACTGGCTGCCCTTGACGTTGGCCGCGATGAGCTCCTTCTTCTCGGAGACGTTCTCGACCATGTAGTCCCAAACGGGCTGCTGGTCCATCTCCTGCTCGGTGGGAACCATCTCGAGGGCGCCTTGGGGCAAACCTTGACGCAGTTGGTGCAGCCATGCAGTCGAGCGGGGACACGGCCATGGTGAACTTCATGCCCTTGGCCTTGGGGCCCATGGCGTCGAGCGTGCGGGTAGCCTCGGGCGCGGCGGCAGCCTCGTCCTCGGTCATCGCGAACGGACGGATGGTGGCATGCGGGCACACATAGGCGCACTGGTTGCACTGGATGCACTTGGTCTCGTCCCAGTGGGGAACGACCACGGCGACGCCGCGCTTCTCGTATGCGGAGGCGCCCAGCTCAAACTGGCCGTCGGCGCAACCGACGAAGGCGGAAACAGGCAGGCTGTCGCCATCCATGCGATCGATGGGCTCGAGCAGATTCTTGACCTGTTGGGCGATAGCGGACTTGGTCTCCTCGGAGAGCTCGACGGAGGCGGCATCCTCGGCGGTAGCCCAGTCGGCCGGAACCTCGAACTTATGGAAGGCGGTAGCGCCGGCATCGATGGCCTTGTGGTTGGCGTCGACGATGGCCTGGCCCTTCTTCATGTAGGACTTGGTAGCCGCGTCCTTCATGTACTGCAGGGCGTCCTCGGCGGGCAGGACCTTAGCCAGCGCGAAGAAGGCGGACTGAAGCACCGTGTTGGTGCGCTTGCCCATGCCGACCTTGGCCGCCAGGTCGATAGCGTCGATCAGGTAGACGTTGACGTTGTTGTTCGCGATGTAGCGCTTGGCCACGGCGGGCATGTGCTCGGCGAACTCCTCGTCGCTCCACTGGCAGTTGACCAGGAAGGTGCCGCCCGGCTTGACGTCGCGGACCATCTTGAAGCCCTTAACGATGTAGCTGGGGTTGTGGCAAGCGACAAAGTCGGCCTTGGTCACGTAGTACGGCGAGCGGATCGGGGAATCACCAAAGCGCAGGTGCGAGACAGTGACGCCGCCGGTCTTCTTGGAGTCGTACTGGAAGTAGGCCTGGACGTACTTGTCGGTGTGGTCGCCGATGATCTTGATCGAGTTCTTGTTGGCGCCGACGGTACCGTCGCCACCCAGACCCCAGAACTTGCACTCGATGGTGCCGGGGGCTGCGGTGTTGGGCGCATCCTCGGCCTCGGGCAGGCTCAGGTTGGTCACGTCATCGACAATGCCGATGGTGAACTCGCGCTTGGGCTCGTCCTTCTTGAGCTCCTCGAAGACAGCGAACGCGGACGCGGGAGGCGTGTCCTTGCTGCCCAGGCCATAACGGCCGCCGACGACCTTGATGCCCGTCTTGCCGGCCTCGTAGAGAGCGGAGACGACGTCCTGGTAGAGCGGCTCGCCGATGGAACCCGGCTCCTTGGTACGGTCCATGACGGCGATCTTCTGGACGGTCTCGGGGAGAACGTCCACAAAGTGCTTGATGGAGAACGGGCGGAACAGGCGAACCTTGACCAGGCCGACCTTCTCGCCGTGAGCGTTGAGGTAGTCGATGACTTCCTCGAGCACGTCGCAGAAGGAGCCCATGCACACGACGACGCGATCAGCATCGGGAGCGCCGTAGTAGTTGAACAGGCCGTAATCGGTGCCGAGCTTCTCGTTGATCTTCTTCATGTAGCCCTCGACGACGGCGGGAAGCTCGTCGTAGACCTTGTTGCAGGCCTCACGGTTCTGGAAGAAGATATCGCCGTTCTCGTGGCTGCCGCGGGTGTGCGGGTGCTCAGGGTTGAGCGCGTGGTCGCGGAAAGCCTGGACGGCGTCCATGTCGCACATCTCGGCCAGATCCTTGTAGTCCCACATGGCGACCTTCTGGATCTCGTGGCTGGTGCGGAAGCCGTCGAAGAAGTTAAGGAACGGGGTCTTACCCTCGATGGCGGCAAGGTGAGCCACCGGCGAGAGGTCCATGACCTCCTGGACGTTGCCCTCGGCGAGCATGGCGAAACCGGTCTGACGACAGGCCATGACGTCGGAGTGATCGCCAAAGATGTTCAGGGCGTGGGAAGCGACGCAACGCGCGGAGACGTGGAAGACGCCCGGGAGCTGCTCGCCCGCGATCTTGTACATGTTCGGGATCATCAGGAGCAGACCCTGAGAAGCCGTGTAGGTGGTGGTCAGAGCACCGGCGCCCAGCGAACCGTGAACGGTACCGGCTGCACCTGCCTCGGACTCCATCTCGACGACCTTGACCGGGGTGCCGAAGATATTCTTGCGACCCTGGGCCGCCCACTGGTCGACATGGTCGGCCATCGGGCTGGACGGCGTAATGGGATAGATTCCCGCTACCTCGGTGTACGCATACGAAACATATGCGGCCGCCTCGTTGCCGTCCATAGACTTAAACTTACGCGCCATATACCCCTCTCCTCTCATATAGGTATACAGGCCCCGGCGATCGCCGGGATGTTGGCGTGATGGGATTTTCGCTGTTGCTTCCAATCATCTGGCAGGCAGGCTCAGCAGCAGGTACATGGCGTGGAGAGAAGGCATGCCGAGGCGAGGAGGGCTGCACGCGCTCCACAAGCCCAGCTACCCGTCTTGCACATGACCGAGCGCCGCAAAGGCCGCATGCCGGATGCTCCCGGGCACGCCCCGGCGATGGGAAGCGCCCGCAACGGAAATCCGCATGCGGGTTTATTGTACCCCGCCGTCAAGTGTAATTTCGGCAAATATAGGCGGGCGGTAAAGGTTTACCTTGGGTGACCATCAAGGGCAAAATTGATCCTTCCGTCACCGAGGGACCAAATGGCAGCTGCGGTGAAATAGGAACTGTTTTTGCCGGCCGTAGCCTTAAACAGCCCCTATTTCACCGCAACTTATTTAGGAGATGAGTCAGAGGGCGCCGAGGAGGATGGCGTAGGTTGTGGATTCTCCGAGCTTGAGCTCGTCACCGGGGTTGAGCTGGGCGGAGCGGCCGGGCTCGACCTGGGTGCAGACGTTCGTCGCGTCGTTTACCACCACGGTTCCGTTGGTGGACGACAGGTCCTCAACGTACCAGACATTTTGGTCATCGCACCACACGTGGGCATGGCGAGCCGAAACGTCATCGCCCACATCGGTGATGCCGCCCTCCCCCGTTGCCAGCGCGCCGATCTCGACGCCTTCCTCACTCGGCTGAATCCAGCGCGGGACGCTCACCGCGTAGCCGTTTTGCACGCGCAGCAGTCCCAGCGGATGCGCCGGCGCGACCTCGTGCTCGCCCGACTTGGAACCAAGGCGGGCGTGAGAGCAAACGGCATAGGGAACGAATCTTGCGGATGTACTCCTCGACGTCAGGCAGGTAAGCCCCACGAAGTCACCGGGGAGGCCCAAGCGGCCCGGCACCACTTCCAGATTCTGACCAGGGCGAGTCGTTCGCCGGTGGCTGAAGGCTCGCTCCCACCCAAAAGGGGAGATTCGCGTTGTTCCCCAATCGCTCTCGCATCTTTCATTTTGCTCGAGGTGGGCTATAAAAACTTTCCTGGTGAAAGGCGGCGATTGGTTTCCTTTCTTTCTAGAGGAGCGCGCCTGTAATCTGTTTTCATCCTAAATCAAGTTGAGATCGGACCTTCCAGAGGCAAGTCGACTCAAACTGCGAGGCTCCATGTTGGAATAAAGAGCGCTGTCGAAGTGCCAACAACACAAAGCTTGCCAGTCTCAAATAGAACCTTTTGGGAGTCCGATTGGGCCGCACACCGAATCCCCGCTGGTGGTTTTTTATAGCTGCGTAACAATAAACAAGGCTAGTGCCAGTCCAGCATGAAATTGAGGAACGTATGCATTTTTTCTCAGTAAGTGATCGTCGTTACTGCTTCGATGAGGTCACTCGCAATTGCTTTCAGGTTGACCAAGCATCAGAAGATGCGCTTCGCATATTTGAAGCATCGGGAAGAACGGTCAACTCGAAGTTGCTAACAAAGTCACTTGCTGCGAAAGGCTACGACCAAACGACCATAGCAGAACTTGAAGACGACATTGATGAGTATCAACGATTGTCTGAGCGGACTTTCTTAACAAAAGACACGCCTCGAAAACTTAGATCCATCGAACTCCACGTTTCACATGCATGCAACCTTGGTTGTAGTTACTGTTTTGCCGGTAAAGGAGATTATGGAACGTCTCCTCTGCTGATGACAGACGAGATAGCCTTCAAGGCGGTCGACTACCTCGTCGCAAGTTCATCGGAAAACGAAACGCTTGCAATCGTCTTTTTTGGTGGGGAACCCATGATTAACGAGCCGCTGATATGGAAAACGGTCGACTATTCAAAAAGAATATACCCCAATAGAAACTTTACCTATTCTATTACGACCAACGGAACGCTTTTGAATGACACTGCTGTGAATTCTTTCAAGCCTTGATTGGCAACTTCATCCGAACACTTCCCACATTCATCCGCACATGTGCGGGTGAATGTGGGAATCCGATACCCTGAGGGCCGGACCGGCCGGCCCCGGGAGATCG
>QSCH01000038.1:0-21895 GCA_003462965.1 Collinsella sp. OF03-4AA
CAGTCCCCCAAGGCGGCAGGCGCAAAGCGCCGAGGCCGCCGCCGGGACCAGGGCCTGCAACAACCACGTGCCCCCACATCAGCCCAGCGGCCCCAACCAACAACGGCCCCCATCGCAGGCCGCTTGCAGCAGCGTCACCGCAGGCCGGGACCAGGGCCTGCAACAACCACGTGCCCCCACATCAGCCCAGCGGCCCCAACCAACAACGGCCCCCATCGCAGGCCGCTTGCAGCAGCGTCACCGCAGGCGGGGGCCGGGCTTAGTTTTCAGAACACTCCGCAGACCAGTGTGGCGCCTTGTCCGCGGCTCCGAAGGAGCAGGACAAGGCGCCGCACATGGTCGAGGACGTTCTGAAAACCAAGCCCGGCCCCCGCCGGACAGGTCACACTACTCGCAGAGCAGCTTAGCGATCTGAACGGCGTTGGTTGCCGCGCCCTTACGGATTTGGTCGCCGCAGCACCAGAAGGTGATACCGCGCGCGGCCTCGGGGTTCGAGATGTCGCGACGCACGCGGCCGACCCAAATCAGGTCCTGGTCGGACGTATCCATCGGCATGGGGAAGCGGTCGTGTGCATCCTCGGCGCTCATGTCGTCAACTAGCTTGACGCCGGGAGCGGCAGCCAGCGCAGCACGGGCCTCCTCAACCGTAATGTCGCGCTCAAACTCAAGCGTAATGCTCTCGGAGTGCGAGCGCAGCACGGGCACGCGCACGCAGGTGCAGTTCACGCGCAGCTCGGGCAGATGCATAATCTTGCGACCCTCGTTTTGCAGCTTCATCTCCTCGGAGGTAAAGCCCTCCTCCTTGACGCCGCCAATCTGCGGAATCAGGTTGCTCGCGAGCTGGGCGGCAAATGCGCGCGGCTCGGGAATCTCCTCGCCACGGCCCAAGGCGGCCAGCTGAGCCTCGAGCTCGGCCATGCCGGGAGCGCCGGCACCCGAAGCAGCCTGATACGTCGAGACGATCATGCGCTTCACGCCGGCGAGCTGATGCAGCGGCCACGTAGGAACCAGGCCGATGATGGTCGCGCAGTTGGGATTGGCGATAAGGCCGTGATGCCACTTGATATCGTCGGCATTGATCTCAGGCACAACCAGCGGCACTTCGGGATCCATGCGGAAGGCGTGGCTGTTGTCGACCACGACGGCGCCGCGCTTGACGGCCTCGGGCAGCAGCTCCTTGGCGATATCGTCGCCGGCAGCGCCGAGCACGATGTCGCAGCCCTCAAAAGCCTCGGGGCAAGCTTCCTCAATCACGATCTGCTCGCCGCGGAACTCAACGGTCTTGCCCGCAGAGCGCGCGCTCGCCAGCAGCTTGAGCTTACCGACCGGAAACTCCTGCTCGTTGAGGCACTCGAGCATCTGGGTGCCCACGGCTCCCGTCGCGCCCAAAATAGCAACCGTGTACTGTTTCATGCTTCCCCCTTTAAAGGTTTTGGCTTTTGCCCGCACGCCGAGCAGGCCGATTATTGTTGCCAGTGTATACAAGAACGGGGCGGGCACGAAACCCGCCCCGTCGAAACGAAACCGAAACGAAACGCCCCGCCGTAGATTTTTGAGACATGACCAAAAATCTACCGAGCAGTCGCTACTTTTTGAGCGCGGCCGGGGCGGGATCGGCCGGCGCGGGAGCCTCCAGGTCAGAGACCTTCACAATGCCGTTCTCGTCGGAGAAGGCGCGGTAAATGGTCCGAATCGCCAGATCGAAGTCCTTCTCCTCCACGCCGATGATAATGTTAATCTCGTCGCAGCTCTGCGAAATCATACGCACGCTCACGCCCGCCTGGCCAAGCATGCCAAACAGATGGCCCGAGATACCTGCACGGCCGCGCAGGTTACGACCGACGGTCGCGATAAGTGCCAAGCCCTCGACAACCTCGATCTCGAGCGGCTCGACCTCCTGCTGAATGTCGCCTACGAGCGAGTACAGCGAATCGCGCACGTCCTGCTCCTGCACCACGGCGCCAAAGCGGTCGACACCGGTGGGCATGTGCTCAACGGAAACGTCATAGCGCTCGAATACCGAAAGCGCGCGGCGCATAAAGCCGACACGAGGCTTGGTACGGTCGCGGGCAACGTTGATGGCGACAAAGCCGCGCTTGCCGGTCACGCCGGTAATGATGGGCTCCGCCTCGCCCTCGTCGGCCGTCTCGCTAATGATGGTACCGGGATCCTGCGGCGCGTTGGTGTTCTTGATGACCAGCGGAATACCAGCCTCGCGCACGGGGAACACAGCCTCCTCGTGCAGGACGCTTGCACCCATGTACGAAAGCTCGCGCAGCTCCTCGTAGGTAACGCGGGCAATGGGCTGAGCCTCGGGAACAATACGCGGATCGGCGGAATAGAAGCCCGAAACGTCGGTCCAGTTCTCATACAGGTCGGCACCAAGGCATTTGGCCAGGATCGAGCCGGAAATATCGCCGCCGCCACGATCGAGTAGCTTAATCTGACCCTCACGCGTCGCGCCATAGAAGCCGGGCATAACAAAGCCGCCCTGCTGACCGTACTCCTGCACCAGCTCGCAGGTACGATTCATGCTGAGCGTACCGTCGTGATGGAACGCCACGACCGTCGCGGCATCCAGGAACGGCAGGCCCAGGTACTCGGCCATCAGGCGAGCGGTGAAGTACTCGCCGCGGCTCACAAGCTCCTCGGTGGAGTAGCCGCCCGAGCGGGCGCGCTCGGCAAAGGCCGCGAACTCCTCGCGGATGGGATAGGTGAGCTCCAGCTCGTCAGCGATATCAAAATAGCGCTGCCCAATGTCCTCGAGCAGCTCCTCGCACGACACGTGGTACTTAACGTGCGCGTTAACCAGGTAGAGCAGGTCGGTCACCTTGGTGTCGCCCTTAAAGCGGCGACCGCAGGCAGAAACCACCACAAAACGGCGGGCCGGGTCGGCATCGACAATGGCCTTGATCTTCTTAAAGTGTTCGGCGTCGGCGACCGACGAGCCGCCAAACTTGGCAATCTTAATCATGGGCTGGAGGTTACCTTTCTAAAAAGCCTCTGCGAACCTATTTTGCGCGCTCTGATACCATGGTTTCACCGATTGGGACCAAGGCATCCGAGGAGCAGTGTTATATGGGAACTTATCATAGTACACGAGGACGCACTTTATCGTGCTCAAGTAAGGTGGCAATCCGTACCGGCATCGCTCCCGACGGGGGTTTGTTTGTCTCGGACGAGCTGGGCACCCAGCAACTCGATATCAGCTCGCTTGCAGATAAATCGTACTTTGAAATCGCTCAAGATGTGTTGGGAATGTTACTGAATGATTACACAGACGAAGAAATTTCGGCCTGTGTGAATGAGGCATACCGCGGCACGTTTGCGAGCGAAGAGGTCACGCCGCTCGTCAAACTCGACGCCGCACCGGGCGCCGACGCCCCTCAGACCTATGTGATGGAGCTCTTTGGCGGCCCCACGAGCGCCTTTAAGGACGTCGCCTTGCAGATGCTCCCCCGCCTTATGGCCCGCACCTCTGCCAAGGACGGCGGCGCCGAGCGCATCATGATCGTCACCGCCACGTCGGGAGACACCGGCAAGGCCGCGCTCGCCGGTTTTGCCGACGCTCCGGGCACGGGCATCACCGTCTTTTATCCCGAGGGCAAGGTCAGCCGCGTCCAGAATCTGCAGATGTCCACGCAGGAGGGCGACAACGTCGCCGTCTGCGGCATCCGCGGCAACTTTGACGACGCTCAGAGCGCCGTCAAGCGCATCTTTGCCGATAAGGAGCTTGCCGAGCGTCTAGAGGCAGCCGGCACGGTGCTTTCGAGCGCCAACTCCATCAACGTCGGCCGTCTGGTGCCGCAGGTCGTCTACTACTTTGCCGCCTATGCGCAGCTGCTGCGCGCCGGCGCTATCGAGGCCGGCGACGCCGTAGAGTTCTGTGTGCCCACCGGCAACTTTGGCGATATCTTGGCCGGCTACTACGCCAAGCGCATGGGTCTGCCCGTCGCCAAGCTCGTCGTGGCGAGCGACAAGAACAACGTGCTTGCCGACTTCCTGACCACCGGCGTTTACGACCGTAACCGCCCGTTCTTCACGACCATTTCACCGTCGATGGACATCCTTATTAGCTCCAACCTGGAGCGCATGCTCTACTTCCTGTCCGACGGCGACTGCGAGCTCGTTGCCGGGCTTATGGAGCAGCTTGCCCAGGCGGGTCGCTACGAGGTTCCCGCCGACCTGCTGGCCAAGATCCAGAGCGTGTTTGGCTGCGGCTGGGCCAGCGAGGACGAGGTCCGCGCCGCCATCAAGAGCTGCTGGGATGCGAACGGCTACGTGATCGACCCGCACACCGCTTGCGGCTATCACGTCTTTGAGCAGGTCGCCCCCGCCGAGGGCGCCAAGGCCCGCGTGCTGCTTTCGACCGCCAGCCCCTACAAGTTCCCGCGCGCCTGCTGCGACGCCCTGGGCCTCAACGTTCCCGAGGATGATTTTGAGGCTATGCGTGTACTCGAGCAGGCCACCAACACGGTCGCCCCGACCCAGCTCGCCGAACTCGAATCCAAGCCCGTCCGCTTCGAAGACGTCTGCGACGTCGATGAGATGGCAAGCTACGTCGAGTCCGCAGCAAAACGAATGAGCACCAACTAAACCCCTTATTAAGCGCCGGCGAAAGCCGGCGCACCTTCTTTTATCAGAAACCCACCGGATGATGACGAACTGACATGCGGGTCTGCCTGTTTAGCTCGTCGCGAGTTCCGCACGAGCCGGAAAGCACTTAATGTGCTTTCCGAGCGAGCCAGGACTGCCCGAGCAGCGAACTAAACAGGCAGACCGCCCAGGAGATTCCCATGATCAAGATCACCGTCCCCGCCACCAGCGCAAACCTAGGCATCGGCTACGACACCCTCGGCATGGCCGTCAGCCTCTACTCGCACTTCACCTTTGAGCGCGCCGACAAGCTCACCATCACGGGTTGCCCCGAGGAGTTCCAAAACGAGAACAACCTAGTCTACGTGAGCTTTGTGGATGCGCTGGCCGCATGGGGCGAGCCGGCTTTTCCCGTTGCCATCGACATTCAAACCGATGTGCCCGTCGCTCGCGGCCTGGGCTCCAGCTCCACCTGCGTCGTCGCCGGCATTATGGCCGCCGCCGCGCTGACGGGCCACACCGTCGACCGTGCCGAGCTCGTCCGCATTGCCACCGAGGTCGAGGGCCATCCCGATAACGTCGCCCCTGCCATCCTGGGTGGTGCCGTTTGCTCCTTTACGCCGACTGATTCGCTCCCCCAGTGTCTGCGCTACGAGGTGAGCGATCGCTTGCGTTTTATTACCGTGATTCCGCCCTACGAGGTGCATACGAGTGAGGCGCGCAAGGTCGTGCCGCAGGAGATTCCACTCTCCACCGCCGTATGGCAAATGGGCCGCATCGCCGGCATGACGCGCGGCCTGGAGACCGGCGACCTTGACCTGATTGCCGCCGCCAACGACGACCGCATCCAGGAGCCCTATCGCCGCCGCCTGATTCCCGATTACAACGCCGTGCGCGACACCTGCCTTAACGGCGGCGCCAAGACCATCTGGATCAGCGGTTCGGGCTCGACCCTCATGGCTGTAACCGACGACACCATCGTGGCAAAGTTCTTGCAGGTCAAGCTGCGCGAGCAGTTCCCTAAGTGTGATACGCATATTCTGACGTGCGACACGGAAGGCGCTCAAATCGAGTACCTGTAGACATCCTCCTCATATACCTGTCCGGGACGGTCGGGATGTTCCCTCAAAATCGTCCTCGCGCATGAAGGCCCCTTGCTGCTCCTACGGAGCGACGGACAAGGGGCCTTCGCGCTGCGGAATGATTTTGAGGGAACATCCCGACCGTCCCTGCGCCTACCTTGCTGAGGATGTCTACAGGGACCCACGCTTTGAAGGGGCGCCGGGCTGATAGTTTGGCTTTTTATTGGTAGGGGCTCTTGCTAGACTGAAGCACTTATTAGAGGCACGCCTCGGCAATGCGGCGCTTGAGCTCGTCGATGCCCACACCGGTTTGGGAGCTTGTGATGATTACGTTTTCGGCCGGGACGTTGAGCTGCTTTTTGATGGCTGCTGCCTGGCGGGCCTGCTGGGTGCGGCTGAGCTTGTCGGCTTTGGTGAGGCAGACGATAAAGTTGAACTCGTTGCCCTGCAGGTAGTCGATCATGTCATGATCGAGCTTGCTGGGGTCGTGACGAATGTCCACCAGCGAGACGACCAAGTTAAAGCTGCGCTCGGAGTCAAAGAAGTCGCCGATAAGCTCGGCCCAGCGGTCGCGCTCGGCCTTAGAACGACGGGCGAAACCATAGCCCGGCAGGTCGACGAAGTGCACGTCGTCGGCCTCGAAGAAATTGATGTTGCTTGTCTTGCCCGGTGTGCTCGAAACCTTGACCAGGTTCTTGCGGCCAAAGAGCTTGTTCATAATCGACGACTTGCCCACATTGGAGCGGCCGACAAAGCTCACTTCGGGGCAGGTGGACTCGGGAATCTGCGAAACCTTGCCGTAGCTGGCGACGAACTTGGCAAGCTGGTAGTTAATGGAATCGGCCATGGACACTCCTTGGTCGTAGGTTCTTACAAAAGAGCGCGCTATTGCGCAGCGGCAATGCGGCGGACGATATCGAGCGTGATGTTACTTGCGACACGCGCGTACTCGAACAGATCGAACTCTCGATCGCAAATTGCATCGTACGCCTCGTCACAATTATCGCTGATAGCGCGCAACACCAGGCAATCGACACCATTTTTGGTTGCGACATGAGCAATCGCCGCGCCCTCCATGCCGACACAATCGGCATGCGTCGCTTCGATAGCGTCGTTACGCATGGCGGCGCCCGTCACAAAGCGGTTACCCGTGGCAATCGTGCCGACCAGGAACTGTTTGGTGCCCTCGTTCGAAGCGACTGCATTTGTTGAAGCATCAACGAACCCACGCTCAGCAAGCACGTCGACGGCAATATCGACCAGCGCGGGCGTCGAGCCAAACTCCTCGAGCCCCGGTGCAGACTCGGCGATAAGCGCGGTATCGGTATCCAGATAGCGCAGGCGTTTGCCAATGACCACGTCGTCGATATGGAGCTTGGGGTTCAAACCGCCCGCAATGCCCGAAAACACAACAGCCTGCGGAGCATACTTGCTAATGAGGTGCTGTGTTGCAGCGGCGGCGTTCACCGTGCCCATGCCCGCCGTTGTGGCGACAACTGTCAGACCGTCGAGCTCACCGCTCACAACGGTCAAGCCTGCCTCCCGCGCCTCGCAAACGTCGCTCAGCTCTTCCTTAATCTGCATGATCTCTTTTTCGAGCGCACCGATAATCGCGATGGTAGCCATACCATTCCCCAAACCTATACGAAATTCTCAACCACGGTATGGTACCAGCATTTTGTTTGACCTCGCCAAACGAACACGCTATGCCAGTGCAGCTCGCGTATCAAACAGCACCTTTGCAATCGCGGCCGTAACCTCACTCGAGCGGTCGCTCCACGGCATCGATGTCATGACGCTCATGACATAGGTACGGCCATCGATGTCGATAGCAGGCATTTCTTTCCAAAGATATTCAGTCGCGTTTGAGGTGTCTCTAAACAATAAACAGGCGTTTCTATGCAAAAACACCGATTCCGTTGCGCATCTTTGCCCAAAACGCAGTTGCGGTGAAATAGTTCCTGTTTGGGCGGCATAAGCCGAAAAACAAGAACTATTCCACCGCAACTTGACGGGGCTCTTTAGCAATCAACTAGGTGCCCGGGGGCACTCATTTAAGTCTGTCCCCAATGAGTGCTGCTAGCCGATGGCGTTTTTGAGTTCCGCGCGACGCTTTTTCATGCCCGTCATGACTGCGTTGCGCAGCTCGGGCATGCGCGCGGTATCCATCTGGGGCACGCCCTCAAGCTTATAGGGAATCCCCAGCTGCTCATACTTGACGATGCCCATCGTGTGATACGGCAGCATCTCCAGGCCGACCACGTTATGCCACGGGGCGATCAGACGACCGAGCGCCTCGCACTCCTCCACCGTGTCGGTAATGCCCGGCACCACCACGTGACGGATAACGACCTTGATCTTGCGACGCGCGAGCTCATCACCAAACGCCAGAATGCGTGCGGGATCGCAACCGGTCAGCTTCTTATGCTCGACGGGATCGGCGTGCTTAATGTCGAGCAGCACCATATCGGTCTCGTTGAGCACAGCATCGAACTTCTCGGGGTGGTTGGGGTCAAACGCATATCCGCAGCTGTCAAGGCAGGTATGCACGCGACCATCGGGGTTGTTGTGCATGGCGCGGAATAGGTCGGCCAAAAACTCGGGCTGCAGGAGCGGCTCACCGCCGGACACTGTAATACCACCGCTGCGGTAAAACTCATGGTTACTCTGGAACTCGTCCATAAGGTGCCCGACGGTCACCATGGTGCCGCCGTTAACCGACCAGGTATCGGGGTTGTGGCAATACGCACAACGCATGGGGCAGCCCTGGACAAACACTACAAAGCGGATGCCGGGTCCGTCGACCGTTCCCATCGTTTCAATCGAATGTACGCGGCCCAGGGCAAACGCGGAGTCCTCGGGACGAGCATCCACACCTTCGAGCGTCATCTCAGCCATTCGCGCTACCTTGCCTCTCCTTTGGTTTTGCCAATTAAAATGCCAGAGCCATTCTAGCCCATACGCATGATGGCGAAACGGTTTAGCGGTCAATTGGGTTGTCCTATTTGGCCCTACGCAAGAGCGGCGGGAAGGTTGTCGCAACCCGCCCGCCGCCGAAGCAATAGAAATCGATAGACGCCAGGCCCTACGCCTTAAGCGTAAGCACCGCGCCAAAGGCGGTCGGGCCGCAGTGGCTCGAGATGACGCCGCCGACCTGAGTCCAGGTAACGTCCTTAAAGCCCAGGTCGTGCGCATAGACTTCCATATCGTCGCGCAGCTCCTCGGAAAGGCCCACTGAATACGCCAAACCAATGTGCGAGTAATCAATATCGCCCTTCGCAACCATGTGGTCAATAAAGGCACGGGCGCACTTGAGCATAGAACCGCGGAACTTCTTGGTCGCCACGAACTTACCGCCCGTTACCTCAATGCAGGGCTTAATCTTGAGCAGATGGGCACCGAGGAATGCCACGTTGGACAAACGACCGCCAGCCTTAAGGAAGGCGAGATCGGTGGGGACAAAGCCCAACAGCACGCGGTCCATCACCGAATTGGTGAAGGCAAAGATCTCGTCGACGGTGGCATCCGGATGGGCTTCGATATACTTGGCGGTCTCAACGGCGACAAGCGACTGGCCCACCGACACAAAGCGCGTATCCATGGAGAAGACGTAATCGCGGCCCTTTGCCGCAATCTTCGACGACTGATGCGAGCAGGTCGTAACCTCGGAATACGCAAGATGCAAAATGGTCGCATCGGGCCGCTCGGCGTGGATGCGGTCGTACACATGCGCAAAATCCGCCGGCGAGCAACCGCTGGTCTTGGGCATCACACCAAACTCGTTGCAGCGCGAGTAAATCTCAAGCGGGTCGATCGATCCGTCTTCGACGGTCTCGTCACCAATCGTGACATGCATGGGCACGCGCACGATGCCATAGCGCTCGCAGAGCTCCGGCGTCACATCCGAACCAGACTCAACCACGATTACGTACTTGCCCATTATCATCACAACCCATCTCGACGTTGGCTTTTGAATATGTGACGCACGTCCGCCGTCCTGCTGCAGAACGGCCTCCAAGCGCCAAAGAGACGCCGCCCCTTGCACACAACAAAGGACAGCGTCTCCCTGGAAAACTCCGTGCTTATCTGAGATTCTACACGGTTTATTAAGGAGTGTTACTTATTCCGCAAACGGTAGCTATACGCGATAAACGGTAGCAAGCAAGAATCCAGAACGCTCAACCCATTAGGAGAGTTCCGCCTAAAGGGTGACTACACAGGAGACCCGCCGGGCCGCTTTGGGCTACTTTCCAAAACATTCCGCAGGACGCAAAGGGCTCCGCCGCGCGAAGCGCGCAGCGGAGCCCTTTGCATGTCCGAGGACGTTTTGGAAAGTAGCCCAAAGCGGCCCGGCGGTCCTGCGGGAGTTAAATCCCTTTAGAACTTGTTGTGGAAGGTACGCGAAATGACCTCGTCCTGCTGCTCCTTGGTGAGCGTGTGGAAGTTCACGGCATAGCCGGAAACGCGGATGGTCAGCTGCGGATACTTCTCGGGGTGAGCCTGAGCGTCGAGCAACGTCTCACGGTTGAAGACGTTGATGTTCAGGTGGTGGCCACCCTTCTCGGCGTAAGCGTCGAGCATGTGGACCAGGTTATCGGCCTGAGTCTCGGAAACTTCAGAAACCTTCATAATGTGTCTCCTTCGATCGATAGGCGCCGGCCGAAACCGGCGCGCTAATCAGTAATCGTTATTGTTAGTATAGCACTAACAATAGTTACTCGCCCAGCTGATCAAGGTCGATATCGCCAAAGAACACCTGGTCCTCCTTGCCGAGCGCACCCGGGATGATGGAGAAGGTGTTGGAGATGCCGTCCTGAGCATCGCGGAACGGGAGCTTGGAAACCGAAGACAGCGAAGCGATGGCGCCGTGGCTATCGCGCTTGTGCATGGGGTTAGCACCCGGGGCGAACGGCTGACCAGCCTTGCGGCCGTCAGGCGTGGAACCGGTCTTCTTACCGTACACGACGTTGGAGGTAATGGTCAGAACCGAGGTCGTGGGCACGGAGTTGCGGTAGGTGTCGTTCATGCGGATGTACTCCATGAACTGGTGCACAACGTCGTGAGCGATCTGGTCGACGCGGTCGTCGTCGTTACCGTACTTGGGGAACTCGCCCTCGGTCTCGAAGTCGACAATGATGCCGTTCTCGTCGCGGACGGGGTGGACCTTGGCGTACTTGATGGCGGACAGGGAGTCAGCCACGACGGAAAGGCCAGCAATGCCCGTAGCGAACCAGCGGTGCACGTGCTTGTCGTGCAGAGCCATCTGGATGCGCTCGTAGCAATACTTGTCGTGCATGTAGTGGATGATGTTCAGCGAGTTGACGTACACGCCAGCGAGCCACTTCATCATGTCGTTGTACTTGGCCACAACGTCGTCGTAATCGAGCGTATCGCCCTCGACGGCGCGATACTTGGGGCCGACCTGCTTCTTGGAGACCTCGTCAACACCGCCGTTGAGTGCGTACAGCAGGCACTTGGCCAGGTTGGCGCGGGCGCCGAAGAACTGCATCTCCTTGCCGATGCGCATGGAGGACACGCAGCAGGCAATGCCGTAGTCGTCGCCGTGGTAGACGCGCATGAGGTCGTCGTTCTCGTACTGAATCGAGGAGCTGGCGACAGAAGTCTTGGCGCAGAACTTCTTGAAGTTCTCGGGCAGACGGGTCGACCACAGAACGGTCATGTTGGGCTCGGGGCTGGTGCCCATGTTCTCGAGCGTGTGCAGGTAGCGGTAGCTCATCTTGGTAACGAGCGTACGGCCGTCAACACCCATGCCGCCGATGGACTCGGTGACCCACTGCGGATCGCCGGTAAACAGGGCCTGGTACTCGGGGGTACGGGCAAACTTGACCATGCGGAGCTTCATGATGAAGTGATCCACGAACTCCTGGATCTGCTCCTCGGTGAAGGTACCGTTGGCAAGGTCGCGCTCAGCGTAGATGTCGATGAACGTGGAGGTACGGCCGATGGACATAGCGGCGCCGTTCTGCTCCTTGACGGAAGCGAGGTAGGCGAAGTACATCCACTGGATGGCCTCCTGCGTGTTGGTAGCAGGGTTGGAAATGTCGAAACCATAGGTCTCGGCCATCATCTTGAGCTCGCCGAGGGCGCGGATCTGCTCCTGCAGCTCCTCACGATCGCGGATGTTGTCGGCGGTCATGACCGTCGGGGTGGAAGCCTTCTGGGCCTCCTTGTCCTTGATCAGGTAGTCGACACCGTACAGGGCGACACGACGGTAGTCGCCGATGATGCGGCCGCGGCCATAGCCATCGGGCAGACCGGTGATGATGTGGGCCGAGCGGCAGGCGCGCATCTCGGGGGTGTAGACATCGAAGACGCCGGCGTTGTGAGTCTTGCGCTCGAAGGTGTAGCGCTCGACAACGTTCTCGTCGATCTTGTAGCCGTGCTGGCTGGCAGCCTGGCAAGCGATGCGGATACCGCCGTTGACGTGCAGCGCGCGCTTGAGCGGCTTGTCAGTCTGGAGACCGACGATGGTCTCCTTCTCGCGGTGGGCGTTATCGATGTAGCCAGCGGGGTGGCTCACGATACCCGTAACGGTCTTGGTGTCCATATCGAGGACACCGCCCTGCTCGCGCTCCTTAAGCAGCAGGTCGAGAACCTCGCCCCACAGCTCCTTGGTACGCTCGGTTGGGCCGGCGAGGAACGACTCGTCGCCCTCGTAGGGGGTGTAGTTCTTCTGGATGAAGTCTCGGACGTCAACTTCTCCCGTCCAGATGCCTTCCTTGAAGCCTTCCCATGCCTCCTGCATTGTGTAACCACGCTCCTAGTTACGTGTAATGCGGCGCTCTCTCACACCGCTGCTTATTGAATTCTTGAATGTTCGGCTTGCACTACCGGCTTCTTCCGTTCTTCACCACACGTTGGTGCAGGGAAAACGTTTGTCCACCTTGGAACTACAACCCAAAACCCAAGATTTCACCCGTTTGAGAAGGATAACATAGCGACCCTCTCCATCTGGGCTGTTATATGTTTCTTTTTTTATATCATAAAGGCGTTTTTTACAAACCCGCAGGAAATGCGAGCGCGAACAACTACCGTTCACCGATTTGTTTGGTATTTTTCCTTGCCTTTGTACGACGTTCACTCTAGCTGTTATGCCAGCTTTAGCAGGGTAAAGTGTTCCAGAGACCCTACAGAAACTGCAGGGCGGCCACGGGATCCCCCGTGGCCGCCCTGTGGTGTGACTAGTTTTTAGCTTTGATTGCCGCTTGGCATTAGGCGGCTGAGGCGGCCTTGTCGGTCGTTGCCTTGCTGTTGCTCTGCTGGCCCTCAAAATGCTTGTAGCACCAGCTGGTGACCAGCGGGGTCAAAATAGCAGTCACGATTGCACAGGCAGCAACCTGTGCCGTGGCCGTCGCGAGCACCACACCGCCGTACAAGGCCTCGTTGACGCTTGCCATGGCAGCAGGCGTGGCCACATTGGCTCCGGCGCAGCTCGAAATGGCCGCACCTGCGACACCCGTACCGCCTGTGAGCTTATCGACCGCGATAACGGGAATTGCAAAGACCACCGAGCAGATCACGCCGAGCAGAATACCGGGAAGACCACCATTAATGAGCTGGCCAAAGGTCATGGTCGAGCCCATGGCAAAGAAGACGAGCACGATGATGGCGGAAAGTGCCGGTGCCATCATCTTCTTAAAGCTGGGGAAGAGGTTGCCCAGAATAATGCCGACGACGATCGGCAGGATGGCACCCACGAGCGACCAGCCGATCGGAGCCTGGCCGGCAGCGCCGAGCACGATCATCGTGACCGGAGGGCCGACAACGAGCGTGGTGATTGCGACAGCGCCGCGCTCGGCCTCATTGCCCATGGTGCCCATCAGGCCAGCGTACATAGCGTTGTTGGCGCCGGTGCAAGCCGCCAGCATCACCATGGCAGAGATGCCAAACAGGTTGTCGTTGAACACATAAAGGATGAGCAGCGACACGGCAACGACCACGATTTGCTTGACGGCGATGATGATGGCACCGCGGGCAGCGGCGGCAGGAGCACTCTTAAACGAAATCGTCGTACCGACGATAAGCAAAAAAGCGCCCACGAGCGGGCCTGCACCCTGCTGAGTCATGCCAAGCGTAAAGCTGCCGAGCGTTTTGAATAGGTCGGGGAATAGCGTGTTGAGCAGGCAGCCCAGCAAAAGCGGCACCAAAATATTGGCACCCGGGATGGAGGACATCTTAAAGAACGGCTCCTTTGCCGCCGGCGCCTCCACCGCAGTCGATTCACTCATATATATCTCCTTTGGATGCATGCGAAACGTAGCCGCACGCGCCTATGTCAGAAAGAAGGCGACAACCCCGAGTCGCCAGGGTCGCCGCCAAACGATCACCGCGGGGTATTACCCGTCCAGGACGATGCCACCGTCGCAGTCACCGATCTCGCCGTTAACGAAGCTGGCGAGGTCGGAGGCAAAGAAGAGCACCATCTGCGCAGGCTCGCTGGCCTGGGCGGCGCGGCCCAGAGGAATACCGTTGATGATACGCTGAGAGTTCTCGTCAGAGAGAATCGAGGTCATATCGGTCAACGTGAGCGACGGGCACACAGCGTTGCAGCGAACGCCGAACCTACCGCCCTCCTTGGCGACTGCCTTGGTTAGACCGTTAACACCGGCCTTGGAGCTCGCGTAAGCCGCGGTGCCGAGCAGGCCGCCGCCGATCTTGCCAGCAACAGAGCTCACGTTGACGATAGTGCCGGCATGGGCAGCCTTAAAGTGCGGGTACACGGCGTTCATCATGGTAAAGGTGCCGTTGAGGTTGATGTCGATGGTACGGCGCCACTCGGTGTCGTCGATCTCGTCGAACTTCTTGGTGCTGATGACGCCAGCGCAGTTGATCAGGATATTGGTTTGCGGCAGGTCTGCGAAAATCTGTTCGACGGTCTCGCGCGCCTTGGGCGCATCGGCGACATCGAGCTGATAAAACTTGTTGCCCTCGCCAAGCTCGGCCACAGCGGCCTCGCCCTTAGCAGCGTTCCTTGCGATGAGCACGACATGTCCGCCGCCCGCGACGATGCCCTTGGCGATCTCGAGGCCAATGCCCTGAGTGCCGCCCGTGACAATCGCGGTCTTGCCCGTGAAGTCAAATGCCATGACTCCATCCCCCTTTATATAAGGTGTCTCCTCGCGGGAAGTTGGAGCATCGCACGTGGCGATTATATGAGTCCCAGTCGTCATGGTGGTGACAACCCCTCGCCTAACCGCGTGCATGATAGTTCTTTGAAACGCTGCAATTCTTGAATGATTTTAATTCTTTATGCGTTCTTTATATTGCCTAGCAACCAGGTAGTTTTTGGGACATGCCTAGAGATCTGCCCCTAACTTTGCTGGCACCGACGGTGTACGGAGATCGCCTAAAGGCAGTTTTCTAGGCATGTCCCAAAAATCTTCCGTATAGGGCGCGCGTGCAGGGGTATCATCTTTCACCGAAAATAGTTTCTAGTGTTAGGGGTTTTCGGTGGAAGATACCGATTTCCATGAGCTTGGGCGTCAGCTCTTAACTGAGTTTGGCAGCATGCATCAGCGCATTTCGCGCTTTGCGGACAAAGCTCTCGGCGGCGAGATGGCTGTCATGCGCGCTCTCATGCTCGCTGGCGGTTCGCTCACGCCGAGCGAACTCGCTGATCGCGCCTGGGTCTCGAGCGCCCGCATCGCCAACATCCTGCGCGCCCTCGAAACCAAGGGCTGGGTCGAGCGCGAGCACTCAAAGACCGACCGTCGTCGCGTACACGTCACGGTGACCGACAAAGGCCGACAAGATCTCGAAATCAAACGTCGGGAATTCGAGAAACGCACCGCGGCCTTCCTCGAGCAGCTCGGCGAAACAGATACCCAAGAGATGGTGCGCCTCCTAAGGCGTGCCAACGAAATTATCGATCGCAATCAAGAAAGGAGAGATGCCGAGTGAGGATTCTCAAGCTCTTTAAAAAGCATATCCTGGCACTGTTCGCAGCTATCGTACTCATCGTGATCAGCTGCAACGCCGATCTGGCACTGCCTACCTACATGAGCGACATCGTCGACGTGGGCGTACAGCAAGGCGGCATCGCCTCGCCCGTGCCCGACACCATTCGTGCCGAATCACTCGATGACCTTGAGCTCTTTATGAGCACCAAGGACGCCAAAGCTGTGGAGGCCGTGTTTAGCAAGGCTGACAAAAAAGGCATTCGAACGTACAAGGGCACCGAGGAAGAGCGTGCCGATGGCGGCACGATTGCCGACATTATGAGCCTGCCCGAGACCGTCGTCCTTTCTCTCAACCAGGGCATCGACGCCAGCTCCATGAGCGACATGACCGGCGCATCCACAGAGGCAAGCAATGGCGGCGGCGCCCAGGCCATGCCCACCCCCGAGCAGATGGCGGCAATGACGCCCGAGCAGCTCGCCGAGATGCAGCAGAAGGCCACAGCGGCGCAAAACATGCAAAAGCAGATTGATGCCGACGGCGGCAAGATCACCATGAAGAGTCTGCGCCTAGGTGTCGAGGGCGGTCTGGTAGACCAAAGCAAGCTCGTCGAGGGCGCCAATGAAATGGCGGACAAAATGGGCTCCATGTCGGGCTCCATCGTGACCCAACGCGCCGTGAGCTATGTGCAGGACGAGTACAAGGCACAGGGCATCGACCCCGCCGACGTGCAGAACGCCTACCTGGGCCGCATGGCGACCACGATGTTTGGTCTGTGCCTGATCTCACTGGTCGCCACCATCCTGACCGGTGCCGTGGCTTCGCGCACCGCCTGCTCCATCGCCCGCGACCTACGCCGCGAGACCTTCAACAAGGTTATGCACTTCTCGCCAGCCGAGGTGGGCAAGTTTAGCCAGGCCTCGCTCATCACTCGCTGCACCAACGACATTCAGCAGATTCAGATGGCCGCAACCCTGTTTATCCGCATGTGCCTCATGGCGCCCGTCATGGGCATCGTCGCCGTCATGCGCGTCCTGGCCAACCACACCGGCCTGGAGTGGACCATCGCCGTGGCCATCATCGCGGTCTCGGCCGTCGTCGGCGTGCTTATGGGCCTCACCATGCCCAAGTTCAAAAAGATGCAGAGCTTTGTGGACCGTGTGAACCTTACCGCCCGCGAGCTGCTCGACGGCCTTATGCCTATCCGTTCGTTCAACCGCGAGGAGCATGAGCTCGAGCGTTTTGACAAGGCATCACTCGACCTGATGACCACACAGCTCTACACCAACCGCGCCATGAGCTTTATGATGCCGCTCATGATGCTCGTTATGAACTGCATCACCGTGCTTATCGTCTGGTTTGGCGCGCAGGGCGTGTCCGACGGCGTGATGCAGGTCGGCAACATGATGGCGTTCATCTCCTACACCATGCAGATCGTCATGGCGTTTATGATCCTCACCATGGTTTCGGTCATCCTGCCCCGCGCCGAGGTCGCAGCCGAGCGCGTGGAAGAGGTCATCACCTGCCCCACCAGCATCAACGACCCTGCCTCGCCCAAACTGCCCGCGGCCAGCGCGCCGCGCGGTGAGCTCACCTTCCGCGACGTGAGCTTCCAGTATCCCGATGCCCGCGCCGATGTCATCAGCGGCGTGAACTTCACCACGCATGCCGGTCAGATGCTCGGCATCATTGGCTCCACGGGCTCGGGCAAGTCCACGCTCGTGCAGCTGATTCCGCGCCTGTACGACGTCACGGGCGGCAGCATTTCGCTCGACGGCATCGACGTGCGCGATATGACCCTTTCCGAGCTTCGCCGCCGCATTGGTTACATCCCGCAGCAGGGGCGTCTGTTCTCGGGCACTGTCGAGAGCAACCTCAAATTTGCCGGCGACATGGTGAGCGATGATGACATGCGCCAGGCGGCACGCATCGCACAGGCCGAGGACTTTATCGCCGAGCGCGAGGGCGGCTACGACTCCCCCATCAGCCAAGGCGGCTCCAATGTCTCGGGCGGCCAGCGCCAGCGTCTGGCCATCGCCCGCGCGTTGGCCAAAAAGCCCGAGGTCGTGGTGTTCGATGACTCGTTTAGCGCCCTCGACTACAAGACCGACGCGCGCCTGCGCGAGGAGCTGGCCAAAAACGTCACCGACGCCGCACTCGTGGTCGTGGCCCAGCGCATCGCGACCATCATGCACGCCGACCAGATCATCGTGCTCGACGACGGTCACGTAGTGGGCACCGGCACGCACGAGGAGCTGCTGCACGGCTGCCCGGCGTACCTGGAGATTGCACAGTCGCAGCTTTCCGCCGAGGAGCTGGGGCTTACCCAAGAAGAAATTGCAGCCGTCATGGAAGGAGGCGAGCGCTAATGGCAGACGAGACCAAGACTCAGATTCCCAAGCCCACCCGCCAGCGTGGTCCCATGGGCCGCATGGGTGGCATGCGCCGTGGCGAAAAGGCCAAGGACTTTAAGGGCACCATGAGGCAGCTGCTCGGCTATATCGGCCAGCACAAGATTGCCGTGTTTGCCGCCGTCGCCTTTGCCGTGTGCTCGGTCATCTTTAACATTGTGGGGCCCAAGGTGCTCGGCCAGGTTACGACTAAGCTGTTCGAGGGCTTGGTTGCCAAGGTCAACGGCACCGGCGATGTCGACTTTGCCTGGATCGCCAAGACGCTCGGCTTTTTGCTCTGTCTGTATCTGGCGAGCTCTGCCTGCAGCCTGATCCAAGGCTGGCTCATGACCGGCGTCACGCAAAAGATTTGTTATCGCATGCGCAAGGAGATCGCCGCCAAGATCGCCGTCGTTCCGATGAGTTACTTCAACGGCCACAGCAAGGGCGACGTACTCAGTCGCATCACCAACGACGTCGATACGCTCGGCCAGTCGCTCAACCAGAGCGTGACGCAGCTCATCACGTCTGTCACGCAGATTATCGGCGTGCTCGTCATGATGCTGTCGATCAGTCTGCCGCTCACCGGCGTCACCGTGCTCACGCTGCCGGCAGCCGCGATTATCCTGACCGTGATGATTCACTTCTCGCAGCCGTACTTCCGCGAGCAACAGCAAGTCCTGGGCGCCGTCAACGGCATTATCGAGGAGGACTTTGCCGGTCAGAACGTCATTCAGGTGTTCGACCGCGCCGAGGCCTCGATCGAGGAGTTCGACCGTCAAAACGACCGACTGTTTGTGAGCGGTTGGCGCTCGCAGTTCCTGTCGGGCCTGATGATGCCGCTTATGAGCTTGGTGGGCAACATGGGCTACGTGGGCGTCGTCGTGGTAGGCGCGCAGCTCGCGCTGACCGGCAATGCCACGCCCGGCGACATCCAGAGCTTTATCCAGTACGTTCGCAACTTTACGCAGCCGGTGCAGCAGCTGGGCAACGTGAGCAACACGATGCAGTCGATGGCCGCCGCCACCGAGCGCGTGTTTGAGTTCCTGGGCGCGCCCGAGGAGGAGCAGAAGGCCGACGCGCAGATTCCCGAGAAGCGCCCCGGCCACGTGGAGTTCGACCATGTCAAGTTTGGCTACACGCCCGACAAGACCATCATCCACGACTTTAGCTGCGAGGCGCAGCCCGGCCAAACCATTGCCATCGTCGGCCCCACCGGCGCCGGCAAGACCACGCTCATTAAGCTGCTGCAGCGCTTTTACGACGTGGACGGCGGTTCGCTGCGCGTCGAAGGCGTCGACGTGCGCGACTGGGACCGCGCGGCGCTGCGCGGCGAGTTTGCCATGGTGCTGCAGGACACCTGGCTGTTTAACGGCACCATCCGCGAGAACATCCGCTACGGACGCCCCGATGCGACCGACGCCGAGGTCGAGGCCGCCGCACGCGCCGCACGCTGCGACCACTTTATCCATACGCTCGCCGGTGGCTACGACTTTATGATCAACGAGGAGGGCACTAACCTGTCGCAGGGTCAGCGCCAGCTCGTGACCATCGCCCGCGCCATTTTGGCCGACCGTCCGGCGCTGATTTTGGACGAGGCGACCTCCAACGTCGATACCCGCACCGAGGAGCTCATCCAACGCGCCATGGATGCGCTGATGCAGGGCCGCACGAGCTTTGTCATCGCGCATCGCCTGTCCACGATCCGCAACGCCGACGTGATCTTGGTGATTCGCGACGGCGACATCGTCGAGAAGGGCACGCACGACGAGCTGCTCGCCCAAGGCGGCTTCTACGCCGACCTGTACAACTCGCAGTTCGACGAAGCGGCGTAAATTCTGTCGCAAGGAACGAATAACGCCCGAGAACGGGGACGCAGGACAATCTGCGTCCCCGTTTTTGTTTTGCAGCCCTCGAACCGCCTCCCCTGGGACCTGATTGACGCCCTCCCTCAAGGCCCCGTGGACAAAAAATGGCAAATATGAGTACTGTCACCTTTTTAGTAACAGCCAAAACTGCCCCAAACGACCTCATTGCGGCCTAGATATGCCTTCAAATTGATCAAAATGCCCGGTAGCATGCTTCTGTGTGCCAACGTTAATGAACATATTTACTGTTGTGTCTATTATCTTGTAAGATCGATATGATACTACGCTAGCAACAGTACTCATATTTGCCATTTTTTGCCCACAGGACTTAGAGAACGCCAAAAAATCTAGCAATGCCAGCGAGCAAACCGCGTCAGCCGATGCAAGGAGTGTCCCCAAGTGCCGGCAGATAAGGAACGTCCCTAACTGCCAGGTTTGAAAGGTAGTCATTGGGGACGTTCTTAAACGACTAGTCAAACAAGAACGTCCCCAACGACTACTCATTTAAGTACGTCCCCAATGAGTGCCCCTGGAGCAAGACAACGCCGCAGGTAGAGGGCGGACAGCGAGCGCCGTTACGCGGGTTGGTAAACCCGCGTAACTAAATACGTTCCGCGATCTCGTGAATGAGGTAGTCGGTCTTTTCCCAGCCCAGGCACGGATCGGTGATCGACTTGCCAAAGACGCCGCCGTCGACCGGCTGGTTGCCGTCCTCAAGGTAGGACTCGATCATAAAGCCCTTGACCAGCCTGGAGATGGCTTCGTTGCGGCGGCAGCTGTCGAGCACCTCCTTGCAAATGCGATACTGCTCCAGCGGACGCTTGCCCGAGTTGTCATGGTTGCAGTCGATGACCGCCGCTGGGTTGGCATAACCGGCGTGCTCGGTGTAGCGCTCGGCAAGACGCTCCAGATGCTCGTAGTGGTAGTTAGGGTAGGTGCGGCCGTCGAGGCCAATGTAGCCGCGCATGACGGCGTGCGCGAGCGGATTGCCGTCGCACTCGACCTCCCAGTTGCGGAAGATAAAACTCTGGTGCGCCTGGGCGGCGTAGATGGAGTTGAGCATGACGGTGGTGGAGCCGGCAGTGGGGTTCTTCATGCCCACCGGCACCGAAATGCCACTCGACACCAGGCGATGCTCCTGGTTTTCGACCGAGCGCGCACCCACGGCGACGTAGCTCAACAGGTCGACGAGGTACTGGTAGTTGGACGGGTAGAGCATCTCGTCGGCAGTGAAGAAGCCAGTCTCCTCGATGACGCGCAGGTGCATGTGGCGGATGGCCTTAACGCCCTCGAGCAGGTCATCGGGCGCCTCGGGGTCGGGGTTGTGCAGCAGGCCCTTGTAGCCAGTGCCCTTAGTACGCGGCTTGTTGGTGTAGACGCGCGGAATGATGATGAGCTTGTCCTTGACCTCCTCGGCGGTTTTGGCCAGGCGGTTCATGTACTCGAGGACCGAGTCCTCGCGGTCGGCAGAGCACGGTCCGATGATGAGCACCTTGCGCGCGTCCTCGCCGGTAAAGACCTTGGCGACCTCGGCGTCGAATGCCTGCTTCTTAGCGGTAAGCTCGGCGGAAAGCGGCATTTCCTCGCGGATCTCCATGGGGATCGGCAGCCTGCGTTTAAATTCCATGGCCATGCGGGGCCTCCTCAATCAATTGATGGCAACGAGAACATTGTCGAATGCTCGGCATTATCCGCTGTCGCACGCTAAAGTGCAAGCACAACCAGCCAAAAAGGGAATGGATAACGAGCGAGTATTTTCGGGCGGGTTGATTTCCGATCTCAGCCGAACACATTGAGCGAATAGGCCGTTCCCGCAGCTAGCCGAACGCCCCCGAGGTCCCATTCGGGCCCCCGGGTCGGCATTTTCCCAGTTGAAGGAACGGTGGAGATGTGTTTCGATGGGTCCGGTGGCCATGCTCCGCCCGCCGCCCGGCACCTCCTCCCAGACCCAGCCGAACGGTCGGTTCCGTCTATTCCGTTTTTCCCTTTCAGGCTAGGACAGCGGGGCATCGCCCCTCTCTGCGCGCGCCCGCGCGATGAG
>QSCH01000039.1:0-18825 GCA_003462965.1 Collinsella sp. OF03-4AA
CGATCTCCCGGGGCCGGCCGGTCCGGCCCTCAGGGTATCGGATTCCCACATTCACCCGCACATGTGCGGATGAATGTGGGAAGTGTTCGGATGAAGTTGCCAATCAAGGGACATCATTAAGGCTTGCGCTGTGGAGCAAACCGCAGGTCAATGCTATTCTTTTACCTTATCGTATGGTGTTGTATTCTGCCTGAATTCTCTACCTGCGAACAACGGATAAACGCGACCGAGCGGAAAGGATGGCACGCCCGCTAGCAGGGCAAACGTAAACGATGAGTGGCATGGACCGACATAGCGAGCTCCAGCAGCACAAGACGGCGGCCGAGTACCGCCAAGCTGCCGACGAGCACGTGCGGACCCTCAAGGATTTCTGGAAGGATTTCCTGGTGAGCGGTCTGTTTGTGCTGGCCGCCATCGTTGCCATCTTTGCATGCCTGGCCTGGTTTGCCGCGAATAACCGAGTGAGTGCCACGGGGAGCACGATCGCGGCGAAGGGCCCGCGGTTTGTGCTCTCGGGAACGCAGGGCGGCACGGCGGGTAAGTACGACACTCAGGACAACTACGCGTCGGACAGTACAAGCCTTGCCGTGAACAATCTTTTCAACCTCAATAACATGAGTACCGATGGCGGTCTCTCTCCGGGGTCGGCCGGCCAGCTCCAGCTCAACGTCAGGCCGCTCTGCAATGACCTGCACGATATCACGGTGGAGATGACCTGGGAAATTTCTGTTCAGACGAGCGTTGCGGGCACGGGCGGCACTGCTGCGGATGCATCGAAAAACGAAGAGATCATCAACTCGCTTAAAGATTTGGTGCGCGGTCATATCCTGGTTTTTCAGGGCAAAGATGCCTCTGGCTTTTACTCGAATCCGCTGGTCCCCACGACCACCACGGTGACCCAGGACGGGGCCAGCGTCACCGTCATTACGCAGAGCTTTACCATCCCAAAGTCGAGCTTTTACGCTGCGGACTCAAATAGCACGACCGAAACCGTCACCAAAACCCTCTACTGGATTTGGCCGGAACAGTTCAAGAGCTATGTTCGCACGGGCAACGCCGGCTACGGTGGCAACCTTTTCGCTAACACAGGCGACGAGGGGGGATACACAACCCTCGTCGGCGACATCAACAATAACCACGCGCGCTATTTCCGCGCCGATAGCACGAGCGTGCCAGGTCAGGTGCCTAGCGCGGTTCCGCCTGTCGGAGCCGGCATGTCCTCTGCGGATGTGGAAACCTGCGCCAGCTACTACAACAACGCCGACGAGATTATCGGCAAGAACGTCAAGTACATTCGCGTGCGCTTCACCGCCAAGGAGGCGGATAAATAAATGGACGAGCAGCTTAATGCCCGCGAGCAGGGCGATATCAAACACAACGAAGGAGCGGCAAACCCCGGCGGCAACGGGTTCGGCTCGCACGGCGAAGCGCGTCCGGCTGGCCGCATCGAGCGCATCAAGCTTGGGTGAGCGACCACCGTCGCGAATCCCTGGCCATCGTGGGTCTGGTGGCCGTGCTTCTCGTGTTGCTGGGATTGACGCTCGGATGGTTCGTCGATGCCAATCGCGGCTCCACCGTTGGCAAGATCAAGGAGCCGGCGGAGCTCAAAGTGCTGGGCCCCAACGCTACGGCAACAGAGCAGGTCGACCTGAGCTACAACCCCGAATACGGCGATACCAAGACCGGCAACACGGTGACGCTCAAGCGCCCGTTTTGCGTGCAGACGGGCGGTGACGGTTTTGAGCTGCAACTCGCGAATACGACCAACATTACGGGTCTCACTATTGAGCTGTACAGAGCCGAGAACACGTCTGCGCTCCAGACGCCCGACGTGAGCGGTACCGCAGACGGCAAATCTTATAGCTGGAAAGCAACCGGAGAGAACCTGCTGACGAGCTTCGAATATATCAACAAGGAGAACGACGGTCTGGCAGCCGTGCCGGGCGAGGGCGCAAGCGACCCTACATTCAAGGACTATCAAAACGTCCAGCGCAACGCGCGCCCGCTCTACCGATACAAGAAATTCGGCAAAGGCGACCTCAACGCTAAGACACTCGACAACTCGACTGGCAATGACACGCTTAACTTTATCATCAAGCTTTCGTGGGACGAGAGCGCCAAAGAGACCGACGTGATTTACCTGATCGCGCGCAACACGAGCGGCAAGTAGGAGAGGGGGCGCACATGGAGAAGCAAGGGAGGCAGCAGGATGCCGAGCGCGAGCAGCTGGCAAAAAGCAAGAGCCTAGTCAAGAACAAGCTGGTTGTGGCGGCAATCGCACTTATTTGCGCCGTGGCGCTCGTGACGGGTGGCTACTTTACCTATTCCGCCTACACCGCCAACGGATTTCTAAAGTCCGTCGCCGCAACGGGCACTGCGCAGAGCCTATTTGCAAGCGATTTGCTCACGGGCTATATGAGTGCGCCTAGCCCCGACGAGCTCGCCCGTGCCCAGCGCTCCGTTACGGTGTATCCCAACAACGGGCAGTGCAACTTTACCTTTAGCATCTACAACTACTTGCTGGGCAACAGCAACTTCTGCAACGACAAAAATGTGACATACACCTTGACGGTCGAGGGGCACGGGCTCGATGGCGCCACGTGGAGCTATGCGCCCCAGCCCGGTAGCAGCGTCACGCTTCCGGAGAATCAACCTACCAAGAACGACTACACCGTGACCTTCCCCGAGGCTAAGTTGGGACAAGCATACTTTGTGATTAAGGCCACGGTCGTATCGGAGAAGAGCCCCGGCACCGAGCTAGCCTGTCTGGCGGCGAAAGTCGTGCCGTCAAAGAGGGCCGAGGTCAAGACCGCTGCGGTTGAGGGCGCGCTGGTCGATGAGGCTGGCAAGTTTGCTGATTACGCTGCATACAACTACCGCGTGACGGTTACGGGCGCACTGGCAAACGTCACGCTCACGTGGGGGGAGAACGTGGAGATCGACCCGTTCTTTGAGACCAACCATAGCGCGACGGTGGATGCTGCAGCTCGCAAGGCTACGTTCACCATGGAGCCGGGTTCGATGGTCGTCAACTTTTACCGAGCGGACGGCAAAACGCCCGGTGGCTGGGGCGACCTGGACATTAGCGTGAGCGGAACTACTCTGACGGGCGCGACGGAGACTCGATAACTCTGGAAGCGGAGTTTTAGGATAAGAGGTACGGAATCGATGAGAACGGCAAAGCGCATATTCGCAGAGTTCATGACGGTGGTCATGGTGCTCCAAGCATGCTCGCCCACGGTGGCTGCTGTGGCGGCAGGCTGGCAGAACATCTCGAACGAGATTGCTGCCGCATCTGCGAAGGCGTTGGATACTGCCGAGAGCGGCGAGACCAACGGCGATGTCACGATCGGGTCTGGGTCGAGTGATGCCGGCGCCGACAGCGACAGTGCTGGGGATGACGCGGTGAAGGATGACGCTGCAGCAGGCGATACCACCGATAGCGCCACTGGTTCCGATTCCACGGGCGACCAGACGGAAGGCGACGATGCCGCTGACGATGCCGCCGCTGACGACGCCGAGCAAGATGCCGATGATGCGACTTCGGAGGACGCTGATGCCCAGGCGGGTGCGACGATCACGGATTTGAATAAGCTCGTCGAGCTGCTCGAGAAGAACGGCGCGGAAAGCATCGTGCGCAAAGACGACGAGAGCGGAATCCGAAGCCTCGATGTCAAGTCGTCGGAGGCGTTCGCCGTCCTGTCTAACGCCGACGCTTCGCTTTACTATGATGCGCAGATCAAGGTTATCATCACGGGCGATGCGAAGCTCACCGAGTCGGCTAATAACGGCATGTCTTTCCAGGGTCTTGGCAGTGATGAATGTCCGTTTGAAGGCAGGATCTATAGGGACGTTGATAGTCCCGTCGAGCTTACGACTGATCGGACGGTTTTTAATAACCTCAAGCTGTCTGACCAAAACAAAACGGTCAGGATAAAGTGGGTAGGCGCGACTAGCTATAGCGCACCGATGGTCGCTTCGAAGGTCAGCGGTGCGGAAAACGGCGAAGAGAGCAAGACACTCATCGCGTCGGTTGACATCGTGGAACCCGTGAACGTTGATGTGAAGGATGCGACTTCCGCCTTGACGGCACCCCTCCTGGGTGCGACGACGGGCGACCTTGCTGCGAACGTTACCTATAGCCTCACCGATTCTCGAAAGAATCTCAACGCGAATGCGACGGGCAACATTGGCTTGATTGCCAACACGGTCGAGAGCGGGAGCTTGACGGTTGAGTCCGTCACGTTCCCCAACGATCTGACCTCAGGCGGAGCCGTCAAAACGAGCTCTGGCAACGCTGGCCTGCTCGTAGGCGAAGTCAAGGACGGTGCGACCCTGAGCATTGGCACTCTGGCAAACGTTCCCACCGCCACCGTCCAGTCTACGAACGGCTCCGCCGGTGGCGTTGTAGGACTCGTTGGCTCGAGCACGGGTGCCATGGTCAACGTCGCGAAAGCTCTCGACCTACACGCGCTCACCGTCAAGGGCACAACTGCCAGCGGCGGTTTTATTGGTAAAGCGACCGTGCTCACACTGGGCGCGGATAATAAGCAGATTGGGTGTCCTCTAAATATTGGCGACGAGAACAGCGCTTGCTCTGGTGGCGTTATCGGCGACGTGAGCTTTGCGCAAGGATTTGCCGTTACGTCCAATATGTTCGACCTGGGCGACCTTGTGACTCTTGGTGCGTCGCAGCGCGCCGGCGCTCTTTTTGGCATGGCCGATATCTCTAATGGAGACATCGTGGTGCAAGGCGGGACGTATAAGAGCAAACTCGCCTTACCAGAAGATGTTAGTGTCAACGGCAGCTACGGCGGCCTTGTCGGCAAGGTGTTCGCGACGAAAACGGACGACGACGGCGCTTTGCGCGCCTTTGTTGTTGAAAAGGATGCAGATAATAAGAATACGTGCTCAATTGAGTTTGACCTTGCGAGCAAGTTGTCCGACGCAGGCGGCGTTGTTGGCTATGTTGGCGATAGCGCAAATCCTAACTCGCAGCCCGTTGCCGTTGTCTTCAACGGCGTGACGGTTGCGTGCAAGGGAGATGCTTCGGCGCGAACGGGTACCGGAAAGTTCGGTGGCGCCGTGGGCGTTGTCGATACGCGCAATGTCCTTGACGTGCGAGATTTCAAACTTACAAGCGACAATCCTATCGGTAAGGCGCAAAGCAACCGTGCCGCGGGAATTGCGGGATCCGCGTGGAATGCTGTAATCAAATTCAGCGGCATCACGGATCTGTCGGGCGCAAGTTTTGCCGAGAACGCCACGACGGGTCAGCTCGTATACGAGAACCACAACGCGCTGATCTTCGCTGCCGGCAATGGCTCTAATGGTGATCTGGGAGACAAGGGCGCTGCGGTCTGGACCTTCAAGCGTAGCAACTCAGCCTCAAAGACGGACGACATCGCGACCTACGGTGAAGTTGTTCGTCTGGGCGGCGACTTCATTAAGCTTGATGTGGACACTCATAAGTTGACCTTGCCGGATTCGCTGACGGCAGCTAACGGTGCCTACGCCCTAACCACAGCTGAGGATTTCGCCAAGCTTGCGATTACCTGGCAAACCAACGGCTACTACTCGATGGTTGACGGCGTTACCGAAAACAACCTTAACGGCTTGCAGTCCTCGACCATTACGGTGAACGGCACTATTGATCTCAAGGGCACGGGCCTGACGGGTTTCACGCAGGATCGTGCAGACGGCTCGCAAGTTTTCTCGGGAACGTTGAACGGTGGCGGCACAATCAATCTTGCCGTCGGCGAGGCGTACGGCAAGCGTGGTGAAGACGTGCTCGACGGCAATAACACGAGCAACGGCAACGGCAAAATCTACCGCCACGGCCGCTTGGGCTTGTTCGCGGCCGTCAACGGTGCAACCATCTCCAACGTCACAATCGCTGGCTCCATGAAGTTCGATAACGGTTCGGCTATCGATGCCGGGTCGCTTGCGTGTGCCATCGTCGGCAACCTGTCATTGTCTGGCGTAACGTGCAAAACGAATATCGCGTGCGATGATACGTTTGCCAATGACGTGAACATTGGCGGTATTGCGGGCAGCGTGCTGGCGGCTTCTACGGTTGCGTTTAAGGATAACAGCAAGGCTCAAGCGACCATCGCTGCAACTAAAACGCTTAACGGCAATAGTCGCATTGGCGGCGCCATTGGTTATGCGGGCGATTATGGCTCGTCATTCAATGTTGCGGGCCTCGAAGTCGCCGGATCAATCGAAACTGGCGATTGCGCCGGCGGCAAGATTGCCCAAGTCGGTGGTCTTATCGGCTGCATCGCACAGAGTACCTACAATGCAGGGACAATAGCCAACTCAGCTGATAAGTACGTGAACATTTCGGGCCTTTCGTTCAATTCATTCGAAATGAAAGTCGGCAGGAACGGCGATAAGCTCAATGGCACGGGTGGTTTCTTGGGTTATAGCTGGGGCAACGCGGTCGTAACTATCGGAGATGAGAGCATTAACAAGAATGAAAACTCTTATGCTCTGAAAACGACCAACGCTTCTATAACCGCGACTGCGGATGATTCCAAGGAACTCGGTGGTCTTGTATACGCCGCGAGCGGCCACTGGATTATCAACAACTATGCCATCGATCTCTCGGGCACAACCATTAATGCGGGCGCCGCTCAGACGCTCGGCGTTCTAGTTTGCCGCGGCTGCAAGGTGGATGATAAGACGACATATGGCGTCGAGAGCTACCTAGGCCTGTACTTGGAGGACAGGGCTTATTGGGATACCGCCTATAGGGTGCCCACCGGCGAGGGGGCCATCGTTGCGTCGGGCGTAACGTCCTTCGATGAATGGGTTGGCAGCGGTGTAAAACCAAACAACGGCAGCAAGCTCATGGACGCCGACTGGAACACGGTCGTTTCGCTACACACACAGAAAAACAAGCTGGACATGGACGGCGATTCCACAAAAGACAACAGCTACCATAATCGCTCGTCTTTCGGTCGAAGCCAGAATACGAACGGCAATACCCGCTACTTCTACAACCTCGACATAGCCTCTAAGAATTGTGAAGGCGGCTTTAGTGGCAGTCAAATCGATACAGCGGAAAAGCTGCTCTTATGGTCTGCTTACCGTTATGCTCCCGAAGGTATTCGTTCGACAATCGTTCCCAATGGCACGACAGGGCTCGATGATTCCATAACCATAACGGGTACAATCGATTTGGCCGGCTACAGCTATTATCCCACTCAGCCGAGCGGAGAGGTGACGGTTGAGAATGCGACCATTACCTTCTGTTACTCCAAGATCAAGGCCGAGCAGAATGGCAACAAGCTAAATTCCGATGCTACCCAGCACGAGAACATGCACTGCGGTCTTTTTCGAACGGTGGCAAACGGCGATCTCACAGTAAAAAACGTCACTTTGCGTGGTACTGTTGGGCCCGTTATTAATGACGGAAAGAGCTCTGAAGACACTGATGGAGCAAGCGGAAGCTCTTCGGGCGCGCTCGTGTGCCGCTACGTGTATGGGTCCAGCGACGGCAATGGCACCAAGATTAGAAAGATCTCAATTGATGGTCTTACGCTCAACAATCTGATTGTCGACGGCGCCAACAGCGCCACGGATGCTAACGCCTATATGCCTCTGCTCATCAACGAGATGCAGAAGTACGTGAGCCTGAACGCGAAGAATATCAAGACTACTGGGTACACGAGTGACACCAAGGCGGCTACGTCGCTGTTCGGAAAGCTTGGTGTAGGCAGTGAGGCCGATCAGGTGACGGCAAAGTTTGAGCAAATCAGCTTGCCCAGCCAAAAGAACAAAACGATCTTCACCCATGCGAGCCTGCTGGAGAGTTTTGGCTACGGAAGCACGAGCACGGGCTCTGCGGACTACACCTTTACTAAGGCCGATGCCGATGCCGATGCAGGCAAGGTGACATACGGATCTGAGATTGATGGGAGTACGGAGTACCCGGGCAAGCAGCTTTGGTATTACGACGAAGCGACGTATGGTGCCGTGAGCGGCTATGTGACGGTTGATGGTAAGAAGGACGGTGACGTCAGGCCTTGGTTTGGTGGCTATCTTCCTTATGTTTATAAGGGAAAGGCCACCGAGAGCGGCGTCCAATATCATGAAATTAAAGTCAACCAGCGCATTCCAAAGCTGGTAGAGGGATGCGGCACATATGGCGATCCGTATGCCGTTAAGGACGCGACTGAGATGAACGCCATCGCCAACTACATCAACAACCAAACTGCGCTCGACGGTTGGGAGGTCACCATTGCCGTCAACCAGAGTACGCTCTGTACTCGCCGCAGCGACAATAAAACCGACAATGAGGTTACGTACGTCTATAAGCAGGCGAAAGACACTGGGAAGAAGTGGGAAAAGAAGACCGGCGACACCACTGATCCTTCGGCCACACTTTCCGACGAGATGATGCACCGCTATATCCAAAGCGCGTACTACAGTATTGAACCTACCGGGGGTAATACGATCACCCTCGACGGCGCATCGTTTGGCGGTTTTGGCAACAAAGCCAACCCGTTCCGTGGCGTCATCGTTGGCAACCCTAAAGGTGATAAAAAGGCAACCATCAAGATAGAGAATAACGAGGGTTCGCTTCGCGGCCTTATTCCCTATAGTTACGGCAGCGTGGTGCGCGATCTGAATATTCGCTATGTGAACGCGTCGGCGACTATTACTTATTCTGCCAAGGATGCCGACGGTGTTCCGACGTCGTTCTTCGGTGGCGTTATCGGCTGCATCCTTGGCGGCGATAACATTATCGACGGTGTGGCCGTGAATGGGACAACGCCCGATAACTCCACAACCGGCTTTACGGTTGCTGGTGGCGGAACTAAGCCACATCTTGTTCCCATCGGCGGTTACGTTGGTGCCATTGCGGGCGGCGGTGTGATCTTCCGCAATATGTCAGGGACGTCTTGGCGCGCTGGAACCAGCGACAAGTCTCAGGGTCTTGGAACGGGCAACTTCCGGCAGTACGACAATCCCTACGTTGGTCGTGTGATTGATGGCTATGCCTTTAGCGAGGGCTGCAAAGTCGAAAACGGTAACGCTAACTACAAGATCAACGAGCTCACAAACAAGGGAGCTGCCTGCGTCACTACCACGGGCACCGACAACAAGTATATCGGCACTGATGCCGAGGCACCCGTGACCACGGTGGAAAACGCCCAGGGCCTTTTGGTGCTCTCGGCCATCATTAGCTCGGGTGCGGGTGCTGGAGCGGCACATACTGACTACGCTAATTATGGCGTGTTCCGCGGCTCCAAGGCGTACTGGGGCAGCGATAAGCAGGACCCGGCGATAAACGGCTACCTGTTTGGCAACAAGGAATATGGTAAGGTGCGAAATGCCAGCTACGACTGCGTGGGCAAGCCTGCGAGCGCTTCCGGCGATTTCGAAACCGCCAAAAACGATGACCAGAAGGCCCCGGGCAAACAGGGGTGGCACGGCCCGCTCAACCATGATGACGATGTAAATTCGCCCTACCTGGTGGCGTCCTACGCTGCCGACTACCAAACGGGCTACGTGTGCGCGTCGAAATCGATCGGCATGAGCCTGGAGTTCAAGGAAAATGCCACCTATGATATGACTGGCTACGGCACGGGATACGTGGGTCTCAGCGGCCGTTACTATTCCAATGCTTGCAGCTCGAACGAGGCGTCCACCGATCGCGACCGCATCACGCCGCACGTGGCAACGATCGACGGCAACGGGGCCACCATCACGGTGGGCACCAAAGATGCCACTTACGGCGTCGTCGAATATGCCGATGACGACTATAAGGTCTCGGGCGTGGGCGGCCTATTCAGCACCGTGATGTTCACCTCAACCAATGTGGGGCAGAGCGTCACCGCGAATGACGGCGCTCAGGTCAAAGACCTCACCTTTAGTAACTGCAACGTATCGCTCACGTACAAAGACGCCAACGGTAGCATTGCCTCGGGACCGGCATCGAACGACCTCATCGGCACCGGCCTTTTGGCGGGCGCAACGGCCAACTACGACGGCAACACGCGTGGCGTCTACCGCAACGTACAGATGAAGAACTGCACCGTGTTGGGCGCAAAGAGCGTAGGAGGGCTTCTTGGCAGCTCGGGCCGTACCAGCCGAAGGACGGATAACGACGTGACCTATATGGTCAATTTCGGCTCCGGCACGCAGGCGCCCGCGAATCTCTGTGACTGCTCATACACTGGCCTTAGCGTCACGGGCGAGAAGTACGTTGGCGGCTATGTGGGTGCGATCGCCTCGCCGTGCGGCGTGTGGACAACCGCGGCCACAGGGGTATACGAGAAGACTATTGGCAAAAACTCGACCATAACCGCCACGGGTACAACACCCTACGTGGGCGGCGTGTTCGGTTATACCTCCAGTAACGTATCGGTGAACACCAAAATTGGCATCACGGAAGCCGTCGCATCGAGCACGGCAGTCATCTCTGGGGTAAATGTACTCGCCACCGGGTCGAACACCGATAAGTACATGGGCGCCGGCGGTGTGGTCGGAAGCGCCTATAGAGGCGTTATTTCTATAAGCAACGTGCGCATTGATGCCGGAGGCGATGCCAAGAGCGCCATCATCGGCGATGCCACCGGAACGAACAATAGCATCCGTAATGCGGGCGGCTTGATTGGCGAGGTCACGAGCAGTGGCAGCCCCAACACGTACTGGTTTGAGGACTGTAGCGTCGAGAATATCAACATTGCCGGCACCGACCAATGCTCGGGCGGACTTATCGGCTACTACTTCAGCAATGTGAACATAGCCTGCAACAATATCGCGATTGAGAGCGCCACGATCAAGGGCAGGTGGAGCGGCGGTCTACTTGGCGCGATTAACAGCGGTGCCGACGTCATCAACGTCACCAACACAAAGGTATCTAACACAACGTTTGGCGGAACCTCCAACGGCGGCATTGCGGGCGACGGACGCGGCCAGTTCCATCTGGTAAACGTGCTCATGGACAGCAATACCTACAAATTGGGCTCTAAGCAGGGCGTGCTCTTAGGCGAGGTTGACACAAACGGCTATAGCCTCTCCGCAGCGGGCGTGAACGTAAAGCTCGGCAACGGCAAGACCACGCGTGATCTGCCGCCGATGGTTTACACGACCAATGCGGCCGCCGTAAACATGAAGTCGTATATCGCGTTTGGTGACTATAACGACACACTGGAAGCACCTGACAAGGGGATCACGCTCTACGGCGCGGACAATACCGCCACCACGGCAGCGAGCCCGTATGTGACCACGAGCCCCGTAAGCACGCTGGCGGCGCGTGCCTCCGACAACGACACCACCGATCGCTACCTGTTTGGCGACGGCGCCACCATCGACACCGCGGCGACCGTCCAGAGCGAGGCAGGCACCGGTGTTGCCGATCGCTACACCTACACGAATATCGGCGGCATTAATGACAACGGCGCCTATCAAAATAAGTCGAGCTACGATGCCTCATCCGTGGCCAGTAAGTTCAATTCGAATAATGATACAAGCAGCAACCAAGCCACAGCGGATTTCCCCGTTTTGGTGATCTCTGGCAACGACAACACGACGGTCAAGAGCTATCTAAACATCGTCACGAACGGCGGCTTCTCCGATGCCTGCAGATTGAATAACGAGAATGGCACCAATCCGCACGTGACGGCCAAAGCAGAGGTTTTCCAACTCAAGGACGGTGTGTTCGTTAAAGACGGTGACGCGTCGAACAATCCCACGCTTCGCGTAGTGAACAATGGCAAGAACAATATGTCGTTTAGCCCAAGCTCCGATTGGGACAACGGCAAAGGTCGCTTTACGCTCCTGACCGTTACCTTTACCGAGGCGGGTCAGAGCTACAACGTTCAGGTGCCGATCATCGTTAAGCGCAAGCTCGAGATCGATTTCACTGCAACGTATGATTACGGCACTCAATTTAAAGAAAAAGACTACGCTAACCTTGGAAAAGATGCACACGTGCTTACGAGCTTTGGCGAGCCGATGACGGGTCTGCTTACCTGGACATACAATTCTGCCAATGGGAAGGAAGTCGACTTTGGCTGGGACAGCTATATGGCTGCTGGCGGCTCGATGAAGGGGCTCGGCAAGAGTATCCTCTTCAATGGTGCCGACGGAAGGTTGCCCCAGGGCACCCAGCTTACGCTCATCGATGCGAACGTTGATGGCAAGGCCGGTGGCAGAGAGTATCACTATACGGTGGGCGAAGGCGGAGCAACGAGCGTTTCCCTGAGCGGAAACGACGGCTTTAAGGATTCTGCGGGCAATCCATATCAGGAGCGATGGCTGAGCGAGATCTTGGGTGTGTCGGCCACGCAGGATGGCGCCGGCACATGGACCGTGTGTGATAACGAGGCAGAGGCGACCGCTAAAGCGAAACTCGATGGCAAGTGGACGCTGTTTAAGGTTGCGGGTGCTGACGTTCCCAGCAACAGTCGCTATACGCTAAAGGTACCCAAGGAGAAGGATACCGGCAGAGAGAAGCGTGCATCGGAGAGCGTCTACCTAGTTGTCAACGTGCCCAAGTCGGGCGACGGCGTGACGCAAGCTAGTATCAACGGTTTTACGGCTTCGTCTATTGACTCGAATTCTTCGGGTGGCCGCATATCTTGGAATCTGCATCATGTTTTACGCACCGATGGCAGCGACGATATTCAAAACAGTACGGCATCGACATACAGCATCTTGTCCAATTATGAGCAGAATGTAGTCGACAAAAAAGATGGGGCGTGCATTCCGGTTTCGAAGTCGGAGGACGGTGCCGCCTACGTTCTTTCTCTCGATGTCATGGATACGGTTACGTTTAGCCCGAGCCAATACTATACAGAGAGCGACCATCTGTTCTATCAGCTCGATACATCGCTGTGTCGCTATGGCGCCAACAACAACCTAATGGGAGTAAGCAGTTTCCCGAGCGGAACTTCGGCAATTGCGAAGTTCTATGTTGCCATCGGCAATCAGAACTACAGGTGGAGTGGCAGCGATTGGGAGCCGTATGACGCTTCGACGCCTGCGTTTACACAGATTGTGACGGATACGGGTGATGACTCACTGAGGCTCACGCTCGACCATGACCTTGCCGGAATCCGCAAGCGTGCAGCGGGCGGATCCTTTACCGTGCGTACGGTAGTGGAAGAGATTCGCCTTACGCCGGACGGCTGCAACAAGGTTATCTCCCTGTCCAAGCAGTCTGGCGAGGACGCCTGTACCAAGATGTCCTATACCGCCAAGCTTTCGACGCGTAAGGAAGGCCTTAATACCTCGAGCCTGACGCAGACGAAGCGCGGTAACGTCGGGTACTATCGCATGGACACGGGTGATACGACCATTACGCTTTCTGCGCCAGATAAGTCGCAGCTTGGCATTAACGTGGACGACCTGCGTCCGATCGCGAATGGCACGATTGGTCTGGGTGCCACGTATGAACTGGGTGGACTCAGCAACGCCGCCGAGGCAATTGCGAACGCAGACTCTGTTGTGTACACGCTCTCGCTTCAGCGCCGCGGAACCGACGGCAGGTATGAGAGCGTAACGGATGATATCTCAAACTACGTAACAGTGACGGAGAGTAAGCTTGCCGCGGTCGCTCCCTCCGGTAGCACGATCACCTTCACTGACTCGAAGGAGAACGGCAAGTTCAAAACGAAGAACGGTAATACGACGTTTAGCCTGCCCTTTACCGTTAAGGTCAACACGCAGGTTGAACAGCGTGAGCAGTTCTACGCGAACTATCGCTTGGTGATGACAGCGAGCCTGGTTAAGGGTGACGTGGCGAGCGCAACGCCTCAATCGCCCGACTATGTGACCTATACGCTCACGAGGGTGAACCTCAACGGCATCGACCACTAGTTCCGAAGCCAACTGGCTTCGCAAAGGGGGCGGCAACCACCCGGTTGCCGCCCCTTTTCTTGTTCTCCTGGCCTGCTGCTGCCCCAGCTTCCCACCTAGCTTTCCAGCTTTCCACCTTAGGTGGTAAGTTAAGTGGAAAGCTGGAAAGCTAGGTGGAAAGCTGGAAAGTAAGTGGAAAGTTGACATGTAGGTGCGGGCTGAAGAGGGGTTAATAATTACACAAACCATACCAGCCAAACAAAAAGATACCAATCTGGTTGGTAAAACACCGTCAATGAGCCGCGAGCTAACTAGCTGCGTAAATAAAACCTAAAGAACTGTTGCAAATTAATGGCAAATGCCAGATGCCGCCGTGCGATTTTCAATTAACTGTTACGCGCAAACAGCAAAATGCTACTATCTAACATGCACGTAAGAAAGCAGATTAACGGTTAAGGCTAAGAAGTGGCAGGTATGTCGGAAGCAACAAGGACTCGCACGCATGCGCCCGAGGTTAGGCAGCGCGCCGTCGAGGTCCTCCAAGAGGTGGTCGGTCATCGCGCCCTCGCCGCGGAGCTCGGCATTTCCCAGGCCACGGCTCGTCAGTGGGCCCGCGCATATGCCGTGGGCGGTGCCGACGCCGTTCTCAACGCCGGTTCGCATCATCACACCTATTCGTACGAAGTTAAGCTCGCCGTGGTCAAGGACCGCTTGGAAAACGGCTTAACGGTTCGCGAGGCCATGATCAAGCACAAGATTCCTAGCGAGTCTTCGGTCAAGGCTTGGTGCCGTCAGTACCGCGAGAGCGGTGAGTCCGCACTGGTCGATAAGCCGCGCGGTCGCAAGCCGCGCGTTAAAAAGGCGGAATAGCAAACGGGATGGTGCACCCACAGGGGCGCATTTTTCTTGCCGCCCCTCTGCTCCAATGCGGGCGTGCCCTTACCCCGTACGCCTAAAACTCCCCAGTTGACCGAAAACCCGCCGCCGCTACTCCTCAATTGAGCTATAACGTTAAACAATTGCAGCGTTTTAGCATGGGGGAGTGATGGTATGACGCTACTGTATTTCCTTACCCTGTTTCCGCTGGTACCGGCGCTGGGCATGCTGCTCGCGCGCGGTGACCGCGCCCGCGATGCGGCGGGGCTCATAGGCTCCGGCATTATTATGGCGGTGACAGTTGTAGTCGCCGTCATGTTTTTTGGCACGGGTCCGCAGAGCTTTGAGGTTGCCCCCGGCACCTCGCATGTGCTCTCGATCATCAGTTCCGTTATCGACGTCATCCTGTGCGCTGTCATCCTGTACAACGCGTACAAATATAGGAACGCGCTCACCACGGTGCTCGGCATAGTCCAGCTGGTGGGCTCGCTCGCCTTTGCAGCCATGACGCTGCCCGCGGCCGAAGCCGTCACGGCAACGCCACTCTACCTGGACTACATGAGCGTGATCATGGTCCTCGCCGTCGGCATCGTTGGCAGTCTAATCTGCTTGTATGCCCTGGGCTACATGAAGGACTTCCAGGCCCATGACGAGCACGAGGCCGCGCTGCGCGGGCAGACCGCGCCCGACCGTCGCCCGCAGTTCCTGGCGCTCATGTTCCTGTTCCTCTCGGCCATGTTCGTCATCGTGACGAGCGACAACCTTGAGTGGCTGTTCTGCGGCTGGGAAATCACCACCGTGTGTTCGTTCCTTATGATTGGCTACACGCGTACGCCCGAGGCCATCAAGAACGCCTTTACCCAAATCATCCTCAACATGCTGGGCGGCATCGCGTTTTTGGCCGGACTTATGTATCTGCACGTTAACGGCATGCCGCTGACCATCTCGGGCATGATCGAGCTTTCCGGCACCGGAACCGCGCAGTCCGCGCTGCTGGTGATGCCGGTCATCCTGTTGTCGCTCGCCGCGCTCACCAAGGCCGCACAGATGCCGTTCCACACTTGGCTGTTGGGTGCCATGGTTGCACCCACTCCCACGAGCGCCCTGCTGCACTCGTCAACCATGGTCAAAGCCGGCGTGTTCCTGATGGTCAAGCTGAGCCCACTCTATGCCATCTACCCCGTGACCGGCTTTATGGTCACGAGTGTGGGTGCCATCACGTTTTTGCTCGCTGCACTCATGGCCATCTCGCAGAGCAACGCCAAACGCGTGCTCGCGTACTCCACCATTTCCAACTTGGGCCTCATCAGTGCCTGCTTGGGTGTCGGCGCGCCCGAGGCCGTATGGGCGGCCATCTTCCTGATCTTGTTCCACACGGTGGCCAAGTCGCTGCTGTTCCTGTGCGTGGGCACGGCCGAGCATCATATCGGCAGCCGCAATATCGAGGACATGGACGGCATGTTCAGCCGCATGCCGCACCTGACGCGTCTGATGATGCTGGGCATTATGGGCATGTTTGTGGCGCCGTTTGGCATGCTCGTGTCCAAGTGGGGCGCCCTGGTGGCGTTTGCGCAGACCGGCAACGTGCTCATGATCATGGTGCTTGCCTTTGGCTCGGCCGCGACGTTTTACTTCTGGGGCAAGTGGCTTGCCAAGCTTTCGGGCGTCGACCCCACGGCTCAAAACGTTGAGGTCAATGTCCATAAGACCGAATGGATGGCCCTCAACACCATCGCCGCGCTGCTGATTCTGTGCTGCGTGGCGTTTCCGGTTATCTCGAGCGGTCTGGTGTCGCCTTACTTGGCCATGGTGTTTGGCCGCGTGCCGTACGTTATTGGCAAGGACGCCATGTATCTGATGGTGGTTATCGTGGCTTTTATCGCCGTGGTGCTGCTGACGTCATTCCGCGTGAGCAACAAACCGCACGTCAACGTGTACCTTTCGGGCGTGGGAACCGACAAATATCGCCATTTCCGCGGCTCGATGGGACACGAGGTGAAGGCCGAAAAGCGCAATTGGTACTCGGAGGACGCCCTTGGCGAGAAGCGTATTGGCCCCGCGGGTAGCGTCGTATGCTGCAGCATTATCTTGTTTGCGCTGCTGTGTTGCGCATGGATTGGGCCCGAGCGGCTTGCCATGAGCGCGCCCTCGGTGCTGCGCGGCAAGTATTTCGAAGGTTCGGGCGTCGTGGGCATCTTTATTGGCACCGTGGCGTTTGCCTTGCTGGCGCCGCTTGCGGGCGGCTTGATCGACGGCATCGACCGCAAACTTTCGGCTCGCATGCAGGGCCGCGTGGGCCCGCGCCTGCTGCAGCCCTTCTACGACGTTGCCAAGCTGCTGCGCAAGGCCCCTGCCAGCGTAAACACCATGGACGATACCTATATGGCGTGCGCGCTCATCTTTACCGTCGTGGGCGGCGGCATCTTTGTGTCGGGCTCCAACACGCTGCTGTGCGCTTTTATGGTTACGCTCGCCGCGATCTTTGTGGTGCTGGCGTCCGCCTCGACGCAAAGCCCGTTTGCCCAGGTCGGCGCCGACCGAGAGCTGCTGCAGGTCATGAGTTACGAGCCCGCCGTTCTGCTGATGAGCGTGGGCCTGTACCTTGCCACCGATAGCTTTGATTCCATCGCCGTGACCGGACAGTCGGCGCCCATCATCGTGTACAGCGCGCCCATTTTCTTGGCGCTGCTTGCGGTGCTCACCATCAAGCTACGCAAGTCGCCGTTCGACCTTTCGTACTCGCATCACGCGCATCAGGAGATTGTCCAGGGCGTCGCCACCGAGATGAGCGGCGGCACGCTGGCCAAGATGACCCTTATGCACTGGTGTGAGACCGTGCTGTTTTTGATGTGGGTGGGCATGTTCTTTGTTTGGGACAACCCGGTGAGCTGGGTCGTAGCCCTGGTCGTGATGGCCGCGACGTATTTTGTCGAGGTGCTGATCGACAACACCTTCGCACGCAGCACCTGGCGCAGCTGCTTTAAGCTCGGCTGGGGCGTGGCGCTGGTGTTTGGCCTGCTCAACCTTATGCCCATCCTCGTCGACGTGTTTATTTAGGAGGCGGCATCCATGGATCATAAAATGTCGCGCTCGCCGTGGGTTATTCATTACGACGGCTCGAGCTGCAACGGATGCGATATCGAGGTGCTGGCCTCGCTCACGCCGCTGTTCGATGCGGAGCGCTTTGGCGTGGTCAACACCGGCAACCCCAAGCATGCGGATATCTTTTTGGTGACGGGGTCGGTCAATGCCCAGAACCTGCCCGTCGTGCGTCAGATTTACAACCAGATGCTCGAGCCCAAGTGCGTGGTGGCCTGCGGTATCTGCGCATGCTCGGGCGGCGTATTCCGCGATGCCTATAACGTGATCGGTGGCGTGGACCGCGCGATTCCCGTGGACGTGTACGCGCCCGGATGCGCCATTCGCCCCGAGACCGTGATCGATGCCATCGTGGAGGCGTGCGGCATCCTGGACCAGAAGGAGGCCGTGATGCGTGCCGGCGGCGACCCGCTTACCGTAGGCGGCGCTGCTACCTGGGATGGTGGCGTTGGGCTGGGCGAGGACGGGTTTGTGGCTGCTGCGGGTGCCGGGGCCGGTGTCGACGCAGGCACGGCTGACGGTGCGCCCGCCGCTGCAAAGGAGGCCGAGTAATGCAAAAGGCTATCTATACCACCGTTGGGATCGACGAGCTCCTGTCGCATGTCCAGGCGCTCAAGGGCGTCGGCGCGCGCTTTGTGCAGATGCACGCCGAGCGCAACGTCGACGACGGCACGTATCGTCTGGTCTATACGTTTATCAACGTTCATGCTGCTCAGGAGCATATTGCGCAGGACGGCAGCTATGCGATTGAGAACCTGGTAGTCGAGGGAATCGACCGGTACCAGGAGATTCCGTCCATCAGCTCGTATTATCCGGCGGTATTCCCGTTTGAAAATGAGTCCACGACCTATTCGGTCTTGCCATCACCGATATACAGATCGACTTTAAGGGCTTTTTCTACCAGGTCTCGACCGCTGAACCCATGAGCGTTATCACGCCCGAGGTGAAGGCCGCGCGCGAGAAGGCCATGAAGGTCCGCGCGGCCGCCGAGGCCAAGGCGCGCAAGGCCGCGGCCGAAAAAGGCCGCCGCTG
>QSCH01000004.1:0-102329 GCA_003462965.1 Collinsella sp. OF03-4AA
CCGGTCCCGTTCCGAACCCGGAAGCTAAGCCCCATCGCGCCGAGAGTACTGCGGGGCCAGCCCGTGGGAGGCCAGGGCGCCGCTGACCGGTGGACGGCACCGAGCCGTCGGATGACTTGAAGAAGGGGGAGGCCTCGCGGCCTCCCCCTTTTTTGCGTTTTATAGAGAGCTGTAATACAAGAACTCGCCTTCTTTTAGCTTGTCTTACTGTTTGGCTGTATTTTGAGTCCTTCTTTTGTATTTGCGCGATAATAACTCCCATTGGCGTTAGGGAGGACTTGATGTTTACCGTTTTTGTCTTGGGCAATATTGCTTCGGGTAAGTCGACTGCCTGCCGCTATCTCGAATCTCATGGCGCCATGCTCATCGATCTGGACGAACTTGCCAAATCACTGTATGTGCCAGGCTCCGATATCGTCAATGCCCTCGCGGAAGAATTTGGCTGGGATATTTTGGACGAGGAGGGCGGCGTTCGCCGTAACATACTCGCTTCTCGAGCTTTTGTTTCTCCTGATGCGGTCGCGAGGCTCAATAGCATTGTGCACCCCGTTCTCATTGAGCAGCTGTCACTGAGGATTCTTGATCCGGTTTGCTGCACGGTTTCGTCCCCCCGTTATCCCTTTGCGGTGGTCGAGGTTTCTGCTCCGACTGGTTTTGAGGATGCATTTGGCTTGGCTGATGAAATTCTGGTCATCAGCGCCCCTTTGTCAGTTCGTCGCGAGCGTGCTATTCAGCGTGGCATGGAGCCATCTGATTTCGATGCCCGTTCTGCTTGCCAACCTGATGAGGCTTCGCTTTGCAATCTCGCTTCGACGGTAATCGATAATGCGGCGGGCGATAACTCGCTCTTTGAACAACTGGACGCTTGGCTTGTGCGCCATGGCTTCGGGGATGTAGTGGATAAGGAGGAGGTCGATGCCTAGGACACGTTTCTTTACGTGGTATCGCGTGGCGCCACTTGCCGTTGTGTTCGTCTTTGTCCTTATTTCGCTCGTCTACTCGTATGCTCCTGCCGCTTTCTTTAAGCCTTTGTATCCGATTGACTACGAGGCGTACGTAAAGCAATCGAGCATTTCGCACAATCTTGATCCGTATCTGGTGTGTGCTGTCATAAAGTCGGAATCGAATTGGGATCCCGAGGCTGAGTCGAATCAGGGTGCTCAGGGATTGATGCAGCTGATGCCCGAGACTGCCCAGGATATGATCGCCAAGGGTCTTGTCGACGGTGGGGAGTATTCGGCCGACAACCTTAACGATCCGGCTACGAATATCGAGTTTGGCTGCGCGTACCTCTCGTATCTCATAACGTACTTCAACGGGTCGACGGATAGCGCTATTGCCGCCTATAACGCCGGTATGGGCAATGTCGACGGATGGGCGCAGCAGAACACGTCACTCCATAATGCGATTACCTTCCCTGAAACTCAGGCTTATCTGATTCGTGTCAATAATGCCTGGGTTCGCTATAAGACCCTCTATCCCGATCGGTTCGTATAGGACTATGCCTGCCGCCTGCGTATACTGCAGATATATGAGTTAGGAGTATCTATGGCGGAATTTGAAGTAGAACGCGTTGGCGGTGAACTTAAGCGCTTTGGCGTTGAGGGCGCTGAGGTGCCGTTTGAAGTCGTTTCTCCCTATGAGCCTGCAGGTTCTCAGCCTAAGGCCATTGAGTCGCTTGTGCAGGGTGTGAGGGACGGAGATCGCTATCAGGTTTTGCTGGGCGTGACTGGTTCGGGCAAGACCTTCACGATGGCTAAGACTATTGAGGCCCTGGGGAAGCCGACGCTGGTCATGGCTCCCAATAAAACGCTCGCCGCTCAGCTTGCGAGCGAGCTCAAAGAGTTCTTTCCCAACAACGCTGTGGTCTACTTTGTCTCGTACTACGACTACTATCAGCCCGAGGCGTATGTGCCGCAAAGCGATACATATATCGAGAAAGACTCCTCGATTAACGAAGAGGTCGAGATGCTGCGCCATCAGGCGACCGCATCGCTGCTATCTCGACGCGATGTGATCGTTGTCGCATCGGTCTCGTGTATCTATGGCATTGGCTCTCCTGAGGACTATGCGGGTCTGGCTCCAAACGTCGACAAGAAGGTGCCGCTCGAGCGCGATGACTTTATCCATGCGCTTATCGACATTCAATATGATCGCAATGACTATGACCTGGCGCGCGGCACGTTCCGCGTGCGCGGTGATGTCGTCGACGTGTATCCGCCTTATGCCGAGCATCCGTTGCGGTTTGAGTTCTTTGGTGACGAGGTTGAACTGATAGCCGAGATCGATGAGGTCACCGGTGAGATGCTGCGTGAGTACGAGGCCATCCCCGTATGGCCGGCATCGCACTACGTGACCGAGAAGCCGAAGGTCAAGGCGGCTCTGAAATCGATCGGCGAAGAGTGCGAGAAGCGCGTGGCGGAGCTCAAGGCGACCGACAAGTTGCTCGAGGCGCAGCGTCTGCAGCAGCGTACCGATTATGATCTTGAGATGCTCGAGACGATGGGCTTTTGCAACGGCATCGAGAACTACTCGCGTCATCTGGACGGGCGTAAGCCGGGTGAGCCGCCGTTTACCCTGATCGATTACTTTCCTAAGGACATGCTCTGCATCATCGATGAGAGCCATGTGACGGTGCCGCAGATTCGCGGTATGCACGAAGGTGACCGCTCGCGTAAGGTAACGCTGGTGGAACACGGTTTTCGCCTGCCCTCGGCACTCGATAATCGCCCGCTTCGTTTCGATGAGTTTGAGGCAAGGATACCCCAGTTTATCTATGTTTCGGCCACACCGGGCGACTACGAGCTGCGGGTGAGCCAAAACGACGTGGAGCAGATTATTCGTCCGACCGGTCTGCTCGACCCCAAGATCGATGTGCGTCCGGTTCGTGGGCAGATTGACGATCTTGAGGACGAGATTCGCGAGCGCGTTGCCCGCAAGGAGCGCGTGCTGGTGACCACGCTCACCAAGCGCATGGCCGAGGACCTGACCGACCATCTGCTTGATGCCGGCATTAAGGTCAATTACATGCACTCCGATACAGCGACGATGGACCGTGTCGAGATCCTGCGAACGCTGCGCGAGGGAAAGATTGATGTTCTCGTTGGCATCAACCTGCTTCGCGAGGGCTTGGATCTCCCCGAGGTCTCACTGGTGGCAATTCTCGATGCCGATAAGGAAGGCTTCTTGCGCAACCGCCGTTCGCTGATTCAGACGATTGGCCGCGTGGCCCGTAACGCCGATGGCGAAGTCATCATGTATGCAGACGTTGTGACCGATTCGATGAAAGAGGCCATCGAGGAGACGCAGCGCCGTCGCGAGATTCAGATGGCATATAACGAAGAACATGGCATTGTGCCCAAGACGGTGCGCAAGGCCATCAACGACATCTCAAGTTTTATTGCCGAGGCCGAAAAAACCGTGGGTTCCAAGGGACGCTCGAAGGGCGACTCTCTTGGCCATGGCGCATTCTATACGCCCGATGAGTTGGGCGAGGGTGGCGTGCCGGAAACAGTGGCGCCCGAGCAGACACTTGCGGAGCAGTTGGAAGAACTGCCGCATGACGAGCTCGTGCGGATCGTCGAAACCATGGAAGAGGATATGCGTAACGCTTCTGCCGCCATGGACTTTGAGGAGGCGGCGCGCCTGCGCGATGCCGTCGTTCAGATTCGGGCGATGCTCGAGGGTGCGTCTGAGGACGAGACGATCGAGCGCTTACGTTCGCAGGCCCGCAAGGGTTCCACGTTCGCATCGGGCAGAAAACGCCAGGGTGCACGGTTTAAGAAATAGTGAACAGGCCCCGAGTTCCCTGTGGAGCTTGGGGCCTGTGTCTTTTGCGCGCTGGAATTCGTGCGTTAGAGGTCTGCGATCAGGGCTTCGGCACAACGGATGCCGTCGGTGGCCGCGCTCATGATGCCGCCGGCATATCCAGCTCCCTCACCACAAGGGTAGAGGCCCGGGGTCGACACGGCATGGCACGTTCGGTCTCGGGTGACAGTGACCGGTGAGCTCGAACGAGTCTCCACGCCGGTAAGAACGGCATCGGGGCAGTCGTAGCCGCGTAGCTTTTTTCCGAGTAGGGGAAGTCCCAGGCGGAGCGACTCGATGATATGCTGCGGCAGGGCTTCGTCAATTGCCGTCCAGGTCACACCGAGCGGATAGGTGGGCTTTACCTTTCCGGGCGCCTTACTGGCGCGTCCTGCGAGGAAATCTCCGACGAGCTGTGCTGGTGCGTTCCAGTTGGAACCGCCCAGGCGATAGGCGGCCGCCTCGCAGGCACGCTGGAGCTCGATGCCGGCGAGCGGGTCATTGTTGGGAAGGTCCTCAGGCGTGACGTTAACGAGCAGGGCGGCATTTGCGTTGCGTCCGTCGCGGGCATTGAGACTGGCCCCGTTGACGCACAGATGGCCCTGCTCGGAAGAGGCGGCGACAACCTGCCCGCCGGGGCACATGCAAAACGAGAACACGCTGCGGCCGTTGGGAAGATGGGCAACAAGTTTGTAGGGGGCCGCCCCGAGCGCTGGATGTCCCGCCGAGGCTCCATATTGGGCTCGGTCGATGTCGCGTTGCGGATGCTCGATGCGAACGCCCATGGCAAAGGTCTTTTGTGCGAGGGCCACGTTGTGGTCCTTAAGGAGCTCAAAAATATCGCGAGCAGAATGCCCGCAGGCGAGGATGAGGTGCTTTGTCTCGATTGACTCGTAAGCGGCGTCTTGGGACGATTGGACATCAATGCCGGTGATGGCGCCAGACGCGTCGATGCGAATGTCGACGAGCTTCGTTCGATAACGGACGGCACCTCCGAGCTGCTCGATGCGCTGGGATATAGCGGTGACAACCTTGGGAAGGATGTCGGAGCCAATGTGCGGCTTGGCATCCCACAGAATATCGCGGGGCGCACCCGCCTCGACGAAGGTTTCGAGGATAAGACGATGGGCGGGATTTTTTGTTCCCGTATTGAGCTTGCCGTCCGAGAAGGTCCCCGCGCCGCCCAGACCAAACTGGATATTGCTCTCGGGGTCGAGGATGCGCTCCTTTAGAAAGAGGTCGATCGCCCGCGAGCGGCGAAATGCCGGGTCGCCGCGCTCGATGAGCAAGGGCTTAAGACCTGCTTCGGCGAGCGTAAGCGCAGCGAAAAGGCCGGCGCATCCGGCGCCGACAACGACAGGGCGTTCTTGAGGTGCGTCGGAGGCGGGGGAGGGGAATGAAGGCTCATAGTCTTCTATCGCGCGTACGCGCGAGCGGTCACGCTCGGCAACGCTGTCGATCGCTTCTCGCTCGAGGTGGGGACTAGTCAGCTCAACACGAAAGCTCAGGATAAAATGGACGTCTCGTTTTTTGCGAGCGTCGATTGACTTGCGGTGGAGCTCGATGGACTTGATCTCGGAGTCTTTGCAACGCAGGACGCGTTTGACGACTCGCTTGCCAACGATGAGGCAGGCTTTTTCGTCGCCGGCCTCATCGAGCGACGCGTGGACTTGGGTGATTTCGATCATCGAGGTCTCCTTAGATGCAAAAAAGAGGCCGCTCGGTGTCCCAGACGGCCCGAATGCGTTTTGATTATAGACTGCGCGGCTATAGGCTGCTTGCAGCGCGAATACCCGAGATCCAAGCCCACGCAAGGTTGAAACCGCCGCAATCGGCATCGATGTCGAGCGCCTCGCCACAGATGTAAAGTGGGGCGCCTGCCGCGTTGCTCACGCAGAGGTTGGGAGCTGAGACACTCTCGATGGGCACGCCGCCGCGCGTGACCTGGGCCGAACGCTCCTCTGTCGTTCCCTCGACGAGCAGCTTAAAATGCTTGAGGATTGAGACCAGATGGATGGCGTCGTACGACCCGGGGTGGCACTGTTCGAATGCGGTGCAGACAACGTGAGAGAACTGCGGGGCGAGCATGCCGTCGAGCCAGCGGGGATCGCGGGGTGAAAAGCCGCCGAGCAACTCAACGCGCCGGTTGAGCATATCGAGCAACTCGTCTTTGGAGAGGTCGGGGAAAACGTCGAGCAGAATCGTGTCGCCGCACTGGACGCGACGGGAGAGGTTAAAGGCGGCAACGCCCGAGATGCCAAAGGTTCGGAAGAGCACTTCGCCGTCTTCGCGCCAGAGCCCCTCGTGATTGCGGGTGAGCGTCAAACGGGCGCGGACGCGCAGGCCATCCAGTGTCTTGAGCGCAGTCCGGTCGCCGAAGACCGATGCCGACACAGGGCAGAGGACGGGGTGCTGCGGGGTGAGGGAAAGATCGAACGTCTTTGCGATGTCGGCAGGGTTGCCGCCCGTAGCGATAATTACGGCCTTTGCCTGCAGTGTCTCGTTCTTGCGAGGGGTGTCGGCGAGCGCCTTCCGAAGCGAGCGGAGTTCCGATTTTCGGTCATCGTGCTTTTTTGCCTTGAGTGCTCGCGCGGGACGGTCTATTTGGAGTGCCCAGCCCTCGGGAGCTTTGAATGCCGAGGCAACGTTTGCTCCGCAGATCAGGTGATACCCAGGCGATTGCAAGCGTTGAGAAGCGCATCGCGCACCGATTCGGCACGAAGGGAGCGCGGATACAGCCGGCCCTCCTCGGAGGTCGTCATGATGCCCAGCGAGGAGAAGAAACCCATAAGCTCTTGTTCGGGCTGGAGGCCCATGACGGATTCGACGAATGCGGGGTGGTTATACCGCTGAGGATCAATCGATTCGTTGGAGAGGTTGCAGCGGCCGTTACCGGTCGCAAGGAGCTTGAGGCCGCAGGCGACATCGCGCTCAACGATGCAGACGCTTTTGCCAGCGCGTGCGGCCGTAATGGCGGCGGCGAGGCCTGAAGCCCCGCCGCCGATTACCAAGACGTCATAGATGGCGCTCGCGTTCACTTAGGCCTCGTCGGTCTCGTGCGGGGTAATAGCCTCGACGGCAGAGACTGCCTTGGGCAACATGCCATCGGGCAGCGCGGTCTCGACCTCGCCCTTATCGCAGGCCTCGGCGAGTACCGGATTAATGGGAAGCTGGCCCAAGATGTCGAGGTTATAGCGCTCTGCGACCTCGGGGAGCTTGCTCTTGCCAAAGACCTCGATCTTCTTGCCGCAGTCGGGGCACTCAATATAGCTCATGTTCTCGACAATGCCCAGAATGGGGACGTTCATCTTCTCGGCCATGTTGACCGCCTTGGCGACGATCATCGAGACCAGATCCTGCGGGCTCGTGACGATGACGATGCCGTCGACGGGCAGCGACTGGAAGACGGTGAGCGCGACGTCGCCTGTTCCCGGAGGCATGTCGACCAGCAGGTAGTCGATGGCCCCACGAGGTCTCGCTCCAGAACTGCCTAATGGCGCCTGCGATGACCGGACCGCGCCAAAGGACGGGGTCGGTCTCGTTTTGGAGCAGCAGGTTGGAGCTCATGACCTTGACGCCGTGCTCGGAGATTTCGGGCAGCATAAGGTTGCCAAGGGCATGGACGTGGCGTCCGCTCATACCGAACATCTTGGGGATAGAGGGACCGGTGATGTCGGCATCGAGGACGCCGACCTTGTGGCCGTGACGGGCAAGCTCGGTGGCGATGGCGCCGGTGACAAACGACTTGCCGACACCGCCCTTGCCGGAAAGCACGGCGATGACGCGCTTGACCTCGGACAGCGTGTTCTCCTCAAATTGCGATGGCGACGTTTGTCCGCCGGCGGCCTGTGCGTGTTTGCAACCCATGTATGACTCCTTTGTATATGCTGGGGCCGGGGCCCCGCGATGTGACACGAGCGTCATTGTACCCTCGTTTGCGAGCGGGAGTCATTTGCGATGCATTTGGGCCGAGCGCGCTTGCAATATGATGGGCCCAAGCGAATGGGCGGGCTTACTGAACTTTGCTGGCGAACTCGAGGTACTGCATGCGCTGCAGCTTGTCGATCGTCGAGGCGTAGGGGCTGTCTTCCGATTCCAAGTCGTAGCGCAGCCCGTCGGCACCGAGATAGCCGGCGACATTGATGGTGGGTACATCTGACCTTGTCGCAAGCAGGGCCTTTTGGTAATTGGTGAGCGGAGCGCCGATCTTATTAAGGGTAATGGCTGCAATCTCGTTTGCCCCGACGGTGTCGTAGACGTTGAGCTCGGTATTGCCGGCGATCTCATAGTTAGCCCAGACGAGATATGTCGACTGATAGATACGGAAAGCGTGGCTTGCCGTATCTTCCTGAGGGTACAGCTCGTCGTTGAGAGTCGTTGCGGCGCTCGGCTGATGGTCGCCAAAAAAGACAAGAACAACCGGTCTGCCGATATTGCGGAGCTCGTTGATAAAGTACTCGAGGTCCCGGTCGGATGCGTTGATGCAGGTGAGATAGGTGTTGAGCGCGCTGTTGGCGCCTTCGCTGGCTCCCTCGACCCAATAGTTTGTCAGCTCTTCGGCGGGAACGGTGCCATAGTCGTAGCCGCCGTGATTTTGCATCGTGACGTCAAAGATGAACTGTGGCGCTTCGTCGGTTCTAAGCAAGTCGAGTATCTTGTCGTAGGTGGCGTAGTCGCATACGCCGGCATGGTAATAGGGCGCACCTTCGAAATCGCCGATTGAAAGAAAGTCTCCAAAGCCCAGCTGCTGATAGATTTTATCTCGATGGTAGTTGACGGGGTTTTGCGGGTGCATAGCGGTAGTGGTATACCCAAGCTCTTTAAGGTCTTTTACCAGGCTGTTTACGCCATTCATCTGATACAGCTGATAGGGGATCTTGCCTAATCCGACAAAGGCCGTTGTCGCTCCGGTCAAAAATTCGAATTCGGAGTTCGCCGTTCCGCCACCGGCGACCGAAGCGAGCATGGTGCCGCGAACAAGTGTGTCGGGAAGCGAGTTGTAGAATGCGGGGCCGGTGTACCCGGCCGCCTGGAGCTGCTCAAAGCACGAAAGGTCGCTAAAACTCTCATTCATGACGGCAACAATCGTCGGCTTGATTTCATTGAACTGGGCAACGGCCGCCGCGCGCTGTTCGCTCGAGCCATATGTGCTGTCGTAGACGGCGGCGAGCTCCTGCTCGATGCTCTGTGCCTCATCGGGCGTATAGTCTTCGGGCTTCTCAATGGGCAACTCGTTGACCATTTCGGTGAACGAAGTGATAAAACCCTGAGACGCATACGTGGTGATGGGCTGCCAACGGTCAAATCCAAAATCCAGCGCCTGCTCCAAGTCGATGTTGGAAAAGCCTGAGAGCCCCACAACGGTCACTAGCAGAAAAGCACAGAGGTTAGCGGCGATAGCGGGGAAGACATGGGTGGGCGTACGGAGCTTTTGCGGTCGGATGAGCGAAAGAAGCCCCAAGGAAATCTCCAGCAGGGCGAGAGAGGTTACGATTCCGGCGGTAAAGGTAAACTCGTATCCCTCGCTCACTTCCATTGCGGTGCCAAGGGCCAAGATATCGCTTGGCAGGATGGCTTCGCCTTTAAACGTTATGACGAAGTGCTCGGCAATGCCAAGGATGCAACAGACGATGGGCACGAGGGCCATGACGCCTCCATGACGCTGTCCCAGCAAATAAAGGGAGAGCAGAACCGTCGCGAGCAGCCCGACGGAAAACCCGAATGAGTTGGCGGGAATGCGATAGAACGTTTCGTTGCAGGCAATTTCGAGTGAAACGAACGAGAGCGCTGAAACAGCGGCGATGACAAGGATGTCACGGCAAATACAGGCAACTGTTCCCGTCGCAAGGTCGGTTTGGTCGATAAGTCCCGAAACCAAGGGCTCGACAAGAAGCATGACGGCGGCAGCACCGAGCGCCGAATAAGAAAGGATCCATAGGGAGCTGCCCTCATTTACGAGCAATTGATTCGTAACCCATGCAGCTACCACGCCGAGCGGGATGAGGAGCGTCGCGCACCAAAAGACGCGGGCAATGGGTGGCTTTTCGTTGCGTTTGATTGAAAAATACACGCGCACGACGACGGCGGCCACGATAAGGACGGCGACGAATATGGCAGATTGGCCATGTCGCTCGAAGTGATTTCAAGGGGGATATCTTCGGTCATGGACGTTCCTCTGGTACAGCAAATTAAGTTCAGTATTAGATTACTGTAACCTTTCCACGGCATTTCGAGAAACAAAGCGCCCGATACGCAAAGCTAAAGGTCTGCGAATCTTGTATTACGAACATCTGTGCGCGTCGAGTGCGCTAAACTCATCGGCAGTATGATTCGATGCAATAGGAGGCAAGGAGCTTCCATGTCTGATTCTTCTATCGTTATTCGCGGCGCTCGTGAGCATAACCTCCGGGATATCGATGTTTCCATTCCGCGTGACCAACTCGTGGTCATTACCGGTCTTTCTGGCTCGGGCAAGAGTTCGCTGGCATTCGACACTATCTATGCCGAGGGCCAGCGTCGATACGTCGAGAGCCTTTCGAGTTATGCGCGCCAGTTCTTGGGCCAGATGGACAAACCCGACTTGGATTCAATCGACGGCCTTTCGCCGGCGGTGTCGATCGACCAAAAGACGACATCTAAAAACCCTCGCTCGACGGTTGGCACCGTAACCGAGATTTATGACTATCTGCGTCTGCTGTTCGCCCGTGTGGGCACCCCGCACTGTCCCGAATGCGGCCGCGTCATTGAGCGCCAGACGACCGACCAGGTCGCCGATAAGGTCCTGGCGGCGGGGGAGGGCCGCCGCGCGTTTGTGCTGGCACCGGTGGTGCGCGGGCGAAAAGGCGAGTACACCAAGCTGTTTGAGGACCTTCGCGCCGAGGGCTTTAGCCGCGTGCGTGTCGACGGCGAGGTTCGCTCGCTTGATGACCCTATCGATTTGGATAAGAAATTCAAGCACGATATCGAGGTCGTGGTCGACCGCATCGTGATTCGCGAGAACTCGCTGGGCCGTATTGCCGAGTCCGTTGAACAGGCGACTGCGCTGGCGCACGGCAATGTGAACGTATACTTGCTGCCCGACCGCGACGCTCCCGAGGGGACCGAAGGCGAGTTGCTGGAGTATTCGCTGGCGTTAGCGTGCCCGGAGCATGGACACTCCATCGATGACCTGCAGCCGCGTGATTTCTCGTTCAACGCGCCCTATGGCGCGTGCCCCGAGTGCGATGGCCTGGGCTTTAAGAAGACGGTCGATGCCGAGGCCCTAATCGAAGACCCCTCGAAGTCGATCGCCGACGGGGTCTTTGGCAGCCTGTTTGGCAACTCTAACTACTATCCGCAGATTTTCGCTGCGGTCTGCAAACACTTTAAGGTGAGCGTCGATACGCCGTGGGAGGATCTGCCTCCGCGGGTGTGTCGTGCGTTTTTAGACGGCATGGGCGACCAGAAGATTTCGGTCGACTATCAAAAGCTCGATGGACGCCGCAGCCAGTGGGACACCAAGTTCTCGGGTGTGCGCAATATCCTGTACGAGCGCTATACCGAGACGACGAATGAGAACACCAAGGCGCGCTTGGAGAAGTACATCCGCGAGGAGCCGTGCTCGAGCTGCCACGGCGCTCGTTTGCGCCCCGAGATGCTCGCCGTCACCGTGGGCGGCAAGTCCATTTACGAGGTTTGTTGTCTGTCGTGCCGTGAGTCGCTCGAGTTTTTTGAGGGCCTGGAACTCACCGAGCGCCAACAGTTTATCGGCGGACGCATCGTCAAGGAAATCCTGGAGCGCCTGCGTTTTCTGGTCGATGTCGGACTCGACTATCTGACCCTCGATCGTGCCTCGGCGACGCTTTCCGGAGGCGAGGCCCAGCGCATTCGCCTGGCAACGCAGATCGGCGCCGGCCTCATGGGTGTCCTGTACATTTTGGACGAGCCATCGATTGGCCTCCATCAGCGCGATAACGAGCGCCTGATCAAGACGCTTGAGCGCCTACGCGATATCGGCAATACCGTCATCGTCGTCGAGCATGATGAGGATACGATTCGTGCTGCCGACTATGTGATCGACATGGGCCCCGGCGCGGGCGTGAACGGCGGACACGTAGTCGCGGCGGGAACGCCTGCCGATATCATGGCGTGTCCCGAGTCGATGACGGGCGCTTATCTGACCGGCAAACGAATGATCCGGGTTCCCGATGAGCGCCGCAAGCCCGGTCGCGGCTGCCTTAAGATCACGGCACCCGCGCCAACAACCTCAAAAACGTTACCGCCAAGATCGAGTTTGGTACGCTTACGGTCGTTACCGGCGTGTCGGGATCGGGTAAGAGCTCCCTGGTTACCGACACTATCGCACCTGCCCTTACGAATGCCATTCACCGTTCGACGCGCCCTGTGGGTCCGTATAAGAAAATCGAGGGCATCGAGTGTATCGATAAGGTTATCGATATCGACCAGTCGCCGATTGGCCGCACGCCGCGTTCCAACCCTGCTACGTACATTGGCCTGTGGGATGATCTTCGCGCGCTGTTTGCGAGTACGCCGGAGTCGAAGGCGCGCGGCTACTCGCCGGGACGTTTCTCCTTTAACGTGAGCGGCGGTCGCTGCGAAGCATGCAAGGGCGACGGACAAATTAAGATCGAGATGCACTTCCTTCCCGATATCTATGTCCCCTGTGAGGTCTGCGGCGGCAAACGCTATAACCGCGAGACGCTTGAGGTCACCTACCGTGGTAAGACCATCTCGGACGTGCTCGACATGAGCGTCACCGAGGCACTGGCCTTCTTTGGGAATATCCCGCAGATTAAGCGCAAGCTCCAGACGCTGTACGATGTAGGCTTGGGCTACGTGAGCCTGGGCCAGCCCGCTACGACGCTCTCGGGCGGCGAGGCGCAGCGTGTGAAGCTCGCCAAGGAGCTTCATCGACGCCAGACGGGCAAGACGTTCTATATTTTGGATGAGCCGACGACCGGCCTCATTTTGAGGACGTCCGCCAGCTGCTCGATGTGCTGCAGCGCTTGGTCGATGCGGGCAACACGGTGCTGGTGATTGAACACAACCTTGATGTCATCAAGGTTGCCGACCGCCTGATCGATATGGGCCCCGAGGGCGGTAACGGCGGCGGAACCGTCGTGGTTTCGGGCACACCGGAGCAGGTTGCGGACTGTCCGCAGAGTTATACGGGCAAGTTTTTGGCGCCGTTGCTCAGGCGTGACCGGGAGCGTCAGGCTCAACTTGATGCTCAATAAATAGGCGATTCAGTTTATGGGCGCCATCGACTCCTTGTGATTCGATGGCGCTTGCTGTGTCGAAGTGACGTATGCAGCCGAATTGGACATATACTTAATCCTTGCGTCCGAATGCGAGGGAAAGGATATGCCATGGCAAAGGCTGTAAAGACGCCAAAAACCAATGCGATGCGCGAGCTGGAAAGCGCCGGCATTTCCTATGTCTACATACGTACGAAGACGATGGTGATGAGTCGGCGGGCCTGGGGGTCGCGATTTCGGAGCAGCTTGGCGAGGAGCCCGGACAAGGATTTAAGACCTTGGTCTGCGTGACGCCGTCCAACGACCACGTCGTGTGCTGCATCCCTGTTGCCGACGAGCTCGATCTAAAGTCCGCCGCGCGTGCCGCGGGGGAGAAGTCCTTGGCCATGGTGCATGTGAAGGATTTGCTTGCGGCGACTGGCTACGTTCGCGGCGGCTGCAGTCCGGTCGGTATGAAAAAACGCTACCGGACGCTCATTGATGAGACATGTGTCCTTTGGGATACCATTTTTATTTCGGGAGGCAAGCGTGGTTATCAGCTTGAGCTTGCACCTGATGATTTAATTGCATTTTGCGGGGCGACGGTCGCCCCGATTACGAGAGAGGACTGAGCGATGCCGCAGGAAGAATTGAAGTGCGGAGCTCATTTTGCAAAAGAATCTGCGCCTCAGACACCCTCATCCGAAGCTTCTTCGTCGCGAGACGACACTGACGACATGGGCTCGTCGGACTACTCCACGGTTGGTCGTTCCGCCGGGCTTATGACCATCCTGACCATCGTGTCTCGCGTCACCGGTTTTATCCGCACGTGGGCAATGGCGGCCGCTATCGGCATGTCGCTGCTCTCGTCTTCCTATCAGGTCGCCAACAACCTGCCCAATATGCTCTACGAACTCGTGATGGGCGGCATGCTCGTGACGGCGTTTTTGCCCGTGTACATGGGCGTGAGGCGTGAGCAGGGTCGCGAGGCCTCTAACGAGTACGTGGGCAACCTGCTCGGTATTCTGCTATTGGTGCTGGGTGGCATTTCGTTGCTGGGGACCGTGTTCGCCCCGGGCTTTATCTGGACGCAATCGTTCCTTTCGGGTGACGGCGGCAGCATGGATACCGCTGCGTTCATGTTCCGTTTCTTTGCCATCCAGATTCTGTTTTATGGTTTGGGCTCGGTGTTTTCGGGCGTCCTCAACGCACACCGCGACTACTTCTGGTCGACGTTTGCCCCGGTCCTCAACAATGTGATCGTCATTGCGAGCTTTATGGGCTTTGCGCCCGTGTCCGCACAGTTTGGCGAACGTGCCGGCATCATCTTGATTGCGGCCGGTACGACCCTCGGTGTCTTTGTTCAGATGGCATGTCAGATCCCCGCGCTTGGCAAGCACGGCGTGCATCCCCATATCCATATCGACTTTAAGGACCCCGCACTGCGCCAGACGATTGCGCTCGGTATCCCGACGCTGCTCGCTACGGTGTGCATGTTTGTCTCGACTTCTATCACGAACGCTGCCGCGCTGGTGGTCCAGCCCGAGACCGGTCCTTCCGTCATCGCCTATGCGCGCCTGTGGTACACGCTGCCCTACGCGCTGATTGCCGCCTCGCTTTCGACGGCGCTCTATACCGAGCTCTCTCACGACGCACAGGAGAAGGATTACGACAGCGTCCGCACGGGCATTTCGCGTGGCGTCGCCCAGATGCTGTTCTTCCTGATTCCATTCGCGCTGTACCTGATTGTCTTCGCGCGTCCGCTCAACATGATCTACTGCGCTGGCAAGTTCGATGAGTCCGGTGTGGCGCTGGTGTCGGAGTTCCTTATCTACCTGGCACTTTCCCTGCCGCTCTACGGCGTGGTCGTGCTGATGCAGAAGAGCTTCTCTGCCTTGCTCGACATGAAGCCCTATAGCCGCTATTGCCTGTATTCCGCCATCGGCCAGGCCGGCTCGGTTCTGCTGTTTGGCGTTGTGCTGGGCTTCGGTATGCCGGCAATCGCGCTTTCGTATGTCGTCGACTACGTGATCTTGGTCGGTTGCTCGCTGTGGTGGCTGCGTCGTCGTCTGCGTGGTCTTCAGGTTAAATCTATCCTGCATGGCGGTTTCTTTGGCCTTTTGCTCGGTGGCCTGGGTGCTGCCGCAGGCGCCGGCGTCATGTGGGCGCTTGAGCACTTTGTCGGGGCACTTGGCGGCTCGATTCTGATTACTCTTGGCTACGTTTGCGTTGCGGGTGTCGTCTCGCTTGCTGTTACCTTTGGCCTTGCCGTCGTCCTTAAGATGCCCGAGGTCTCGGCGCTGATTCGTCGCAAGTAGGTGCGCGTGGCCGGTCACGACAACATTCCAACGCTTGCCGAGCAGGTTTCGCGCGTTCCCACGCAGCCCGGCTGCTACCTTTGGAAAGACGCCAAGGGCGATGTCATCTACGTGGGCAAGGCGAAAAACCTGCGCGCCCGTATGCGTCAGTACGTGACGCTGCAGGACGAGCGCCAGAAGATCCCGCTGATGATGCAGCTGGTGGCGAGCTTTGACTATATCGTGGTGGAGACCGAGCACGAGGCGTTGGTGCTCGAGCGCAATTTGATTGGTCAGTACCATCCGTACTTTAACGTCGACCTCAAGGATGACAAGAGCTACCCCTTTATCGCCATTACAAAGGGCGACCTGTATCCCGCTATCAATTACACGCGTGAGCGTCATAAGCCGGGAACGCGCTATTTTGGACCTTATACCGATAGCCGCGCGCACGTGAGACGATAGATACGCTGCGCAAGGTTATCCCCATCTGCTCCGCATCCTGTGCGGAGTGGCGTCGTTGTCGCCGTATCGTCGAGTCCCACAAGGGCGAGGAAGACATCGTCAATATGATTTGCGCGCAAACGGGCGCCCCTGCTTTGACTACCATGTCGGGCGCGGCCCGGGTGCGTGTGTCGGCGTGATTTCCCCGGCAGACTATGCCAAGAACGTCAAGCGTGTCGAGCGCTTTTTGTCGGGCCATCGCAAGGATGTCGTCGATGAGCTGACCTCCGAGATGACGGATGCCGCTGAGGCGCTCGACTTTGAGCGCGCGGCACGCGTCAAACGTCGTTTGGAGGTCATCAGGGGTCTGGACGATCGTCAGCAAGTCGTTTTTCCCTCCAGTGTCGATATAGATGTCATCGGTTTCTATCGCGAGGAGACCATCTCCGCCGCTTGCGTCTTCGTCGTTCGCGAGGGCCGAACAGTTCGCACCTGCGAGTTCATTCTCGACAAGGGTCTTGATGTTGACGAGGAAGAGCTCCAGTCGGGCTTTCTTAAGCGCTATTACGACGAGACGGCTGATATTCCAGCTGAGGTCAACCTTTCCGTCGAGCTTGAGGATGCGGAAGCGCTGGGGGAGTGGCTTGCGGGCAAGCGTGAGCGTTCCTGCCATCTCCATAGGCCGCAGCGTGGCGAAAAGCACCGTCTGCTCGATATGGCATCCAAAAATGCGCGCCATGCCCTCATGCGCTACATGATGCGAACGGGGTACGCTGACGACCGCACCAATCAAGCGCTCCTGGAGCTCGAAAGTGCGTTGGCGCTGCCATCGCCGCCGTTGCGTATCGAGTGCTTCGATATCTCTACACTGCATGGCACCTTTACGGTCGCCTCGATGGTGGTGTTTACCAACGGGCGCGCCGACAAGAGTCAGTATCGTCGTTTTAAAATTCAGGCCGAATTGGACGAGGCAAACGACTTCGTGTCGATGTCCGAGGTTTTGGGACGACGTTATGCTCCCGAGCGCATGGCCGACGAGCGCTTTGGCTCGCGCCCCGATTTGCTCGTTGTCGATGGCGGTAAGCCGCAATTGACCGCTGCGATCAAGCAACTTGAGGCTCTTGGGCTCGATATACCAGTTTGTGGCTTGGCAAAGGCCGATGAGGAGGTTTTCGTGCCTTGGGACGAGACTCCCGTCGTGCTGCCGACCGGGTCCGCGTCGCTCTATCTAATTAAACAGGTGCGCGATGAATCGCACCGTTTTGCCATCACGTTCCATCGCGAATTGCGCGATAAAGCCATGACGGTTTCGGTACTCGATGACGTTCCAGGCGTGGGACCCACCAGAAAACGTGCCCTTATGCGCCATTTTGGCTCGATGAAGCGTTTGCGCGCGGCGAGCGAGCAAGAGATCGCGGAAGTTCGAGGCATTCCTGCCGATGTCGCCAAAGCGGTTCACGAGGCGCTCGTTGCATGGAATGCCGAGCGCGCCGAGGCGGCGGCAAAGCAATCCGAAAACTAAACACGCCTCTAAACAACTGATATACATGATTGCGTGATTTTCAATCATTTATTTCACGGCGATTACCAGCCGATTTCGGGTTTAATTAACGCTAAAACGTTTGACTAGCCATGGTGAACAACCCTGCTATCCTGCGGGTTGACGAAGACTGATATCTCACCTCGTCGATACATACTGTCTGGCGAATCGTTTGTCAATGAATTCGGTGAACGGTAGCAAATACCGTTCAAGCGTATGTATGTATCGGTCGCCGAGCGCGGCACCTCAGTTGGGTTCGTCGGTAGGTAAGGTATATATCGTCCGCAAGTTGCGCGGGGGCACGTCTAGGCGCTCCCGGGTAAGATTCTCTATTGATAGGAGAAGACATGGCCATCATCAACAAGGGTATGTCCAGGCGTTCGTTCCTCGGCCTCACCGGCAGCGTCGCTGCTGTCGCAGGGCTTGGTCTCACCGGCTGCGGTGGCAGCTCTAGCGACGAGGGTTCCGCTTCCGGTTCCACCGATTCCGCCAACCGTGGCGGCGGCGTGATCACCGCTGGTTCCGCTTACGCTCCGTCCAGCTTCGATCCCGCCAGCACCGGCTCCGCTGTGGGCCTGGGTGCTAACTGGCACGTCGTCGAGGGCCTCTACGGCATCGATTACCACGACTACAGCACCTTCAAAGAGCTCGCCACCGACGATCCCAAGTCTGTGGACGACACCACTTTCGAGGTCACCATCCGCAAGGGCGCCAAGTTCTCCGATGGCACCGAGGTCACCGCTGACGATGTCGTTGCCTCCTACATCGCTTGCGCCGCTTCCGCTACCTATGCTCCGTTCTTCCAGCCCTTCGAGTCCATCGAGGCCAAGGACGCCAGCACCGTGACGGTCAAGACCAAGGTCCCCAACTTCTCCCTGCTCAAGGATCGTCTGGCCATCGTCCGCGTTACCCCGGCCACCCAGACCGAGGAGGATCGCGCCAAGCAGCCGATCGGCTCCGGCCCCTGGATGTACGACTCTATCTCCGATACCGAGATCACCCTGGTTCCCAACCCCGAGTACAACGGTGAGTATGCTGCCGAGGATAAGAAGATCCAGTACAGCATCCTGACCGACCCCACCGCTCGCGTTACCGCTCAGCAGGAGGGCTCCACGCTCGTTATGGAGCTCGTTACCGCTGACGCCGTCGACCAGCTCGAGAGCGCCGGCTGCAAGATCGATAACGTTCAGGGTTTCGGCACCCGCTTCATCATGTTCAACGTCGCCAAGGAGCCTTGGAACAACGTCAAGGTCCGTCAGGCTGTCATGTATGCGCTCGACACCGAGAAGATGGTCAGCAACACCTTCGCCGGCCTTGCCACCGCTGCCAGCTGCTACCTGCCCAAGAGCTTCAACAACTATCATGAGGCTTCCACGGTGTACAAGACCGACGCCAAGAAGGCTAAGAAGCTCATCGAGGAGTCTGGCATCACCCCGGGTGCCATTACCCTGCGCACCACCGACAACGAGCAGATTAAGGGCATGGCCGCCCAGGTCAAGAATGACCTCGACGCTCTCGGCTTCGATGTGACCATCCAGACCGATACCTCGCCGGCCACCTACGCTGCCATCGACGGCGGCGAGGCCTACGATATCCTCCTTGCCCCTGGCGATCCTTCCTGCTTCGGCGCCGACCCCGACCTGCTGCTCAACTGGTGGTACGGCGACAACGTCTGGATGCAGACCCGTTGCCCGTGGAAGGAGTCCGCTGAGTGGCAGAAGCTCCACGGTCTCATGGACGAGGCTCTTGCCGCTGAGGGCGATGAGCAGCAGAAGAAGTGGAACGAGTGCTTCGACATCATTGCCGACAACGCCGTTCTGTACCCCGTTGTCCACGTCAAGACCGTCTCCGCTTCCTGGGACGATCCGTCCACTGCGCCCAACGGCGAGGCCCTCGATGGCTTCAAGGGCATCGGCACGACGAGCATGTCCTTCAGGGGCGTTGCGACCGTCAAGGCGTAAGACTCGCTTGAGTCTGTATGCAGGATGTCGGTCGTTGGGACCGTATCCTCATAGTTGAAACAAAGACCCGGGCGACCTCGATGTCGCTCGGGTCTTGTAATGAGTATCCGTACTCATATACCAGTTGGTCCTACCGACAAAAGAAAGGGGAGAGAACGTGAACAACTTGCTACGTTTGATTGGAAGGCGTCTTGTGGCGCTGCCGATCATGGCATTGGGCGTCACCGTCCTGGTGTTCTTCCTTATGTCGTTCTCCAAGACCGACCCCGCCTACACGGCGTTGGGTGACGGTGCCTCGCCCGAGGCGGTTGCCGAGTACCATGAGAAGTATGGTCTGGACGACCCCTGGCCTGTGCGCTACGTGCGCTATATGGGCGATTTGATCCATGGCGACATGGGCACCTATGGTGCTGCTCGCAACTCCGTTGCCAAGCGCATCTCCACGGCCCTGCCCGTCACGATGCAGCTGACCTTCATCGGCCTTGCCATCGGTGCGGTCGTTTCGTTTTTACTCGGCGTCATCGCGGCACTGTATCGCGACAAATGGCCGGACCAAGTGATCCGCGTCTTTTCCATCGCCGGCTTGGCAACCCCGTCGTTCTGGCTTGCCGTTCTGTTGATCCTGCTGTTCTCTTCCTACCTTAAGGTGCTTCCGGCATCGGGTGCTCTGCCTCACTTCACCACGAATCCGGCTGGCTATCTGGGACGTATGATCATGCCCGCTATCGCCTTGGCATTTCCGCTGACGGGCCAGATGACTCGTATCGTGCGTACCGCCATGGTCGAGGAGCTCGATAAGGATTATGTCCGTATGGCTCGCGGCGCCGGCGTTCCCGAGAAGGTCGTCGTCGGCATCAACGTTCTTCGCAATGCGCTGATCACCCCGGTCACCACCCTCGGTCTTAAGATCGGTTACCTCATGGGCGGCGCCGTCGTCATCGAGGTTATCTTCAACCTCCCCGGCATGGGCACCGCGATTCTGCAGGGCGTTCAGGGCAACGAGGCGAACCTGGTTCAGGGCGTCGTTATCGTCGTTGCTCTTGCCTTCATCATCATCAACATCGTGGTTGACATGCTCTACCTGCTCATCAACCCGCGCATCAGGACGGTGTAGATTATGGTAAAGATTCGAGAGAAGCAAACCGAGCAGCTCGAGAAGGCTGCCTCCAAGGGGCTCAAGCTCGGTGGCTGGAAGAAGATGACGCTGTCTTCTAAGATTGCCGCCGTCGTGTTGGTGCTGGTCGCCCTGACTGCGATTCTGGCGCCCCTTCTTGCCCCCTATAGCCCGGTCGAGATTTTTACGGCTCGCCAGGCTCCCGGCAACGGATTTATCTTCGGTACCGACGATAAGGGTCGCGACATTCTGTCGCGCATGCTCTACGGTGGTCGTTACTCGCTGATTATCGGCTTTGGCGCCACTGCCATGGCTCTGGTCTGCGGCTCGGTCGTGGGCGCCCTTGCGGCGGTTTCGCGCAAGGCCGTTTCCGAGACGATCATGCGTATCCTGGACATCATCATGTCCATCCCGGGCATCGCCCTCGCGGCCGTCTTCGTCTCCATCCTGGGCAACTCCGTGCCGTCGATCATCTTCGCCATCGGCTTTATGTACACTCCGCAGATTGCCCGTATCGTGCGCGCCAACATCGTGTCCGAGTACGGCGAGGACTATGTCCGCGCGGTCATCGTTTCCGGCGCCAAGGCTCCGTGGATTTTGATCAAGCATGTTCTGCGTAACTGCATCGCCCCGATCATGGTCTTCACCGTTACCCTGGTCGCCGACGCCATCATCTTCGAGGCCTCGCTGACCTTCATCGGCGCTGGTATCCAGGAGCCCACCGCTACCTGGGGCAACATCCTCGCCGACGCCCGCGGCGGCGTGCTCGCCGGCCGTTGGTGGCAGGCGCTGTTCCCGGGCCTGGCCATCATGATCACCTGCCTGGCGCTCAACATCCTCTCCGAGGGCATTACCGACGCCATGGCCGCTGCTCCCTCCGCCGCCCTGGATCCGACCGATTCCTCCAAGCGTCGCGAGGCCGACCTGCTGGTCTCCGACCCCGTTCGCGCCTACAAGGAGCAGGCCCAGTCCCTCTCCGCTCGCCTTGGCGCCCTGCGCGATGTCGAGCTCAAGCGTGACGATCGCCATGTGCCCGACGAGTCTGTCGAACCGATCCTTTCGGTCCGCGATTTCTGCATCCAGTTTGAGCATCACGGCGATATCAACGTCGTCGACCATGTCAACTTTGACGTCCGTCCTGGTCAGACCATGGGCCTGGTGGGCGAGTCCGGTTGCGGTAAGTCCATCACCACGCTGGCCATCATGGGCCTGACCGACGACGATGAGCACCTTTCCGGCGAGGTCCTCTGGGAGGGCCGCGACCTGCTCAAGATGAGCAAGAAGGAGTGGTTCGGCCTGCGCGGTACCGATATCGCTATGGTCTATCAGGACGCCCTGTCCTCGCTCAACCCCTCCATGCTCATCTCTGCCCAGATGAAGCAGCTCACCAAGCGCGGCGGCACCCGCAGCGCCGAGGAACTCCTGGAGCTCGTGGGCCTCGACCCCAAGCGTACGCTCGAGAGCTACCCGCATGAGCTTTCCGGTGGCCAGCGTCAGCGTGTCCTGATCGCTATGGCCCTTACCCGCGACCCCAAGCTTGTCATCTGCGACGAGCCCACGACCGCTCTGGACGTTACCGTCCAGAAGCAGGTCATCAAGCTGCTCAACGACCTTCAGGCCAAGCTCGGCTTTGCCATGATCTTCGTCTCGCATGACCTGGCGCTGGTCGCCGAGGTCGCCCATAACATCACGGTGATGTACGCCGGTCAGGTTATCGAGCAGGCGCCCACCAAGGAGCTGCTCACCAACCCGATCCACGAGTACACCCGCGGTCTTCTGGGTTCCGTTCTGTCCATCGAGAGCGGTTCGGGCCGCCTGCACCAGGTGCCCGGCGCCGTTCCGAGCCCGCGCGATTTCCCCAAGGGCGATCGCTTCGCGCCCCGCTCGAGCCATCCGCGTATTGGCCTGGACACCCGTCCGGTCTTCAAGCGCGTGCCCGGCACCGAGCACTTCTATTCCGAGCTCCCCGACGAGGTGCTCAAGGCAAATGGTTTGACCCCTCACGCGGAGGTGATGTAGATGAGCGAGACCGCAGTCAACGGCGTCGAGCCGATCATCTTCCTTGATGACGTCCACGTCACCTTTAGGACCCGTACCGGCTCGATTCTGCACCCTAACCTGGTTCACGCCGTCCAGGGTGTAACGATTAGGCTCATGCCCGGTCAGACGATCGGCATCGTCGGCGAGTCCGGTTGCGGTAAGTCCACCACCGCCAACGTCATGTGCGGCCTGCAGGCCCCCACGAGCGGCAAGGTCTACTTTAAGGGCAAGGACGTTACCAAACGTACCGCCGAGGACCGTCGCCACATGGGTCGCGTCATCTCGGTCGTGTTCCAGAACCCGGCCACGGCACTCAACCCCCGCATGGTCGTTCGCGAGCAACTGCTCGACCCCATGCGCGTCCACAACCTGGGTACCGAGGCCGAGCAGGAGAAGCGCGTCAAGGAGCTCTTGGAGCTCACCGGTCTGCCCAGCTCCGCCGCCGAGGTTCTTCCCGGCCAGCTTTCGGGCGGCCAGCGCCAGCGCGTCGCAATTGCCCGTGCCCTGTCGCTGAACCCCGATGCCATCATCGCCGACGAGCCAACCTCGGCTCTGGACGTTTCGGTCCGCGCGCAGATTCTGAACCTGCTGACCGACCTTAAGAAGGAGCTCGGCCTGGCCATGGTGTTCATCAGCCATGACATCCAGACGGTCCGCTATATCTCTGACGACATCATCGTTATGAATGGCGGCAAGATCGTCGAGCAGGGCGAGGCCAAGCAGGTCTTCCAGCACCCCCAGGACCCCTACACCAAGATGCTGCTCGGCGCTGCGCCGTCGCTGCTGCATCCCAAGCTCGGCGAGTAGCCTCGCTTTCCCTCCCGTGCGCCCGGTTCCCTTGCCGGGCGCACCTCCGTTGCGATTTCGAAAGGTTGGGTTCACGAGCCATGCCAAGTGCTCAGGAGCTACAACATCAATTTGGTGAATATCGAGGCGCCATGCCCCGTCCATCAGATTTCGATCTCTTTTGGAAGGATCGCATGGCCGAGGCCGACGCGGTCGGGCTTGACTATGCGATCGAGACGGCATCGGTCACAGATGCCGTGACCTGCCAGCTTTTCGACCTCTGGTATACCGGCATGTGTGGCGCTCGCCTGCATGCCAAGTACCTTAAACCCGTCTCGGACGAGCCCGTGCCATTGGTACTTCAGTTCCATGGATATCCGGGTGCAAGCCGCAGCTGGTTTGAGCAGGCGTCGTTTGCGGGCATGGGCATGGCACTCATCGCCCTCGACTGCCCCGGTCAAGGAGGTCCCTCCGAGGACATTGGTGGATTTGAGGGCACAACGGTCGCGGGCCATATCGTCGCCGGTATCGACGGCGACCCGGCTAACCTCTACTATGTCCGCTTGCACCAAGATATTCGCATCCTGTGTCGCATCGTTCGCGAGCTCGAGGGCATCGATCTTGCCCGTGTGTTTGTGAACGGCGCGTCGCAGGGCGGCGGTTTGGGCATTGCGACCTGTGCACTTAACAGCGAGCTTATCAATCGCGCCGCCATCCTCTATCCCTTCCTGTCGGATTTCCGCCTGGTCTGGGACTTGGATGCCGACGACATTGCCTACGAGGGCCTGCGCTATTGGTCTCGCTGGTTTGACGAGGACTCGACTCGTATCGACGAAGCCTATGCCAAGCTGGCGTACTTCGATTCCAAGAACTTTGCCCCTATGGTCAAATGCCCCGTGCTGTTTGGCACCGGCACAGCCGATACCGTCTGTCCGCCAGCGACGCAGTTTGCGGTCTATAACAACCTGACCTGTGAAAAGCGTCATGAGTTCTTTGAAGGCTTTGGCCACGAGGAGATTCAGGATTTTGACGATCTGATCATTCCGTTTTTCTGCAAGGGAGGGGAGGCTCATGTCTAAGTGCGAGAGCAATGTCAATGAGCTGATTGTCCCCGGGCTCGCGGGGATTCCCGGAACGGTCTCGTCAAGGCTCGCTGATTTCCGGGATTGGCGCGGTGATGCTTCTGCGGATGTTTCCGAATTAGAGATAGCCGCTTCGGACCTTGAGGTTTGCGGGCCGAGTATTACGGCGATCGATTTCGCCAATCCGTATGCCCGCTACTCCGAGGTTTCCTTTGAGCTTGGTGGCGATGTGGTCCACGCACGTTTGATCGAGCCTGCCGGTCGCGCCCGAGCATCCGAGCTTGTGCCGCTATGTCTGATGTTTCACGACATCGACCGACCCGTGCGGGGATGGCATCACATGACGAGGTTTGCGGCCATGGGATATGCCGTGCTTGCGCTGGACGATGAAGCGATTGGATCCAGCGAGCTGCAGCAGGGGATTGCCTCTCCTGCTTTTGTCAAGCGCGTCCGTTGGGGTTGCGCGATGGCGAAGGTGGCGCGCAATCTTGATGGCGTGGACCCCGACCGCATCTTTGCATGGGGCGAGGGCCTTGGCGGCGGAGTCGCGCTGGCGGTTTCTGCTCTGGACGAGCGGGGCCTCGCCTGCACGGCGGTTGCCAATCCAATTCCCGGTGGCCTCGAGGCGTTGTCGTCTCGGGTGCGTGGATCGGTGCTCATGGGCACATCGCTCATGGATGCCGTGAGTGATCCCAAGGGCCAGTTTGCCGTATTCAACGGTCTTGAGTGTGACCGGAGGCATATCATCTATGCCAAATACGCTCATGAGCGCATCAACGCGTTCGAAAACGAAGTCATCGACTTTTTTAACCAAACGTTCTACCCGTGTTCTTTGGCCTAGACGGCCTGGACACTGCCAACAAGAGTGGGTGGCATAGGGCCGCCCGCCAGACAACTAAGGAGATTCTTGTGGCAACTCAGAAATTCACCGGCGTTATCCCTCCCGTCGTTGTTCCCGATACCGAAGACCACCAGCTCGACGTTGCCTCCTTTGAGCGCAGCATCAACCGCATGATCGATGCCGGCGTCGATGGCCTGTTCTTCCTGGGCTCTTCGGGCGAGGTCGTTTTCTCCACCGATGAGCGTCGTCGCCAGATCATCGCCGAGGCCGTTCGTATCGTCGACCACCGCGTGCCCGTCCTGGTCGGCATCATCGATACCGAGACCGAGCGCATGATCGAGCACGGTAAGGTCGCTCAGGAGCTGGGCGCCGATGCGCTTGTCGCCACCTGCCCGTTCTATGCCCTGCAGGCATGACCGAGGTCGAGGAGCACTTCCGCATCCTGCACGAGGAGCTCGACCTGCCCATCTTTGCCTATGACATTCCCGTCTGCGTTCACACCAAGCTCCCCTGGAAGCTCCTTGCCAAGCTCGGCGCCGAGGGCGTCCTTGCTGGCGTCAAGGATTCCTCGGGTGATGACATCTCGTTCCGCTATCTCGTTCAGGAGAACGAGAAGAACGGCCATCCGATGAGCATCCTCACCGGTCACGAGGTTGTTGTCGACGGCGCTTACCTCGGTGGCGCCGACGGTTCTGTCCCGGGCCTTGCCAACGTTGAGCCCGAGGCTACGTGCGCCAGTGGAAGGCCGCTCAGGCCGGCGACTGGGCTACCGTCAAGGCCGAGCAGGATCGCCTCAATGAGATTTCGCACATCTGGGACGTCACCTCGGGCGTCCAGGCTATGCCGGTGGCGTCGGCGCCTTCAAGACCGCTATGAACCTCATGGGCATCTTCGACAGCCCGACCATGCCGCGCCCGGTGAAGGCCATGACTGGCGAGAACGTCGAGGCGATTAGGAAGGTCCTTCAGGAGAACGGTCTCCTGTAAAGCTTCCCAGGCACCCGACCTCGCCGTTCAACCGTGTGGCCATGACCCATTAGGTCAATGGCCACACGGTTTCTCGGCGATCTCGGACACCTGGAAAACCTTTACTGCGCTGTGACGGCTAGCCTGACGGCGCATTTCCTGTAGTTGTTTTTATCTCCGAAGGAGAGCGACATGGAGAACAAGTACGTCTGCTCTGTCGATATCGGCGGAACTAAAATTGCGACTGCCATCATGGAGTACCCGGCTGACGGTAGTGTGCCCCATCCCGTTTTTGAGGCCGAGGTCCTACCGAGGCCCAGGAGGGCGGCGAGGCCGTCTTCCAGCGTATCGAGGCGTCTATCAAGGCCGCTCTTGAGGCGAATCCCGATGTCGAGGTTCTCGGTGTCGGTATCGGTGCCGCAGGCGTCGTCGATCCCAAGACGGGCGCCATTGCTTATGCCAATGAGATCATGCCCGGCTGGTCCGGCGTTCAGTTGGGGCCGCGTCTGCGCGAGGACCTTGGTCTTCCCGTTGCCGTTGTGGGCGACGTGCAGGCTCATGCTCTGGGCGAGGCCCACTGGGGCGTCGGCAAGGGCAAGTTCTCCGTCTTGTGCCTGGGAATCGGTACGGGCATCGGTGGCGCATATGTCGAGAACGGCCGCGTGATGCAGGGCTTCCATGGTGCTGCCGGTCATATGGGCCACATCGAGTGCTCGGCTGCCGCCGGCATTCCCTGCGCCTGCGGGCGTTCCGGCCATCTTGAGTCTGTTGCTTCGGGCACCTCGATTGGCCGTATGTACGACGAACGCTTCGGTCGAGTTGACCCCAGCCGTCCTTCGGTCGGTCGCGACGTGAACGACCTGTGTCGTGCTGGCGACGCAAAGGCGACCGAGGTCATCCATGATGCCGGCTTTGCGTTGGGTGCCAGCTTGGGCTCGCTCGCTAACATCCTGGACCCTGAGGTCATCGTGCTTTCGGGCGGCGTGATTCACCAAGGTCCCGATTGGCGTTCGCAGACGTGGAAGGATTCGGTGCACGAGGCTATGCCAGCCAGGCGCTCGATCCGCTTCAGGACACGCCGATCCTCATCGGTTCTCTGGAGGGCGATGCTCCGCTCATCGGTGCCGCCGAACACCTTCTTGCGTCGTTGAAGTAAACATAACTACCAAGTGCGCCTTCTGAGGTGCCGCAGATTGACGTGAAAGAGGAGCGAAGCGTACTTCGGTACGCGAGCGACGGTTTGAACGTCAAGGTGCGGTGTCTCAGAAGGCTGTTTTGAGAAAGGTTGAGTCGCACATGACCGTTGATCCTTTGATCCAGTCCCTGAAGGGCAAGCTCGTCGTGAGCGTTCAGGCGTATATGGGCGAGCCGCTTCGTACGCCCGAGACCATGGCTCAAATGTCTCGCGCTTGCGAGCTTGGCGGCGCCGCCGCCATTCGCTGTCAGGGCCTTGCCGACATTGCCGCCATTAAGGGTCGCTGTGAGGTTCCCGTTATCGGCCTGTGGAAGGATGGGCACGAGGGCGTTTACATCACGCCGACGCTGCGTCACGCTCGCGCCTGCGTTGCCGCGGGTGCCGATATCGTGGCGATCGATGCCACCGATCGTCCGCGTCCCGATGGCAAGACCGTCGAGGACACCTTCCGTCCGCTGCACGAGGAGGGTGTGCTCCTGATGGCGGATTGTGCCACCATCGAGGACATTCGCCGTGCGGTTGATATGGGCTTCGACCTTGTATCCACCACGCTTTCTCATGGTGTCGCCGCCATCGACTGCACCATGGCCGATGGCCCCGATCTTCCGCTTCTGCGTCAGGCGACCGAGGAATTCCCCGGTCTTCCCATCATCTGCGAGGGCCGTGTGCACACGCCCGAGGAGGCTCGCGCCGCGATCGATGCTGGCGCTTGGGCCGTTGTCGTCGGCACTGCCATCACGCATCCCACGAGTATTACGAGTTGGTTCAAGGCTGCGCTTGAGGCGTAAGACAGGCCTCGTATCCGCTCGGGGCGGTATACTCAATATAGGCAATTGACCGCGCGGGATCCGGGTTGCTGGGTCCCGCGCTTGTTTTCGGGAGGCAGCACATGCAAAAGGGAGATGCCATGGATGCGGCGGAGCGCTCGGAGCGCATCCCCGATATCGTCATCATCACCGGAATGTCCGGATCGGGCCGCACGCAGGCTATGCACGTGTTCGAGGACATGGGCTATTTTTGCATCGATAACCTGCCTCCGCGTCTGATCGCCCAGCTTGCCGAGCTCGTCGGCATCAATACGGGCGTGGGCAGGCATCTCGCCGTCACCTGCGATTTGCGTAGCCAGGGACTGTTTGACGAGTTGCTCGATGCGGTCGCCGCGCTCGAAGAACGCGAGATGAGCTGCGACATCGTGTTCCTAGAGGCTTCTGACGAGGTGCTGATTCGTCGCTACAGCGAAAATCGCCGCCGTCATCCCATTGCCAAGCCGGGGGAGACTACGGCCGATGCCATTCAGCGCGAGCGCCTTCAGCTGCAGGGCGTGCGCGATCGAGCCGATATGATTATCGACACGAGCCGTCTGCGCACCTCTGCGCTGCGCAACAAGCTACGTATGGCATTTTCCGAACTGTCCGACCAACAGCTCATGGACGTCCATGTGTTCTCGTTTGGCTTTAAGCACGGTATGCCCGTCGAGGCGGACATTATGATCGACGTTCGCTTCCTGCCCAATCCGTTCTACGATCCCGAGATGCGCACCATGACCGGTCTCGATAAGAAAGTCTCCGACTTTGTTCTGGACCATCCCAAGACGCAGGAGTTCTGGAAGGCCTGGACGCAGCTGCTCGATACGGTCATGCCCGGTTATATCGCGGAGGGTAAACCGCAGCTTTCTATCGCCATCGGCTGCACGGGCGGACAGCACCGTAGCGTCGCCATTGCCGAGGCCACGGCCCGTTACCTGGAAGGCGCCCAGTATCACGTGAGCATCTCCCACCGCGATCTGTCGCGCGCCAACACGAAGGCATAGGCCTGCATGTCGTTTACCGCTGAGGTGCGCGACGAGCTTGCGCGCTGCGAACCCGAATGTGAATACTGCGACTTGTCGACACTTGCCGCCCTCACGCGCGTGAGTGGTACGCTCTCGCTTACCGGCTCTGGGCGGTATCGTTTGACAGTTGCGACTGAGACGGGAGCCGTCGCGCGCACGATGATCACGCTGACGCATCGCATCCTTAAGCTCAAAACGGAATTCACCGTTCGTAAATCGGTCTTGCATAAGGTCCGTAATTATCTCATTACCCTGCCCGATCAACCCGACCTGGACAAGGCTCTGGTGCTGCTGGGCATTCTAGACCGCAGGGGAGGGCTCGTCGCTGGTGTTCCCCGACACATCGTTGCCCGTCCCTGCTGCAGGCTTGCCTACATCCGCGGCGCGCTCATCGCGGGTGGCTTCGTGGCCGATCCACGCGGCGATTTTCATTTGGAGATCGCGGTGCAGGGCGAGCAATATGCTAAGGGGCTTTGCGACCTGTTGGGGCAGATTGGGGTCCATGCTCGTGTTAATGCACGGCGGGGGTCATATGCCGTGTACATTAAGAGCGCCGAGGAAATCGAGCATCTATTAAAGCTGATTGGTGCCAAGCGCAGCGTTGCCGAGATTGAGGAGGCGCGCGCGGTCAAGTTGGTTAAGAACGATGTGAACCGTCGCGTGAACGCCGAGCTCGCCAACCAGACCAGAAGCGCCGGTGCTGCCCAACATCAGCTTGCGCTTATCGATGAGCTCGAGCAGCGCGGCCTTCGCGATGCGCTTCCGGATGCCTTGGCGGTCTTTTGCGACCTGCGCGAGCGCTATCCCGATCTGTCGCTGCGTGATTTAGGGGAGATGGCTGACCCTCCCTTGTCGAAGTCGGCCCTCTACCATCGAGTTTTGAGGCTTGAAAAGCTCATTGAAGCAAACGGGTAGTTTAAAGTATCGACTTATACACGGATTTAGCTGCTATTTTATTCTTTAAAACGTTTTAACGTAAATTTGATTTTCAATTTCGACTATTCTCGTGAAATTCAAGTCCAAAAAAAGGTATATTAGGCGAGTGGTTAGTTTGTGGGCCTCAACGGCGGGCGCTGTAGCTTGCGGGGGCCTTACGAAAGGAGACACAATGGCAGTAAAGGTTGCTATTAACGGCTTCGGTCGCATCGGTCGTCTGGCTTTCCGTCAGATGTTCGGTCATGAGGGCTCCGAGATTGTCGCTATCAACGACCTCACCTCTCCCGATATGCTCGCTTACCTGCTGAAGTACGACTCCACGCAGGGCAACTACGCTCGCGATCACGAGGTCGTTGCTGGCGAGGATTCCATCACCGTTGACGGCAAGGAGATCAAGATCTACAAGGAGGCCGACGCCAACAACCTGCCTTGGGGCGACCTCGACGTCGACGTCGTTCTCGAGTGCACCGGCTTCTACACCAGCAAGGCTAAGGCTCAGGCCCACATCAACGCTGGCGCCAAGAAGGTCGTCATCTCCGCTCCGGCCGGCAGCGATCTGCCCACCATCGTGTACAACGTCAACCACGAGACGCTGACCGCTGAGGACAACATCATCTCCGCCGCTTCCTGCACCACCAACTGCCTCGCCCCGATGGCCAAGGGTCTGAACGACTTCGCTCCCATCGTGTCCGGCATCATGACCACCATTCACGCCTGGACTGGCGACCAGATGCCGCTCGATGGCCCGCAGCGCAAGGGCAACAAGCGTCGTAGCCGCGCCTGCGCCGTCAACATCGTCCCCAACACCACCGGTGCTGCCAAGGCTATCGGCCTGGTTCTCCCCGAGCTCAACGGTAAGCTCATCGGTGCCGCCCAGCGCGTCCCGACGCCGACCGGCTCCATCACCAACCTCTACGCTGTCGTTGACAAGAAGGTCACCGTCGACGAGGTCAACGCCGCTATGAAGGCCTACGCTGCCACCATCTCCGAGACCTTCGGTTACAACGAGGACGACATCGTCTCCACCGACATCATCGGCGAGACCCACGGCTCCATCTTCGACGCCACTCAGACCATGTGCTCTGACCTCGGCAACGGCCAGACCCTCGTTCAGGTCACCTCTTGGTACGACAACGAGAACTCTTACACCTCTCAGATGGTCCGCACCATCAAGTACTTCGAGAAGTTCGTTGCTTAATTTAGCTTTTAGCGAATAGCTCGTTGAGCGTCTAAAGAAGGGCGCGGCCTTATAGGCTTACACCCTAGGGTCGCGCCCTTTTTATAGGAAATCGTCTGCCGTAATGGGAGGCAGACACGTACGAAAGGTAGAAGCAAACATGGCCTTTACCAAGAAGACCGTCCGCGACATCGATGTCGACGGCAAGCGCGTTCTCGTCCGCGTTGACTTCAACGTGCCTATCAAGGATGGCGTCGTTGGCGATACCACCCGCATCAAGGCTGCCCTGCCCACCATCAACTACCTCGTTGAGCACAACGCTCGCGTCATCCTCATGAGCCACCTCGGCCGTCCCGATGGCACCGGCTTCCAGCCCGAGCTGTCCCTCGAGCCCGTCGCCAAGAAGCTCGCTGAGCTCTCTGGTCTCGATGTTGCCTTTGTCGCCGACACCTACGGCGAGAAGGCTGCTGAGGCTGTTGCCGCCGTCGAGCCGGGCAAGGTCCTCGTTCTCGAGACGTCCGTTTTGACAAGCGTGAGAAGAAGAACGATCCCGAGATCGCCAAGAAGCTCGCTTCCTATGGTGACGTCTTCGTTCTCGATGCCTTCGGCACCGCTCACCGCGCCCAGGGTTCCGTCGTGGGCCCCGCCGCTTACCTGCCTGCCGTCGCCGGCTTCCTGCTCGAGAAGGAGGTCGACACGCTGACCGGCATCTTCGCCGAGCCCGAGCGCCCCTTCGTCGCTATCGTCGGCGGTTCCAAGGTTTCCTCCAAGATCGGCGTTCTCGATCACCTCATCGACTCCGCTGATACCCTGATCATCGGTGGCGGCATGGCCTACACCTTCTTCCTGGCTCAGGGTCTGACCGTCGGTCAGTCCCTCAAGGAAGAGGACTGGGTCGAGCGCGCCGGCGAGATGCTCAAGAAGGCCGAGGAGAAGGGCGTCAAGATCCTGCTCCCCATCGACAACCGCGTTGCCGATCACTTTGGCGAGGACGCTGTCCCCGAGGTTGTCGCTTCCGACGCTATCCCCGACGATCGTGAGGGCATGGACATCGGCCCCAAGACCGAGGAGCTCTACGCCGAGGCCGTCAAGGGCGCCAAGACCGTGTTCTGGAACGGCCCCATGGGCGTCTTCGAGTTCGACAACTTCGCTCACGGCACCCAGGCTATCGCCGAGGCCGTCGCCGAGGCCGACTGCACCTCGATCATCGGCGGTGGCGACTCGGTCGCGGCTGTCAACAAGTTCAACCTGGCCGACAAGATGAGCTGGATCTCCACCGGTGGTGGCGCTTCCATGGAGCTCGTCGAGGGTAAGGCCCTGCCCGGAGTGGAGGCGCTTCTCGATGCCTAATCGCACCCTTCTTATCGCTGGTAACTGGAAGATGAACAACGACGTCGCCGAGGCCGCCAAGCTCGCCGATGAGCTGGCTCAGGCTCTGCCCGAGGTTCCGGCTGGCGTCGAGGTGCTCGTCTGCCCTCCGACCATTGACATCACCACGGTTCATGACCGTATTCAGGCTGCCCCCATCGCCCTCGGTGCTCAGAACGTGTACTGGGAGGCCAAGGGTGCCTTCACCGGTGAGTCCTCTTGCGACATGCTCAAGTCCGCTGGCTGCACCTACTGCATCATCGGTCACTCCGAGCGTCGCGACTACTTCCACGAGACCGACGAGGATCAGAACAAGAAGGCCAAGGCCCTCGTTGCCGCCGGTCTTGTTCCCGTCTTCTGCTGCGGCGAGTCCCTTGAGGTCCGCGAGGCCGGCACCTATGTCGAGCACGTCGTGAACCAGGTCAAGGCCGGCCTTGCTGGTCTTGAGATCACCTGCCCCAAGCAGGTCGTCGTCGCCTACGAGCCCATCTGGGCCATCGGCACCGGCAAGACCGCTACCGCCGAGGACGCTCAGGAGGTCTGCGGCGCTATCCGTGAGACCCTCAAGGAGATGTTCGGCGAGGAGCTCGCTAACGGCATCCGCGTCCTGTACGGTGGTTCCGCTAAGCCCGGCAACATCGCCGAGCTCGTCGCCAAGCCCGACGTTGACGGCGCCCTTGTGGGCGGCGCTTCGCTCAAGGCTTCCGACTTCGCCTCTATGGTCGTCAAGGCAGGCGAGTAGGACATATGGCACAGCGTCATCTTCCTGCACTCCTGATCATCATGGATGGTTGCGGCCTTGCTCCGGCCGATGGCGAGAACGCCGTCGCCGCTGCCAAGACGCCCTTCCTTGATAGCCTGTACGAGAAGTACCCCCACACCACGCTCGGCGCTTCGGGCGAGGACGTGGGTCTTCCCGATGGCCAGATGGGTAACTCCGAGGTGGGTCACCTCAACATCGGTGCCGGCCGCATCGTGTTCCAGGAGCTTTCGCGCATCAACAACGCCATCAAGGACGGCTCCATCGCCAAGAACGAGGTTTTCGTCAAGGCTATGGACGACGTCAAGGCTGACGGCAAGACCCTTCACCTCATGGGCCTTATGAGCCCTGGCGGTGTTCATTCTCACATGAACCACGTCGAGGCTCTGGTCAAGATGGCTGCCGAGCATGGTGTCAAGACCGTTCGCGTCCACGCCTTCATGGATGGCCGCGACGTTGACCCGCAGTCCGGTGCCGGTTACATGAGTGAGTTCTGCGCCTTCCTGGCTAAGATTTCCGAGGAGACTGGTTGCGACGCTCGCGTTGCCACCGTCTCGGGCCGTTATTGGGCCATGGACCGCGATAATCGTTGGGAGCGCATCCAGCGCGCCTACGACGTCATGGTCAACGCGTCCGATGCCGATACCGACCCCGTTGCCGGTATCAAGGCCTACTATGAGAAGGATCCGCGCGGCGACGAGTTCGTCGAGCCCTTCGCTGCCCACAACGAGGGCATCCACGAGGGCGACGCGGCCATCTTCTTCAACTTCCGTCCCGACCGTGCTCGTCAGATGACCCGCGTGTTCACGGACAAGGAGTTCGACGGCTTTGAGCGCGAGCAGATCAAGCTTTCTCACTTTGTGACGATGACCGAGTACGATCCGACGTTTGACGTCGAGGTCGCCTTCCCCAAGACGTTCCCCGAGAACGTCCTGGCCGACGTTATCGCCGCCAACGGCCTGAAGCAGCTGCATACCGCCGAGACCGAGAAGTACGCCCACGTGACGTTCTTCCTCAACGGCGGCATCGAGGAGCCCAAGGAGGGCGAGGAGCGCGTGCTCGTCGCTTCCCCCAAGGTCGCTACCTATGATCTGCAGCCCGAGATGAGCGCTCCGGAGGTTACTGAGAAGCTCGTCGCTGCTATTAACGAGGATCGCGCTGATTTCTACATCGTGAACTTCGCGAACTGCGACATGGTTGGTCACACCGGTGTCTTCGACGCCGCCGTTAAGGCCGTCGAGGCTGTTGACGATGCCCTGTCCAAGGTTGTCCCGGCGATTCTCGCCAAGGGCGGCTTTGCGCTGATTACCGCCGACCACGGCAACGCCGATCACATGTTTGACGTTGCTTCCGACGGTTCCAAGCATCCGTTCACGGCTCACACCACCAACCGTGTGCCGTTCATCATCGTTGATGAGAAGGCCAAGCTCACCGGTATCGAGGACGGTCGTCTCTCCGATATCGCTCCGACCATGCTCACCATGGCTGGTCTCGAGCCTTCCGCCGAGATGACGGGCCGCGTGCTCGCCACCGAGGCCTAAAGAAAACAACTATCGTTTTCTTGTAAGGGGGTTGTCCACGTCCGGGCAACCCCCTTTTGGTATTTCTGCCATTTCTACTCCGTCCCCAAATGGCAGATGGGGAGTGTTGGGGGTTGTGGTACAGTACTGGAGTTTGAATTGTTCTATTAAGGAGCTTATCTATGGGTCCGTTCCAGATTCTTCTGTTTGCTGTGTGGGCTGTTTCTGCCGTGGCGCTGACGATTCTCGTTCTGATGCACTCCGGTAAGGGCACCGGCGTTTCGGATATGATCGCCAGTTCTCTGTATAACTCCACCTCTGCCACGGGCGTTATGGAGCAGAACCTTGACCGCCTGACCGTCATCATGGCTGTTGTGTTTGCCGTGTGCGTCGTGCTGTGCATGTTCTTCTTCCCGCAGGCATCGTCGGCTACTAAGCATCGGCGTATATACGTTTGTAAAGGGTCCCGCATGTGCGGGGCCCTTTTTGTTTACAGACTTGTAATAGAGTCAAAATATCCCCACATACTTCGCCTAACTAAAGAAATTCTCGACCGTTAACCGGAATCAGCGCCAAATTGTGCATAAAATGCGCTACTGTATTGCAAAACGTTGGCCCGCACTGCATAACCAGCCATAACGGCGGACCGCGTTTGAATGGTTCGATTGGGCTGTCTCGACGTTGCCCGGCCGAATTCACTTTGTCCTATCTCATAAGGAGGATGGCATGGCTGATTCTATGTTCCACCAGCCCGTTATGGGTCGTCGCGCCTTTGTTGGCGGCACCCTCGCTGCGAGCTCCATGGCTTTTCTTGCCGCATGCGGCAAGAAGGGCGGCGACGCTTCCGGATCTGACTCCGGTTCGACGCTGAACTTCTACATCAACAACCCGGTCTGCATCGACCCCTACAACGTCCAGGAGGATCAGGCACTCAGGTCGAGTACCAGCTCTTCGACGCTCTGACGGAGTACGACCCCGAGAAGGGCGAGATCGTTCCGCTGGCTTGCGAGTCCTTTGAGGCTAACGACGACGCCACCGAGTTCACCTTCAAGATCAAGAAGGCTAAGTTCCACAACGGTGACGACGTTACCTCCAAGTCCTTCAAGCTCGGTTGGGAGCGTCTAGTCAACACCAAGTCGGCCATCGCCACCGAGTATGGTCCTTCCGAGGTCTCCTATCACCTTTCCATGGTTGAGGGCTATGACGATCTGCTTGCCGGCAACGCTACCGAGCTCAGCGGTGTTACTTGCCCCGACGATGAGACCCTCGTCGTCAAGCTGTCTTCCGCTTACGCCGACTTCCCCTTCGTCGCCTCTCACCCGGCTCTGTCCCCGGTTCCCGAGTGCGCCGAGTCCGATGTCAAGAGCTTCTACCTTGCCCCGGTCGGTAACGGCCCGTTCATGATGGACGGTAAGTGGGAGGATGGCCAGGAGATCAACCTCAAGAAGTTTGACGATTACTATGGCGACAAGGCCAAGATCGATGGCATCCACTTCCAGGTCATCAAGGACATGGAGACCGCTTACAAGGAGTTCCAGGCCGGTAACCTCGATGTCTGCGACGTTCCCGTTGCTCAGATCGATGCCGCCAAGAAGGACCGTGGCGAGTCCAAGGACGGTTACACCATGGGTGACGGCGAGCATATGCTGCTCGGTGCCGAGCCTTCCACGTACTATCTGACCTGCAACACCACGGCCGAGCCGTTCAATAACGCCGACCTGCGCAAGGGCATCTCCCTGGCCATCAACCGTGAGGCCATCTGCAAGACCATCTTCAAGGGTACCCGTACCCCCGCCGACGGTATTGTTCCTCCGGGAATCGCCGGCTACAAGGAGGGCGCATGGGAGTTCTGCGCCTATGACGTCGACAAGGCTAACGAGTACCTCGACAAGGTCGCTCCCGCTGGCGCTAACGGCGATCGTGGCATTAGCGTGACCCTTTCCTACAACCAGGACGGTGGTCACAAGGAGATCATGGAGTCCATCATCGGCGACCTCGCCAAGGTTGGCGTTACCGCTGTCTCCGATACCCCTGAGTGGTCTGCCCTGCTCGAGCAGTATCAGAACTTCAACTATCAGTTCGGCCGTCTGGGCTGGATCGCCGATTACCCGATCATGGACAACTTCCTGTACCCGCTGTTCCACTCCGACTCCCTCGGTGGCGACAACCGCTCCGGTTACAGCAACCCTGAGTTCGATGCCAAGGTCGACGAGGCCCGCACCACGGTTGATGACGAGGAGCGCATCGCCAAGATGCGGGAGGCCGACGCCATGGTCGCTGCTGACTGCCCGGTTATCCCGGTGATGTTCTACACGCACACCATCGCTGGCTCTGACCGCGTCAAGCATCTCTATGTTGATCCGCAGAAGCACGCCGATCTGGGTACCGCCGAGCTCGCCTAAGGGTTTTGCAGCTTCCGTGAGGGTCAAGTATTTACGTAGACCTCATGGGAAACATACAGTTCTCCCTAACCTGGGGTAAACTGGCTGATGGTAATTTTGGGATGCCGGTCTGGCGATCGGCATCCCATTTAGGTTAATCCCTAGATAGGGGAGTGGTATGGGTAAGTACATCGTTAAACGTGTGCTTCAGTTCATCCCGGTGTTTTTGGGCGTTACGCTGATTCTGTTCGCCCTCCAGAATATCGTGCCGGGAGATCCGATCAAGCTGATCGGTGGAGACAAGGCTCTGTCCCCCGAGGTGGAGCTTCAGCTTCGCGTTCGCTATCACCTGGTCCAGACGGACGAGGACGGCAACGCGATCCTTGACGAGAACGGCGACCCCGTTCAAACGTCGCTCGTGGACCGTTACTTGTATTACATGAACGGCCTGCTTCATGGCGATCTGGGCAATTCGTACCAGCGCAAGCTGCCGGTTACGGAAATCTTTGCCCAGAAGTATCCGTATACGGTCAAACTTGCCGCGTGCGCCATCGTGCTCGAGGCAATCATGGGTATCGGTGCGGGTATCATTTCGGCGGTTAAGCGTTATTCCTTCTGGGATATTTTGGTAACGCTCACCACGTCGATTCTCGTTGCCGTCCCGGCCTTCTGGCTCGGTATGTTGCTGCAGCTGTTCTTTGGCGTCATTCTCAAGGACGCCACGGGCGGTGCATTCTCCATGCCGATCTCGGGTGCCGGCGGTTCCAGCTCTCAGTATCAGGATTGGATGCACTATGTGCTTCCGACCATTACGCTGGCTTCGGTTTCGACCGCTTATGCCGCCCGCATTATGCGCTCGCAGCTGCTTGATGTCATGAACCAGGATTACATCCGTACGGCAAAGGCCAAGGGTCTCTCCAATCGCGCGATCATTATCAAGCATGCGCTTAAGAATGCACTCATCCCCGTCGTTACCTATATTGGTGTCGACTTCGGCGGCATGCTTTCGGGCGCCATCCTGACCGAGACGGTCTTTAACTGGCCCGGCATCGGCTTCGAGGTCTACCGCGCCATTAGCATGCGCGACTGGCCCATCGTTATGGGCGGCGTTACGCTCATTGTTGTCGTCGTTATGGTGATCAACCTGCTCGTCGACATTAGCTATGCATTCCTCGACCCGCGCATCCGCCTTGGCGGTCCGTCGGATAAGGCCTAAGGGAGGTACGTCTCATGCAGGAAACTGATTCTCAGTCTCAGGAGCAGGCTACCGCCACCAAGGCCGCATCTGCTCCCGCCAAGTCCCGCACGCTGTGGGGCGACGCTTTTAAGCGTCTTCGTAAGAACAAGCTCGCCGTTATCGGTGTCTGCTGGATCATCATCGTTGTTGTGGTCGCCCTGACCGCCGATCTGTGGGCTAAGCCCTGGCTCGGCTCTCCTACGGCTTCTGACTCGACCACCATGGCCGAGACGTCGCTGCTGGCTCCGTGTGCCGAGCACCCGTTTGGCACCGACTCTCTTGGTCGTGACATTCTCGTCCGTGTTATCTACGGTGCACGCGTTTCGCTTTCCGTCGGTATTATGGCCACCGCCATCTCCACGGTGATCGGTCTGGTCATGGGCGCCCTGGCCGGTTTCTATGGCGGCATCTGGGATACGATCATCATGCGCTGTGCGGACATCTTCCTGGCGTTCCCGTACGTGCTGTTCGTTGTTGCCATGATTGCCGTTATCGGTCGTGGTCTTCAGAATGTCTTTATCGCCATCGGCATTCTCGGCTGGCCCTCGATTGCCCGTGTCTTCCGATCTGCGATCCTAACGGTCAAAGAGAACGATTATGTTGACGCCGCTCGCGCTATGGGTGCATCCGATGCGCGTATCGTTATGCGCCATATCTTCCCGAACTCCGTTGCTTCTATCGTGGTCTATGCGACCATGAACATTGGTGGCGCCATTCTGACCGAGTCCGCTCTGTCCTTCCTCGGCATGGGCGTTATTCCGCCTACGCCTTCGTGGGGCTCCATGATTCAGGACGGTCAGCAGTATCTTCTGACTGCTCCCTGGATGATGATCATGCCCGGTCTGGCAATTCTCTCGACGGTGCTCGCCTTCACCCTGCTGGGTGACGGTCTGCGCGACGCCCTCGACGTCAAGATGAAGGACGCATAAGGATGAAGAAGAACAAGAACTATGTGGACCTGAAGGACCAGCCGGTTCCCGAGGGCCAGCATCTGCTCGAGGTCGATGACCTTAAGATGTATTTCCACACCGAGGATGGCGTTGTTCGCGCTGTCGACGGTGTCTCCTACACGCTCGATCGCGGCGAGACCCTGGGCGTCGTCGGTGAGTCCGGCTCCGGTAAGTCCGTGACCGCCATGACCATCATGGGTCTTATCTCGATGCCTCCGGGAAAGATCGAGGGCGGCGACGTTCGCTATCGCGGTCGTTCTATCCTCGAGATGACCGAGGAAGAGATGCAGCACATTCGCGGTAACGATATCGCGATGATCTTCCAGGATCCTATGACCTCCTTGAACCCGGTCTATAAGATCGGCAAGCAGGTGGGCGAGGGCCTTCGTCTGCACCGTGGCTACTCCAAGCAGGAGGCGCTCAAGCGCGCTACCGAGCTTTTGGACCTCGTGGGTATCCCCGAGCCCGAGAAGCGCGTCAATGAGTATCCGCACCAGTTCTCTGGCGGTATGCGTCAGCGCGTCATGATTGCCATGGCTCTTGCCTGCGATCCCGATATTCTGATTGCCGACGAGCCCACGACTGCCCTGGACGTTACCATTCAGGCTCAGATTATTGAGCTTATGCAGGAAATGCAGGAGAAGAACGGCAACGCCATCATCATGATTACCCATGACCTGGGTGTCGTCGCCGATATGGCCGATAAGATCATGGTTATGTACGCCGGTCGTCCCGTCGAGTTCGGTACTGCTGAGGAAATCTTCTACGAGAGCCGTCACCCCTATACCTGGGGCCTGATCCGCTCCATCCCGGAGCAGGCTATCGATGAGAAGAAGCCGCTTACGCCGATTCACGGCAACCCGCCTTCGCTCATGAACCTGCCCGAGGGCTGCGTATTCTCTCCTCGTTGCCCCTATGCGACCGATAAGTGCCGCAAGCAGCGCCCCGAGCGCGTTGTCACCGAGTCTGGCCATTACTCTGCGTGCCACTACTCCGGTGACCCCGAGTTCCTTAAGAACGCTCCTGAGACGTCCCGTACGCGCAAGGATTCCAAGAAGGGAGGCGAGGCGTAATGGCAGATACCAACGAGCGTACTCCGCTGCTGAAGGTTGAGCACCTCTCTAAGGAGTTTCCCGCTGAGTCCGGCATGTTCGCCAAGCGCTTCTCCAAGCGTGTCGTCTCTGCTGTGAATGACATTTCGTTCGAGATTTATCCGGGCGAGACCTTTGGCCTGGTTGGCGAGTCTGGTTGCGGTAAGTCCACCACGGGCCGCACCATCATGCGCCTGACCAAGCCGACCGCCGGTAAGGTGTTCTTCCAAGGCAAAGATGTTGCCGAGATGAGCAAACATGAGATCAAGGACATGCGTCGTGAGATGCAGTTTATCTTCCAGGATCCTTATGCTTCGCTCAATCCTCGTATGACCATCGGTGAGATTGTCTCTGAGCCCATGACCATTCACGGCGTGGGCACCAAGGAGGAGCGCATTGAGCGCGTCCGCGAGCTTCTCGACGTCGTTGGACTGAATCCCGAGCACATCAATCGTTATCCTCATGAGTTCTCCGGCGGTCAGCGTCAGCGTGTCGGCATTGCCCGCGCTTTTGCGCTCAAACCCAAGCTGATTATCTGCGACGAGCCGGTTTCCGCTCTGGATGTGTCCATTCAGGCCCAGGTTCTGAACCTGCTCAAGGAACTGCAGGACAAGTTCGGTACCGCATATCTGTTTATCGCCCACGACCTGTCCGTCGTGCAGCACATCTCCGATCGCGTTGCCGTTATGTATCTGGGTAAGATGGTCGAGGTTTCGGACTGGAAGACGCTCTACAGCGAGCCCCACCATCCGTACACGCAGTCGCTGCTGTCTGCCGTGCCGGTGCCCGATCCTGATATCCAGAAGACTCGTAAGCGCATCATCCTTGCCGGCGATCCGCCGTCGCCGCTGGATCCGCCGACCGGCTGCCGTTTCCACACGCGCTGCCCGATCGCGCAGGGCATCTGCTCCGAGAAGCTTCCCGAGTTTAAGGAAGTTGCTCCGGGCCACTGCTGTGCCTGCCACTTCGCGGAGCCGTTCCCGATCAAGGAATCGCACATCGACCTGTAGTCGGTTGTTCTCGTCGGGCCCGTGCTGGACTTAGTTTTCAGAACGTCCTCGACCATGGAAACCCCCTTATCCTGCTCCTTCGGAGCTGCGGATAAGGGGGTTTCCTGGTCTGCGGAATGTTCTGAAAACTAAGTCCAGCACGGGCCCTGCGGCAACGCGGCAGGGAGGGGTGCGATTCCTTAATCGCTCACTTAATCTAATGGGAAAGATAGCGAGGCCGGAGCTTTAGCTCCGGCCTCCCCATATAAGGGCTCGGCTTTGCCGAGCCACCAAATTTGCATCAGCCCCCAGAACATGTTTGAGAACTGTGTCCGGAGTACATACTCCTAGGGCCGGAATGAGGTTGCCTTCCAACGCATTCCGCAGGGGGCGGCATTATTTTGTAGCGCGAAGCGCGGAGCAAAATAATGCCGCATGCCCGAGGACGCGTTGGAAGGCAACCTCATTCCGGCCCGAACAGGTCCGTCTACCTGCACATTTACAAATTCGTAAACTTTTTTGAAAAAAGTGCTTGCACAGTTCTCGAATCATAGGTTATTATCTTCCTCGTTGAACGCGCGGGGCCAACAAAACGAACCGTGAATCAACAACATAGCATGTCGGAGTGGCGGAATTGGCAGACGCGCTAGCTTGAGGTGCTAGTGACCGCTTTTTGGTCATGCGGGTTCAAGTCCCGCCTCCGACACCATCGCATTTGAGAAGCCTCTTCGGAGGCTTTTTTGTTACCGATAGACGGTGAGGTCCACGATGGAAACGCTTGAACGCAACGAGTGGGCAGACGTTGCCCAGCTAGTCGAGATCACGAGCGATGCTGTCATCATCTGCGAGCTCGACGGAACCATTCTGCATGTGAATAATCGCTTACTTGGTTTGATGTGCGAGGAACGCGCCGACGTCATCGGTGGAGATGTTAAAGACGTCCTGTACTCGTCCGCTTTTGAACGTGCGACGGAACATCGTCTGCCATTTGAAACCGATGGCTCCGAGAACGAACTGATGCTCAAGCTGAGTGACGGCTCTTTTATCCCCGTCTTGGTTCGTGCGGGCTCCGTAACGCCTCCACGCATCTTTGGACGCCGCGCACCACGTGTCCTGGTGGCGCTTCACAGTATCGAGGAACAGTATTCTCATGACCGTCAACTCAAGCGTGCGTTATCGGAGCTTAGAGTGGCGAACAAGCGTCTCTCTGGCACGCTCTCGGTCATTATGAGCACTGTGGGCTCCGATGAGTTACCCAGCCTGCTTGATACCGTTTTGAACCAGCTTGTAGGAACGCTCGATGCTTCGGGTGCCGCTATCTATTTTTCTGAGAGCGGCGGTTTTAAGCTACGCGGTGTTTCCAAGGAGCTGTACGACAGCTACCTGCCCGAGTTTTTGCCGTATGGCGCTGGCATTCCGACGTATGTTCTTCGCGAGTCGCGTGCCTGTCGCTTGTCGATTCAACAGGACCTTGAGGGCGATAGGGCCGCCTCCGGTATGTTCATGGACCTGGACAATCGTTCTAAGCACCTGTTGCGCGTGCAGGATATGCCTCCGTACCGCAGCGAGATCTGTCTTCCCGTTTTTTACGGTACGCAGATCCTTGGCGTGCTGGAAGTTGGTTGGAAACGCCCCCAGGCACCGCTCGCCTATGACGTTAATGTACTCGAGGTCATTTGCGATTACCTGTCTATCCAGCTGGTCGGCATGGCATCGAGCCTTCGCTCTCGTCGCACGGCCGAGCTTGGCCGCTCGCTTAATGTCTTACGTGATGAGTTGTTTACCTTTCTAGACGATTCCGCCGCGCTACCCAGGCGGTATCGTCCGAGATCTGCAATATGCTCAACTGCCATTTTTGCCCTGTTGAGTATGACGCTAGTCTGGACTCCTACGTCATAGATTTTGAAGGCGGCAGTCGCGTTGCTTTGCCGGACGATCCCGAGAAGCTTTTCTTTTCCACGACGACGCCAGCGGCACGTCTGGGGGCTGGCCTTGATGGCTTTGAGGCGTCTGTTTTGGGTGGAACGAGTGTGGAGGACCTTAAACACGTCCGTATAACTCGCGTTGACGAATCGACGCCTATGGGAGGCTGGCTTAGGGCGCATGGTCTGCCTTGTCAAGGTCTCTACGTCGACTCCGGCATCGAGGCGGGGCGCCCGCGCTCTGAGAGTGATAGCAAGCACGGTAACGCCGCGATTGTTCCTGCTTCTGTTGCGAAGAGCCCGACTACGCGCGCGCTGCTGCTTCGTGATGGTAGCCAAGAGCCGATTGATGACCTTGAATATGACTACTTGGTGCACTTGGCGCATGACTTTGAACTGATCTACGAAGGCGAATCTCAAAAGCGCGAGGAGCGCCATATCGCTCAGACCCTCCAGATCGGCATGAGAAATTCCCTGGGGGATGTTCCGGGTATCGCAACCGATTCGGTGTACCTGTCTGCCACGAATTCGGCGTTGGTCGGCGGCGATTTCTATACGCTCATTCGTCTTCCCGACGACTGCGCCGTCATGATTCTGGGTGATGTGTCTGGCAAAGGCATTGAGGCCGCATCGATGTCCGCGCTCGTCAAGACGGCCCTGACGGCATATGCCTGGGAGGGCGCTGGACCGGCCCGCATGGCACGCTCCCTTAACAGCATGCTCATGGGCTTTTCGAGGGTCGAGACGTTCGTGACAGCCTTTATCGCCAAGATTGACCTTAAAGCCGGACGCGCAACGTATTGTTCGGCGGGCCATCCTCCGACCATGGTCATCAGGCCAGAGTCGATGCCGCTGGGTGGCGGCGAGGCCCGTGGGGGAGAGGTTGAGCTGCTTGGATGCCAATCGGGCGTAATCGGTGCCTTTGAGAGCATGGTGTACGAGACAGGCGTGTTTACGTTCGCCCCCGGCGACATGCTCTTCATGTATACGGATGGAACGATTGAGGCCCGCGACCGCTCAGGTGCTTTTTTTGGCGAGCAGCGCCTTCGTGACCTTCTGCTCTCTGTCTCGGGTGAGGGCGTATCGGGAATCTGCGGCAAGGTCTTGGGCGAGCTCGACCGATTTACCGAATCGGCGCTGGACGATGACATTGCATTGGTATCCCTTGAGTTTTTACGGGGACGTACATAGACGACGCTGGGCGGGCTGAATCCGCACGGTTGGGGAAACGAATGCATCGAGTGGGCTTTTTTGGGGAACCATGGTCGTATGAATGAGTGGAATGACATAGCGGTTTTGACGCCACCAGGCGATATCGACATCGCCACGGTGCCTGCGCTGCGTCGGCGATTGGATGCTTTGATTGGCCGCGGCGTGCGTCGTGTCGTCATCAACTGTCAGGCTGTTAGCTTTATCGATTCGACGGGCTTGGCATTCCTGCTTACGCGCGCTCGTGAGCTCATGAGGCGAGAAGGCCTGCTTTCGCTCGTCAATGCATCAGGTGAAGTTGTTCGCTTTTTGGAGATTGCTCGTCTTGTCGATATCCTTCATGTCGCGGGGCCGGCACGGGAGTCTATTCCCGCTATTCCGGTGGGGGAGCTGCCTCGCTGGAGTAAGAGCGTCGAGGTCCGTCAGGGTATCGAGAATCTTCCATACTACCGACATCGCATCGCCGAACTCCTTGAATCGCTTCCGTTGCGCCGTGACGAGCGCTACGATGTCGCATTGGCGTCGGGGGAGGCGCTGGGTAATGCCTATGACCATGCGGGCGGTATCGGGTGCGTCCTGACGGTTCAAGCCTATGGCGATCGCGTTGTGGTTGAGGTGCTTGATCGAGGTGCCGGCTATTCTATCGATGAAACGAGCGAGCCGGTTGCATCTGAGGAACGCGGCCGTGGTATCAAGCTTATGCGTATGCTCGTCGATAACGTGGAGGTTGCTCGTCGTACGGACGGCGCCGGCACGCGCGTGCAGATGGTGAAGCTGTTTAGCGGAGCGCTGGAATCGTGTGCCTAGCCAATCGCTTTAGCGCGTTTGGCTACTAAGAACATGCGGCAGACAAGTTTTTTGAAAAAAGTACTTGCGTCTTTTGGACAACTCGCGTAAATTAATAACCCGCAAGCGGACATGGCTCAGTTGGTAGAGCACAACCTTGCCAAGGTTGGGGTCGCGGGTTCGAGCCCCGTTGTCCGCTCCATTGCATTTCCGGACCGTTTAGGCGGTCCTTTTTCGGCGAAGTGGCCAAGTGGTAAGGCAGAGGCCTGCAAAGCCTTTACCCCCGGTTCGAATCCGGCTTCGCCTCCAGGCAACATCCGGGCGCTCCGGCGCCCGTTTTGTTTTACATATGCGGACATGGCTCAGTTGGTAGAGCACAACCTTGCCAAGGTTGGGGTCGCGGGTTCGAGCCCCGTTGTCCGCTCCAAACGCAGCAGCCCGACTACTACGGTAGTTGGGCTTTTTTGTACCCATCGCCTGGGCTCGAACCCGAGAGGGAGCGAGCGTTTTGGGTCGTGGCTGTAGCGTTGTTTGCCGTGAATGTCAGCTTTGGGCGTATCATCGTGGGCATCTCGCAAAACCTCGTTGCAAGGGAGACTCATCCCATGGCTACAGAAAAGTCCTCGTCGCGCTCATGGATGTCCGATGCCGCGATCTATCAGATCTACCCGCGCTCGTTTAAGGATTCGACTGGTTCGGGTCTGGGCGATATCGCGGGTATTACCCAGCAGATGGACTATCTTGAGCGGCTGGGTATCGAGGCCATCTGGCTGAGCCCGTTTTACCCATCGCCTCTCGTCGATGGCGGCTATGATGTGGCGGACTACTGCGATGTCGACCCACGTCTCGGCTCGCTTGACGACTTCGATGACATGATCGCCGCGGCTCACGCGCGCGGCATCAAGGTCATCGTCGACATCGTGCCCAACCATTCATCCAACCAGCACCCCTGGTTCAAAGCCGCTCTTGCCGCCGGCCCTGGATCGCCCGAGCGCGCCCGTTATATCTTCCGCGATGGTCGCGGCGAGCATGGCGAGCTGCCTCCCACCAATTGGAATGCCAACTTTGGCGGCCCCGCCTGGACGCGTGTTGCGGACGGTCAGTGGTATCTGCACATGTTTACGCCCGAGCAGCCTGACTTTGACTGGTCATGCCCCGAGGTTCACGCGTTCTTTTGCGACGTCCTGACGTTTTGGAGCGATCGAGGCGTCGATGGCTTTCGCATTGATGTGGCGCACGGTCTCGCCAAGGATCTCGACCGCGATGACCTCGACCGGTGGCATCTCGCCGAGGGCGATGACATGGTTGACGACGGCACCCATCCGCTGTGGGACCGCAACGAGGTCCACGAGATCTATCGCGAGTGGCGCCGCGTGTTCGACCGCTATAATCCGCCGCGTAGCGCCGTTGCCGAGGCGTGGGTGCTGCCCGAGCGCCAGTATCTCTACGCGCGCCCCAGCGAGCTTGGCCAGACATTCAACTTTGAGTTTGCCAAGGCCACTTGGACCTATGATGACATGCACGCTGCAATCGAGGAGGGCTTGAAGGCGGCTATCGAATCCGATTCTGCCTCGACCTGGGTACTCTCCAACCATGACGTGCCGCGCGTGGCGACGCGCTATGCCCTGCCGCAAATCAAGGCGACGCGCTACCACCAGATTGCGCTCGACTGGCTCTTACGCGACGGGTCGTCTTATGACGAGGACCGTGAACTCGGCGAGCGCCGCGCGCGGGCGGCCCTTTTGCTTGAGTTGGCGCTTCCGGGCTCGGCATACGTGTATCAGGGTGAGGAGCTCGGCCTTTTTGAGGTGGCTGACATCCCGTGGGCTGCACTCGAAGATCCCACTGCGACCAATACGCACGGACCGAAGCGCGAGAAGGGGCGCGACGGCTGTCGTGTGCCCCTGCCGTGGGTGGCGGCGGACGATCCCGTGCAGGGCGGATCGTTTGGGTTTTCGCCTGCGGACGCCGATGCGGCGCCCCATCTGCCGCAGCCTGCATGGTTTTCCGATTACGCTGCCGATAGGGAAGAAGCGGACCCGACATCGATGCTTGCGCTCTATCGTGACGCCCTCTGGCTGCGGCGCAAGCTGCGCGGGTGCGCCAACGATCTTGCGTGGCTCGATCTTGACGGGCGCACCGGCCTTGCGGATGGTGCCGAGGGCACTGAGGGCGGCGTCATCGCCTATCGCCGCGACAACGGCTGGGCGTGCGTGACGAACTTCGGCGCAGCACCCGTGGAGCTGCCGGCGGGCAGGGTTCTGCTCACCTCATCACCGCTTGCAGACGGCAGACTCGCGCAGGACAGCTCTGCCTGGATCATGCTCGGTGAGATATAGGGGCCTCTTGCGGCGAGCTTGCGTTTGCCTGCGCCTTCCGTGGCGGCTGATGTCTTCGCGAGGTCCGCGAGGGCGTCGCAAAACTTTTCAAAAAAAGTTCTTGCATAGGATGCAGGCATCACGTAAGATTAATCCCCGTAAGCGGACATGGCTCAGTTGGTAGAGCACAACCTTGCCAAGGTTGGGGTCGCGGGTTCGAGCCCCGTTGTCCGCTCCATTTGGGCGTTTAGCTCAGGGGGAGAGCGCTTCCCTGACACGGAAGAGGTCAGAAGTTCAAATCTTCTAACGCCCACCAAATGTTCGCAGCTCAGAGGCTATGTCCTCTGGGCTGTTTTGTTTTGGTCGCCAAATCGCCGGCAAAAGGTACCTCGATTCATGAAAGAGCGGTTCTGAGCGTCTGTTTAGCCTTGTCATCTCAATCGAGTAGGGGTTGACCATGTTGAACATAACCGTGCATCTCGTTGACGTTTCTGCAATCGATCCCGGCGAGACCGTTGATACGGCATCAATCGCGGGACGCTATGCCTCGCGTGCCTCCAATGGGGATCTCCCCATTGCGTCTCGGAGGGAAGCTGCAGGCGTGGGTCTGCTGCTTCGCGACGCCCTGGGCGTCTTCGACGACACCCAACTTGCGCGTTCTGCTTTCGGCAAGATTGAGCTTGCGGATGGGGAGGCCCCCTCTATTTCCATTTCGCATGGCGGAAGCGTGGCCGTCCTCGCTGTTTCCGATGTTGCTCGGTCGGCCGGAGGACCTATTGGCGTGGATATCGAGGCGATCGATGAGATTGCTCCCGTTGCGGTTGAGCGTATGGTGAACGACGACGAGCGCGCGTGGATTAACGCTGCCCCCAATTTGCAAGAACGCAATCTTCGCCTGAGTCAGACGTGGACGCGCGTCGAGGCCATCCTCAAGGCTGAGGGCGTCGGGTTTTCGATTGATCCTCGCAAAGATGGTATGCCCGGCGGATGGGATACTTCGTCGGTGACATACGGTCGCTGCGTCATCTCTTGTGCGGCGCGCTCTATGCCTCGTATCGTCGTCAAGGAGCATGCCTTTCGGGTAGCATAGGAGCCAATCGCCAATAGGGGAGGCCGCTATGTCACTGAACGCTCAAAACGATATCGCTTCACGGATCGAGGATGCCGTCTTTGAACTTATGGCGACAACTCCGGTGCAGTCGATTAAGGTGGCCGAGGTACTTCGCCTTGCCCATACATCCAAATCGACGTTCTATCGCTGTTATCGCTCTGTCGATGATGTGGTTAAACGTTTTGAAGATGAGCTGCTCCAGAATATGCAGGACATCAATGATGTTGCGCTGGAGGCTCGTTTTGGCGATGCACAGCTGGACCCTACGCCCACGATGATCAAGCGCATGGAGATCCTCAAGGCTAATCGCTCGAAAGTTTTGGCGCTTAACAGCGATAACGGCGATCCCGTGTTTGCTCACAAGGCAACGATCTTTATGCATGACTATTTTCGCAATCGGCTTCGCTCGACATTTTCCGATGAAACGGACCTCGACCTGTATCTAGCCTTTGCGCTTGCGGGTCACCATAACCTCATTCAGTATTGGCTCGAGGCCCGGCCCGACCTTGAGGCGCGCACCGTTGCCGCCGCCCTCAATCGCATGTTCTACGCACCGCTCTTTGTCGACGATGCATCGCGTCATTGGCACCCACGTATTCCCGATTTTGAAAAGCCGCTCGGGTGAGCGGCTGTTTTTTAGGGATGAACGGTAGCATAGGTTGCGGATTCAGAGCAATCCGGCCCTATGAGTCGATTTAGATATGGCCGTTTATCTGCTATTTAGAACGCCTGGCCACAATGTGTCCCATATGATGGGACACATTGTGGCTTTTTGTCTCATGAGTCTCGTTTAACCCCTCATAAACTAAAGCTACGTTCAAAAGAACCACTGCAGTAGTTCAACGTGTGACGGCACAGAAAAGCCGCGAGCGCTCTCTCACCTTCGCTCGCGGCTGGACTGCGCCATCATTCCGTACACCTTCACATGATTAGGATGTGATATTCAGTGGTTACGCTCGGAAAGAACATGCGCAGCGTCTCGATTGTAGGCGTGGGCTGCACCCCGTTCAAGGATTTTGAGGAGCATCCCGAGACCCAGGGTATTGGCGAGGGCGAGGCGTTTGGCTATGCGGCCCTCGAGGCAATTGCCGATGCCGGTCTTGAGCCCCGCGATATCGACTTTTTCTATCACGGCAGCGCAAATCCCTATCTCGTTGGCGATTGCATTACCCCCAACATGCAGGTTGCCGATTGGTTTGGCGTTCGTGCCAAGGGCTCTGTCCATCATTCCGAGGCTTGCTGCACGGGCTACGTAGCCCTTGAGCAGGCCGTGATGGCGGTCGCTTCCGGTGCTTACGACGTTGTCCTTACGGGTGCCTGCGACTTGGCTTCGACCCTTCCCGTCGAGCACATGCCCTCGCATATTCGCCAGGACTTTACGCTCGACGTCATGATTCCCTCGCTCGATAAGATCTATGACCGCGCGTATGGTCGCCCGCTCGATGGCGCCTTTGGCGTGTCGTTCGACAACTGGATCAACGAGTATTCGATGCAGTACGACCTTACCGCCGATCAGATTGATGACGCCCTGAACGGCCTTACCAAGAGCCTTCGCCGCGGTGCCGTCCTGAATCCCCTTGCCTGGTACGAGACCACGGTCGAGGAGGATGCGAAGGCAGCCGGTTTCGATACCGCCGATGAGTACCTCAAGAGTATGTACAACCCGCGCGTCACGCAGTACCTGCGTGTTACCGGCTTCGAGAAGAAATGCGACGGTGCTGCAGCTGTTGTCGTGATGCCCACGGAGAAGGCCAAGGCCATGGGCGTCCCGTATGCACCTATTGAGGTGCTGGGCACGGGCGCCTCTGCCGTCGAGGCCGGGCTGCTTCACAACGAGCACTGGGCTACCGAGCTTGCCGCCAAGCAGGTCTACGACCTTACCGGCGTGAGCCCCGACGAGATCGACCTGTTTATGTGCAACGACTTCTTCCTGGCTTCCGAGATTGTCTCGGCTGAGGAGTGCGGCTATATTCCGCGCGGTGAGGCTTGGAAGTACGCAATCGATGGCCGCACCGCTTTTGACGGTGATAAGCCCATCAACCCGCACGGTGGCCGCTGCAACTTTGGCCACGCACATGGCGCATCGGGCATCGCCGATATCGTCGAGGCCGTCAAGCAGATGCGCGGCGTCGCTGGTGCCACCCAGATGAAGAAGGTTCCCGAGACGGCTTTCCTGCGCGGCTTTGGCGGCTCTCAGAACGTGCGCTGCCAGATCCTTCGTACCGTCGCCTAAGCGACCGCGGTTTTCGATTTCCCATAAGGAGTATTCTCATGCAACTCAAAGATATGGAGCCCGTGGTCAAGAAGTTCTACACGGGTCTTGAAGAGGGCATCTATTGGGCGCGCCAGTGCCCCGAGTGCGGAGCCGTCGAGTTTCCGCCCCACCTTGCCTGCAATGCCTGCGGCTATCACAAGACCGATTGGGTTCAGGTTTCCGGTCACGGGCATCTGATCGATTTTACCTTGCCTGGTCCGCAGAACGACAAGCCCTACCTCAAGGAGTATGGCAAGTATGCCTACGGCGCCGTCGATATCGACGAGGGTTCTCAGTACACCTACGTCATCTACGGCATTACCAAGAAGAAGGCCCCCGAGATTCGCGCCAAGCTTATGGCGGGCGAGACCGTTGGCGTCCATGCCAAGGTCATCGACCGTCCTGGCTACAAGGAGCTTACGTTCGAGCTTGACGACTAGGCTTTCAACCCTTTTAACAATTCGATTCCTCTCTTAGGCCACGGCGGGACCCATGTCTCCAGCCCGCCGTGGTCGCCCCTCTTTTTATCTTAGAAAGGCACCATCATGAACGAAGAACTCACTCAGCAGATCTGCGATTTTGCCAAGTCCGCTTACAACTATGACGGCGATGTGACCCCCGAGACGACGTTTGAGACCCTGGGCAAGGGCTCGATGAAGATGATCGCGCTGACCTCCATGATCGAGAACGAGCTCGATGCCGAGGTTCCCGTTCGCGAGGTCATGGTCATGAAGACCATCGGCGAGCTTATCGAGCGCACTGCCGAAGAGATGGAGTAGCTGCCATGGACCTGATGCAGACCCTGCGCGAGCAGGCTGCCGCCAAGCCTATGCGCGTTGCTTTTCCCGAGGGCGAAAACGAGACCATGATGCAGGCGGTCGCAAAGATCGCCGCTGAGCATCTTGCCGAATGCGTGCTGGTTGGCGACGGCGGTAAGCTCAAGGAGCTTGCCGGCGAGCGTGGTATCTCCCTTGACGGCATCGAGATTGTCGATGTGACCGACGAGGAGGCGAACGCCGCCTGCTGTGAGCGCTACCTTTCGCATCCGGATTGCAAGTTTAAGCCCAAGGGCGCCGCGCGCCGTATGACGCGTCCGCTTGAGCGTGCCCTGATTTTGCAGGTGCTCGGCGATGTCGACGTTATGTTCGCCGGTATCGATAACGCCACGGGCGATATTATCCTGGCGGGTCAGACCATCGTCGGCCTTGCCGACGGGGTGGACACCGTGAGCTCGTGCGGTATCGCCGACATTCCCAACTGGAACGGCGGCGAAGGTGGCCTTTTGGCTTTTGGCGATTCTGCCGTTTGCGTTGACCCCACGAGTGAGGAGCTTGCCTCGATCGCGATTTCGTCGAGCGAGACGGTACGCTCGCTGACCGGATGGGATATCCGTTGCGCGCTGCTTTCGCATTCGACTGACGGTTCGATGGACAATGAGCTTGTCGACAAAGTGCGCCGTGCTCGCGAGATTGCCAACGATCGCCGTCCCGATCTTGCCATCGACGGCGAGTTCCAGTTTGATTCGGCAATTAACCCCAAGGTTGCGGCCAAGAAGGTGCATCGTGAGTCCGCTGTTGCGGGCCAAGCCAACGTGGTCATCTGGCCCGATATCGACGTGGGCAATATCGGCGTCAAGATCGTGCAGAACTTGACGGGCGCCAACGCATACGGCCCCATGCTCCAGGGCTTTAAGAAGATCGTCTGCGATTGCTCGCGCTCTGCTCCTGTTGACGAAATTGTCGGCAATGTGGTGATGAGCTGCGTGCGCGCTCAGGCGCTCAAGGAGGCGTAAGACATGGCTGAACAGAATAAACCTTGGCGTGTCTTGGTCATCAACCCCGGTTCCACGTCGACCAAGGTTGGCGTCTTCGAAGGCGATGCGTGCAAGCTCAGCAAGAATGTCGCGCATGATGCGAAAGACCTTGCCCAGTTTGACGGGGTTTCGGCTCAGATGCCGTACCGCTGCGAACTAATTCTAGCGGCGCTCGACGAGGCAGGGCTTTCGCTCGATGACTTCGATGCGTTTGTTGGCCGCGGCGGCGGCTTGCTTTCGCTGCCCGGCGGTACGTATGCCATCAATGAGGTCATGCTCGAGCATGCCCGCGTCGGTGCGAACGGCATTCAGCACCCGGCGCAGCTGGGTCCCCAGATTGCCCATGAGTTCGCTTCAAAGACGGGCAAGCCCTCTTTTGTAGTGAATCCTCCCGATACCGACGAGCTGTGCGACCTCGCACGTATGACGGGCATTAAGGGCGTGTATCGAAACGTGCACCTGCACGCCCTTAATCTCAAAGAGACCGCCATCCGCCATGCGGCAATGCTCGGTCGCCCTTATGATGAGTGCAACTTCATCGTTTGCCATATCGGCGGCGGCATCTCTATCTCGGCTCATCTTAAGGGCAAGATGGTGGACGGCAACGACATCGTCGGCGGCGAGGGCCCCATGGCACCGACGCGCTGCGGATCGGTTCCCGCGATCGAGGTCGCAAAGTACACCGCGGAACACGGCCTTGATGTCGCCCGCGCCCATTGCATGAAGACCGGCGGTTTTGTCGATCTTTTGGGTACCTCCGATGCCATCGAGGTGTGCGAGCGTGCCGCTGCGGGCGATAAGGCCGCAGCTCGCGCCTGGGATGCAATGGTTTACCAAATCTGCAAGTGGATTGGCGAGATGGCTTGCGTGCTGAAGGGCGACGTCGACGGCATCTTGCTCGGAGGCGGCATGGTCCACAGCAAGGAGCTCGTTGCCTCGATTGAGGAGTGCTGCTCTTGGATCGCCCCCGTATCGGCTTATCCCGGCGAGTTTGAACTCGAGGCAATGGCGTCTGGCGCCTGCCGCGTGCTCGATGGTGTCGAGGAAGCGCTCGTGTACAGCGGAGAGCCCGTGTTCACCGGATTCAACGACTGATAGTGCTGTGTTTGGGGCGGCCGATGATGACGTCCGGCCGCCCCGACCCTTTTTCTAAGTGTAAGGATGGATCATGGATAAAACCAAGATCAAGTACCTGGTGGGCATTTATGCTGCCGCCATGTGCATTATGGGCATGTTGGTGCCCGTCCCCATCGTGGCCTCTGTTGCGGCGGCATTTCCCAACGAAAACATCGCTGCCGTCCAGATGATCATCGGCATCATCCCGTTGATGATGGCACTGTCCGCCATGCTCGTCTCTTCACAGCTTGCCTCTCGCGTGTCCAAGAAGAAGACGACGCTTGTCGGTCACGTTATCGTGATGCTGGCAGGCGCCTCGGTGCTGGTGTTCCACGACTCGCTCGGCCAGGTCTTAGCGGCTTCTGCTGTTATGGGCCTTGGTCTCGGCGCCGTGCAGAATTCAACGGACGCTCTTATCGCGGATTACTTTGGCGGAAAGCAGCGCTCGTTTGTCATGGGCATCTACTCCACTTTTGTTGCACTGGGCGGCATTATCTGGACGATGGTTTCCGGCATCTTGGGTTCTGCCGAGTGGTTCCACAGCTATGCGGCGTACTTCATCATGATCGTGTTTATTGTCATTGAGGCTGTTTGCCTTCCCGAGGGTCATCTTGAGCCCAAGCGCAAGGTCAACGTGTTCGCCAATATGCCTAAAGAGGTCGCGATTATCACGCTCATGAGCTTTGTGTTCGTACTCACGTTCCAGCTCTTCAGCTCTAACGTCTCGCTGCTTGTTGTGGGTCGTGGCTTTGGCGGTACCGTGGAGGCCGGTCTTGCCTCTACTGTTATGACCGTTGCTGGTATTGCGGCTGGTCTTTTGGTCGGTCCGCTGTTTGCCAAGTTTAAGAACCTGGCCATGCCGATCGCGTGGGGCGTGACGCTCATTGGCCTGGGCCTGACGCTGATTGCGCCCGCCTTTATGGTGCTGTGCGTTGCGGGCTTTGTCGTCGCGCTGGGCAAGGAGACCTACGTGCCGCTGGAGGGCAATTTTGCCGCCGGCAACTCTGCCCCCGAGGGACGTGCGTTTAACCTCGCCATTGGCATGGCGGGCATCAACTTTGGCATGGCACTGTCTCCCATTGTGTTTGAGGCCGTAACGTCGCCGTTTGGTGCAACGATTGACCAGAAGTTCATCGCCGGCATGATCGTCTGTGCGGCGTGTGTCGTCTTTGGCGCCATTAAGTATCGCAAGCTCACCCCGGCCCAGCTTGCCGAGGCCGAGAAGATGGCGGCCGGCGGCGAGGCAGAGTAGCCGTTCTAGTAGTTGCTTTGCCGTACATCATGTTTTATCGGGGCCGCCGACATATGCCGGCGGCCCTCTTTCTATCAATGACTTTGAAAGGCTTACGGCTATGAAGTTACCTGTCAGGCGCGTTATCGGTATTCTCAACGGCTTCTTTAACCCGCTATTGCTCTGCGCGTTTCTCCCCATCATCGAAGGGGCGCCTGGCTTGGATCTGACGAGCCCCACGGGCTTTTGGGGACAACTCATCGTGGCCACGGTAATCGCCGAGGTTCTGAGCGCACTCCCGATGTTTGGCAAAACGGTCGGTATGTGCCTGAACTTTTTTGGTTTTGAACAGGGGAGTGCATCACACGAGATCACCGGTACGGTCATCGGTGCCACGCTCCTTTTTATGGCAATCGGTTTTGGCGAGATTGCTTCCAGGGAGGATTCGGAACGATTGGAGGCCGTACGTTCTTCGCGCGTTGGGCAGGCCTCGTCACAAAGGGATGGGCTTTTGTGGTTATCGCTGGCGTGCTGCTCGATCCTTTTACAGCGGCTCTCGGCCGCATGATAGCTCGCGAAGAGAAGAAATAGCTCCTCGCCTATCGAATGCCGGCGGACGGGGTGCCGGGGCTGCAGTCTTCCGAGCGTTTGCAGTCCTGTCGCTCCGTCCGCCGGCATTCGACCGCAACATGTTGGTCAAGCATAATCTTTTGGATTCTTTTGGCGTGGGCGGCTTGGTTTTGGTAGGATTTGTCAGCGGCTTGACTAAGGGGGTTTTATAACTGCCATGCAGGTAGCCGTGTTGGTAACGTTTTACCGACTTGCCAAGAACCCCTCATTTTTAATGCGTCTGCAAAATGACTAATTGCTTTGACCTGCTGAAACACTATATGTTGTGTTTGACCTAAAAAAAGAATACAGGATATAGATGCCTCTTTGTCGTATGATAGATGGCGGACAGAGAACGAGGACCTTATTCGCCCCATTTGGACACGCCTTTGAGCCGCTTGATTGGCCGCGAGGGTTGTCCGCATGAGGACCTATGGTTTATCGAGAACACAGATTGCGCGACGGCGCCGCAAGACAGGGGCAAGCCCTGCCGGGCATCGTTTGGCTCTGAAACGCAATGAGGCTACGACGTGAAAGAGGCAAGAGGATGAAGATCATCAAGCGCAGCGGCACCGAGGTTGTCTTTGACATCGATAAGATCGTCAATGCCATCCGCGCCGCAAACTTGGAGGTCGAGGAGAGCTCTCGTCTAACCGACCGTCAGGTGGTTTATGCGGCACAAAACGTCGCCGAGGCATGTGAGAATGCCGGACACACCGTTTCGGTCGAGGAGATTCAGGATTTGGTCGAGGACGAGATTATGCGTCTCGACTGCTACGAGGTTGCCCGCCACTACATCATCTATCGCTATGTTCAGAGCCTGAAGCGCCAAAAGAACACGACCGATGACAAGATCCTGTCGTTGATCGAGTGCAACAACGAAGAGGTCAAGCAGGAGAACTCCAACAAGAACCCGACCGTCAACTCCGTTCAGCGCGACTACATGGCCGGCGAGATTTCCAAGGACCTGACCCAGCGCGTGCTGCTGCCCCAGGAGATCGTGGATGCCCACAATGAGGGTCTGATCCACTTCCACGATTCGGATTACTTTGCCCAGCACATGCACAACTGCGATCTGGTGAACCTGGAGGACATGCTCCAGAACGGCACCGTTATCTCGGGCACATTGATCGAGAAGCCGCACAGCTTCTCGACCGCCTGCAACATCGCGACGCAGATTATCGCCCAGGTTGCTTCCTCCCAGTACGGCGGCCAGTCCATCTCGCTGACCCATCTTGCCCCCTTTGTTGAGGTGAGCCGTCAAAAGATTCGCGGCGAGGTCGCCCGCGAGCTCGAGGAGCTCGGTGTCTCTGCGTCTGCCGAGAAGGTCCGTGAGGTCGTTGAGGATCGCCTGCGCGATGAGATTCGTCGCGGCGTCCAGACGATTCAGTATCAGGTCGTGACGCTTATGACCACCAATGGCCAGGCGCCGTTCGTGACGGTCTTTATGTATCTTAACGAGGCCCGTACGCCTCAGGAGAAGCACGACCTTGCCATGATCGTGGAGGAGACGCTTCGCCAGCGCTACGAGGGCGTTAAGAACGAGGCCGGCGTGTGGATTACCCCGGCATTCCCCAAGCTCATCTATGTACTCGAGGACGATAACGTTCACGAGAATTCCCCGTACTTCTACCTGACCCAGCTGGCCGCTAAGTGCACCGCCAAGCGCATGGTGCCCGACTATATCTCTGAGAAGAAGATGCGCGAGCTCAAGCTGTCGAAGGGCGAGACCGCGGGCAACGGCGACTGCTATACCTGCATGGGTTGCCGCAGCTTCCTGACGCCCGATCGCTCCGGTAACGGATTTAACAACGTGGCCAACGCGCTGAACTATGACCCGAACAAGCCCAAGTACTACGGTCGCTTTAACCAGGGCGTTGTGACCATCAACCTGCCCGATGTCGCGCTGAGCTCGCATCAGGACATGGACAAGTTCTGGAAGATCTTCGACGAGCGCCTTGAACTGTGCCACCGCGCCCTGCTGTGCCGTCATGAGCGTCTGATGGGTACGCTTTCGGATGCCGCACCGATTCTTTGGCAGTACGGTGCCCTCGCCCGCCTGAAGAAGGGCGAGACGATCGACAAGCTGCTCGTGGGCGGTTACTCCACCATTAGTCTGGGTTATGCCGGCCTGTATGAGTGCGTCAAGTACATGACGGGCCACAGCCACACCGAGAAGGAGGGCACGCCCTTTGCCATGGCCGTCATGCAGCGCATGAACGACAAGTGCGCGGAGTGGAAGGCCGAAAGCGATATTGACTTCTCGCTGTACGGTACCCCGCTTGAGTCGACGACCTACAAGTTCGCCAAGTGCCTGCAGCGTCGTTTTGGCATCATCCCGGGCGTGACGGACAAGGGCTATATCACCAACAGCTACCACGTCCACGTGTCCGAGGAGATCGACGCATTCGACAAGCTCAAGTTCGAGGGTATGTTCCAGCAGCTTTCGCCGGGCGGTGCCATCTCCTACGTCGAGGTTCCCAACATGCAGGACAACCTCAAGGCTGTCATCCGCGTGATGCAGTACATCTATGACAACATCATGTACGCCGAGCTCAACACCAAGAGCGACTACTGCCAGGTGTGCGGCTACGACGGTGAGATCAAGATTGTTGAGGACGATGGCAAGCTGGTGTGGGAGTGCCCCAATTGCGGCAATCGTGACCAGGAGAAGATGAATGTCGCCCGTCGCACGTGCGGTTACATCGGTACCCAGTTCTGGAACCAGGGTCGAACCGAGGAGATCCGCGACCGCGTGCTGCATCTCTAATACCGCTCCGGGGCTGAGCCGAGAGGGCCGCTTGGGCATTTGCTCGCTATTTCGGACAGTCCTGCGCAAGACGAAGGCCACATTAAGTGGCCTTCTTTGCGTGCGGAACTCATATCGAGCAAAAGCCCAAGCGGCCCTCTCGGCTCAGCCAAGTTGACGTAACTGAGATGCAGCGCGCGGTCTGCTCACTCCTCGAAGTTCTTAGCGGAAATAATTTGAGCTGCAGCTGCGATTTGCTTGCGATGGCGGTTGACCCGCAACCCAGTTTTTATTGGACCTCGAACCCTATGCTCGATGTTCGCTTCGTTCACCGAGTATCGCTCGCGAGGGGTCTGGAGTATATCGTCCCGCCCGCAGTTCTGCAGCGAGCGCAGCGAGCGAAGCTGTTTGAGGACGGGATGATATACTCCAGACCCCCAGGAAGGTTACCTATGAACTACGCGAACATTAAGTATTTCGACATTGCTGATGGGGAAGGCGTTCGTACTTCTCTGTTTGTGAGTGGGTGCCGTCGTGGGTGCAAGAACTGTTTTAACTCTGTCGCGTGGGACTTTGCTGCGGGCGAGCCGTTCGATCGTGCCGTCGAGGACAAGATCATCGAGAGTCTCGACCATCCCTTTATCGATGGCCTGACGATTCTGGGCGGGGAGCCCATGGAACCCGAGAACCAGGCGGGGCTCGTTGATTTCATTGAGCGTGTGCGTGCGACTTATCCTGTGGAGTCGGGGAAGACTATTTGGTGCTTTACCGGCGACGTGCTCGAGGAGCTTATGCCGGGCGGTCGTCACCATACCGAGGTGACGGACCGCATTCTCGCCTGCCTCGATATGTTGGTGGATGGCCCGTTTGTTCAGGATCTGTACGATATCTCATTGCGCTTTAGGGGCTCGAGTAACCAGCGCGTGATTGATATGAACGCCACGCGCGCCCGTGCTGAGCGCGAGGGCGTTGCGCTTTGTGATGCGGTTGAACTTTGGCGTGATGATCCGGTCTATTCGACCCATACTATGTAGCTTGTGGTCGATGCCGAAGGGCGTGGTACCATAGCGCGAACGTGAAATCGGAAAAGTGAGGCCCAGATGGTCGATCAGGAAAAAGTCGAGGCCGCCATTAAGCTGTTGCTTGAGGGCATAGGCGAGGACCCAACTCGTGAGGGCCTGCTGGAGACCCCGGCGCGCGTTGCCCGTATGTATGGTGAGATCGCCGGCGGTATGGACCAGAGTGCCGAGGAACACCTGTCCAAAACCTTTGCCGTCGCTTCGAACGATTTGGTTATCGAGCGCGACATCACGTTCTACTCGCTGTGTGAACATCATCTGTTGCCGTTTTATGGCAAGGCCGCCATTGGTTATATCCCTAACGGTCGGGTGGCTGGGCTTTCCAAGCTCGCCCGCACGGTTGAGGTTTATGCCCGTCGTCTGCAGCTGCAGGAGCAGCTGTGTGCGCAGGTTGCCGACGCTCTCATGGATTATCTCGCTCCCCAGGGAGCGATTGTGCTCATGGAGGCTGAGCATATGTGCATGACCATGCGCGGCGTGCAAAAGCCCGGCACCAAGACCGTGACGCTCGCTCGCCGCGGCGTCTTTGAGACCGATCCCGCGCTCGAGGAGCGGTTCTTTAGGATGCTGGGCCGATAGCATGAGGGTCGTCAACGACTTTACATCGAAGACCGATGAGGGGACGTCGCGTCGCGGCTTCATGGCTTCGGGCCTGGCCCCCTTTGGTGCCATGCCTCGCATTGATTACATTTGTGCCAACGGGCTGTTTCGGCGGCACCTGGGCAACATTGCGCAGTTGGAATCGGGGCGCATCTTCTGCCGCCACGGTATTGACCATCTGCTCGATGTCGCTCGCATTATGTGGATCAAGAATCTCGAGGAGCAGCTCGAATTTGACCGCGAGGTCATCTACGCCACGGCACTTCTTCACGATATCGGCAAAGATGAACAGTATGAATCGGGTATATCCCATGATGTTGCAAGCGAACGCGTCGCTGATGCGATTCTCGGCGGCATGCCCGATGATGTGGCGTTTGAGCCGGCCGATGCCGCAGCCATTAAGACGGCCATTCTGGGCCATCGAAAGCTGCGCGTGAACAGCCAACCGCTTGAGCGTCTGCTCTATGCAGCCGACAAAGCGTCGCGCGCCTGCTTTGCATGCCCCGCGCGCAATGCTTGCAACTGGAGCGATGATAAAAAGAACCTGTCGATTCGCGTATAGTTAGTTTGCGCGGTCGGGGCTCTAAACGAAGGAGACGATCGCGATGAGCAACAAGAAACTGCCCGAGAATGCAACCAAGACCGAAGGCGCCGGGCTCGCCCGCCGTGGAAGGGGCGAAATATCCACCGCAACGGCGGTGCCCCACGTGAACTATGACGATCTGCGCCATGCCGACCGCATCACCGTTGAAGGTCTTGAGGTTTTTGCTAACCACGGCGTGTATCCCGAGGAGAACGCGCTGGGCCAGAAGTTCATCGTGTCCTTGGTACTCTATGCCGACCTGCGTGCAGCGGGGGAGCACGACAACCTGGACGCCTCGATTGACTACGGCTCGGTGTGCCACGATGTCGATGGCTATCTGCGCGAGCATACGTTTAAGCTCATTGAGGCTGCAGCCGAGGGTGTGGCCCAGATGCTGCTGCGTCGTTACCCCTCGCTGCTTGGTGTGCGCATCAAGCTCGATAAGCCGTGGGCGCCTGTTGGCCTGCCCTTGGCAAGCTGTGGCGTCGAGATCGAGCGCGTGCGCTAGCTGACTCTAGAGCTCGTTGGCGGGCGGTTTTTTGAGTCGCTGCGACAGAGCTCTATTGTTGGGGCAGTATGTATCGAGCAGGGCGTGAAACCGCTGATTGTGGCTTGGCTCGAGCAAGTGGGCGAGCTCGTGGGCGACAACCATGTCGAGGCATTCGACAGGGTAGGCGGCGAGCTCGCGCGCGATGCGAATGGCGCCGGATTTGGGCGTGCAGGAGCCCCAACGCGTTTTCATGCTGCGTACGGAAACGCGGGATGCGGCGACACCCATTGCGATTTCGTATGCGTGCACCATATCACGCAGCGCCGTGGTGACCTCGGATGCATAGAGTTGGTCGATGCGGGCTTGGAGCTCATCGGGCGTTAAGCCGTCGAGGGCTGTGCGCTGCTTTGCCTGCGTGCACCCACTTGGCTCGTCGGTACCCATAAAACTTGCGAAGGTAGCCTGCTTGGGTTGCGGTGCAGGTGATGCAAAGTTGTGATCGAGTGCATCCTGTACCGTGATGGGCTTGCCCCAAAGTGCAATGATGGACGAGGGACTGAGCGGCTCTTGCGCCGTCGACTGACGTTGCTCGCGCTGGGCAAGTCGGTTGACAATCCAGGCACTGTTGCGCTTTACAAACGCTTCGATGCGCTCGCGGCTGGCGCCGAGCGGTGCGCTGGCGTGGACCTCGCCGCTCGATGTGACGCGTAGGTTGAAGTTCTTGACGTGCTTTTTGGTAACGACGACGGGGATGGGCGTCCCATCCGGTCGGGATACGGAAATCGTAAACTGCTGCGTCAAAAGCGGTCCTCAGATTGGGGACGGGCCGGCATGTCGACCGTTCGGCATGCCGGCCCGCTCAAGGGATGTGAAATTAATAACGCTCGAAGAAGGCAAGCGCGTTGTCGCTGCAGAGCTTTTGCATCACGGTCTTGCCAAAATGCTTGGAAAGCATGTTCTGGAACTCGGGCATCTTGCTGGCATCGGAGAGGAAAGCGGGCACAGTGGCGCCGTCCAAGTCGCCGCCGAGCGCGATGACGTCCTCGCCGCCCAGGTCGAGCCAGTGCTCGATATGCGCCGCCAGCTGGTCGAAGGTGACGTCTGCGGCGGTCTTGTCGGTTGCGTCGTTGGAAAGGAACTCGCTGCAGTAGTTGAGGCCGACGATGCCGCCCATGTCGCGAATTGTGCGGAACTGGTCGTCGGTAAGGTTGCGTTTGGCGCCGCAAACCGCACGGGAGCTGGAGTGGCTGGCGACGAAGGGACGCGTGGCGCGGGCGGCGACCTCGTCAAAGCACTCATCGTTGAGGTGGGAGACGTCGAGCACCATGCCGGCGTGCTCCATCTGCGTAAGCGCCTCGATGCCGGCGGCGGTGAGGCCGGCGTGGGTGTCGTGGCCGCTCGCGAGCGGTCCCTGCGCGTTCCAGCTGAGTGATGACATGAGTACGCCCAAGCTCTTGAGCACCTCGATCAGCGCGGGGTCCTCGGCAAAGAACGTGGCGTTTTCGATGGTGTGGATGCAGGCGACTTTGCCGTCCTTGAGCGCGGGGCGAATGTCTGCGGCGCTGCGTACGTTGACCATGCGGTCGTGGTTGAGCATTGCCTGGCCGCTCATGTGCGCCATGATTTGCGCCTGGAAGCGCGCGGCGTGGGCGGTGGGAATCTCGTCGGGGACAAACGTGGCGAAGCACTGTGCCCATGGCGTGTTGCCGATCTTTGCGAGCGAGATGGCGCAGGCATTGCCCTCGATGAGGTCGAAATCTTGCGGATGCGTTTCGTCGCCGGGGAAATAGCCGTCGGTGCCAGCGGTAAAGCGCAGGTCGAGATCGAGCGTGGCCCAGCCGATGCGGTCAGCGGTGTCGCAGTGTAGGTCAAATACGGGATATGCCATGGTTCCTCCGGTTGCAGCGTTTCTTTGCAAACTGTCTTTGAATTGTATGACTAGGGTATAGTTAGCGCCATATGTTCATGGCGGCCCACGTTGTGCGCCGCCCTTATCACGGAGGTTTCCATGTCCAACCAGGGCAAGAAGGTCAAGACCCATTATCGCGGCACGCTCGATGACGGCACGCAGTTCGATAGCTCCTACGATCGCGGCGAGCCGCTGGAGTTCACCTGCGGCGCCGGTCAGATGATCAAGGGCTTCGACGCCGCTGTTGTCGACATGCAGGTGGGCGAGAAGAAGACCGTGCACATTCCTGCTGCCGATGCTTACGGCGAGCACAATCCCGAGATGGTTATTACCTTCCCGGCCGAACAGGTTCCCAACATCGAGCAGATCGAGAAGGGCATGAAGCTCTTCCTGTCCACGCCGAGCGGCATGCCCGTCCCCGCCGTGGTCATCGACGTAACGCCCGAGGCCGTGACGCTCGACGCCAACCACGAGCTGGCCGGCAAGGACCTCAACTTTGATATCGAGCTCGTCGAGGTCGAGGGTTAGAGTATGCCTGAACGCTTGGTTTCGACGACATGCTTGGGAAATCTCAACGATCCGTCCTATGAACTCCTGCTTCGCCGGAAGTTGGGCGGCGTCTTTGAAGTTGACGAGCTGCTGCTCGATTGGGACCAGGCTGATGTATGCGCGTTTGTGGGCGTGACGGAGCTGGGGCGCACGGTCGATGTTCGGCTGGATACCGCTGACGGCGGTCGTCTTGCCGACGGCGACGTGCTCGCCATCGACCGTTCGGGCATGGTGCCCGTGGCGGTTGTCGTGCGCCTGCGCAGCGCCGAGGTTTATTTGGTCGAAGTTGACCGCATGGACCCGATTGTGCTCGCGCATGCGTGCTGGGAGATCGGCAATATGCACGCGCCGCTTTTCCGAGGCGATTCGGACGAGCATACCGTGCGCATGTATACGCCGGTGCAGCCTGTTTTGGGCCGCATGCTCCAGGGCGTCGAGGGCGTTCGGCTCTCGACGGTTACCCGTGAACTCGATGCGGACCGGCGCTTTGCGTCGAGTGCGGCGGATGCCGTTGTGAGTATGGCTCCAGACTTTACGATTGTAAAGAAGGCGCGCGGTTAACGTGCGTATAAGTAAGACGACTTTGAGAGGCAACTATTCAAAGTCCGTCTTTTTGTTGATGAGATGCTGTGGGGGAAAGCATATGGGTCTTGAGGGAATCAAGCTGATTGCATGCGATTTGGACGGCACGTTGCTGCATCCGGGGGAGCGCGAGCCGCGTTCCGAGGCCTTTGAGCTCATCGACGAGCTGCATCGTCGCGGTATCGTGTTTATGCCGGCGAGCGGCCGTCAATATGCGAGCTTGCGCTATCTGTTTGCCCCGGTGGCCGATGAGCTCGCCTATGTATGCGAAAACGGAGCCCTGGTGATGAGCGAGGGACGTGCCGTTGTCAAGCGTTCCATGGAGCGTAGCCTTGCTATGGATATCGCGAATGCCGTGGTTGCGTATCCCCATGCCGACGTGACCCTTTCGTGTGAGGGACACCTCTACACCATGAGCGGCAACGATGCGTTCGTCGACCATTTGCACTATGAGGTCCACTGCGATGTGGCGGTGGTCGACCGCCCCGAGGACATCGACGAGGACGTCATTAAGATTGCCTTCCAGACGCCCGAGGTGGATCAGCCAGCGGCCCTGAAGTATTTCGAGCGCCTCTTTAGCGACCGTGTCGACGTGATGACCTCGGGAGCCGAGTGGACGGACTTTATCGGTTTCGGTTCGGGCAAGGGCTCCGCACTTGCCGATTACGGTCGTGCCCTGGGTATTTCGCCCGATGAGATGATGGCGTTTGGCGATAACGAAAACGACCGCGACATGCTCAACGTCGTGGGCTATCCCTATCTAATGGAGAGCTGCAATCCCTCTATGCGTGGCATTAACGACCGCGTCCGCTACGTGCGCACGGTCGAAGAAGAACTGCGCCGCCTGCTCGCCGAGTAGATATATGTGGCATGCCTAGAAATCTACTTTTTGCTGCAGAGTGCAGAAAGGTGGATTTTAAGGCATGTCCCAAAGGCTACTGGCAGTCGGGGCAGAGTCCCTCAAAGATGGTGTAGTGCGAGCTGACGCTCCATCCGATTTGTTCGGATGCCCTGGCGTCGAGCTGGGCGTCGAAGGGGAGTGGCACGTCGATGACGCGGCTACACGAGGTGCAGATGATATGCGCATGCGGCTCGATGGTGCGATCGAAGCGGCTGCCGCCCGGCGTCTTAATAGAGAGAATCTCTCCTGCGTCGGCTAAGAGATTGAGGTTGCGGTAGACCGTGCCGCGGCTGATCTTGTCATCCTGTTCGCGCACGGCGTTGTAGATTTCATCGGCGGTGGGATGACTGTAGCTTTGGCGCACAGCGTCAAGAACCAGCTTTCGCTGCCTGGTATTCCTTCTTTGCACCGCCATGCGCCTCGCCTCTTTTCTATCAACGGTCGTAGGTAAATGATACCGTATTTAGCACACAATACTAATAACGAGGCGTGAAACCGTCTTCATTGGCAAGTGGGGCTCGGGCCTGGGCGTCTACGAGGCGAAAACGCGTTCCCATGCGCTCGTAGGAGGCATGAAGCGCCTCGAGTTGAGACACGATGTTTGCCGGCGTGCCTTGTAGCTCCATCTCAACCGAGCCGTCTTCCATATTGCGCACCCAGCCGGTGAGGGAGCGCGCCTGTGCGAGGTTGGTGTTGGTGAAGCGGAAACCGACGCCCTGGACCTGCCCTTCCCACCGCAGGAAATAGCGCTGCGGGGCGTCTTGAGTGGCCTCGTCGCTTGCGAGCACAGTAAGCCTGCGGCGCAGCTCGAGCTCGGCGTTTGATGGTTTTTGAGGCTCTCGACTGCCGCCGGTGACGCTGGAGAAGAACGTATCGAAGAGGCCCATCGCTATGCCTGCTTGTCTGCGTCGGCCGGGAAGGTTATGCCGGCCTGCTGGCGCACGGCATCCATGATGCGCAGTGAGACGAGCGTGACATCGCGGTAGTGGCCAAGCTCGTGGCGTCCCGCCGGGGTCTCCCAAATCTCTTCCTTAACGTTATCGATGCCGCCGATGGCGGTGATAAAGTCCGCGAGCTCGTATTCCATGGTGTTGCTTGACTTGGGAAGGTCGAGCACGCGGCCGTTGTCACCCTGTTCACGCGGCGCCTCGGTCGCCGATCCGCGCACGACGTCGCCGCGATAATCGATGCGTACGTTATGGGGCGTGGACAGATGGTCAATCTGGATGGTGCCGCGCTCACCTTCGATTTGCGAGGGCAGCAGATCGTTGGTGATCTTTGAATGCGCAAGTTCGACGGAGATGCGGCCTCCGCCATAACTGGCGAGAATGGAGCCGCAACCGTCGATGGGGCCATGGGTGAGCTCTTGCGTTGAGGGGTCGAGCAGCGTGGTCATGCTGGTGAGGCCGGAGGCATGCCGAAGATCTCGACCATGGGCTCGACGGTATAGACGCCGATGTCCATGAGGGAGCCCGAGGCCATGTGGCAGTCGAAGATATTGGTGGCGCGCCCCGCGAGAACCTCGCTGTAGCGTGAAGAATACTTGCCAAAGCGCAGTGAGGCGCGACGAATGGGCGCAATCTCGCCCAGGGCGTCCTCGATGGCGTGGAAAGCGGGGTCATGGAGCGGGCGCATGGCCTCGAGGGCTACGACGCCCGCCGCCTCGGCTGCGCGAAAGACCTCGAACGCCTGTGCCTCGGTGGCACAAAAGGGCTTTTCGACGATAACGTGCTTGCCGCCGGCGATACAGGCGAGCGCCTGCTCGTAGTGGAGCGCATTGGGGCTGCCGATGTAGACGGCGTCGACGTCGTCGGCGGACGCAAGCTCGTCAAGTGCGGTGAAATTACGCTCGCCGCCGTGCTTGGCGGTGAAAGCGCCGCCGCGATCTGCATCGCGCGAGAGCGTGCCCACAAACGCGGCTTGGTCGTTGGCGTTGACGACTTGGATAAAGTCGTCGGTGATCATGGATGTGCCGATGGTCGCTATACGCAGCATGTATCCCCCTCGTGCCGTTCGGTTTACAGGATGAGTGTAGCGCGAGGGGGCAGGAAATAGCGTGCGAAAACGCCGTTACAGGTCGCTCTCGTTAAAGCCGGTATCGATATCGAGGTTGCTGCCGTCGGCCGCCGTGGTGGCGAGCTCGTCGCAGCGCTCGTTGAGCTCGTGGCCGGCGTGGCCCTTAACCCAGATGAACTCCACTTTGTGCTTGCTCTTTGCGGCAAGCAGGCGCTCCCACAGGTCGCGGTTCTTGACGGGCTGCTTGTTGGCAGTTTTCCACGCGCGCTTTTTCCAGCCGTCGATCCAGTGTTTGTTGAAGGCGTTGACGACGTACTGCGAATCGGAATGGACCTCGACCTCGCAGGGGCGGTTGAGTGCCTCGAGCGCCACGATAACGGCCATGAGCTCCATGCGGTTGTTGGTGGTCTTGGCGTAACCGCGCGAAAGCTCGGAGGTGAAGGTCTTGCCGGCGGGGTTGGTGTATTTGAGCACGGCGCCGTAGCCGCCGCGCCCCGGATTTGATCGGGCCGAGCCGTCGGTATAGATGATGACCTTCACATGGTTCCTTTCATTGGGTACGTTTCGTGTGAGTGACCATTGTAGCGCCATGCCCGCCGGGGGCTAGCAATCTACGATTTCTACCCCGTCTTCCGACAGTTAGTTGGCATGGATGATGCGGTTGAGTTCGTCGAGGTATTGCTGCAAGAGGGGAGAGGGCTTGCGCTCGTCGTGCATGATATAGCCTACGCGCATCGTTGGGGCGTCTGCTAACGGGATCGATGCCATACCCCATTGCATTTCATTGGAGAGGACGCCGGTCGACAGGGTGTAACCGTTCGACGTGATAAGTAAGTTAGTAAGTGTTCCGCGGTCCGAGATTCGTATGTTGCGGTCGCAAGGGATATAGCTAAACGGTTCCTCGGCGTAATAGAAGGAATTTGAGGTTCCCTGCTCAAAGCTGTAGCGCGTATATGGTGTGAGGTCGGCAAGGGACAGCTGAGGGCGGCGTGCGAGCGGGTGGCGCTCGCTCACGAAGACGTGGACCGTCGCGTCGAATAGGGGATGGAAGCTTGCACGGGCATCGGCGAAGGCCTTTTGCAGAACGCGGGCGTTAAAGTCATCCAGATACAGAATGCCGATATCGCTGCGAAACGCACGGACGTCATCGATGATCTGCGATGTGGTGGTCTCGCGCATGATGAACTCGAACTTGCTGTCGCGGCAGCGCTCGACCACGTTGACAAAGGCCTCGACCGAAAAGGCGTAGTGCTGGGCGGAAATGGCGAGGCGGGCTTGCGGGGTACCGCCGTCCTCGTAGCGCGCCTCGAGCATGTCGGCCTGCTCTACGACCTGGCGCGCATAGCCCAAAAGCTCGGTGCCGTCGTTGGTGAGCGTGACGCCGCGGCTGGAGCGCGTAAAGATCTCCAGATGGAGTTCCTGTTCCAGGCTTTTGACGGCGTTTGAGATGTTGGACTGAGCGGTATAGAGGCGCTGAGCTGCGGCGTTGATTGAGCCGGACTCTGCCACGGCGATCAGAAAACGAAGCTGCTGGAGGGTCATCGGCGCCTGTCCTTTCTACCGTTATCTATAAAACAGATAACAGGTTAGCGCTTTTAAGTGATTGACCGAGGGAAACAATGCTCGTACTATTCAAAACACACAAAGGCGGTAGGTAATTAAGCCGACCACGGAACCGGGACGCAAAAGGAGGCCCGCATATGAATTGCTTACCAAGACGAATGCCGGGCTCCTGTTTGCGCCCGTCGGCGTGATCAGGAGACAGCGACTTATTTCTCTCTTTTGTATTTACTTTCGTTCGATCAAGGAGATCATCATGAGCCAGTTCATCAACAACCCCGAGCATACCTTTGGTTTCGACACCCTGCAGCTTCACGTTGGCCAGGAGAGCGCCGATCCTGCATCCGACTCCCGTGCCGTGCCTATCTACCAGACCACGAGCTATGTGTTCCGCAACTCCCAGCACGCCGCCGACCGCTTTGGCCTTGCCGACGCCGGTAACATCTACGGTCGTCTGACCAATTCCACCCAGGGTGTCTTTGAGGACCGCATCGCCGCACTCGAGGGCGGCGTGGCCGGCCTCGCCGTCGCCTCTGGTGCCGCCGCCATCACCTATACCCTGCAGGCGCTCGCTCAGGCCGGCGACCATGTGGTGGCCCAGAAGACTATCTACGGTGGCTCCTACAACCTGCTGGAGCATACGCTCTCACAGTTTGGCGTCGAGACCACCTTTGTCGACGCCCATAACCTGGGCGAGGTCGAGGGTGCCATCAAGGACAACACCACGGTCGTCTATCTCGAGACGCTCGGCAACCCCAACTCCGATATCCCCAACATCGACGCCATCTCCGAGATTGCCAAGAAGCATGGTCTTCCGGTCGTTGTCGATAACACCTTCGGCACTCCGTATCTGTTCCGTCCGCTGGAGCACGGCGCCAACATTGTCGTTCACTCCGCAACTAAGTTCATTGGCGGCCACGGCACCTCGCTGGGCGGCGTGATTGTCGACGGCGGCAACTTCGATTGGAAGGCGAGCGGCAAGTACGCGCAGATCGCCGAGCCCAACCCCTCCTACCATGCGTCTCGTTTGCTGAGGCTGCCGGCCCCGCCGCCTTCGCGACCTATGTCCGCGCCATTCTGCTGCGTGACGAGGGCGCCTGCATTAGCCCGTTTAACGCCTGGGTTCTGCTTCAGGCTCCGAGACCCTGTCGCTGCGCGTTGACCGTCATGTCGAGAACACCAAGAAGGTCGTTGAGTTCCTGGCTGGTGACAGCCACGTCGCCAAGGTGAACCACCCGAGCCTGCCTGAGCACCCCGATCACGAGCTCTATCAGAAGTACTTCCCCAACGGCGGTGCCTCGATCTTTACCTTTGAGATTAAGGGTGGCCAGGAGGCGGCTTGGAAGTTCATCGATCATCTGCAGGTGTTCTCGCTGCTTGCCAACGTGGCTGACGTCAAGTCGCTCGTCGTGCACCCGGCTACCACCACGCACTCCCAGCTCTCTGCCGAGGAGCTCGCCGAGCAGAACATCACGCCCTCCACGATCCGTCTTTCCATCGGTACCGAGAACGCCGAGGATATCATTTGGGATCTGAAGCAGGCCTTCGCCGCGCTGGACGAGTAAGGCGACTTGTGTAAGGACCCCTTGCGACCCGATAGGTATAACTGCATAAAATGCCTGCTCAAGGCGCTGTGCGAACAATGGTTGCACAGGCGCCTTTTTTGCATAGAACGGGTGCAAAAACAGGGTTTTTGACACGCTTTATGCATTCGAGTTGTGGAAAACTCCTGTTGAGAGGATGTGAGTTTTACGCAATTGACGTGCGCCTTTTGAGTAAAACTGCAGGTCGCGATTTGCTCGGGGTACTATGCAGCGCAATCGAATCACACGCAGCTCAAACGCAGCAAAAACGCACTACGGAGGTTTCCAGCTACATGAGGATCGATTCACGAAAACCGAAAGCCGCCGCCCTTTCCGCCGCTCTGACCGTGGCACTTTTGGCGGGCGCCGGTGCAACTGATGCCCACGCCGCAACACTGTCCGATACGGTTGGATCTACGCCGTCCGAGACGACGCTGGTACAGCCCGTTGACTATCGCGGCGATGGTTATGGTTCCATGCAGGAGTGGAACGCCTCGATGGGGGCCAAGCGCGATTCCCTGGAGATGCGCGCTCAAATCATTATGAATATGTATGGCGACTATGCTACCGATGACGAGCGCGCTGTGTTGCAGGGTTGCATCGACGGTGCGGGTAGCCTGTTGACGATGGGAGAAGTCGACGCCAAGTCGACCGAGCTCGATGAGTTGCGCACTGCGCTTGAGGATGCCAAGCGCGAAGCGCTCGAGGCGGTCGCCGCCGAGGCGGAGGCTGCCGCCGCCCAGGCTTCGTACTACAACGCCGGTTACACTCCGTCCTACGCGTCTGCCGCGTCCTACGCGAACGGATCGGGCCTGACGCGCTCTGCGGGTGTCAATAACTACAACGGGCGCCGCGAGACCTATTACAGCAGCAATGTGCTTTATCACTATCGCACGGGCGAATGGACTCAGGATTCTGAGGGCTTCTGGCGCGATTCCGACGGCTATTACGTTGTTGCCGCGGGCGATATGGCCCAGGGCTCGACCTTTACGGGCTCCAAGGGTGATTGCAAGGTCTATGACTCCGGCTGCGCTGCCGGAACCACCGACTACTACACCGGTTGGTAATTTTTCTGCATCACGGATATTTGGCGGACGGGCGTCTTTACCGAGCTTTAGGGCAACGTAAGGACGTCCGTTCTATGTATGCGTTTGAGTTAACAGAGCCCTTACCGTGGCGGTACGCTGGGCGTATGGATGCGGGGCACACTGGTTCTTGAGAAATAAGGTCTTTCTCTTGGAGGAAGTGGTCTTGTGAATGCTCGAGATATTGCCGTTGCCGCCGTCGCGTTGATGCTTGGCTGCCTTGGTCCCACGGCCGCGCTCGTCGCGGGCATTCAGGGGACATGCGGGGCTGCTCCTATCGTGGTCGGCGCGCTGATCGCGGCCACGCTGCTGGGAAGCGCCGGTGTTGTCCTTTGTCGCGACGATGAGGACGAGGTGCCGGGGTCGCAACGCTAACTGTTGTGAGATCGGCCGCCGATCGTAGACGAAGATGAAGGCCGCCGCAGGGGAAAGGTTCCCTTGCGGCGGTTTTGCTGTTAAGGCTGTTGAATGCGGCGAGTTGGCGCTACCAGTTTTTCTCGATATCGCGGATGCGCCGATAGAGCCACTCGTTTTGCGGTGCCTGGATATCGTGTTTGGCTGCGAGGCGGCAGATGGTGCCCGCGAACTCATCAACCTCGGTTTTGCGCCTTGCGATGCGGTCTTGAGCCATCGAGGGCATACCGGCGGGGTCGATTCCCTCGATGAGGTGCACCATTTGCGTCAGGTCTGCCTCGGTCAGCTCAACGCCCTCGGCGTTGGCGACCGCAAGCGTTTCGTGCATGGCGGAAACAAAGCAGCGACGCTGCTCGGAGCCCGGCTCCGTGGCGCTTCCGTAGGTCCCGCCGTAGGCATGCAGGTCTGGTTGATGCCGTCGTTGAGCATGAGTTTGGCCCACATGCGGTGAGCGATGTCGTCCTCGACGGCATGGGCGATGCCGCAGCGCGTATAGAGCTCGTCGATAGCGGCGACGGTCGCGGGGTCGGTGCCGGCGGCTGCACCAAAGCGGATTTCGCCCGCATTGGTAAAGGTGAGCGCGCCGTCGAGGAATACGGCGTCCATGCCCTGGCAGATACCCAGGACGGTATGCTCCCAGCCAAAGCGTTCGGCAATCTTTTGCTCGCTCGTAATGCCGTTGCACAGCGAGGCGATGAGCGTGTTGGGTCCCACGACACGCTCCATAGTCTTGAGTGCTTGGTCGAGACCGGTGGTCTTGACCGTCAGGATGACCAGATCGGCGGGCGCTGCCTCGCTGGCGCGGACGGACGTGAGATCGCAAGGCCTTCCGTTGACGGTGAGCGCATCGCCCGCGTGACGCTCAAAACGGGCGTCATCCATAACGTATTCGACGGCGTCATTGCCGAGGGCCTTGGCAATCATGCTGCCGTAGAGCAGGCCGACGCCGCCCTTGCCGATAAAGGCGACCTTGTTGATCTGCATGTGAATCATCTCCTCACAAAAAGGCGCCCGCGTGCGGGGCGCCTGATGGATTGTATGCCGCTGGGGCGTGTAGCGTGCACCGGAGGCTGAATTTAGAAGAACAAACGCATGGGAACTTATGCCGTGGGGCAGATGGCAAAAACGCGGGCGGGGTATCCGACGCCATCGCGGACCTTGGGGAAGGTGCAGAAGATGACGGCACCCGTGGCGGGAAGCTCGTCCAGATGGTCCATGACTTCGATCTGATAGCGGTCGACCGAGAGGATGTATTGCTCGCCGGGGTAGGGGTAGGCGTCCTCGCGCGTGGTCACGCTCGCCGGGTCGGTGTCTGCCGGCTCGTGGCCGATGGCGCCGATATTGCGCTCTTCTACAAGCCATTTAATGGCATCGAGATCCCAGCCGGGGTAGTGGGGCTGGCCGTCCTCGTCCTTGTTTTCCAGATCGGCGAGCTTGGACCAGTCGGAGCGGAAGGCGACGAAAGCGTCCTCGGGAATGCGACCGTGCTCGTCCTCCCAAGTTTTGAGGTCATCGACGGTTAGGATAAAGTCGGGGTTTGCGGCGCACTCCTCGTGCTTGTCGATCACACAGAGCGGATGCATAAACTCGATGGGTTCGATCTCGCCAAGGGAACGGCCGTCAACATGGAAGTGGCGCGGCGCATCGACGTGGGTGCCGTATTGCGAGGCGACCGAATATTGGAAGCAACGCATGGGCGCGAGCATGTCCTCGGGCGTACCGGGCAGGTAGTCGAAGAGCTTGGTGGACTCAAATGGCTTAAAGCCAAACCAGTGCGGGGTGTCGCACGAGAGCGTATGGGTGAGGTCGACCCAGCGATAATCGGTGCTTTTGAGCTGGGAAGCAAGGTTCCAAAGGTCGAGCGCGGGCATGGTCGGCTCCTTTCATCGGGCTTTTTGCTGATGTTAAAGCGGTGCCGTGACGGCCTGATTTCTGCTGCGTTACGATACGTTCTCAATTGCGATTCCGATGTGTTTCGATGACGTGACGGGTTTGTTTCGCCTTGTCAGGGCTTCGATGGGAGGGGAGGGGCCGTGCAATATCGCGTTGACCCCAAAAGCGGCAACCGTATCTCGCGTTGGGGCTGGGCTGCATGAGGTTTCCCGGTGCGCCGGGACGCCCGGATGCGAAGACAGCCGACGCCATCATCTCCCGTGCGGTGGAGCAGGGGATTAACTACCTGGACACGGCCTATCTCTATCCCGGCAACGAGGCTTGTGTAGGTGCGTCGCTTGAGCGCCTGGGCTTGCGCGACCAGGTTTTGCTCGCAACCAAGCTGCCGCATGCTTCGTGCAAATGCGCGGAGGATTTCGATCGGTTCTTCGACGAGCAGCTGCGTCGCCTGCGGACCGACCGTATCGACTATTACCTCATGCACAACATTACCTCGCCCGCCCAGTGGGAACGTGTGGTGGCGTTGGGCATCGAGGACTGGATCGCGCATCAAAAGGCGGCGGGGCGCATTCGCCAGATTGGTTTTTCGTACCACGCAGCGCGGCGGACTTCCTTACGATGCTTGACGCATATGACTGGGATTTTTGCCAGATCCAGTACAACTATGCCGGCGAGCATTACCAAGCGGGAACGGCGGGGCTCATGGCCGCCGCCGAGCGAGGCCTCGCGGTGTTTGTGATGGAGCCGCTGCTGGGCGGGCGTTTAGCGGGCAAGCTGCCGCCGCGGCCCGCGCCGTGCTCGATAGTGCCCGTGACCCGCACTTGCGCACTCCTGCCGCCTGGGGTCTTTCGTGGGTGTGGAATCATTCTCAGGTGACGATGCTGCTTTCGGGTATGACCGATACCGTGCAGGTGGATGAGAACGCAGTGTTGGCCGATCGGGCCCTGCCGGATTCGATGACAGCTACTCAGCTCGATGCCATCGCGCGCGTGCTGACGGAGTTTGAAAAATCGAACCGTGTGCCCTGCACGGGATGCGGCTACTGCATGCCGTGTCCCAAGGGTATCAACATTCCCGGCTGCTTTGCCGCCTACAACGCGAGCTATGCGCACAGCTGGTTTACGGGTCTATCGCAGTACTTTACGGCGAGCGCGGTGCGCACAAGCGAGGCCAAGCTGGTGAGCAATTGCGTCAAGTGCGGCAAATGCGCGCGCCACTGCCCGCAGCATATCGATATCCCCGAGCGTCTCGATGACGTGCGCCGACGCTTCCAGCCGGGCCCCGTAACGGCCGCGCTTAAAGCCTTCCGCATAACGCGCTCCTCATGACCCTTTTATAACTTGCGGTGGAATAGTTCCTGCTTGCGGCAGAATAGGGGCCAAACAGGAACTATTCCACCGCAACTGAAGGGGGCTGTCGTGGGCCATCGGGATTCATGTGATGATTTGCGTGAGGTTCGTTGGGGCATTTTGGGCGCTGGGTACATTTCTCATCGATTTGCATCGTCGCTCAAGAAGGTCGACGGGGCACGGCTGGTGGCTGCGGCCGGTCGCACTCCTGCACATGTCGAGGAATTTTGCCGAGCGTTTTCGATCGATGCTGCGCATGGCCATGCCTCGGCCGACGATAGCGGCGATGCGGCTTATGACGCGCTGATTGCCGACCCCGATGTCGACGCAATCTACTTGGCTCTTCCGCATGGCATGCATACGCGTTGGGCCTGTCGCGCGCTGTGCGCCGGAAAGGCCGTGCTGTGCGAAAAGCCGGCCGTTTTGAGTGAGGAAGAGGCTCTCTCGATCGCCTCCACCTCTCGCGAGCGCGGCGTGCTGTTTATGGAGGCGATGAAGAATCGGTTTTGCCCGATGCGCACTCGCGTGAAAGACTTGCTTGCGTCGGGTGAGCTTGGCCGTATTGTCTCGATTGAAAGCGTGCAAAAGCTCGATTACGGCGAGTCTCCTTCGGGCTATCTGCTTGATCCGCTGCAGGGCGGCTGTCTATATGACATGGGCTGTTATGCGGTCGGTTGGTTTGAGGATTTGCTCGCGGGCGCGTGCGAGGTTTCGTCCCGTGAAGTTCGCTGGCGTGACGTATCAGGCGGCCGTGTCGATTGGGCCGACGAGATCCATATGAGCGTCGGCGGTATACCCATTCATATGGTGTGCGACGGCAAAGCAGCATATGAAAGCCGCTTAACGATTGCCTGTGAGCGGGGCTCGTTGGAAATCGAGCGTCTTCATCGCCCCGAGCTCGCCCATGTGAAGTACTCCGACGGTCGAGCACTCGAAATCGATGCACCATTTGAGGTCGATGATTTTTACGGTGAGGCATCGCATGCGACACAGCTCATTCAGGCGGGGAAACTCGAAAGCCCCATCATGTCCCTAGCCGCTACACAGCGCTGTGCGCACATCATCGATGCGATTCGCTTGAAACTTTAGGGCGTGGGGGCATGGCGCCAACGCCTGGAATGCCTTGGAGGCCTTTGCCCCTGATGCCTCTTTTATAACTTGCGGTGGAATATGGTCTGTTTGCGCCAAAATAGGGCACCAATAGACCGTATTTCACCGCAACTGATGAAGAGGGAGTTGGAGATGCTGACGATCGGGTGTCATCTTTCGACGACGAAGGGCTATCGGGCAATGGGGGAGACGGCGCTGTCCATTGGCGCCAATACCTTTGCGTTCTTTACGCGCAACCCGCGCGGTGGCAAGGCAAAAGAACTTGACATGGATGACGTGGCGGCTCTGCGCGAGCTTATGGCGCAAAACGACTTTGGACCGCTGGTGGCGCATGCCCCGTATACCTATAACCCCTGCTCCGCTAAGGAGCGGGCGCGCGAGTTTGCCTTGGAGGCAATGGCCGAGGACTTGCAGCGTCTGGAAGCACTGCCCGGCAACTACTACAACTTCCATCCCGGTGCGCATGTGGGGCAGGGCTCCGACGTCGGCATTCAGATGATTGTCGACACGCTGTGCCAGGTGATGTTTGAGGGGCAGCAGACGACGGTATTACTCGAGACCATGGCAGGAAAGGGCACCGAGGTGGGCCGTAGCTTTGAAGAACTGGCGTGCATTATCGAGGGCGTTGCCGCCAAGCGCCCAGAGCTGTCCGATAAGCTGGGCGTTTGTTTGGACACCTGCCATGTGAGCGATGCCGGCTACGACATCATCCATGATCTGGACGACGTACTCGACGAGTTCGACCGCGTGGTGGGTATCGATCGCTTGCATGCCGTACACATCAACGATTCGAAGAACCCTTGTGGCGCCCATAAAGATCGTCACGAGTGCATCGGCAAGGGATACCTTGGCAGCGAGGAATTTGGTGGCGGTATGCAGGTTATGCAGAATATTGTATCGAATGGCCGTTTGCGTTCGCTGCCGTTTATTTTGGAGACTCCGAACGAACTTGCAGGTTATACAGCTGAAATTAGACTATTAAGGTCATTGCAGCAGTAATGACTGTCATAAAGTAGAGTATTCCATTCACGTTATGGGTTTGTTTCAATCAGTTTTCTCGTTGCAGATTCGTAATTCCAGGTGCATAATAGCCAACAGTTTTTGCAGACCTCTGAATCAAACGAGGTCACCGGAAGGAGACTGATTATGAAGCTCAAGAAGCTTGGCGCATTTGCCGCCACGGGTGCCATGGCGCTCGCCCTCGCACTGACGGGCTGCGGCTCGTCCAACGCCACCTCTGGTTCTGATGCCGGTTCCAGCAGCTCTGACGACGCTAAGGTCGAGAAGGTCGACGGCTCCAAGGAGTACGCGCTCGTCAAGGACGGTACGCTGACTGTCGGCACCTCTGCCGAGTACGCTCCGTTTGAGTACAAGGATGACAACGGCGATTATCAGGGCTTTGACCTTGAGCTCATCAAGGCTATCGGCGACAAGCTGGGCCTGGATGTCGAGTATGTCAACAATGACTTTGACACGCTGGTTCCGGGCGTCGCTTCGGGCGCCAAGTATGACGTTTCCATCGCGGCTATCACCGACACGCCCGAGCGTGAGAAGGAAGTCACTTTCTCTGATTCCTACTACATGGATGATCAGGCTATCGTGACCAAGGTCGATAACACCGACATCACGGCCGATAACTTTAGCGAGAAGCTCAACAATTCCGACGCTACCATCATCGTCCAGTCTGGCTCGACCGCCGAGGCCTTTGCCCAGGAGAACTTCCCCAAGGCCAAGATCGTCCCCTACAAGGACGCCACCGAGTGCTTTAGCGCTCTGCAGTCCGATAAGGGCGACGCCGTAGTTACCAACCGCTCCGTTGCCAGCCAGCTGACCGCCGAGCAGTTCAACACCTGCCAGACCATCAAGCAGATCAGCACCGGCGAGGAGTACGCCATCGCCATCAACCAGGGCAACACCAAGCTCAAGGACGACATTAACCAGGCCATCAAGGACCTGACCGACGACGGTACCGTCGACGCCCTCATGGCTAAGTACAATATCAAGTAAAATAACTACTTGATTGCGCGCGGGCCCTTTCCGTTTTGCGGAGAGGGCCTTTGCGCTTCTCTTGACGGAGAGCGTTTCCGTCTCGTTTTGCCGGCAACTTCTACGATAGGAGCCACCTTGTCTCGACTGAACAAAGGGGCCGCGGAGCAGCGTTTTCCACTGTCCGCCTTGCTCCAAAAGCTAGCCTGCGTCATGGCCGTGGCGCTCGCGCTGGTGTGCGCGGGGGCATATGCGCCTACGACCGCCCAGGCGCTTGAGACCGCAAAGATTACCGCCCGACCCAACACCGGTTCGGGCAGCGATGTGGTCGGCGGCACCGAGACGCGCATTACCTGGGAAGTTCAGGCCGATGCCGACGAGGAGCTGAGCGGTCTTTCCTTGACGTTTGTCGACGGCACGACGTTTGGTACCGATGACACGCGATTGACGATGCTCTCGGGCGAGGACCTCATGGATCGTACGCCCATGAAGCCCACGTGCAAGGCTGACGGCCAGACGCTCAAGATTGACTTTGGCGAGACGGCGCCTGCCGGCGGCTTTTTCCGTGTCGAGGTTTACGGCGTGACCTTCCCCGTCGAGGGCGGCGATGAGGCCTTTAGCGGCACCTATACGCTCGCCGACGGGTCGACCAAGAAGATCTCCAAGATTCCGTCGGTGGAGATCAAGGGCGTGACGGCCTTCGATAGCTTCTTGGCTGACCTTAAAGAGCAGCCGTGGGTCGAGGCGTGGAACTCCAATATGTTCCTGCGCCTGTTCCTGAACCCGGTCATTTTGGTCCAGAGCCTGCCGATCGTCTTCAAGGGCTTCCTTATGTCGCTCTCGATCGTGCTTGTGGCGTTTCCGCTGGCAATTCCCTTCGGTTTTGCCCTGTCGCTCATGCGCATCTCTAAGTCGCGCATCCTGCGCTGTCTTGCCGGCATCTATGTGAATATCATTCGCGGTACGCCGGCGTTCCTGCAGATCTATATCGCGTTTTTCGGTCTGCCGCTGGCCGGTGTCAAAGTGGACGACTATGTGCTGGGTGTTATCGTCATGGCCATGAACTCGTCTGCGTACTTGTGCGAGATCTTCCGTGCCGGTATTCAGTCGATCCCCAAGGGCCAAAACGAGGCTGCTCGCTCGCTGGGCATGAATGCCTTCCAGACGCTGCTCTATGTCATGATTCCGCAGACGTTCCGCAATGTCCTGCCTACGCTGACCAGCGAGTTTATCTTGCTCTACAAGGACACGTCGCTGCTTGCCGCCGTGGGTGTCGTCGAGATCGTCATGAACGCCCGCACCATCGTGGCCACGACGGGCTCCATCACGCCGTATGTGGTTGCCGCTCTGTTCTATCTGGTCATTACCCTGCCGCTTGCGCGCTTGGTGAGCGGTCTTGAGGCGAGACTTCTGGGGACGGCCGAAACCAAAAAGAAGCGTCCCACCAAGAGCGCCGGACAGGTTGTCGCGACGCCCGCCGATCATATCGCCGGTCTGTAAGGAGGTCCTGTCATGAGTGAAACGAATTCCAACGAGGTCGTTGTCAGCATCAAGAACCTCCAAAAGGCTTTTGGCGATAACGTGGTTCTGCGTGATATCGATCTGGACGTGCACAAGGGTGAGGTCGTTGTGGTCCTGGGCCCCTCGGGCTCGGGCAAGTCGACGATGCTTCGCTGCATCAATCGCCTGGAGCATCCCACGAGCGGCTCGATTGTCGTTGAGGGCGTGGATGTGTGTGCCAAGGGCGTCGACCTCAATAAGGTACGTACGCACTTGGGCATGGTGTTTCAGCAGTTCAACCTGTTCCCGCACCTGTCGGTCAAAAAGAACGTCATGCTTGCGCAGCAAAAGGTGCTCAAGCGCAGTAAGGAAGAGGCCGAGAAGATCGCCATCGAGGAGCTGACCAAGGTCGGCCTGGCCGAGCGCATCGATTTTATGCCGAGTCAGCTTTCGGGCGGTCAGCAGCAGCGCGTCGCCATCGCCCGCGCCCTGTCGATGAACCCGCACGTGATGCTCTTTGACGAGGCCACGTCGGCGCTCGACCCCGAGCTCGTCCGCGATGTATTGGGCGTCATGCGCGACCTGGCACGTGACGGTATGACCATGATCGTGGTAACGCACGAGATGGGCTTTGCCCGCGATGTCGCCGACCGCGTCGTCTTTATGGACGGCGGCGTCATTGTAGAAGAGGGTACGCCGAGTGAGGTCTTCGACCACCCCAAGAGCGAGCGCACCAAGGCGTTCTTGGGCAATATCTCGTAGCGGCGCGTCGAAGTTGTCGATATAACAAACGGGGACCGGATAGTATCCGGCCCCCGTTTTTGTTTGGGCGTGAACGACTGTTGTTGTGCGGTGCTCGGCTGTCAGTTGCTTTGCGACTTTCTGACGGCTTCGTTAGGCCAGCTCCGCTCCCAGGGCCTTGCAGGCCGCTTCGCCCTCATCGTCGGGGGCGTCGTAGCAAATGACGGAATCGACGACGTTGACGCCTGCCTCGTCGGCATCGGCCTTCCAGTTGTCCATCCACTCGCCCTCGGCCCACGAATAGGAGCCAAAGAGGACGACCTTCTTGTCGCCGAGAGTCTCCTTGACCTCGTCCCACATGGGCTGGAACTCATCGTATTCAAGCTCCTCGGAACCCATGGCGGGGCAGCCGAAGGCGAAGGCATCATATTCGGCGGCCTTGTCGGCAGAGAAGTCGGCGCAGGAGATGACCTCTGCCTCGGCGCCGGCACCGGTTGCGCCTTCGGCAACGAAGTTTGCCATGGCCTCGGTGTTGCCTGTACCGCTCCAGTAGACGACTGCGATCTTGCTCATATGTTTTCCTTTCGGTTGTGCGGCGTGCGGCCGTGTTTTGTATGCTCTATCGGGTTGCCTGGACAAGTTGTCCCAGGGTGCAGCCCTGTTGATAGATGTAGGTAAGGTATTGCGTGCATGCGCGATAGGAATCGAAGGTCGTGAGTGCCTGCTCAACGTTTGTGTATACCTTCCATGCGCCAAAGACCTTATAGTTTTCGCCGTGCTGGACGATAAACTGACGGACATCTTCGTAGGGATAGCCCAAAAAATAGCCAATTTCGTGGGGGAACTCGCATATGCACCCCGTATCGCAGTGCCTATTTCGCGCGAGTGCGCAGACGCTGCCGTCATAGGCGCTTTCTGCGGCATTGCTGCTTGCCAGCGTGATGCGCGCGGCGAGATGCACCAGGGATGCGGGCAGGTTGTGGACATCGTAACCTTCGGCGGCTAGCGCCGTCGTGGCGCGGGGGTCGGAGAGGTATCGCATGAGGTCTGCAGGGCGGTACACATAGATGAGCGCTCCGCAGGGGCGCCAGACCAAAACGCTCATATGGATCCCGAGTGGCTGGAGCTCGCGGTTGCATTGGGCTATGACGGCGAGCAGGCGAGAGCGTCGCTCTTCGATATGGGTGGCGCTGGGTTTTCCGTTTTGGTTGGCGTAAACGCCGGGATAGGTAAAGAGCGAAGCCGGTTTGATACCTGCGAGCGTAGGGGAGCAGTTGCGCACGACAGCCGTTTGGTATGTTGGGATGTCAATGGTTCGAGTCACGATGCCCCTTTCGGGTCCTCAGCTGTTGGCCTAGGAAAACTTATACACGAAAGTAAGCCATGGTCAACAAAAAAGTTTGAAGAGGGAAACTAATTGACCGAACGGACATGATTTTGGGTTAAGATGGGGACACCCCATGGGGGTATCTAGATAGGGCTACTTGAAAGGGGAACGCATGAGTGACTTGCTCAACCCCGCGAATCTCATCGTGCTGGCCGTCATTGCCGTCGGCATGTTTTTTGGACTGCGTCGCATTGCCGCTTCGACACACGGGAAGAGTTGTTGCAGCGATGGTGCGAGCGGCAAGAAGGCCAAAAAGGTTGTTGTGGTGGATACCGATGCGTCACACTATCCCTATAGCGATGAGCTGCTCATCGGCGGCATGAGCTGTGACGGCTGCGCTCAGAACGTAGCCAATGCCCTCAATGCACTGGATGGCGTGTGGGCAACGGTGACGTATGCGGACCACACGGCACGCGTGCGCTCTAAGCAGCCGGTTGATCGTGATGTCCTCGAGGCGGCCGTGAAAGACGCGGGCTACTACGTCATGACGCTGTAAGCGTCGCTCTGGATGCGCTTCATTGGCTAGGCTCGTCCGCGCAGTTCGATGTCTTGGATGTCGTCGAAGTCGATGGCGATGTCTCGGAGCTTGAGGAGCTTGAAGGCAGGGAGCGCCTCGTCGAGGATGCCGGTGCGGCTGCGATAGCCGTATGCATCGTAATAGGTGACACGAACCAAGTCGCCACGTTTGAGACCCTCGAGTTTTTTAGAAAGCATGAGGGCTTTTTCTTCCGTGAGCTCACGTTTTGGCTCGACGGTGATTTCCTGCTTGCGCACGAGTTCGTAGTATCCCGTGAGGGCGGCAAAGGGCATAAACTGTGCGGCGCGGTTGGCGCGCACGGCACCGTTGGCAGTGAGGTTGGGGTCGGCGGCGCGGCGCCTGCCCTCGGGGTCCGCCAGGCGCTCGAAGGCGGTCGGCGGGCGCACGGGCTGTTGTTTAGGTTTAGGCACGGTGTCCTCCAACTTGTTCGTTGCGTTCGCGCGCGGTGGCGCCGGCGGTAAAGCTTAATCCTTTGACGAGCGCGTTCTTGCCGTACTTGCCCTTTACGGCCAGGACGGCGCGCGCCAGGTCGCGCTCGCGCTCATCGGCCTCGATATCGCTGAACAGATCGATGGTGGCAAATTCCTCGGGCATGAGGTTGCCAAATCCCAGGTTGATGCGCTTGACCGGTCGTTTGGGATCGACAGTCTGCGCCCAGAGCTCATCGAAATAGCCCATGATCTTCTTAAACGAATTGGTACGCTCGGGCAGCTTTCGCGAGGCGTTAGAGTGCGCAAAGAGTGCGGCATAGCCACCGCGCGGTTTGCCGCCATGCTCTCCCACAAAGATGCCATCGATTGCCTGCGCTTCGCGCACCAGGCGACGCCGTTCGTCATCGCGCTGGACGGGCTTGGGCGCACGGGGCGCGAGCTCGGGGCCGGCGGTTGCGGTGGGTTCGATACTCGATGTGCTCGAGCGCAGGTGCCCGCATCCGTCCACATACTGCGCTGTACCGCTGGCGTCGAGGCGGCGTATGTCGGCGCGTTCGCTCGCGTAGCCCACAAAGAGCGAGATGCTGTCGCAGACCACGTGCTTATCGACCAAGTCTAAAACGGCGTTGTCGACCATCTCGCGCAAGACGGTATAGGCCTGTTCGTAGGCATAACCCTTCGAGAGCACCTGTCCTGTGGTGGTCGAAGTTGCTTGCGGGCGATAGGCTTGGATATCGGCGATGGTTGTCGGCTCGCGCCCGAAGGCATGGTCGATGAGATATTCGGCATTGACGCCGAGCTCGTCGTAAAGCAGGTTTTCGTCGAGCGCCGCGACGCCCATCAGATCGTAGACGCCGTATTTCTCGAGGCGGGCTGCCACGCCGGGACCGATGCCCCAGATATCGGTGATGGGACGATGGGGCCAGATCTCCTTGCGAAAGGTCTCGTCGTCGAGTATGCCGATGCGGCTGGGTACGTGCTTGGCGGTAATGTCGAGCGCTACCTTGGCCTGGAATAGGTTGGGGCCGATGCCGACCGTCGCCGTGATGCCGGTGCGCGCGAGGACCTCGTCGCGCAGCGTGCAGGCGAACCCTTCCGCATCTGTGTGATAGAGGTCCAGATAGGGCGTCACGTCGATAAAGCACTCATCGATGGAGTAGACGTGCACGTCCTGGGGGCTGACGTATTCCAGATAGATACCGTAGATTTTCGCCGACACCTCCATGTAATGCTGCATGCGCGGTACGGCCGTGATGTAGTCGATGCCATCGGGAATTTCGAACAGACGGCAGCGATTGTGTATCCCGAGGTCCTTCATGGCCTGTGTGATGGCGAGGCAGATGGTCGTGCGCCCGCGCGATTCGTCGGCAACGACCAGGTTGGTGGTGAGCGGATCGAGCCCACGGTCGACGCACTCGACGCTGGCATAAAACGTCTTGAGGTCGATGCAGATATAGGTGTGCTGCTCGTGCGCCATCCGTGTCCTTTCATCAAACACATGTTCTTATCGAATACCTGTTCGATAATACCCGCTCGTCCGGACATCGTCAAAACCTGTCAAAAAGGGACTGGTTTGTTTTGGTAGGTATGGTCGTGCGGTTGGATTGGGTTTTAACGCAGCTCTAAAGAGTGCGAAACAGCTCGGAAAACCTCGCTTCGTAGCATGGGCCTAACGATTGATACCGCCTATACGCACGGAAAGGTTGTGGAAAAGATGGTCAATTATGGGTTTGGTATGCCGACGCGCCTTGTTGCGGATGGAGACGTGGCTCGCTGGTGCGGACGATTGGTCGCTCACTACGGCGGCACCAAGGCGCTGGTGGTGCTGGGCGGTGACAAGCATACGCGCGATGAGCTTGTCTCGGCGGCGCTCGGCTCGCTTGATCGAGCTCTGCTCGAGCGCGCGCTATTTCGCTGCGGCTCGGTCGAGGGCGACGGGGGAGACGAGCTGATCGACGAAGCCGTGGCCCTGGCGACCGACGAGGGCGTGGATTTTGTCCTGGCGATCGGTGATGCCGATACAGCCGGCTTTGCGCGCGAGCTCGCCCGCCGCATGGCGGTGCTCGATGCCGGTGAGGACGGCTTTGTCCCCTATGGATGCATTGTATCGGAGGGCAAGGTGCCCGCTACGGTGGGCGCCGGCGAGGTTCCCGTTTTTGCCATCATCGCGCCCGAGTTGCTGGAGGGCATCGGGTCTCCCTTGCGCGAGCTGCTTGGTAGCGTGTGCGCCGCGGCATAATACCTGCCAGGAAGAGACAGGTTTATTTTGGTAGGTAAAGCGTTTGACCTGCCAAAATAAACCTGTCCCTTTTTGGTCGGTCGCCGTTTAGGGGCGGATTGATAACGCTCGCTGATTGTAGTCTTGACCTGCGCTAGAATAGGGCTATCTGAATATCCGGGCGTGCATGGAGGTGTGCGCCCGTATGCTGAGGAGGACTCTATGGCAACTGTTGCCGCACCTATCGACGCCACGTCGACTGCCGCTTGGAAGGCGCTCGAGGCTCATCAGGAGAAGCTCGAGGCCGAGGGTATCGACCTCAAGGCCTGGTTCGCCGCCGATGCCGAGCGCGTGAACAAGCTGAGCTTTGACGCCGGTGACCTGCACTTCGATCTGTCGAAGAACCTGGTGACCGATGAGACCGTCAAACTGCTGTGCGATCTTGCCCGCGAGGTGAAGCTCGAGGAGCGCCGCGACGCCATGTTCTCCGGCGAGCACATTAACACCACCGAGGACCGCGCCGTCCTGCACACCGCGCTTCGCCGCCCCGCAACCGAGAAGGGCCAGCTCATCGTCGATGGCCAGGACGTCGTCGCCGACGTGCACGAGGTCCTCGATCGCATGTATGCCTTCGCCGAGCGCGTGCGCTCCGGTGAGTGGAAGGGCGTTACCGGCAAGAAGATCGAGCACCTGGTGTCCATCGGCATCGGCGGCTCCGATCTGGGCCCGGTCATGGCTTACGAGGCTCTGCGTCCCTATGCCGACGCCGGTATCGACTGCCGCTATATCTCCAACATCGACCCCAACGATCAGGCCGAGAAGCTCAAGGGCCTGGATCCCGAGACCACGCTCGTGATCATCGTCTCCAAGACCTTCACCACGCTCGAGACCCTCACCAACGCCCGCGAGGTCAAGACCTGGATGCTCGAGCAGCTCAAGGCTCAGGGCGCCATCGACGGCTCCGATGAGCAGAACGCCGAGGCCGTGGCAAAGCACTTCGTCGCCGTCTCCACCGCACTCGAGAAGGTTGAGGCCTCGGTATCGACCCCGCCAACGCCTCGGTTTCTGGAACTGGGTCGGCGGCCGCTATTCCGTCGACTCCGCCGTGGGCCTGTCGCTGATCGTCGTGCTCGGCCCCGAGCGCTTCCAGCAGTTCCTCGAGGCTTCCACGCCATCGACGAGTACTTCTGCAACACGCCGCTCGAGAACAATGCCGTCGCGCTGATGGGCCTGCTCAACGTCTGGTACGTCAACTTCTTCGGTTCCAAGAGCCACGCCGTGCTGCCGTACTGCCAGTACCTGCATCGTTTCCCGGCCTACCTGCAGCAGCTCACCATGGAGTCCAACGGCAAGCATGTCCGCTGGGACGGCAGCGCCGTGACCTCCGACACCGGTGAGATCTTCTGGGGCGAGCCCGGCACCAACGGTCAGCACGCCTTCTACCAGCTGCTGCACCAGGGCACCGTGGTGGTCCCGGCCGATTTCATCGCCTTCGCCAATACCGCCAACCCTGCGACCGACAGCGGCCAGGACGTGCACGAGCTGTTCCTGGGCAACTTCCTGGCCCAGACCAAGGCGCTCGCCTTTGGCAAGACTGCCGACGAGGTTCGTGCCGAGGGCACGCCCGAGCAGATCGTCCCGGCCCGTTGCTTTGAGGGCAACCGCCCGACGACCTCGATCTTCGGCGACACGCTGACCCCGTTCGCGCTCGGCGAGCTCATCGCCCTGTACGAGCACATCACGTTTGTCGAGGGCACGGTCTGGGGCATCGACTCCTACGACCAGTGGGGCGTCGAGCTGGGCAAGCAGCTTGCCAAGCAGATCACCCCGGCCTTCCACGACGACGCCGCCAAGGCCGAGCAGGACGCTTCGACTCAGGCGCTCATCGAGTTCTACCGCGCTCATCGCAAGTAGTTTTTACGGCCGAGTTGGCTTATGGCTGAAAGGGGTCCGTATCCGTTGGGATACGGGCCCCTTGCTATTTGGATAGGATGGAATGTATCGGGAGGCGCCTCGACGGGCATCGCAATCGTCGAAGGCGCGCCGTTCATGTTTGGGACAATATGACATTTTTCCCGTTGCAAACAGCGCCGCCGTGGGTGTTCTGTATGATGGCTCAGACAAGGTTGCTCAATGACAGGGAGGCACATATGGCAATTAAGGCCATCGCAATGGATATCGACGGTACGCTCACCAACGACCAGAAGGTGATCAGCCCGCGTACGCGCGAGAAGCTGCTCGCGGCGCAGGAATCGGGTATTAAGCTCATCTTGGCTTCGGGTCGTCCCGCCTGGGGTCTTCACGCCTTGGCGCAGGAGCTCGACCTTCAAAACCATGACGGTCTGTTAGTTGCCTTTAATGGAGCGCATGTGGTCGACGCTCAGACCGATGAGGTCCTTTTTGACCAAGCCATGCCGGCTGACGAGCTGCACCGTCTGATTGATCATCTGCGCAATTTTGACGTGATCCCTATGATTTCGCTCGGTCGCGATTTGCACGTCGAGGACTCGTGCCATTGCATGATCACGCTGCCTGACGGCTCTCAGAAAAACATCGTCAAGTATGAGCGCGATGCGTGCGATCTTAAGATCCGCGAGGTGGAAAGCCTGCATGAGGTCGTTGATGCTTATCCCGTGGACAAGCTGCTGACGGCGGGCGATCCGACCTACCTGCAGGCGCATTACGCGGAAATGTATGCGCCCTTTACCCAGACGCTTTCGGGCATGTTTACGGCTGACTGGTACTTTGAGTACACGGCGCCCGGTATCGACAAGGCCCGTGCGCTCGAGGGTGCCCTGCCCAAGCTCGGCATCGATGCCAGTGAGGTCGTATCGTTTGGCGACGGCCAGAACGACAAGTCCATGATTGAGTGGGCCGGCACCGGTGTTGCCATGGGCAACGCCGTCGATGAGGTTAAGGCTGTGGCCAGATGGTGACCGCCAATAACAACGAAGACGGTATTGCGGTGGCGCTGGATAAGCTGCTGGGTTAGAATCGCCGATAATGCATGGTTCGGGCGCCTGCTTACAGGCGCCCTTTTGTTAGGGAGGGTGCCGTGTCTGCATTTCCGTTCGACGCCGTTATCTTTGACATGGACGGTGTCATTGTCGATACCGAGTATTACTACCTGGGCGAGACTGCCGCGTTTGCCAAGGAGCTTGGGTTGAACCTGACTCAAGAGGAGTTGAATGGGCAGGTCGGTACCTCGCATCAGTTCTTCCTGCATATGCTGGTCGATTGGTTTGAGCGTGCCGGTAAGGGGCATTTCACTGGCGAAGAAGCGTTGGCCCGTTGGGACGAGTGGGCGCATAAGCGTCTGCGTGACTACCAGGCTTTGATTAACCCGGGCGCTGTGGATACGATTCGAGAGTTGCCGCGCCGTGGCGTTCGCGTGGCGCTTGCCAGCTCGTCTCCCGTGGATAGCATCGAGGAAGTGCTCAACGCGTGCGGGTTGTCGGATGCCTTTGAATATGTGGTGAGCGGCGAGCAGTTTAAGGAGAGCAAGCCCGAGCCCGATATCTACTTGCATGCGCTGGACTTGCTGGGGCTGCCCGCGGACCGCTGCTGCTGCGTTGAGGATTCGGTGCCTGGCATCACTGCCGGCAAGCGAGCCGGCCTGACAGTCATTGCCAAGCGCGAGGAGCGCTTCGGCTTTAGCCAGGATGCCGCGGACAAGATCATCGACCAGCTGCCGGAGCTGCTCACGCTTTCTTAGGAGCGCGGTAGTTGCGCGTTTTTCGGGTCTGATGAGTAAATAGCCGACATTTTGGTGCGACACCTAGCATACTTTAAGCTAATGCGGGCTTAAGGACTTGTTGAATGCCCCTAAGTCCGTTTTAGACTTAATTGTGCTTGGAGAGGGTATATGCCACCGACTGAAGGGCTAACTGACGGTAAAGCAGCGATACCGCTGTACCAACAGGTTATCGATATCATCAAAAACGAAATCAACTCCGGTGCCTACAAGGCAGGCGCGCGGATACCCAACGAATTCGAATTGGCTGAGAGCTATAAAGTTGGCCGCGTTACCGTGCGACGCGCTATTGAGGAGCTCGTCCAACAGGGCTATCTAACGAAGCGACAGGGGAAAGGCACGTTTGTCAATGCCCCCAAGCTCAAACGCAAGATTCGCCAGAAGGATGACGTCCAGAGTTTTTCGGACGCATGCCGCGTAAACGGAATGGAACCGGGGGCGCGTGTCATTTCGAGAAAGATACTGCCGGCGGATTCCACCGAAGCACAGTTCTTTGGTGTTCCCGTTGGAACTGACTTGATCTGCGTTGAGCGCGTGCGTACTGCCGATGGCGTCCCTGTCATGCTCGAGAACAACATATATGTTTACGAGGACAACGCCTATCTATCAACGGCACCTCTATCTAACCAATCCATTTTTGAGTTCGTGCGCAACCGGACGGGCCGCACGCCCGCGTTTACCGACCCATGCACGCTTGAGATCGCGTGCGCGTCGCCCGAGGTCGCTCGGTTGTTGGCAGTTCCCGTTGGCGAACCATTGTTTTATATGGAAGCCTTCTTTTTCGATGAACAGCGGCGGCCGTTTATCATCGGTCGTCAGCGGATCGTTGGGTCTCGCTACGTTTTTGACATCTAGGACATTGCGAATGGAAGCGCCCGGTGGATCATCTCACCGGGCGTCTCCATACCGTTCACGGCGCAAACGCAACCGTTCAACCGCGTTGCGGCAATCAGTTTGAAATTATCTTGATGACGAGAAAAGCTGCCGGTAATCTATAGAACGTCATAGAACGTTTGCCTTGTGCAAACGTTGAGGCGAGATGCGATGCAGTCTCGAGTTCTTTGGAGGTATCTATGTCAGATACGAAGGCGAAGAAGACAAACAGACGTTTTAAGTTCAAATTACCGCATGTCTATACGATCATGTTCTTGCTGATCGTTGTCTTTGCGGTCTTGACTTGGATCGTTCCCTCTGGTCAGTATCAGCGCAAGACGATTTCGACAGCGGCGGGCGAGCGTGAAGTCGCCGTTGCTGGAACCTATGAACAGGTCGATAAGAACTACACCGATTCCGAGACCGGCGAGACCATCAATTTGGGGCAGGATATCTTCGCGGTCCTGCAAGCGCCCACTAAGGGCATCCAGGAGGCTGCCGACGTCGTTGCGTTCGTCTTATTGATTGGCGGGTCGTTCGCAATCATCACCAAGACCAACGCTTTGAATGCCGGCATGAGCCGTGTGATTAAAAAGCTCAAGAACAAGGATATCCTCATCATTCCCATCACGATGACGTTGCTGTCCATTTGCGGCACCACGTTTGGTATGTCTGAGGAAGCCCTGCCGTTCTATGCCATCTTCATTCCCATCATGATGGGTATCGGTTATGACTCGATGACGGCATTCATCATCTGCTTCCTTGGTCCTAACCTGGGATATTGCGCTTCGACCATCGATCCGTTTAATGTTTTGATCGCCCAGGGCATCATTGGCATCGAGGGCAATCCGCAACTGTGGCTGCGCGCCGTTTCTTGGGTCATCTTCACTGCCGTCGGTATCGCATGGGCCATGCGCTACGCCATGCGCGTCAAGAAAAACCCCGAGTCGTCCATTACGTACGAGGACGATAAGCTCAAGCGTATCGAGTTTTCCGTGACCGATGCCTCCATCGAGGAAGAGTTCACTACCCGTCAGAAGCTCGTGCTTATCGATTTTGCTTGCGGTATGGGCATTATCGTCTGGGGTCTTGTTACCCAGGGTTGGTACATGAATGAGATTTCCGCCGTGTTCCTTGGCATGGGCTTGCTTGCCGGTATCCTGGGCGGTCTTGACCAGCAGACGATTGCTGAGGAGTTCGTTAAAGGTCTCGCCGACTTTGCGTACGCCGCCATCGTTATCGGTATCGCTCGCGGTATTCTGGTCATCGCCGAGGGCGGCATGATCATCGACACCATCCTCCAGGCGCTCGCTACTGCGCTCGCCGGTGCACCCGCCGCCGTCTACACCACGTTTATGTATATCGTCCTTGGCCTGCTTTCTTTGCTGGTTCCCTCGAGTTCTGGCCTGGCGGCACTCACCATGCCCGTTATGGGCCCCCTGACCGAGCTCATGGGCCTCAATCCCGAGGCGGCCGTTACCGCGCTCCAGTTTGCCAACCAGACCATCAACACCATCAGTCCCGTGGCGGGCATGACGGTTGCCGGCCTTGGCGTGGCTAAGATTTCGTTTGGCCAATGGTGGAAGACCATTTGGAAGTTCTTCATCTTCATGGTCGTCTTTGGCCTGATCGTAACTGCAATTTCTGGCATGCTTCCGGCGTAGGTGGTTGTGATGTCTGATCGTTTGACGGTCCTGACGTCTAAGAGCGTCTTTACCGGTACGGGGGACCTGCCGTTTGAAGGTTTCGTAGCGGTCCGTGACAATCGAATTGAGGCGGTTGGCACCAAGTGTGAGGCAGCTTCGTATTTGACCCAGGCGGACGAGGTAGTTGACCTGGGCGACCGCACCGTCATGCCTGGCCTGATCGATGTACATACCTTCTATACAGGCTGGGCGCTGCGGACGTTGGGGTCTGATCTGTCCGGCATCGCTGATGCCAAAGAGGCCGTGTCGCTCTTGCGTGCATGGAAAGAAGATCATCCGGATTGCGCGGCGGCTTTTGGCCGCAACCTGCCCGAAACGTTGGCATCGGATGCCGAGAACGCAGATACGTCAGCTGTGTTTGACGATTGTTTTGGCGATATCCCTGTCGTCTGCTTTACACCGGGTGCGGAGACCTGCGTTCTCAATGCTGCCGCCAGTGCGCGATACGGCTTCACACCCCAGGCGTGCTATGCCGAGAAGATCTGGCGCATGATGAGCGATTTCCTCGCGCTGCCCGAGGTACGTGCGGGGTATTCGGACTACATGAGCATGCTTAACGAGCGCGGCGTTACCGCCATCAAGGAGATGGCGTTTGATGACTACTACGGTTTTGCCGACGAAATGGCTCGCCGTGAGGAATCTAGTGAGCTGACGGTTCGCGTCTCTATGATGTCGCAGCCGGTGGGTGCCGGTGCAAATCTGTCGTATGCTCGCGAGGCACGAGAGCGCTTTCGGGGACCGTTCGTTCGTTTTTCTGGCTTCAACCGTATGACCGATCGCGGCGTATGGGCGGGGCTTGCCGAGATGATTGACCCCTATGAGGACACGGCCGATGCGGGAGCTGCCGGCAAGACGGTTGTCGAGGAGCCCGAGTGGGATCTGATTGAGAACGAGCTGCGTGCAATTGATGCTGACGGCTTCCGATATTCTTTGCATTGCCAGGGCGATGGCGCCGTTCGTCGCACCGTGGCGCTCTATGCCTCGCTGCCTCGAGACGAGCATGGACGGTTGCTTCGCCGCCATGCGATTACCGATCTCGAGAACTCTGACCCGACCGATCTTGTCGAGTTTGGCAAGTTAGGTGGAATTTGCGAGGTCTATCCGCAGATTCTGACGCTGGACCGGCGCGAGGATTGCCTGTCGATGATGCGTCGACAAATTGGCGAGACGCGACTTTTGCACAGCTGGAATCGCCGCGGCATGGAAGATTCCGGATGCACGGTGTGCTGTGGTACGGATTTGCCACTGCTGATTCCGAGCCTGGGCGAGTCAATCTACAGCGCGTGCGGTGGATACTTCGACGATGGACTGCCCGTGAATGAGGCCAACGCGCTGACGCTTGTCGAGCTCTTGCGTGCTTGGACTGCCGGGGGCGCGTACGATTTGATGCGCGAAGACGAACTGGGTACGCTTGAGGTCGGCAAGCTTGCCGATATCTGCGTGCTCGATCGGGATGTGTTCGACCTCGATTATCGCGACGCACGCGATCTTTCGGTTGATATGACGATGTCGGACGGACAAATCGTGTTCGATCGAAATAAGGAGGCATAAGATGTCTGAATCCAAACCGACGCTGCGCCGCGAACAGATTGCGGGCATGAATATCCACTACATCATGTGGTCGCTCGATTATTTCCTTGATGTGCAGCAGCGTTTGGGCTTTGAGTCCATTGAGCTGTGGTGTGCGGAGCCGCATGTGACGCTCGACCACACGGGCTACTTTGAGGCTGAGGTCCTGGCGAAAAAGGCTGCAGGCCGTGGGCTTAGGTATCGTACTCTGTGCCCCGAGAATGTTGTCTATCCTTGGCAGTACTGCGCACGCAAACCGCTGCATGAACAGCGCAGCCTGGCGTACTTTAAGCACGGCATTGAGCTTGCCGAGGTACTTGGGTGCGACCGTATGTCCGTCAACTCGGGCTGGGGCGACTGGGACGAGGACCGCGAGGAAGCCTGGAAGCGCAGCCGCGAGCACTTGTCCATTCTGGCGGAGTATGCCGGTGAGCACGGTCTGGTGCTTACGATGGAAAGCCTGCGTCCCGAGGAGAGCAACCTTGTAACGACGGTTTCCGATGCGAAGCGCATGATTGACGAGGTCGCGAGCCCGTACTTACAGCCCATGGTTGATACAACCGCGATGGGCGTTGCGGGCGAGACGCTCGAGGACTGGTTTGCCGCCTTTGGTGATGGGGCAATTCACGAGATGCACTTTATCGACGGTGACCCGTATGGCCATCTGGTGTGGGGCGATGGCAAGCACGATATGGACGCCTTCGTCGCCACGCTTAATGCCCATGGTTTCGATGGCATGCTGGGCCAGGAAATCACGGACGGGCGTTACTACGATGACCCGGCGGCGGCAGATGCCAAGAACATGGCCGCATTCGAGAAATATCTGATTGACTAAAACAACTATCGGCCACGCAGCCAACGTCATTGATTGCGGACCAAACAAGAAAGGAACTGGATATGAACGCACACGATCTGATCAAAGAGGCAATTGCCGAGAAGGGCAAGTTCGACAGCGTCTACTGGATTGCTTGCGGTGGCTCCATGATCGATTTGATCCCGGCTCATGAGCTTCTGCAGCGCGAGGCAACCACCTTCACTTCGTATATCTATACGGCTCGCGAGTTTGATATCATGCGCCCGCGCCGCTTGGGTGAGAAATCCCTGGTCATTGCTTGCAGCCACAGCGGCAACACCCCCGAGGTCGTCGAGGGCTGTGAGATTGCCCTTGCTGCCGGCGCTACGGTGATCGCCCAGACCGACAACGCTGGATCCAAGATTGACTCCGGCAAGTGGACCACGTGGGTCTACCCGTGGGGCGAGGGCGTGCCGCAGGCCGAGGTCCCCGCTGGCATTTCGCTGTCGCTTGCGGCCGAGCTGCTCGATCAGCAGGAGGGCTACGCCGATCTTGCCGATATGTATGCCGGTATCGCCGAGATGGATAAGATTCTTCCCCCGGCACGTGAGAAGGTAAATGCCGAGCTAGGCGATCGTTTTGCCAAGCTTTGCCAGGAGCACGAGTTCTTCTACATTCTGGGCAGCGGTCCCAACTTTAGCCAGACCTACGGTTTCGCTATCTGCTCTCTTATGGAGATGCAGTGGCAGCACTGCAGCTACATCCACTCTGCCGAGTACTTCCACGGCCCCTTCGAGGCTACTCAGGATGGCGTTTTTTACTTCCTGCAGATGGGCTCCAGCGAGTGCCGTGCTATGGACGAGCGCGCCCTTGCGTTCCTTAAGACGCATACCGATACGCTGATGGTGCTCGATGCCAAGGAGTACGGTATGGAAGCCGTGCCGGCGAGCGTCCGTGCCTATCTGGACCCGGTGCTGTTCTACGCCATGAACTGCGAGCTGCGTGCTGCACGCGGCAAGGTGTTTGATCACGATCCCGATTTCCGTCGCTATATGGGTGTTGTCGAGTACTAGAAGGGGCAAAGGCCATGGCATTTAACGTTAACGCGATCGGATTTGGCGACAACGTCGTCGATCGCTACGAGCATATCCACACCATGTATCCCGGCGGCAATGCGGTGAACTTCGCCGTTTATGCCAAGAAATGCGGTGCCGCACGCTCTGCATACATGGGCATTTTTGGCAATGACGCCGCTGCCGAGCATGTCATTGCAAGCCTCGAGGATGAGGGTATCGAGCTTGACAAGTGCGAGCAGATGATTGGCGAGAACGGAGCGGCTCGCGTGACCGTCGTTGACGGTGACCGTGTCTTCCTCGGCTCCAACGAGGGCGGTATCCGTGGCGATGCGCGCTATGTTCTCGATCGCTTTGACCTTTCGTACATGAAGCAGTTCGATGTGGTTCATTCGGGCAACTATTGCTTCACCGAGCGCGAGCTGCCCAAGTTGAAGGCTGCGGGCGTCACGGTCTCTTTTGACTTTTCGGACGACTCCACCGACGAGTACTACGAGCAGATTGCGCCCTATGTCGATTTTGCTTTCTTTAGTGCGGCGGATGCCGCGAGTGAGGACGAGATTCGCGAGCGTCTGGCATGGGTGAAGGGTCTGGGTCCGCGTTTTGTGTCGGCTACGGCGGGCGCCGAGGGCTGCATCGCTTACGACGGCGAGCGTTATTACCGCCAGCTGGCTAAACCGGTAACGGACATGAAGGACACCATGGGGGCGGGCGACTCGTTCCTCACCTCGTTTTTGATGTGCTATCTCGATTCCGCCAAGCGTGGTGAGGGCGGCGCCGAGGCCATCGAGCGCGCGCTCGACTTTGCTGCCGGGTTTGCCTCGACCGTGTGCGGCATGGAAGGTTCTTGGGGCCACGGAGCACCAATCGTCGAATAGCTTAAGAAAGCGTACGGCGGTCTGGCTATGAGGCCTTGGACAGCCGATGCAAAACAATAAGCGAAACGCGAAAAGGGGGCTCGCCATGTGGTGGGTCCCCTTTTGAACATTGGAGAAGACCATGGGTATTAAAGCGTGTGCGGCTGGTTTTTGCTGTGCGGACGTCTATCAAAACATCGGCGTGTTCTATCCGACTGGTAATGGCATTGACTGGGGTATCCATCTTGCACGATTGGGCGTTTCGGTATCCGCCGTGTCGGTTGTCGGCAAGGACGAGTACGGAGACAAGATGAGAGAGGCGCTGGCCGCCGAGGGGTTTGATATCTCTCATCTGCGGGTGGAGGATGGCGACACCTCGGTGATGCTCATGGCATTGAAAGACGGCGTCGATCGCGTGCATCTCGAGGCAATCGATGGCGTAATGGAGACATATCGTCCGAATGAAGATGACCGGGCGTTTATCCTAGAGCATGACATCATTCATACCGACCTGTTTGGCAATTGTTTGGACCTCCTGCCCGAGTGGCATAATGCGGGCAAGACGGTGGTTATGGACTTCTCGGTGTTCAGCCAAGATCCCGAATATGCCTGCGAGAATCATTTTCCCTACGTTGACTACGCATTTATGTCGTTTGAAGATGACACTCCGGAGCTGCGGGACTGGGTACGTCACGCGCAGGAATTGGGGCCGCGCGTTGCGGTTGCCACGCTTGGCGAGAAGGGAAGCATTGCCTATGACGGTGAGCGCTTCTATGAGTGCGGGATCGTGCCGGCGGAGAAGGTCGTTAATACCGTGGGTGCCGGCGACTCGTATATCGCCGGGTTTACCAAGGGCGTGATCGATGGCCTTGATATTCCGGCGTGTATGAAGGCGGGCGCTGAGCTGTCGTCCCGAGTGATTGGTTCGTTTGAGCCGTACTAGGGTCAAATGCCTGGAAAGGAGTACGAAATGGTTATCGACATGTTGGTCCATCCTATGCTCTACGGCGAGATCTGTACGCCGGGTGATGAGCCTGATGGATTCGGTTTTTGGTCACGAGAATTTGGTATGGGGCATATGGGCCCCATGGATTGGGATGAGCTTCAAGTCGAGATGGACGTCTGCGATGTGCAGAAGAGCGTGCTCATGCCGCTCGATGTAACCACGGCATGCGGAGGGCACTTTGGCACCAATGACCAGATTGCCATGCTGGTTGCCGCACATCCCGATCGTCTGTGGGGATTTGCGAGCGTAGACCCGCAGGTGAGCGGTGCCGCAGACGAATTGGAGCGCGCCTTTACCGAGTTGGGGGCAAAGGGGCTTTGCCTGCATCCTGCAAAGCAGGGTTTTGCCCCCGATGATGCTGTGGCCGAGCCGCTTTACGAACTGTGCGAGCGCTATAACAAGCCGGTGGTTTTCCATGCCGGTATGTCTTGGGAGCCGGGCGCAGAGCTCTCGCGCAGTAACCCGCTTGCATTTGAGCACACAATCGCAACGCATCCAAATGTGCGTTTTAGTTTGACCCATTTTGGCTGGCCCTGGGTGCGCGAGACCGTGGCGATGCTGCTCAAGTATCCCAACTGCTACGTGGACACCTCTATCACTTACATCGATTCGCCCGAGGAGATGATGCAGCGTCTTTTCACGGTCGATATGGGGCCGCTGTGGTATGAGCGCGCGCTATCGCACCAAGTGATGTTCGCCAGCAATACGCCGCGCTTCCGTGCATTCAAACTCAAGCGGGCGCTCGATACCGTGCCCATGCGCGATGATGCGCGAGAAAGGCTCTACTGGGGTAATGCCCTGCGTTTTCTTGAAGGGGATGAGTGAACATGGTGACGCTCGAGACATTGAGCTATCTATCGACTGCTCCGGACCAGTTCATCGATATTACCGAGGACGTGCACGCTGCCATCGAACGCAGCTCGGTGACCAATGGCTTGGCGGCGATTATTTTGTCGCATACGACCTGCGGAATCGTGGTAAACGAGGGGCTGCCCTGCGTGGAGACGGATCTTATGGAGACGCTTGATCGCATCGCCCCACTCGATGCCCCCTATGCGCATGCACACTTCCTGCCGAGCTACGGAGCCACCGGTAACAACTCCTGTGGGCATATCAAGAGCATGATTTGTGGAAACAGTTGCTTCTTTCCCGTCCAAGATGGCCACATCGTGTGCGGAAGTGCCCAGAACATCTATCTTGCGGAGTTTGACGGTCCGCAGAAGCGAAAAGTGTACGTCGAGGTGCTGGGGGAGTAACGTCCCTGCAATAACCCTATGAAGGAGCACGTTATGTCGTTTCTAACTTCGATGTTCAAGAACGAAAAGCCGGTTATCGGAATGCTGCACCTGCGTCCTCTGCCGGGCGATCCGCTGTATTACCCGGGCGGAAGCGTATCGCAGGTCGTGGAAGCCGCCAAGCGCGATCTCGAGGCGTTGCAGCAGGGCGGTGTCGATGGCATTTTGATTACCAATGAGCTCTCGATGCCCTATGAGCAGCATGTTTCTCCCTCAACCCTTGCATCGATGGGCTATGTAATCGGGGCTCTGTTCCATGATCTGTCGACTCCTTGGGGAGCTGAGGCAATTTACGATGGTGATGCCACAATCGAGCTGTGCGCTGCCGTCGACGCGCAGTTCACGCGCTGCAATTTTTGCGGTGCCTGGGCCGGTGATCTCGGGCTGATTAACCGAGATTTCGCTCACACCATGCGTCGCAAGGCGGCGCTGCGCTTGGACGACCTCAAGCTTTTTCACTTCATCACGAGCGAGGGCGAGGTTTATCTCAACGACCGCACGACCGCGGACATTGCCGATTCACTTCTCTTTAATTGCCTACCGGATGCGATGGTCATCGGCGGTTCGGCTGCCGGTCGTGGCGCTTCGGGCGAGCTTGCCGACGAGGTCCGCGAGCGTGTTGGCGAAGTGCCCGTGGTATGTGGCACCGGTTGTCGCGAAAATACCGTGGCTGACGTATTTGCTCACTACGATGGCGCGTTTGTCGGCACGTGCTTAAAGCGCGACGGAAAGCTGGATGCCCCGATTGATGTTGAGCGGGTGGTTCGTTTTATGGCTGCCGCTCGTACGGCGCGAGGGGAGTAGGCACCTATGGCGCTCTATCTGGGTATTGATATTGGGACAAGCGCCTCTAAAGGCGTTTTAATCGATGATCGATGCAACATCGTTTGCCAAGCCTCTTGTGGACATGAGACGGACAACCCGTGTGATGGATGGTACCAGCATGATGCTGAGGCAGTTTGGTGGGGCGATTTTTGCCGCTTGTCGCGCGAGCTGGTGATGCTATCGGGGGTTAACGCGGCGCAGATCGGATGCGTGGGCCTTTCCGCATTGGGTTGCGACTGTGTGCCGGTCGATACCGAGTGCAACGCGCTGGCGCCCGCGATTTTGTATGGAGTCGATGCACGTTCGAAGCCGCAGATTGACGAGCTCCTTTCCGAATATGGGTCAGGTCGCGCACGCGAACTTTTCGGGCACGATCCCTGCTCATCAGATATTGCTCCTAAGATCTTATGGTTTAAGGAGAATATGCCCGAGGTGCACGAACGTGCCGCGAAGTTCCTGACGGCATCATCGTTTCTATGCGCAAAGTTGACGGGGCGTTTTACGGTGGACCGTTACTTGGCGGAGGATTTTCTTCCCCTATACGACCGCTACACTTGGAGGGTTGATGCTCGGGAATGTGCTCGTTTCTGCCGGCCTGACCAGATGACGGAGGTAATGTCGGCTACCGATATTGCCGGGGTGATTACGCAGCGCGCGGCTGAGGCGACAGGGCTCGCGGCAGGGACACCTGTCTTAGTGGGAACGGGCGACTCTGGTGCCGAGGCCATTTCGACGGGTGTATTTCGTCCCGGCGATATGATGGTTCAGTTGGGGAGCACGGCGTATTTCATCTACCTAGCTGATCATATGGTCGATGATGCCCGCCTGTGGCCAGGGACGTTTATCATTCCCGGAACTTACGGGATCTGCGCGGGGACCAATACGGCGGGTGCACTCACATCGTGGCTGCGCCAAGAGCTGTATCGCGACGCCGTGGAGGCCGAGGGCCACGGTGGCCCCGATGCATATTCGGTCATGGCGCATGATGCCGCCGATGTGGCGCCGGGTGCCGATGGGCTCCTGTGCCTGCCGTACTTTGCGGGGGAGCGTACTCCGCTCAACGATCCCGAGGCACGTGGCGTCTTCTTTGGCCTGACCGGAAGGCATACGCGAGCCCATATGGTTCGCGCCGCCTTGGAAGGCGTCGCGTATACCGTTGCATCCCATGTCGACATTATCGAGCGAGAGCATGGACTGCCAATTGGGCGCATTATGCTTGTCGGAGGTGGAACCAAGAATCCAGTTTGGATGCAGGCTATCGCCGACGTATGCGGGCGCGAGGTCTCGGTTGCCAAGGTTACGGTGGGCGCATGCTTCGGCGATGCCATCATGGCAGCTCTCGCAGGTGGCGCCTATGCATCATGGGATGAACTCGCCCAAGTCCTTGGCGTTGCACAAACAATCGTGCCCGATATGGCTGCCCACGAGCTATATGCGTCGCGTCGTCATATCTTTGACGAATTGTATGCACGCAACCGTGATCTCATGCACGAATTGGTGTAATGCTGCCGAATTGTACTGCCTGCCAATAGGGACTGCGTTGTGCGATTCGCATGTCCCTTGGCATTTTTGCCCACAGGGGTTAGCGAAGGTCAAAAACAGAGTGCGCAGTTGCTAAAACTACCGACTCGATGCGCTTTGCGTCACAGTTTTTGAGTGAGGCAATGTGCATCGAGGTCCTTGCGAGCGATCTGATGAGCGATTGCACACTTGTTTCTGTGTTTGGCTCGGCCGGCGCATCGGTCTCGAGCAGTAGACGGTCGAGTGGAATCTGTCGGGCATATTCGCGACCGCGCTTGGTGGCGAGCATACGCTCGTTCACGGAAAAATAGCAGCCTGCGTTTCGCGCGCGGACGAGTTCGTCCGAAGTACCGCTAAACCAGTGGAAGATGATAGTGGGGGAGTCAGGCCTTGGGGTGAGTAATCCATGCGACTCGAGGACGTCCAGCACGGTTCCCGCCGAACGAACGGCGTGAATTGATATTACGCGCCCGGTAAGAGGATGCTGCACGAGCGCATCGCAGAGCCGGTCAAATGTCTGTATTTGTAGCGGCTTACTTCCAGCAAAGCGCGCGGAAAAGTCGAGTCCTACCTCGCCGATATAGCGCTCTTGGTCAGCGACTTCGCAAAGCAGATTGACTTCGGCAGGACCACATCGTCCGTCGGCGAGCCACCAGGGATGGAGGCCGATGCCGGCAAAAATATTTGAACGGCTGCAGGCGCGCTTCTTGGCGCGTGCAAAGTCGTGCGGATCGACGCCGCAGTCAAATAGAACCAGGCCCAGCGCCGTTGCCTCATCGGCAACGCGTCCGGGTGAGCCATTAAATCGAGATGACAGTGCACATCAAACAGCTGCAGCTTCATCGTGGCGCACCCTGCTAGTCCAAGCGCTGGCCATCGGCGCGCACGCGCTCGCACCCGCGCCCGCTAATCTGGCGGATAACCTCGCCGGCAATCATCTGACCCATGATGGGCGGCATAAAGCTGGCGGTTCCCAGCTCGGTGCGCTCGTGGATGTTGGAAGGATCGCGGGGCTGTGTCTTAACCGATTCCTCGCAGCTAAACAGTACGTGTAGGCTCTTGATTCCGCGCTTCTTACATTCTTTGCGCATAATGCGGCTCATGGGGTCACGTACCGTATCGAAGATGTCGGCAAAGCGGAGGCACTCGGGATGGAGCTTGTTGGCCCCGCCCATGGAACTAACCAAACGAATGCCGTGGTCCTGAGCATATTTGGCAATGGTGAGCTTGGCCGAGATGGTGTCGATGGCGTCGACGACGTAGTCGAGCTTGCCGCCCGTCTGCTCCAAAACGCTCGCGAAGAAATCATCGATGTTGTCGCTCAGCAGGTATTCGGTACGCTTGATGACGGTGGCGGCAGGATTGATATCGTGGATCATGGCTTCCATCACGTCAACCTTGCGCTTGCCGACGGTGCTATGAAAGGCGATGGCCTGGCGATTGATATTGCTGGGCGCGATGATGTCCTTGTCCAGAATGACGAAATGACCGATGCCGCCGCGGGCGAGTGCCTCGCAGCAGTTGGAGCCCACGCCTCCGCAGCCGAGCACCAACACCGTAGCATCGGCGAGCTTATCGAGTGCCTCGCGGCCCATGATGATCTCGAGCTTGGTGTCGCGTGTCTCGATGGCGGCTGCGGCAGTGGTTTCGGTCATAAATATCCTCCGATGGGGAAGCAGGTCGTGTTTTAGCTATCGCCATTATAGGTATTATTACGATGGTTGATTTCCGATCTCAGCCGAACACATTGAGCGAATAGGCCGTTCCCGCAGCTAGCCGAACGCCCCCGAGGTCCCATTCGGGCCCCCGGGTCGGCATTTTCCCAGTTGAAGGAACGGTGGAGATGTGTTTCGATGGGTCCGGTGGCCATGCTCCGCCCGCCGCCCG
>QSCH01000040.1:0-17616 GCA_003462965.1 Collinsella sp. OF03-4AA
TTTGGTCGATCGCGAGTTCCGCACGAGCCGGAGAGCACTTAATGTGCTCTCCGTGCGAGCAGGACTGTCCGAGCAGGCGACCAAACCCCGCGCCCCGTCCCGGCGAGCGCTCGGGGACCGGTAGCTTACAGGTGGCTGATGATCAGTTCCATCTTGCCTTCGAGGTCGATGGAGCTGACGGTGCTCGGGGCTAGCAGGTGGCTTCCCTTGTGGACGGGGTCGCCGCAGACGGTGCCTTCGCCGTCGATGACCGACAGACACATGAAGGGCCAGTGCTGCTCCAAGGTCTTGCTGCCGTTGACGCGCACGCGATCGACGGTGTAGCAGGGGTTGGACTCGAGTTCGGTCACGCCGTCGACTTCGGGCGCGGTCACGGTGCCGTCGGTCGGGGCCTGAGAATCAAAGTCGATGCAGTCGAGACTCTGCTCAATGTGCAGGGGACGCAGTTTGCCGTCGGTGCCGGGACGGTCGTAGTCGTACAGGCGATACGTCACGTCGCTCGACTGCTGCGTCTCCAAAATGAGCGTGCCGGTCTTGATGGCGTGGACGGTACCGGAATCAATCTGGAAAAAGTCGCCCTTGTGGATCGGCAGCACGTTGAGCATGTCGTCCCAGCGGCCGTCCTCGATCATACGCGCGGCCTCGGCGCGGTCGTGCGCGCGCTGTCCGACGATGATCGTGGCGCCGGGCTCGCAGTCCAGTACATACCAGCACTCGGTTTTGCCCAGGCTGCCGTTCTCGTGCTCGGCGGCGTACTCGTCATTGGGATGGATCTGGATCGAAAGGTCGTCCTTGGCGTCTAGAATCTTAATGAGCAGCGGGAACTCCTTGCCCTCGCAGTTACCAAAGAGCTCGCGGTGCTCGGCCCACAGCCACGAAAGCGTGTGACCGGCGTACGGGCCCTCCGCGATCTGGCAGTCGCCGTTGGGGTGGGCGAGATAGCCCAACACTCACCGATGGGACCCTCGGGAATGTCGTAACCAAATACGGTCTCCAGCTGGCGGCCGCCCCAGATCTTCTCGTGGAAGATCGGCGTGAGTTTAATCAAATCGGACATGTGCATACTCCCATAAGGTTGTGCGGGTGCCGCGTAAGACAGCTCAAAACGAGCACCCACCGGATTACAAAACTAGGCCAGCGTTACGTTGTGCAGCTCAAAGCGGTCGCCTACGTTGTGCGAGACAGAATATTCAAACGCGGTGCCGCTATCCAAGAAGCCAATCTGGTTGAGTTCGAGCAGGGGAGAGCCGGGTTTGGTGTCCAGGCGCTCGGCCTCTTCCTCGGTTGCCGCCACGGCACGGATGGTGCGGTGGAAGCTCGAAATCTTCAGCCCGCATTGCTCGCGGATAAAGCTATAGACCGATCCGTACAGGTCCTTCTTTTTAAGGCCCGGTATCAGCTCGAGAGGCATGTAGGTGTACTCGATGACGATGGGCTTCTCGTCGACCTGGCGCACGCGCACGATGTGATAGGCAAAGTCGTCCTCGGCAATTCCCAGCTGAGTAGCGACGTCCGCTGGTGGATTGACAATCGAGAAATCGTAGACCACCGAGGTTACCTTCTCCCCGCGGTGCTCATACGAAAAACCCTGGGCGCGGTCATTCTTGCCCTGGAAAAATGCCTGGTCGGGAAGACCCGCCGTGTCCTTAACGTAGGTGCCCGACCCGCGCCGGCTGGTGACAAGGCCCTCCTCGGTGATCTGCTCGATAGCTCGCTTGACGGTGATTTTGGAAACGCTATAGAGCTCGCAGAACTCAACGACGGTGGGTAGCTTGTCGCCCGGCTTTAGAGCGCCGTCCTCGATGCTTCGGGCGATATCTGCAGCTATCGCCTCATATTTGGGAATCATGGAACCTCCTTTCCAGTTTGATTGAGTATAAAAGAAAGTATAGTCAACACCTAAGCATCCCTATTGTGTTTTTGAAAAGTTCGAGAAAGAGATAATTGAAAAACGCTCCTCTTTAATAACTAGAGCGCTTCAAATCAATATGCACTCTAATAATGTGGTATTGAGCAAATTGATTGGCTCGAGGACGGGGCTGGGCTGTTTTGCCGCCCAGCGAACCGAATCTCATGCTTTGAGTTTCCCCAGATAAAACCTGCCAAAACAAACCTGTCCCTTTTTGGTAGGTTTTTGCCTTGGGAGCGGTACCATACTGGCAATGTTTAAACGAGAAAGGTGGGCTCCCATGGAACCTAAGCAGTACTACATCGGCATTGACGTCGGCGGCACTTCGGTCAAGGAGGGTCTGTTCGACGAGGACGGCAACCTGCTGGCCAAGGCCAGCGTGCCTACGCCTCCTATCGTTGACGCCGCGGGCTTTGCCGCGGTGACCGAGGCTATCGACCAGGTGGTCGCCAAGGCTCAGATTCCGCGTGCCTTTGTGGCGGGCATTGGTCTGGCCGTTCCGTGCCCCATCCCGGCATCGGGCGATGCCAAGGTCAAGGCCAACATTGCCATTAACCTGCCCGAGCTGAGAGTCGCCATTCAGGAGCACTGCCCCGACGCGGTCGTTAAGTACGAGAACGATGCCAACGCCGCTGCCATGGGCGAGGCCTGGCTCGGCTCTGCCAAGGGCGTGCAGAACGTGGTGATGGTCACCATCGGTACCGGCGTGGGCGGCGGCGTTATCGTTAACGGCGACGTGGTATCGGGTGTTGTGGGCACCGGCGGCGAGATTGGCCACATGTGCCTGAACCCGGCCGAGGAGCGCACCTGTGGCTGTGGCGGCCATGGCACCTGGAGCAGTATTCCAGCGCCACCGGCGTGGTGAGCAACTACCTTGCCGAGTGCAAGAAGGCGGGCGTCGAGCCCATCGAGCTCACCGGCCCCTCCGATTCCAAGGACGTGTTCCAGGCCTGCCGCGAGGGTGACAAGCTCGCGCTTGCCGCGGCCGATACCATGGCCGACTATCTCGGCCGCGCACTGGCGCTTATTGCCAACGTGGTTGATCCCGAGATGTTCCTCATCGGCGGCGGCGCCTCCGCCTCGGCCGATGTCTACCTCGACAAGGTTCGCGAGCACTTTAAGCAGTACGCGCTTTCCGCCTCGCGCGAGACACCCATCAATGTCGCTTCGCTCGGAAACGACGCCGGCATCATCGGTGCCGCCTACGTAGCCCTGCGCGCCGCCGGTAAATAGCTGGTGCAAGGGGGACAGGTTACTTTGCACCAACATGGTGCAAAAGGGACAGCCTTGGCCCCCGTGCCTGCCCCAATTTGTGCCGCGGCCCTTCCATCTCATAGGGTTCGGCGTCAGCGTGCTACCATAGCTACGTCCAAGTACACATATCAAGTGGAGGATATCCATGGCAAACGTTCTTGTCTTTGGTCACCAGAACCCCGATAACGACGCCATCATGAGCGCCGTCGTCCTGTCCCAGCTGCTCAACCAGGTTGAGTATGCCGGCAACACCTACGAGGCCTGCGCCCTTGGTCAGCTTCCGGCCGAGTCCGCCAAGCTGCTCGCCGACGCCGGCATCGCCGAGCCCCGCGTGATCGAGTCCGTCGAGGCCGGTCAGCTCGTCGTCCTCACCGACCACAACGAGTCCGCCCAGTCCGTCGCCGGCCTTAAGGACGCCACGGTCTTTGGCGTTGTCGACCATCACCGCATCGGCGACTTCGAGACCGCCGGCCCGCTGCACTACATCTGCCTACCCTGGGGTTCCAGCTGCACCATCGTCACCAAGCTCGCCGGCGTGCTCGGCGTTGAGCTTTCCGATGTCCAGGCCAAGCTGCTGCTCTCGGCCATGATGACCGATACGCTCATGCTCAAGAGCCCCACCACCACCGATGTCGACCGCGCCGTCGCCGCCAAGCTCGGCGAGCAGGTGGGCGTCGACCCGGTCAAGTTTGGCATGGAGGTCTTCCTCACTCGTCCGTCCGGCTCCTTCACCGCAGCCGAGATGGTCGGCAACGACATCAAGATGTTCGAGCCTGCCGGCAAGAAGCTGCTCATCGGCCAGTACGAGACCGTCGACAAGAGCCGTGCGCTTGGCATGATTGACGAGATCCGCGAGGCCATGCGCGCCTACGCCGCCGAGAAGGGTGCTGACGGCATCGTCCTGTGCATCACTGACATCATGGAGGAGGGCTCGCAGGTCCTGCTCGAGGGCGAGACTGAGGCCGCTCAGAAGGGCCTGGGCATTGCCGACGAGCACGACGGCGTCTGGATGCCGGGTGTCCTCTCCCGTAAGAAGCAGGTCGCTGCCCCCATCATGGCCGCCTGCTAGGTTTAGTTGACCAAACGCTACGACCGGATCGCGGACGCCCCGCGCTCCGGTCGTTTTTTGTGCACGGTGCCGCGTCGTCTTTTGGACAGGCGTGCCCGTGCCGTTGAACAAATAATGTTCAACCTGTGGTTCCGCTTTTCGGCCATGCCTGCGTGCTTGTCGTGCAGGGTAGTAGATGCAAGCGTAATACGTTAGAGCGCGGCACCGCCACTTGGGCGGGCCGTGCTTTTTTAAGACGGGAACTTTCCCGTGAAAGGAGCCGCCCATGGCAGCAACTGAGCAGCTGTTCAACGTTCGTGAGCGCAAGCGCTTTGAACGTCACGACATCTGGGAGCGCATCGCCGAGAACGGTACGATTTCCGCCGCCGTCATGGTCTTCGCCGCCATCGCCGCCGTCATTTGCGCCAATACCGATGCCTACGAGGCCATCCATCACTTTTTGGAGACCCCGCTGTATGTGGGTCTGGGCAACCTTACGGCCGGTCTCACCGTTGAGCTTTTCGTCAACGACTTCCTCATGGCGATTTTCTTTTTGTTGGTGGGCATCGAGCTTAAGTACGAGATGACGGTCGGTGAGCTCAAGAATCCGCGTCAGGCCATGCTTCCCATGCTGGCGGCCGTGGGCGGCGTTGTCGTTCCCGCCTGCATCTACCTGATCTTTAACCATGCCGGCGCCCGCAACGGTTGGGCCATCCCCATGGCAACCGATATTGCCTTTGCGCTGGGCGTGCTGTCGCTTTTGGGCAATCGCGTGCCCAACGGCGTGCGCGTGTTCTTCTCGACGCTCGCCATCGCCGACGACCTCATCTCCATCGCCGCCATCGCCATCTTCTACGGTCAGAGCCCCAATCCGTTTTGGTTGGGCGCCGCCGCGCTTGTGACCTGCGCGCTCGTATGGCTCAACAAGACGCAGCACTACCGCCTTGCCCCGTATTCGGTACTGGGTCTGCTGTTGTGGTTTTGCATGTTCAAGAGCGGCGTGCACGCTACGCTTGCTGGCGTCATCTTGGCCTTTACCATCCCGGCCAAGTGCGGTGTCAAGCTCGATAGCCTCACCGATTGGTTGGGCGAGTGCCTGCCGCTGCTCGATGACCGCTACGACGACGAGGCACACATCCTGGGCCAGCATGACTTTACCGTCTCGACTACCAAGGTCGAGCGCGTCATGCACCGCGTGACCCCGCCGCTCATCCGCATGGAGCGTCTGATCTCCACGCCGGTCAACTTTGTGATCCTGCCGATCTTTGCGTTCGTAAACGCTCAGGTTCGCTTAGTGGGCGTGGACATGAGCACGCTGCTCACCGATCCGGTGACGCTCGGCGTGTACTTTGGCATGCTGCTGGGCAAGCCGATCGGCATCTTTGGTATGACGTTTGCCCTGGTTAAGCTTAAGGCCTGCGAGCTGCCGCACAATGTCAACTGGCACATGATTGCCGGCGTGGGCATTCTGGGCGGTATCGGCTTTACCATGTCGATTCTCATCAGCGGCCTTGCCTTCCCGACGGCCCAGTTTGAGGTTCTTGCAGCCAAGGCCGCTATTCTCGCCGGTTCGGTCACCGCAGCCGTGCTCGGCATGATCTACATGAGCGTGGTCTGCAAGCATCCCGCGCCCAAGGACGAGTAGGGGCACATACAAGTTTGAAAACGCTGCCTGTGAATACCATCACAGGCAGCGTTTTAGTCATTGGGGACGTTCTTAAATGACTAGGCTTATTCCACCGTTCCGTAGACGGCGCCCCAGCCGTGGGCGGCCAAGGCGGAGTTGAGCTGGTCGCAAAGTGACTGGCGGTCGTAGTAGCCGGGCGGCAAAAGATTCACGATCTCCATGAGGTCGGGCGCCAGGTCCAAGATTTCGGCCTGTACGATCAGATCCAGGCGGTCGATGGCGTGGCGGTCGTAAAACAGTCCGTCGACCAGGCGCTGCAAGTCGCCGAATTCCTCGGCCTGAAACGATCCGTACTCCATAGTGCCTCCTTGGGCGCCCCACGCCGGCATGCGCGGCGATTCGTAATTGATTGCGATGAACTTAATCTATCACGGCTTCATAACGTTGCGACGATGGCGGTCTATACTTAGACGAACTGCAACGTACCGCTTCGCGAAAGGTCGCACCCCATGCAGACGATCTACCAGAAGATGGAAACCACCGAACTCGATGCCGCCATCGAGGCGCTTAAAGCCGAGGTTGCCGAGGTCAAGGCCAAGGGCCTGGCGCTCGACATGGCGCGCGGCAAGCCGTCGCCCTCCCAGGTGAACATTTCTCGCCCCATGCTCGATATCCTCAATGCCGATGCCGATCTGCACGACGGCAATGTCGACTGCTCCAACTACGGTTGCTTCGAGGGCATTCCCTCGGCACGCAAGCTGGCGGGGGAGTTCCTGGGTTGTCCTGCCGAGCAGACGCTCGTACTGGGCTCATCGAGCCTGCTGATCGAGCACGATATCGCCGGTATGTTCTGGCGTTGCGGCTCGTGCGGCAGCGACCCTTGGGAGGCTTACGAGGCAGCGCACGACGGCAAGAAGGTCAAGTTCCTGTGCCCCGTTCCCGGCTACGATCGCCACTTTGGCATCACCGCCGACTTGGGCATCGAGAACGTCCCCGTCGCGATGACCGACAACGGCCCCGACATGGACGAGGTTGAGCGCCTGGTTGCCACCGACGACTCCATCAAGGGCATCTGGTGCGTGCCCAAGTATTCCAACCCCACGGGCATCACCTTTAGCGAGGACACTGTGCGTCGCCTGGTCGAGATGTCCACGGCCGCGCCCGATTTCCGCATCTTCTGGGACAACGCCTACTGCGTGCACGACCTGTACGACGAGACCGACGAGCTCGCCAACATCTTCGATCTTGCCCGCGCGGCGGGCACCGAGGACCGCGTGGTGGCCTTTGCCTCGACGTCCAAGATCACCTTCCCGGGTGCCGGCATCGGCTTTATCGGTGCGAGCCCCGCGGTCATCGCCGAGTTCTCCAAGCGCCTGAAGGCCGGTCTTATTAGCGCCGACAAGCTCAACCAGCTGCGTCACGTGCGTTTCCTTCCCACCATCGAGGCGGTCAAGGAGCACATGAAAAAGCATGCCGAGTTCCTGCGCCCGCGCTTTGAGGCCGTTGAGCGTAAACTCACCGAGGGCTTGGGCAACACGGGTTGCGCCACTTGGACTCATCCCCATGGCGGCTACTTTGTGAGTTTCGATGGCCCCGAGGGCTCGGCCCAGAAGGTCGCCGCGCTTTGTGCCGACCTGGGCGTCAAGCTCACGCCGGCTGGTGCCACCTGGCCTTATGGCAAGGATCCGCGCGACACCAACATCCGCATCGCGCCGAGCTATCCCACGGTCGAGGACCTGGAGGCTGCGCTCGATGTGCTGGTGCTGGCTGTCAAGCTCGTCGCTGCTGAGCTTGCTCGTGCCGAGCGCGCCTAACGCGCAGCTTCCCGTACTATCTGCACTTTCGATACGTAAAGGAGCGTATACATGGATTTGGGTATTTCCGCCAACCCCACGCCAGAGCTCTACACCATTAAGGTAACTGGCGAGATCGATATCTCTAACGCCGATAGCCTGCGCAATGCCATCGACCTGGCGCTCGAGCAGCCCACCGAGGCCGTTGAGCTCGATTTTGCCCAGGTGAGCTACATCGATTCGACGGGTATTGGCGTGCTTGTGGGCGCCGCGCACCACGCAGCCGATCACGGCAAGCGTTTTAGCTGCGTCAACGTGCAGCCGCCGGTGATGCGCGTGGTTCAGCTGCTGGGCGTCGACCAGGAGATTTCGATTACGGCCGCATAGGCCCTGTCCCAAAAGGGGCGTGCCGTTTGGCATATGTTTGTGATGCGCCCGAACGTTTTGGCGTCCGGGCGCTATACTTGACCGAATGAATAGACGAGTTCCGGCCGAATGGCGCGGTGCGGGCTCGACTCACATCGAGCCTTGGAGGTATGTGTGTTTGGTATTGGAGAGGGTGAGCTCGCGATCATCGTGGTCTTCGGCTTTTTGCTGTTTGGCCCGGATAAGCTCCCGCAGATGGGCCGCACAATCGGCCGTGCCATCCGTCAGTTCCGCGAGACGCAGGAAAAGATGACGGCCGTTGTTCAATCCGAGATCATCGATCCGGTAAGCGAGGCCGCTTCGGCGCCGGTCAAGCCCAAGAAGACGGCTGTCGATGACGATTCCGATGCGGACGAGGATGCCACCGAGACGGCTGCGCCCGCAAAGAAGGAGACCTTCGCCGAGCGCCGTGCCCGTCTTGCTGCCGAGAAGGCCGCGAGCGAGGGTGCCACCGAGGGCGAAGGTGCTGCTGAGGAGGCCGAGAGTGCAGAGCCCGCCGCCGCTGTCGAGCCCGAGCCTGCTGCAGAGCCCGAGCCCGAGCCGGCAGAGCCCACGACGGCCGACCTCTACGCCCGTCGTCCCCGCAAGCGCAAGGCCGTCGTCGACCAGCTCGCTCGCGAGCTCGAGGCCGAGGACGACGCCGCTGCCGCCGACGCCCCGAAGGGAGGCGATGAGTAATGCCTATCGGACCTGCGCGCATGCCGCTCTTCGATCACCTGGCGAGCTCCGTCGCCGCCTGACCATCGTGGTCATGTCGGTGTTTGCCGCCGCCATCGTGCTGTATTTCGCCACGCCCGTGGTGCTCGACATCCTGGAAGACCCCATCCGCTCCTTTGTGCCGGACGGTAAGTTCTACATCACCACCACGCTCGGCGGCTTTGGACTGCGCTTCTCGCTGGCCATCAAGATGGCCGTGGTCATGTGCACGCCCATGATCATCTGGCAGATTCTGGCATTTTTCCTGCCGGCACTGCGTCCCAACGAGCGCAAATGGGTCGTGCCCACGGTGCTCGCCTCGACGGTGCTGTTCTTCCTGGGTGCCATCTTCTGCTACTTCATCATTATCCCGGCAGGCTTTGAGTGGCTCATCGGCGAGACCTCGGCCGTCGCCACGGCGCTGCCCGATCTGGAGAACTACGTCAACATGGAGCTGCTCTTTATGATCGGCTTTGGTGTGGCGTTTGAGCTGCCGCTCATCATCTTCTACCTGTCCGTCTTCCACATCGTGTCCTACGCTGCTTTCCGCAGTGCCTGGCGTTATGTATACGTTGGCCTGCTTGTGGGCTCGGCTGTGATTACGCCCGACGGCTCGCCCGTTACGCTGGGCCTCATGTATGGCGCCCTGCTCTCGCTCTACGAGATTTCGCTCGCCATCGCCCGCGTGGTCATTACCGCGCGCGAGGGCAAGGAGGGCTTGTTTGTGAGCCGTCTGGACCTGTTCTCGGACGACGAGGACGACGAGGAGTAAATCGGTATGCACGAGGTTGGCATTGTCAACGGCATACTCGATACAGTGATTCGCGCGGCGCGTGGGGCGGGGGCCTCGCGCGCCGTTTTGGTAACGCTGCGTATCGGGGATATGACCGAAGTTGTGCGCGAGGCGCTTGACTTTGCATGGGAGACGTTTCGCGACGAGGACCCGCTCACGCGCGGCTGCGAGCTTGCCGTGGAGGAAGTCCATCCACAAAGCGAGTGCCTGGACTGCGGCGAGGTCTTCGACCACGACCGCTTTCATTGTCGCTGTCCTCAGTGTGGCGGCGCCAACGTGCGCCTGCTGCACGGCCGCGAGCTCGATATCGCGAGTATCGAAATCGAAACCCCCGACGATTAGCCCGCTAGCCATCTGGTGATGGGGTATAAAGGGGCCAAAGTAAGGAGTGCCGAGTATGGCTGAGAAAACGATTGATATCGCGTCGCCGATCCTGTCGCGCAACGAGCGCCTGGCAGATCAGCTGCGTCAGCGATTTAATGAGGCAGGCACCTATGTGATCAATGTGCTGTCGAGCCCCGGTTCGGGCAAGACCACCACGATTCTGGGCACCAACGAGCGCCTGCGTGACAAAGCCGGCCTGCGCTGTGCCGTCATCGAGGGCGATATCGCCTCGGATGTCGACGCCATCACCATGAAGGAAGCCGGCATGCCCGCCATCCAGATCAACACGGGTGGCCTGTGCCACCTCGAGGGCAACATGATCATGGAGGCTGTCGACGCCTTCGACCAGGCCGTCGGTCTGGAAAACATCGACGTCATCTTTATCGAAAACGTGGGTAACCTGGTCTGCCCAGTCGACTTTGACCTGGGCGAGAACCTGTCCATCATGATCCTCTCGGTGCCCGAGGGCGACGACAAGCCCATCAAGTACCCGGGCATCTTCCAACACGCCGGCGCGCAGTTGCTCAACAAGGTCGACGTGGCCCCGGCTTTCGATTTTGACATGGATAGGTATACTAAGACCCTCGATGACCTCAATCCGCAGGCGCCGCGGTTTGCCGTGAGCGCGCGCAAGGGCGAGGGCATGGATGCCTGGTGCGATTGGCTCATCGGGCAGATTGAGCAAGCAAGGGCGTAAATCGGCCGCCATACAGGTGGGCGTAGCCGCAGAGACATGAGATAGGAGCCTCTTTTGAAGCTCATCATCGCCGAGAAAAACGACGCCGCGCGTCAGATCGCCGAGCGGCTGTCCACGGGTAAGCCCAAAAAGGACAAGGTGTACAACACCGCCATCTACCGTTTTGAGTGGAAGGGCGAGGAGTGCGTGACCATCGGCCTTGCCGGTCACATCCTGGCGCCCGATTTTTGCGACAGCGTGCTGTTCGATAAAAAGCTGGGTTGGTATTCGGTGACCGAGGACGGTGAGATGTTGCCGGCCGATATGCCCGATGGCCTGGCCCGTCCGCCGTACGACACCAAGCGCAAGCCGTTCCTTGCCGATGGCATTTCCATCAAGGGCTGGAAGCTCGAGAGCCTGCCTTACCTCACCTGGGCGCCCGTCATTAAGCTACCGGCCGAAAAGGAACTCATTCGTTCGCTCAAGAACCTTGCTAAAAAGTCCGACAGCGTCATCATCGCCACGGACTTCGACCGCGAGGGCGAACTGATCGGTTCGGACGCTCTCAACAAGGTGCGTGAGGTTGCGCCCGACTTGCCGGTCGCCCGTGCCCAGTATTCTTCGTTTACCAAGGCCGAGATCACGCACGCCTTCGATAATCTCGTCTCGCTCGACCAGAACCTGGCCGACGCCGGCGAGAGCCGTCAGCACATCGACCTTATCTGGGGCGCGGTGCTCACGCGCTATCTGACGCTCGCCAAGTTTGGCGGCTTTGGCAACGTGCGTTCCGCCGGTCGCGTGCAGACGCCGACGCTTGCCCTGGTGGTCGAGCGCGAGCGCGAGCGTATGGCGTTTGTGCCCGAGGACTATTGGCAGATTCGCGGTATGGGTGCCGCGCAGGGTGCCGCCGAGGACGACCGCTTTAAGATCGCGCACAAGACAGCGCGCTTTACCGACAAGGATGCTGCCGAGACGGCGTATGGTCACGTCGACGGCGTCAAGACGGCGACCGTTGCCGCGGTGACCAAGCGCTCGCGTAAGCAGCAGCCGCCCACGCCGTTTGCGACGACCTCGCTGCAGGCTGCCGCTGCGGCCGAGGGCATCTCGCCTGCGCGTACGATGCGAATCGCCGAGTCCCTCTACATGGCCGGTCTCATCAGCTACCCGCGTGTCGACAATACCGTGTACCCTGCGACGCTCGATCTGGGCGCCGTGGTGAGCGACCTGGCAAAGATCAACCCGGCGCTGGCGCCCGTGTGCAAAAAGGTGCTCGCCGGTCCCATGAAGCCCACGCGCGGCAAGGTCGAGACTACCGACCATCCGCCGATCTATCCCACGGGCGAGGGCGATCCGTCCACGCTCGACGGCGGCCAGCGCAAGCTCTACGACCTCATTGCCCGCCGCTTCCTGGCAACGCTCATGGGGCCCGCGACCATCGAGAACACCAAGCTCGAGCTCGACGTCAACGGCGAGCCGTTCGTGGCCTCGGGCGACGTGCTCGTGACTCCGGGCTTCCGCGAGGCGTATCCGTACGGACTCAAGCGCGATGAGCAGATGCCGCCGCTGGAGCAGGGTGATACGGTCGACGTGTTCGACATGAAGCTCGAGGCCAAGCAGACCGAGCCGCCCGCGCGCTACAGCCAGGGCAAGCTCGTGCAGGAGATGGAAAAGCGCGGCCTGGGCACCAAGTCCACGCGCGCGAGCATCATCGAGCGCCTGTACGCCGTGCGCTACCTCAAAAACGATCCCGTGGAGCCGAGCCAGCTGGGTATTGCCATTATCGATGCACTGTCGCAGTTTGCCCCGCGCATCACGAGCCCCGATATGACCAGCGAGCTCGACGGCGACATGACCCGCGTGGAGCGCGGCGAGGACACCGAAGAGCATGTCGTGACGCACTCGCGTGCGCTGCTGGCCGGCGTGCTCGACGAGCTGCTCAAGCATACGCAGGAGCTCGGCGACGCCATCAGCGACGCCGTCACGGCTGATGCGCGCGTGGGCGCCTGCCCCAAGTGCGGCAAGGACCTGGTTATGAAGACGAGCGCCAAGACCCGTGGCAGCTTCATTGGCTGCATGGGCTGGCCCGACTGCGACGTGACCTATCCGGTCCCGAGCGGCGTCAAGGTGAGCCCGCTCGAGGGCGAGGCCGCCGTGTGCCCCGAATGCGGTGCGCCGCGCATCAAGTGTCAGCCGTTCCGCCAGAAGGCTTTCGAGATCTGCGTGAACCCGACGTGCCCACCAACTACGAGCCCGACCTTAAAGTGGGCGAGTGCAAGGTGTGTGCCGAGGCCGGACGCCATGGCGACCTGATCGCGCACAAGAGCGAGAAGAGCGGCAAGCGCTTTATCCGCTGCACCAACTACGATGACTGCGGCGTGAGCTATCCGCTGCCGGCGCGTGGCAAGCTCGAGGCGACGGGCGAGACCTGTCCCGAGTGCGGCGCCCCCATCGTGGTGGTCAACACGGCGCGCGGTCCGTGGCGTATCTGCGTCAACATGGACTGCCCGACCAAGGAGAAGAAGCCCGCCCGCGGTCGCAAGACCACAACCAAGGCGAGCACGGCAAAGAAGACGACGGCGGCCAAGAAGACGACGGCTAAGAAAGCCACTGCCGCCAAAAAGACGACCGCGAAGAAGTCGACTGCCAAGAAAACAGCCGCCGACAAGTAACGGCGCAGTCGAAACATTGCCCAAAAAAACGAGCGAGGACCCCGCGATCCTCGCTCGTTTTTTTGACCGGCAGTTAGGGACGTTCCTTTTCTGCCGGCAGTTTAGGAACGCTCCTACTGCCGGCTCGGGAACGACAAAGCGCTAGTTCACCTCGACAGGCTTAGCGCCGGGATAGCGCTCCTCAAAGTCTAGGCGGTACTTATTGTCATTGGTGCCCGCCACGTTGTCGCGCGACAGCGGCGCCACGATCTCATTCTTGTGGTCCGCAGGCTTGGCGTATTTCAGGCTGATCTCCCAGGCATCACAGATTGCGTCAATGCGGTGATCCAGGTCGTCGTACAGGGCGATGATATCCTTCCAGGAGCTGTAGTTCTTGGAGCTCGTCGGGACGTCCAGGTCCTCGACGATGTCGTAATACTGCTCGATGGTGTCCTCCGTGCGCTCGGCGACGTCGGCGAGATTTTGACGGGTGGTTCGATCCTCTTCCAGATAGTTGCCGTTGAAGTTCTGCGCGCAGCCACGGACCTGGCTGTCGAGATCTTCGAGCAGGTCGTAGTATTCGCTCAGGCGACGGTAGAGGTTCTGCTCGGAGAGCGTTGCTTCGCCGCCATCCTCGTCGTCATCGTCATCATCGTCGTACAGGCTGTTGGGATTGCCGAGAGGCTTTAGGTCATCGTCGTCGACGTCATGGTGCAGCTTAGCTACCTCGGCAGTCGTCTGCGTGGCGGCGTTGTCGAAAGGCTTGATCACAAAGAAAATGACCAGGGCGATGATGATCGCCACCAGCACAACGATAACGGCGATAAGCGGCCCGGTGCCGCTCTTTTTGGGAGCGGGGGTCTGTGGCGAAGCGGGCGCGTATGCGGGAGCCGGCTGCTGTTGGGGCGAGCCGCTCGCGACGGGTATGCGCTGCGTGGTCTCGACGGCTTCGGTCCTTGCGGCGGGGTCGGGGCTATAGGCGAGGGGGTCGTCCGCCTTGGCTTGCGGCGTATCAAGGGAGCCGGTCTGCTCAAAAGCGGGCTGGCTATCGCTCGCGGCTGTTTGCTCAACGGGTGCACCGCACGAGGTGCAGAACTTGGCATTATCTTCAAGAAGCTTGCCGCACGAGGCGCAATACCGAGACATTGCCACTCCTTTCGCCACATTTCAATGCAATACGACGATTATACCCAGCATTCAAAATTCCCCATCATACGTTGCGGTGAAATAGGGACTGTTTGGCGGTCTCAGGGCTTCAATCAGTCCCTATTTCACCGCAACTTTAGCCGGCAGTTGGGGACGTTCCTTTTCTGCCGGCAGTTTAGGATCGTCCCTAACTGCCGCCCTAATGACTAGGTTCGATTTGGGGTGCGCCGGACGCTGGGGTATCATGCTTGGTTGATATATCTGCATTTACGCGCCTTGTAGGAAGGGGCTGCGCCCATGGCTTTTGAGCCTGCTCAACATAGCTTTATCACGCTCGAGGGCGTCGACGGTGCCGGCAAGTCCACGCAGGCGCGCCTGCTTGCCCGCGCGCTCGAGCTCGCTGGCCACCAGGTTGTGAGCCTGCGCGAACCGGGCGGCACCGCCATCAGCGAAAAGATCCGCGCCCTGCTGCTCGACCCCGCCAATATGGCGATGGGCGACACCTGCGAGTTGCTGCTCTACGAGGCTGCGCGTGCCCAGCTGGTGCACGAGGTCATAGCCCCCGCCCTTGCTGCCGGCAGGGTGGTCCTGTGCGACCGCTTCTACGATTCCACAACCTGCTATCAGGCATTTGCCGACGGCCTTGATCGCCAGATGGTGCGAGATGCCAACAACCTGGCCGTCGCGGGTACGCACCCGGCGCTCACACTCGTCTACCACATCACGCCCGAGCAGGCGGCGCTGCGCATGGCGGCCCGTGGTGCGGCAGATCGCATGGAGGCAAAGGGCATGGCATTCCAAGAGCGTGTCTACCAGGGCTTTTGCGCAATTGCCGCCGAGGAGCCAAACCGCGTAAAGCTCATCGACGCCACCGCGACCATCGAGGAAGTCTTCGAGAAGACGGTCGAGCAGGTTCGCGCCTACGGCCTCGATATTTCCCAGGACGCCGTCACCGCTGCGCTTGCCCAGGAGGCCGAGTAACATGGCCCCCGCTCAGGCAAGCCTGCTGGCCAAGCTCGACACCCAAGAGCGCGTGCGCGACTTTTTGACCAACGCCGTCGCCAGCGGTCGCGCATCGCACGCCTATCTGTTCTTGGGAGCGCCCGGCGCGGGCAAGCTCGACGCCGCGTGGGCGCTCGCCCAAGCCTTCCTGTGCGAGCAGGATGGCTGCGGCGCATGCGACAGCTGCGTGCGCGTCGCGCGCCATACGCATCCCGACGTGCACTATTACACGCCCGAGAGCGCCACGGGCTACCTCATCGCCCAGACCCGCGAGCTGCTCGACGACGTGCCCCTGGCGCCCATCCGTGCCAAGGCCAAGGTCTACATCATCGACCGTGCCGAGCAGCTGCGCGCCAACACCGCTAACGCGCTGCTCAAAACACTCGAGGAGCCGCCCGAGGGCGTCATGTTCATCTTGCTGGGCACCTCGGCAGACGTGATGTTGCCCACCATCGTGAGCCGCTGCCAGTGCGTGCCGTTTCGGCTGGTGTCGCCCGCCGTGGCCGCGCGTGCCGTGAGTCGCGCCACCGGTCAGGACCCTGCGCGTTGCCGCATAGCCGTCGCCGTAGCGGGAAGCCCCACGCGTGGCATCGAGTTCCTCAAGAGCGCCGAGCGCCAGGATGCTCGCCGCCAGATGGTCCGTGCCATCGATTCGCTCATCGCCGCCGACGAGGCCGATGTGCTCAGCCGCGCCAAGTCGCTCATCGTCGCCGTTAAGGCGCCGCTCGCCGAGGTCAAGTCCACGCAGGAAAAGGTGCTCGAGCAAAACGCCGATTACCTGTCGCGTGGAGCATTGAAGCAGCTTGAGGACCGCAACAAGCGCGAACTCAACGCGCGCGAGCGTTCGGGTATCATGGAAGCGCTGGCGAGCGCGCGGACGCTTATGCGCGACGTGCTGCTGACGCTTCAGGACGAGGCAGCCGACGTAGTGAACGAGGACGTGCGCGACACGATCGGGCGGCTTGCCGCCGCGACCAATGTTGCGGGTGCCACGCGGGCGCTCGAGGCAGTCGCGACCGCCGAGCGCAACATTGCCAGAAACGTTACTCCCCAGCTGGCCATCGAGGTCATGCTGTTCGATATCAGGAAGGCACTGAAATGCCGTTAGTCGTACCCGTTAAGTTTACCTACGCCTCGCGCGACCTGTGGTTCGATCCGCAGGATTTGGATATCCTCGAGGCCGATTATGCCATTTGCTCCACCGAGCGCGGAACCGAGATCGGCCTGGTCACGGCCGATCCCTTCGAGGTGCCGCAAGACGAGATCGGTCAGCCGCTCAAGCCCGTGCTGCGCGTGGCGAGCGACATCGACCTGCAGCTTGCCGACGACCTGGCCATCCAGGGCGACGAGGCCATGGTCGACTTCCGCCGCCTGGTCAAGGAGCTCGACCTCGAGATGAAGCCGGTCGGCGTCGAGTACCTGTTTGGCGGCGAGAAGGCCGTGTTCTACTTTGCGGCCGAGGAGCGCGTCGATTTTCGTCAGCTCGTCAAGGACCTGTCCTCGACGCTGCACATTCGCGTCGACATGCGCCAGATCGGCGTGCGCGACGAGACCCGCCTGGTGGGCGGCTACGCCCAATGCGGACAGGAGCTCTGCTGCACGCGCTTTGGCGGACAGTTTGAGCCCGTCTCGATCCGCATGGCAAAAGAGCAGGACCTGCCGCTCAACTCGTCCAAAATCAGCGGCGTGTGCGGCCGCCTGATGTGCTGCTTGCGCTATGAGTTCGAGGCGTACAAGGACTTTAAGAGCCGTGCGCCCAAAAAGAAGACGCTCATCGATACGCCGCTTGGCAAGGCGCGTATTCAGGAATATGACACGCCGCGTGAGCAGCTGGTGCTGCGCCTGGAGAACGGCAAAGTCTTTAAGGTCAACCTGGCCGATATGACGTGCTCGGAGGGCTGCAAAAAGAAGGCCGCCGAGCAGGGCTGCAACTGCCGCCCCGACTGCGTGACGCGCGACGTGCTCGAGCGCATCGAGTCGCCCGAGATGCGCCTGGCGCTTATGGAGCTCGACCGCGAGAACGGCGTCGACGTGGGCGATGGCCTGTCGAGCGCCGACCGTCTGGCCGGCACGTCGATGCCCAAGCGCCGCCGTCGCGATGCGGACGCCGATACCCGTGCCGGTCAGAGCCAGGGCGAGGGTCGCGGCCGCGGTAAGGGTCGCGGCAAGGCCGAGGCACCCGAGGCTGAGGAGCTGCCGGTGGACGTCGCCGCC
>QSCH01000041.1:0-14703 GCA_003462965.1 Collinsella sp. OF03-4AA
GGGATTCCGGCCCCTCTGGGGTTGCCTACCCGGATTCGCGCCTCAGGACTCAGCGCAACGCGTTGCGCTGAGTCCTGAGGCTGTTGCAATGAAAATGAGAATCAAGGAGTCCTTCCGTACTCCATCGCTTCCACACCGTTCACCGAGTTGTCCTAGCCTTTTACCGATGCGTGGAATATACTTTCATTAACACGTTGCCTTGTGAAAGGAACATTCATGATTTACACGCTCACTGCAAATCCCGCCATTGACTACAACATCACCTGCGACGGTCTTGCTGCCAACACCGTCACGCGTACCCGCAACGCCGTCTACACGCCCAACGGCAAGGGCCTCAACGTCTCGTTTACGCTCGACCACTACGGCGTCGACACCACGATCCTGGGCTTTTTCGCCGGTTTCTCGGGCGAGTTTATCGTTAAGGGCGCCGAGGCCCTGGGCGTGCCCGTCAAGCCCGTGTGGACCGACGGCATCACGCGCGTCAATGTGTTCCTCAACGCCGGCCCCGACACCGAGTACAACATGGTCAACGCCGGTGCCGCCATCAACGAGGCCAACGAGCGGGAGATGTTTGAGCTCATCGATTCGCTCGATGACATGACCTGCCTGGTCATCAGCGGCTCGCTGCCTCCCAACACTTCCGAGGGCTTCCTGGCCGAGGTCCTGCGCCGCGTCAAGGCCAAGGGGGCCGAGTTCGTGCTCGATATCTCGAGCCATCAGCTGGCAGACCTCATTGCCATGGAGCCGCTGCTGATTAAGCCCAATGACGACGAGCTGCTCGATATCTTTGGCATTAAGGTAAGCGGCGGCGACGATGAGTCCGTCAAGGGTGCCATGGCCGAGCTGCACGCCAAGGGCGCTAAGAACGTGCTGCTGACGCTCGGCGGCGCCGGTGCGTACTTCTCCAACGGCGAGCACATCTGGTTTGCCAACCGTACTTTTGAGGTTAAGCTGCTGTCGACGGTGTGCGCCGGCGATTCTTCGCTGGCCGCCTTCCTGTCCGTGTGGCACGACGCCCCGGAGCGCGTCGAGGACGCCCTGCGTCTCTCGATGGCCACCGGCGCTAACGTGGTCGAGTGCCCCGGTCTGGGCGACTTCGCCAAGGTCGATGAGTATCAGAAGGGTATTGCAATCCGTCAGGTTTGCTAGTTCCGGCACCTTGCCTGAATAGTTCAATTATTTCGCATCCGTCTTAGACCAGGACGGATGCGTTTTTGTTTATCGGACTTGCGTGTGCAGTGGAGGCTGTTTCTTGCTAGACTTCTTGCAGACGCAATCGATAGCCAATTTGATAGTCGCAGGAGGCCATAGGCATGTGCAATGTTTCGCTCAACGGTACGCAGCCGACCGATGCCTCTATCCGTGTCCTGCGTGCGCTTGAGGCAGCAGGTCTTGAGGCTTGGTACGTGGGTGGTTGGGTACGTGATGCGCTGATGGGATGCCCCAGCCACGATGTCGACATGTGCTGCAGCGGCCTGTGGCTGGAGTCCAAGGCGGCACTCGAGGCCGCCGGCATTGCGGTAGTTGAGTCGGGCATTAAATTTGGCGGCATTACGGCTATTTGCGATGGCGAGCGCATTGAGGTCACCACCTATCGCCTGGACGGCTTCTATACCGACGGTCGTCATCCTCAGAGTGTGGAGCGCGCCGCTTCGCTTGAGGACGATCTGGCGCGCCGCGACTTTACCGTCAATGCCATGGCGTGGCATCCCGAGCGCGGCCTTGTCGACCGCTACGATGGCCAGGGCGACCTAGACCGCAAGCTGATTCGTGCCGTCGGAGATCCCAAGCGCCGCTTTAACGAGGATGCCCTGCGCATGTTGCGTGCGGTGCGTTTTGCCTGCCGCCTGGACTTTGTGATTGAGCCCGAGACCAAGTGTGCCCTTGCCGAGTGCGCGCCGCTGCTCGATGCCGTGGCGCGCGAGCGCGTGGGTATTGAGCTCGAGGGCATTCTATCGACCGGCCACGGGGGAGACGCGATGCTGCGCTACCCCGAGCTCATCTGCGCCGCCGTGCCCGAGCTTGCGCCGGCTCGTGGGTTTGACCAGCGCAGTGTCTATCATGCGTTTAACGTCTACGAACATATCGCCCGCGTGCTGACGGTGGCAGGGGAGCTGGCGCTGTGCGATGGCGTGGCGCCTTCGCCGAGCTTAATGTGGGCAGCGTTTTTGCATGACGTCTCCAAGCCCGATTGCTTTACGGTCGATCACGCCGGCAGCGGCCACTTCTACGGTCATCCCGAGCTCGGCGCCAAGAAGGCACGCGTCATTATGGATCGCCTGGCGCTCTCGCACGATTTGGTGCGCGATGTGTGCCTGCTCATCAAATACCATGACAAGCCGCTGCGCCCCGAGCGCTCCTGCCTGCTCAATATGATGCGCGCGCTTTCGGGCGAGGGCGTCGACACGCCGCGTCTGATGGACGAGCTCATGGATCTTAAGCGTGCTGACACACTTGGTAAGGCCCCGTCGTGCTTCTATTACGTCGAGACGATTGAGGAGATGCGCGCGATGGCGCACGAGCTGCTGAAGGCGGGGGAGCCCTATACGCTCAAGATGCTCGCCATTAACGGCGGCGACCTGATCCGCGCCGGTGTGAAGCCGGGGCCCGAGCTAGGCCAGCTACTCAACTCCGCCCTCGACGCCGTGATCGAAGACAACATTTCCAACGAGCGCGAAGCTCTTTTGGTCCATCTCAACTTGAATTAGCTACCCAGTTTACCTGCGCGTTCCATAACCTGCCGACAATTTTTTCGGCAATTTGGAATTTCTTCTTGCGCTGATGTTTTTTGTCCCGTAATATATGTCCTCGCAGCACGGCAGTGCAGATGTCATGTGGCCCGTTCGTCTAGCGGTTTAGGACGCCGCCCTCTCAAGGCGGAGATCACCAGTTCGAATCTGGTACGGGCTACCACGCATCTGATACCCGGTCTTCCCATGGAAGGCCGGGTTTTTTATTTTCAAACAACCGTCTGCAATTCCCGTTTGAACCAGAGCTTTGCGTTCTGCCTATGGCCCTTACGGGTACAATAACCAAGATATTTTGACTGTTAGAAGGAGTCTCATGACGGAGTCCTCTCAGCATACGTCTAAGCCCCAGGTCGAGGTTGAGGCCTCGGGCGGAGATGACAATAAGAGCGCACGCCGCGGCGCCATCTTTATCGGCGTCGTGCTGGTGGGTTATATCGTCTATCTGGTGGTAACCGGGCAGATGGGGCAGTTCTGGGCCGCTATGTCGAGCGTCCAGGCGCCATGGCTCGTTATCGCGTGTCTTTGCATGTTCATGTATCTGTTCTTTGGCATTGTGGCCTATGCGATCGCCGTTTGGCTCGACCCTTATTCGCCCGTCGGCATTCGCGACCTGATCTCGGTCGAGGCGAGCGGTATCTTCTTTGGCAACCTGACGCCCATGATGATGGGCTCTACGCCCGCCCAGATTTACCGCCTGACCAAGGCAGGCCAAAATGTCGGCGAGGCCGGTGCCACGCAGTTCACGCGCTTTATCGTGTATCAGTTTGGCCTCGTTGCCTGGGGCGCCATTCTGCTGCTTGCCCGAATGCCGTTTTTCGCCGAGCGCTATGGCGACATGACGCTGCTGTGCGTCTTTAGCTTTGGCGGTCACTGCTGCATTCTGCTTGGCATCTTTGCCGTCGCGCTCATGCCTAAGACCGTCACGCGCGTCGCGCACTGCATTATCAATTGGCTCGAGCGAATGGGCGTCTCGGCCACCAAGATTGAGGGCTGGCGTACGTTTGTCGACGGCGAAATCTACTCTTTCTCCGAGAAGTTCAAGCTTTCAGCCGGCCACTTTTCGTCCATGCTGCTCACGGTGGTCATCACCATGATGCAGCTCGCGTTTTTCTACCTCGTGCCGTATTTCCTGATGCTTGCCTTTGGCCACCACGAGGTCGACTTTTTCTCGGTCATGGCCGCGAGCGCCTTTGTCCAGCTGTTGAGCTCTGCGGTCCCCTTGCCCGGTGGAACTGGTGGCGCTGAGGGCGGCTTTGCATTGTTCTTGGGTCATTTCTTTGGGTCGGCTTCGACCGCCGGCTATCTGCTGTGGCGCCTCATTACGTTTATTGCGCCGACCATTTTGGCTGCGCCCCTGTTGGGCCTTAAGAGCGCCCACAACGAGAGCATCCATGCGCGCTGGGATCGCGTGATGCGCAAACTCGGCCGCACGCCTCAGACGCCCTCTGCGCCCACTAAGCCGCACCCCACGAATGCTGTTACCGTTGATCCCAAGAAGCACGCTCAGAAGGCTTCTGGGACCGCTAAGCCGGCTCATAAAGCCTATGTGCGCCAGACAGGCGACGGTATTCGCGTATCTCCGTCGGCACTCAATAAGAAGAAGCACCCTAAGTCGCAGTAGGGCAGTCGTGCGTTCTTCATATTGCCGGGCTTTTTTGTGCCGGATGGGGGATAATCCTCTTACGTAGATTATCTCTCATCTGTTGATGAATGCCCGCATATCGAAGGGACACGCCCATGGCCACCAGCAAACCGCGTATTGATCGCCGCATCGTTCGCAGCCGCAATGCCATCCTTTCCGCTTTCGAGCGCCTGCTCATGGAAAAGCCGCTGGCAGACATTACGGTGAGTGCCATCGCGCGCGAGGCCAATGTCGACCGCAAGACCTTTTACGTTCACTTTGGTACGGTCGACGGCCTGCTCGATGCCATTGCCGTCGATGTGGTGGAGATGATTGTCGACTCGGTCGAGAAAACGCTTGCTTCAATGGACGGTGACACCAACGAGCGCGCCCTGGGAGCGGCGGCGACCTTCTTTAAAACCGTTAACGAGGCGTTATGCAACAACCTGGTGCTCAATCGTCAGCTGATCGAGAACATTCCGCTCGATGATTTTATGGCTCGTCTTCGTGCACCTCTCGAGCACGAGATTGCCGAGCGCAATCTGCTGCCCCAAGGCCTTAAGGATGAGATGTTCGACTACTATCTGGCGTTTTTGCTGTCAGGCATTATCGGTATCTATCGCACGTGGGCGCTGTCTGACGGCTCGGTTCCTATTGAGCGCGTCTCTGAGGTCGCCAACGACCTGACTCTCAATGGCCTGTCGAGTCTGGAATCTCGCTTGGATTAGGCCTAATTGGGCTCGTCGGCGTGGAAATTCCTGTTCATGAAGTTCTCCGGCGCCTTGTAGACCTCGCCGCGTAGGAGCTGTAGCCTGAGGATCCTTAAAAGAAAGTCCAGTTTATCCTTCCCACTCCAATTGGGAATCCTCCGATGCGCCTTCGCACGCTTGCATGACCTCGATACCATGCGATCGTGCGAACTCGACGAGCTCTACGTTGCGGGCGTTTATGGTGCCGAAGGCGGCGGGGCACACGATAAGACGCGCGCAGTGGACGAGGAGCTCTTTGGCGCGGGCTATGGTTTTATCCCCGATCGGCTCGAAGGCGCGCTCGGCCACGCATTCCGCCGCTAGGTCGCGCGCAAGCTCGCAGTCGATGTCCCCTTCGTGCAGAACGCCCGCGTAGAACGCCTTGCCCTGCCGGATGAGCTGGCGAAACACAGCCGACCCCGTACCTGCGCCGGCGATGACGAACGTGTGCGCATCGCCGTGCGGGCGTCCAATTTCCACGCTGCCGAAGCGCTCGTTGAAGGTGCCATGTTGAAGGCCGTAGAGCTCGCCAATCGTCTCGCGCGTGAATATGTCCTCGGGTGCGCCGGCGCGGAAGACCCGGCCGTCCTTCACGCAAATCACCTTGTCGGCGCTTTTCTGCGCGAGCTCGAGTTCGTGGATGGACATGATGACAGCCACATTCCGCGATTTCGCAAGGTGGCGAAGTATTCGCAGCAGGTCGATCTGGTAGCGGATATCGAGATACGACGTGGGCTCGTCGAGCACGAGCACACGCGGATCCTGTGCGATGGCGCGTGCGAGCATGACGCGCTGGCGTTGCCCGTCGCTTATCTGCATGAAGTCGCACTCGGCGAGCTCTTCCATATGTGCGGTTTTCATGGCCTCGTCGACCCGACTATGGTCGTTAGGCGAGAGTGCGCCCATTCGCCCGGTGTAGGGATGTCTTCCCGCCTCTACGATATCGCGGCAGGTGAGGAGCTCGGTCCGGGGGCGATCTGTCAGCATAACGGCAAGGTTCCTTGCGAACTCCGCCGTCTTCCATCGGGAAATCTCCCGCCCGTCGAGCTCGACCGCGCCGGCAAGCGGTGCCAGATGGCGTGTGATGGTTTTCAAGATGGTCGACTTGCCCGAGCCGTTCGGCCCGATGAGCGCCACGACATCGCCCGGGCGAACCTCCAGATCGACGCCTTCGACTACGACCTTCTTGTCGTAGCCCGCCGACAGGTCGCTTATGCGGAAAAGCGGCGCTCCGTCAGCCTGCGTTTCGACCGGAGTTTCGAGGTTCGGCTCCGCTCGGAGGAGGCGTTCCTCGCGCAGTTCCGCACGAGCCGAAAGTGCCTTCTGGCGCTTTCGTGCGAGCTCAGGACTGTCTAAGCATGGAATGTCCCCTCCGAGCGTTTTGGGCCGCGGCGCGAATTCCCCCATCTACCTCACCCGCTTCTTCAACATGAGCGCGATAACCACCGGCGCGCCGAAGATGGCGGTGACAGCGCTGATGGAAAGTTCGACAGGAGAGAACAGTGTGCGCGCGATCAAATCGCAGCCCGCGCAGAAGATGGCGCCTCCCAAGAAGCACGCAGGAATCACGCGGATGGGCTTCGACGACTTTAGCACCGACTTCACGAGATGCGGAACCGCAATGCCTACGAACGACACCGGACCAGCGAACGCGGTCACGCAGGCGGAGAGCATGCTCGCTAGAAGGACGAGCGCCACGCGGAAGCGTGCGACGTTCACGCCGACGCTTTTCGCGTAGGCTTCTCCCAGCTGGAAGGCGGAAAGGGGCTTCGATATCGCGAATACGCATGCGCTTACGGTGATCACCACGACCGTGATGACCGCGACGTCGTCCCAGCTCGAACCCGAGAAGCTACCCAAAGACCAGTTGTGCAGGTTCACGATGGACTGGTCGTCGGCGAAGGCGATGAGGAAGTTCGTCGCCGCCGAGCAGATGTATCCCACCATGACGCCCGCCACGATGAGCATGGCCATGGAACTTATGCGCCGTGCAATGAGGAGCACGAAACCGATGGTGATAAGCGAGCCCAGAAACGCTGCGGCCACCATGGCCGGCGAGGACATGGCCTGGTTTGCGCCCAGAAGTACGATCATCGTAAGCGCGACGACGAACTTTGCGCCCGAGGAGACGCCCAAGATGAACGGGTCGGCGATGGGGTTGTTGAAAAACGTCTGCAGCAGGAACCCGGAGAGCGAAAGTGCCCCGCCGAGAAGCACGGCTGAAAGTACGCGCGGCAGTCGAATCTCCCAGATGACCTGGCTTTCCATGGAATTGGCCGCGCCGCCCGAAAGGATGCCGGGGATGTGGTCTGCGGGCACGAGCACGCTCCCGATGCACAGGTTGGTCCCGATGAGCACGATGAGGGCAACAGCGAGCAGCGCCGTCACGATGCGACACCGCGCGGCGCGCCCCGATTCGTCGTATGCCATGGAAAGTCGGCTTCTCATGGTGCTAGCCGAGCTTCCTCAGATAATGGAAGTCGCTCGTGTCATCGCCGGTGAACGCCCCGTGCAGCTCGTCGATAATGTCGGCGGTAGAAGTCATCTGCTGGTACATGTCGGCGCTTGTGACCCAGACGTTGCCGTTCCTCACGGCTTTGAACTGCGACAATAGCGCGTTTTTGCCTACGAAGTCGTTCAAGGTGGCAACCGATTCGTCGATGGTGCCGTTGTAGACGATGATGTCGGCATCCTTCGCTGTCGCGTAGAAGCGCTCCATTTCGAGCGTTACTGACGAACCTGACGTCGACGCCGTCTGCGCGTCATCGAGCGCGTAGCTGCCGCCTGCAAGCTCGATCATCTGCGCCACGTAGTCGCCCGCCCGCCGCGTGACGGCGGCCCCGTTCGAGTTAATGTAGAAATACGCCACGGTTTTACCTGACGACGCGAGCCCCGACGTTTGCTCGACGCGGGCCTTCTGCTCGTTGAACAGGTGCGTGGCCTCGTCTTCCTTGTCGAACAGGACGCCGAAAAGCTTAATCCACTCGACGCGCCCGAGTGCTTTGGGCTCGCTCGACGACTGTTCGGTGAGCACGACGAGCCCGAGCTTCTGCAGCTTTTCCTTCACATCGGGCGTGTGGTTGATCATGGTGTTCTCGATGGCGAGCGTGCAGCCCGAGGCCGATATTCGCTCGTAGTCGGGCGCGCTGTACTTGCCGCCGTAGGCGATCGCCCCACTTCCGAGCGCGCTTTTGAAGCCCGCGACCGAGCAATCGTCGGCTTTCGTGCCCGACATTAAGATATTGTCGTTCGCATCGAGCGCGTCGACCAGGCACATCGTCGCCGACGACACGAGGTACACCTTGTCGGCGGGGCGCCTTATGACCGCGATGTCGGAGCTTAACCCATCAGGTACCTTCGCATCTTGCGGCACCACGAGGAAGCGCTCCCCGTTCGAAACGCAGATAAGCCGCAGGCGCCTTCGAACTCGTCGACAGTGAAGTGCTCGGCGTATTCAAGCTGAAGCGCTCCCGTCGGCTCCCAGCCGCAGCCCAAATCGGCGTTGTGGAAGTCGGCCGCGGCGCTTGAAGCCGTTCCCGCAGGGGAGCCGCCGCTTGCATCGTCGCCCGATTTCTCCTTCATGGTGGATGAGTCGAAGTGGAGCGTGTAGTCGATGGTGTGCGGCGTCGACATGGCGACGGTCTCGGCCGACACGGCGATGTCCTCGTCGAGCGTGACGGGTATCTCGAACGTGGAGTTGCCGCCGTCGTTTACGGGCGCGTAGTCCACGCCGTCGACGGTCATCTTGTCGTAGTTCGAACTCGACCAGGTGATGGTCGCGGTGTAGGTGTCGCCATCCTTCACAATTGTGGTGGGTGAGGCGATGCTTGCGCGCCCTGACCCGCCGGAAAGCGAGACGCTCACCGTGTATTCCTGAGAGCCCGCCGTGCCACCGGTCGCGTTCGGGCTCGCACTGCACCCCGCGAAGGGAAGCGCGAGCAGGGCGACGAGAACGCAGGCGATCGCGCGCGCCGCGATGCTGTGGAGCTTCCTGTTTTCTCCCTTGGGAAGAATCGACCGCATGGCGTTACTTCAGTGCGTCGGCGCGCAGATCGACGCCGGCGGATTCGAACACAAGCGTGCGGTCGTACCACTGCTCTTTTCTAATACTCCACGCGGCACAGGCGGTGTCCTCGTCGAGCGCATCAACGGGCACGTCGTAGGTGTACTTGCCTTCCGCGTTTTCCACATAGGGGATGAAGTCGGCCTCGCTCGCGGCGGCAGCCTCGTCGCCCGTGCCCATGAAGAGCTTGCCGTAGCCCGTGCCGGAAAGCGTCATCACGCAGTGCATGGAGCCGTTTTCCACGATGAGCTGGGCGTCCACGATCCTGAACATGTTCGAGCTGGAATCTACGGTGATCGGATAGGTGCCGTCGGCCACCTTGTCGGCGGTGATGGGGGCAGCGCTTGCGCCCGCGGGCGCATCGGCCGCCTGTTCGGTCTTTTCCTGGGAATCGGCATCGCTTGCCTTTGCGCTGTCGATTGAATTTCCGGCGCAGCCGGCGAGCGAGAACGCGCAAAGCGCCGCCGACAGGGCGAAGACGAGGGTTTTCTTCAACATGGAGGGGGTTCCTTTCAATCGCTTCGACCGCCCGCGCCGTGCGGTGGGCGGTCGGGATGCGAATGCAACGGGCATGCGTCGTCAGTCGGGGAAAGGCGCATGCCCGTTGCACGGGGACGCGACCGGCGCCCCCGTGCGCGGCGAGTTTACAGCTTGGCGATGGCGTCGTCCACGTGCGAGACGTAGATGTCGTCGACCGCGACGTTCTGTCCCAGACCCTGGAGCAGGCACGTCACTTCGAAGCCGGCGGCCACGAACTTCGCAGCCCAGCTGTCGGGGTCGGTCTCGTCTGCCATGTCGTTGTTCGCGTGGTCGCCCGCGACCACCATGAACGGCGCGAGCACGGCCTTCTTGTAGCCTGCGGCGCTCGCGGCGGCGATAACATCCTCGCAGGTCGGTTCAGCCTCGACGGTGCCGACGAAGAACTGCGTCAAACCCTCGTTCTTGAACACTTCCTGCATCTTGGCATAGTCGGCGTTAGAATCGGCTTCGGTGCCGTGGCCCATGAGGCACAGCGCCGTCTCGCCGTCGTCGAAGGACGCCATGTTCTCCTTAATGGCTGCGGCCACCTTTTTGTAGTCGTCGTCGGAGGTGAGCAGCGGGTCGCCGAGCGAGATCTTGTCGAACTTGTCGGCGTACTTGTCGAGCTCGTCTTTCACGTCGGCGTATTCCAGGCCAGCCATGAGATGCGTCGGCTGCACGACGATTTCCTTCACGCCGTCTTCCACGCAGCGGTCAAGCGCCTCGGTCATGTTGTCGATCGTGATGCCGTCGCGCTTCTTCAGCTTGTCGATGATGATCTGCGCGGTGAAGGCGCGGCGGATGTCGTAGTCCTGCCAGTACTTCTCGCGGATAGCGTCTTCGATGGCGCCGATGGTGATGTGGCGCGAGTCGTTGTAGCTCGTGCCGAAGCTCGTGACGAGGATGACCGGCTTCGCGGCCTTCTCCTTTTCACTAGATTTCTCGGAACTCGCGGAGGTGTTGGAGCAGCCCGCGAGCGCGACTCCGGCGAGCGCGACGGCTCCGGTTGCTGCGGCGCCCATGAAGCCGCGGCGTGACATCTGGTCGGACATGGTTTTTCCTTTCCTCGGTTTGCCGGTCCCCCGGCGACAGTTGCTTGTCGGCACAAGCGAAAGAAAAGCGCACCCCTCGGGGTTCACAAGGAGCTAACGCCACGGCGATGCCGTGAGGAAAAGGCGAAGCAGTCTGGCTTGGGGCGCGAGGCGGTTCGCCCGCGCGTCCTATACAGTAATGTCCCTTGCCCAGGATTCCCACCTGGTTCCCTCCGCAAGCCAGCGCGGGCTGTGCAGGCGCCGCGCCGGTCATTTCCTTTTATCCGATTGTCATATGCTCGTTGCCGAAACTTTTACTATGATAGTGGGCACTTGTGAACGTGTCAAAGCCAGCGCGGGCGGCATTGCGCCTCCTGCCTGCGTATTTGCGCCGATTGCTGCCGCAGGCGCCGTGTTTTGCCCGCTGCGCGAATGGCGGCGTAAACGGTTGCGATGAGAAACGGGAAGGGAAGGCTCGGATGATTCATATCGTTGGCGCAGGCTCTGGCGCCGCCGACCTTATCACGCTGCGCGGGGCTCGCCTTCTGCACGCGGCCGACGTGGTCGTTTGGGCGGGGAGCCTTGTGAACCCCGAGCTGCTCGCTGAGTGCAAGGAATCCTGCATCGTCTACGACAGCGCGCACATGACCTTGGAGGAAGTGCTCGACGTGATGTGCGCGGCAGATGCGCGGGGCGAGGAAGTGGTGCGCCTGCACACGGGCGACCCGTGCCTGTACGGCGCCATCCAGGAGCAGATGGACGCGCTCGACGCGCGCGGCGTGGACTACGAGGTGGTGCCCGGCGTGTCGAGCTTTTGCGGTGCCGCGGCGGCGCTTCGCCAGGAATACACGCTGCCGGGAATCAGCCAGTCGGTCGTGATCACGCGGCTTTCCGGGCGCACCCCCATGCCTGCGGGCGAGGGCATGCGCACCATGGCGGAAAGCGGCTCGACTATGGTCATCTTCCTGAGCTCGGGTATGCTCGCCGAGCTTTCCGCCGAGCTTTTGGCCGCGGGCCGCAGCTCCGACGAGCCGGCGGCGCTCGTGTATAAGGCGACCTGGCCTGAGGAGCGCGTGGTGCGATGCACAGTGGGCACGCTCGCCGATGCGGGCGCGCGAGAGGGCATCGACCGCACGGCGCTCGTGGTGGTGGGCCGCGTGCTCGGAGCTCGCGGCGGGCTTGCGCACGACGGCGCGCAAGCGGAGTCGTACGAGCGCAGCAAGCTTTACGACCCTTCGTTTGCCACGGGGTATCGGAAGGCGAGCAGCTAGCGTGGCCTCGAGCACTACATATATACCGGGACGACCCGCCTGCGCTGCGGCTACACCACGGGGAGCTGCGCCGCTCTCGCGGCGAAGGCGGCCTGCGAGATGCTCTTGTCACGAAAGACCGTGGGCCGCGTGTCGATCGTCACCCCCGGCGGGCTGCCCGTCGAGACGGACGTGGTCGACGTATGCATCGGCGAGGGGTGCGCCCAGTGCGCCGTGCGAAAGGACGCAGGCGACGATGCCGATGTGACCGACGGCGTGCTCGTGTACGCGCTCGTGGAACATGCGGGGCCGGGCACGGGCGCTGCGGGCAGCAAGGGCGTGCCCGCGCGCGAATCGGAAGTTTCCGTCGATGGCGGCGTGGGCGCGGGCAGCAAGGGCGTGCCCGCGCGCGAATCGGAAGTTTCCGTCGATGGCGGCGTGGGCGTGGGACGCGTGACGTTGCCCGGGCTTGAGCAGCCGGTGGGGGCGGCCGCCATCAACGCGACGCCGCGCGCGATGATCACTTCGGCGGTGCGCGAGGTGTGCGCCGCGCACGGCGGGGGCGGCCGCCATCAACGCGACGCCGCGCGCGATGATCACTTCGGCGGTGCGCGAGGTGTGCGCCGCGCACGGCTTTTCTGGAAATATTGCTGTGACGATTTCGGTACCCGAGGGTGTTGCCCTTGCCGAAAAGACCTTCAACCCGCACCTGGGATAGAGGACGGCATCTCCATCCTGGGTACGACGGGCATCGTCGAGCCGCGCAGCCTCGCTGCCTTGCGCGACAGCATCGAGCTCGAGATCCGGCAGCATGCGGCTATGGGGCGGCGCGGAGTCGTGCTCACGCCCGGCAACTACGGCGGGCAGTTCATCTCGGGGCATTTCCACCTAAACGGTGCGCCGGTGGTCTTCATCTCCAACTTTGTGGGCGATGCGATTGATTGCTGCGTTCGCGAGGGATTTACCAATGTCCTTCTTGTGGGACACATCGGCAAGCTAGTGAAGGTCGCGGGCGGCATCATGGACACCCATTCGCGTACCGCCGACTGCCGCGCGGAGATTCTGGCCGCCCACGCGGCCTTGGCCGGCGCGGGCGCGAAGACCGTGCACGAGATCATGTCGTCGGTCACGACCACGACGGCGCTCGAGGTAATCGAGGCCGCCGGCGTGGGGGACGCTGTGCGCGCCTCGCTCGCTGCGGCAATCGAGGACAGGTTGCGCCGCCGCGCGGCGGGCGCATGCGACATCGCCGCGGTCGTGTTCGACGCCGGGCGCCGCGAGCTTTTCCGCACGTCGGGCGCGATGCTGTTATCGGGGAATTGGGGGCGACGTATGAGTAAAGGCGTGCTGTACGGGGTGGGCACGGGGCCTGGCGACCCCGAGCTGCTCACGATCAAGGCCGTCCGCACAATCGAATCGTGTCCGGTCATCGCCGCACCGCAAACGGCGGACGGGGTCATGGTCGCGCTTGACATTGTGCGCGGCGCCGTCGACCTTACAGGCAAGACGGTGATCCCCGTGCGATTCTCGATGACGCGCGACGCCGAGCGCCGCGCGGCCGAGCATGCCTCGCTTGTTCGCGAGCTTGGCGCGCACCTGGATGCGGCCCGCGACGTCGCGCTGCTGAACCTGGGGGACCCAAGCATCTACGCCACCTTCCAGCGCATAGCGCCCGACGTGCGCGCCCGCGGGTTCGAGGCGCGCGCCATTCCCGGCGTGCCGAGCTTCTGCGCGGTCGCCGCGGCGCTCGAGCGCGACCTCACGCCCGAGATGTCGTCGCCTCTGCACATCGTGCCCGGCGGCTACGATGACGTTCGCCGTGCAATCGGCTGGCCGGGGACGAAGGTGGTCATGAAGGCGCGCCGCTCGCTTGCGGACACGAAGCGCATCCTTCGCGAGGAGGGCGCCTTCGACGGTGCCGAGCTCGTAGAGGACTGTGGGCTTCCGGGCGAGCGCGTGTACCGCTCGCTCGACGATGTGCCCGATCGGGGCAGCTACTTCTCGACGATGGTGGTGCGCTAGATGAGGGTTTCCTGCATAGCGTTCACTGAGAGGGGGTATGCGTTGGCGGAGCGCACCGCACGCGCGCTTTCCGATTGCGCGCAGACAGGTGAAGATGACTCTGGCTGGAACGTTTCCGTTTCGCGCGGGTTCGGCGAGGGGAAGGCCGACCTGCGCGCATGGACGGCGCTCGCGTGGGAAGCGTCGGACGCGCTTCTGTTCGTGGGCGCGGCGGGCATCGCCGTGCGGGCGATCGCGCCGCATGTCGCCTCGAAGGCAAACGATTCCGCGGTTGTGGTGATCGACGAGGCGGGGCGCTTTGCCGTCTCGCTTTTGTCGGGGCATTTGGGCGGTGCGAACGAGCTTGCGCAAACTGTGGCACGCGCGGCAGGGGCCATCCCCGTCATCACCACGGCGACCGACGTCCGCGGCGTGTGGGCGGTGGATACGTGGGCGCGCTGTGCTGGGCTCGCCGTTTCGAATCCCGAGGCTATCAAGCGAGTGTCGGCGCGGCTGCTTTCGGGCGGGCGCGTGGCGCTCTATTCCGACATGCCGATTTCGGGACAGCCGCCTGAGGGGGTTGACATTGCGTCCGACCGCGCTCGGGCCGATATCGTCGTGTCGCCGTTCGCTGGCGCGAATGCAGGTGCGTCCGTTCGCGCGGCGGAGACAACGGGCGAGGTCGTGCCCGCCGGTGTGACGGGGAAGCCGGCGGGCGT